>JAHFQY010000060.1 GCA_023259065.1 Nitrosomonadales bacterium
CAAGGTGGTGATGGCGCGCAGCCAGAAGCAGGCCATTGATCGGTGTGCCGCCGCAGGCCTGCTCGTGCGAGACGGGGTGCTGCGGGTCGAGTATGCTCTGCACGGTAGCGCTATCCACCTGTTTTGCGACATCATAGGGCAGGTAGTGGGAAAGGTCGGAGCTGACCACGATCAGGGTCTCCTCGCCGCCCCACAGCAACTCCAGCACTTCGGCCACTTCTTGCGGCGTGGCCATGCCCACCGCCAGCGGCAGCAGTTTGAAGCCGGGCAGCAATGCCTGCAGGAAAGGCAGTTGCACCTCCAGCGAGTGTTCCATGGCATGTGCATGCGGGTTGACGGTGACTTGCGGCAGATGGGTGATGGCCTGCGCGGCTTCCGCATCCACCTGAACGATGCCGAGCGGCGTGGCAAAAGCATCCACACCCGGCAGCGCCAGGCCGCGCACCGCGACACGGTGGGTGGGGCCGAGCAGCACCACACGCCGGATGCGTGCAGCGACATTTTTCAGTGCGATATAGGCACTGGCGGCAATCGGCCCGGAATAAACATAGCCCGCATGCGGCGCAATCAGTGCCTTGGGAACAAGCTCACACGGCTTTGCCGCAGCCAGCATGGCGTGCACATCACGCGCCAATATGTCCGGCTCGGCGGGGTAGAACATACCGGCAACGGCAGGGGGGCGAATATTTTGCATGGCAATCTCCGGATACCAACAGTTACAGTTAATTGGGGGCGATGGGGCCGTAATCAAGAGTAATTCAAATCATCAGGCGCTCATTGATGCCGCGCAGTAATTTGTTGCCATACATTCTCGCCCGTCAGCGCAAAAACTTGTCGCTCAGTTCGACCAGGCTGATGACGATCTCAAACACGATCAGGCCGATCACATACCATTCCAGTTTGTGCAGCTGCTTGTTGTCCCACACATCGGCCAGCGTCTGCGCGGTGTCCGAGATCAGGCCGAGTTTGCGGTCCAGCGCCGATTGGCGTTCCATCAGCTCGAACTCGTCTTCCAGGCTGGCATACAGGCCTTCGAGATGCGGGAAGTCCCACAGTGTTTCCGGCTTGTCACCGATCTCGGCGCGCCCCACCATGCGGTGCTCGATCAGCAGCATGGAGCCGATCTTGGACAGCAGCTGTCTGGAACCGGCGCTCACCTTGCCATGCGTGGCCAGTTCCTGCGCCAGCGGCTCGATCTTGTCGAATTCGCCCGCGACTTTCTTCTCATACAGCGTGAGCACCAGATTCTTGCTCAGCGCATCGGCGATGAGCTGCAATTTCTCCAGCGACATCTCATCCAGCGAAACCGCACCGCTCTGCACGCCGATGCTGTTCTTGCCGCAGTGGATTTCCAGCTCCTCGATTTCCGGCGCCTGATAGGGATTGGTCAGCAGCGGCTTGAGCGATTCGATGAATCCGGCCTCATCCGGGTTCTTCACCCCGAACAGCACCACCACGCCGTAACGGAACAGCACGGCAATGCCGCCCTCGCTGTCCACCTCCAGCGTCAGCGGCGTGGTGGCCAGGCAATCGGCGATCTTGAACAGTTTCAGGTCCAGCCGGTCGCCCAGCAGCAGCGCCCGCGCTTTCAAGTCCTGCCGATTTTTTAATTGGAGTCCCATGCGATCACGCCCTGCCGTATCCTGATAATGCAGCACGTTCACCGATACATTCACTGTAGTTTTTCACTAGCCTAAACTCATATCCAATTTGCCACAATGGAACAGAATTCTTGCCCGATAGTTAATGAAGTTGCGAAACCCTCTGGCGTTGGCCTTGATGAGCTGGATCGCGCTATTGAATCCTTCGGCGCAGGCATTGCTGATTCTGTGCTGGCTGTAGTTGAGCAAACCCGTTTCATGACGCCTGAGCATCTTGACCACTTTTTTGATCGGCTCCAGACGACTTCTCATGGCGTTGTTGGACCATGCGTCAAAGAATCGTTTGGCTGCGCCCGTGTAGCGATAGAGCCAGAACTGGGTGAACGTCTCTTTGATGCGCCAGGCTCGACTGGTCTTGAGGTTAAGTTGGTTCAAGGCCCGAAACGATACCGCCTCGGCGCTGCGCCCATCAGGATAACGCTTGAGCCACGCCCATTTGCTGCCCGTCAACTGAGACGTGCCCGCTTTGCCCAAGCTGCGGTGCTCTTGCCTGCGCACCGCATCGACTGCTTCACCGAGGTACTTGGAAACGTGAAACCGGTCATGCACGATGTCGGCTTGGGGCACGCACGTTTGCACCGCACTCATAAAGGCAGGCCACATATCCATCGCCACCGCTTTGACAGATGCACGTTGAGTCGGGCTGAGTATTCCCAGCAGGCTTTTGGCTGCTTCCAGTTTCCGTTCAGGCACCAGATCAAGAACCCGCGAACGTTCGATGTCAGTCAGGATGCTGACGTAGCTGTGCCCACGCTCAGAACTTTTTTCATCCAGCCCCAGATAAGGCACATCGTCTTCACTGCGACGCAACATGCCCCGCTCCACGGCGCTGACCATGATGCCGTTGACGGTGCTCCAGGCAAGTCGCGTGAGATCACAAACGCCTTGTGTCGTGGGGCAGGCTTGCAGCAGTTTGATCACAAAGGCTTCCATCAGGAGAGTGACCCGGCTGTAGCGTTCAGCCCATGGCACGGCCAATTCTTGAACGGTGCCGTCGCTATACTTGAGTTGGGGGACGCGCGCTTTAATGAGCGTCTCAAACTGGCAGGTGTCCAAGTGTCTCCACTGGCGCTCGCTCCAACCGTTGATGTGGGCTCGCTTGGTAGCATCCGTGGGGTCAGCCCACACTTGGCCTCGCTTGAGAACGACTTCAACTACCACTCGTTGTTCAGCCAGAGAAAGGTCAACAGACTTCACCGACCAAGGCGATTTCAGTCCAAGAAGGTGTTCGTACAGGGCAGTATCTTTCATAATGTTGTCGGCGAAGTTGAAAAACAGAATTCTGCGGCATTAAGAAAAATCTCACAGTGCAATTAATGAAGAACCTAACTTATAAGGCGAGCAAGGCAAATGCCACTATCAAGTGAAGCCAAGGGTTACCTTTTGCTTTTTGAACACCGAGGTCTTGCAATCATACATTCCGATCTGATGCCGCATTGATGCGGCATCAGCTCTCAATCAACCCCAAGTCATTTAATATTCGCGTCCCTGAAATATCTGTCGATATTGCGAACTTCCGATGCGAATGCATGTATTAGCTCGTCGATCTTCTTATTCCATGCATCCAGGTTCAGTCCAATGGCAAGCTCGCCAATAAATAGGCTGAATACCTTTGCCATCTGCGAGTATGCAAGGAGCGATCGAACCAAATATGCGCGTA
>JAHFQY010000032.1 GCA_023259065.1 Nitrosomonadales bacterium
ACGCAGTGACCACTTGCGCCAACGGCGCATGTGGCGGCGTAGGCTAACATTCGTGAGCGAATGTTAAGTCCCGAAGGGGCGGCCAGAGCCAAAGTAGGTCATCGTCAGACTCCTTACAAAGTAAAAACCCCTCCCGGTATTCCCGGTGAGGGGTTTTTATTTTTTACGATTGATGCGGAAATCACACAGATTTCAATTTCTACTACTGTAAATTGCATTCTGCCTATACAATAAAACCGTTGGTATGCTTTCCAACAGGACATGAAGGTATATTGCTACAACTTAACCATAAGTTTAGGAGATACGAAATGATGAAAATGAAACTCGCGTTGGCTGTTCTGATTGCTGCTGCTCCCATGGCCGCCATGGCTGCAGGTGAAAATAACATCGGCTCTTGCGGCTGGGGCTCCAAGGTGTTTCAGGGCCAGAGAGGCATTGCTCCTCAAGTGTTGGGGGCAACTACTAACGGTACTTCCGGTAACCAGACATTTGCCATTTCTTCAGGCACATCGGGTTGCTCACAAGATGGTGCTGTGAGCTCGACATGGAAAACAGCCATGTTTATCGATGGAAACAAGGAGAAGCTGGCGCAGGACATGTCCAAGGGCAGCGGTGAGTCACTGCAGTCACTGGCTCAGCTGATCGGCGTGAAGGATGCAGATAAAGCCGCCTTCTACCGTGCTACCAAGGAAAATTTTGCACAAATTTTCGGCTCTGAGTCTGCCTCTACCGAGCAAATTGCAGCTGGACTGAAACAGGTTCTGGCCGCTGACAGCAGCCTGGCACAATACTCTGCCGCTATCTAAATTGGCGCAGTAAGTGCAGATACCCAGTGGTGTACCACTGGGTTTTTTTATTGGTGCGGAGATTTCTTATTATCTTGTTACGCAATAGCCTATTCCTGTTCTTTATATTTTTCTCCTCGCTGGCATCTGCGCAGGATAACGAATACTTGCAGCAATTGCAGAGCCGCTCACGAGAGCTCAACCTTGCTCAGCGCCAGGAATGGCTGAATCTGCTGCATTTCAAACCCTATCCGTTGTGGCCCAATGGGCGCAGCTTGGCAGATGGTGCCGAGTTTTTTAATGCACCTGATGGCAAGACCAACCCTGAAGCGGAGCTGGAAGCGACTCTCGCGGCTTTTTTTTCCGATCGTCAGGAAAGCAACGCGCAGCAAAATCCACAATGCAGTTTTATTGCACGCTACCACTGGCTCGATGCGCAGCTGAAATTTGATAATGCGCGTCTTCCCAGGCAGCGCTGCCTGCGCTTCGACACCTGGCGAGCCGCGCTTAATCCTAATGAGGCAACGCTGGTTTTTCCTGCTGCTTATCTGAATAATCCGGCTTCCATGTACGGACACACGCTGATACGTATTGATGCCAAGGATCAGGATGAAAATACCCGATTGCTGGCATATGCAATCGGGTATGCGGCATCAACAGATGAAACCAATGGGCTGACATTTGCCATAAAAGGCTTGATGGGCGGCTATCCCGGAGTCTATTCGATCCAGCCTTACTATCTAAAAGTGCGTGAGTACAATGACATTGAAAATCGCGACGTATGGGAATACCGGCTGAATCTGACAGCGGAAGAAATTGATCGTTTGTTGATGCACGTGTGGGAGCTTGGCCCGATACGCTTCGATTACTATTTTTTTGATGAGAATTGCGCATATCACTTGCTGGCACTGCTTGAAGTGGCGCGCCCCGGCCTGGAGCTGACTGATCAATTCCGCTGGTGGGCAATTCCATCAGATACGGTGCGCGCCGTGGTTAAGCAGCCCGGATTATTGCGCCAGGCAGTTTTTCGCCCCTCCAATGCCACAGTCATTCAGCAGCGCATGGCAACGCTGAGCGAACAGCAGCGACAGTTGGCGAAAGAGTTGACCGAGGGCAAGAAGCAAGCAAGGGATGCCGATATTGCCCAGCTCACCGGGCTGCAACAGGCACAGACACTGGAGCTCGGCTATGACTATCTGGCCTATCTGCGCGCACGCAAGGGCGATACACCCGAGATGGGTAAGCGTGCCCGGGATTTGCTGTTGGCGAGAAGTCATATCCAGGTGGCTGATACAACACCTAAAATTGATGTTCCTGCCACGCGGCCAGATCAGGGACATAACACCAGCCGGATCGGGCTGGGATGGGGTGTCATGGATGGACAGCATTACCAGGAAATCAGCATGCGCCCCTCATATCATGATCAAAATGATCCCGAGGGAGGATACACGCGCGGTGCGCAAATCCAGTTCTTTAATCTTGCGCTGCGCCGCTATGAGAACGACACTGGCGTGCGGGTGGAGGAGTTTGTACCTATCGATATTTACTCCCTGTCTCCCAGCAACGATTATTTTCAGGCCATGTCCTGGAAAATCAATGCCGGATGGACGCGCAAGCGTTTCGCGGAGGGCCACGAGCCGCTTGTGGCGCGCGTGAATGCTGGCGCAGGCAAGACATGGGAAGTCACTTCAAAAGAAAGTGGCGCCGCGGCTGTCTATGCCTTTGTCGACAGCACACTGGAGGCGAGCTCGGAATATTCGCGTCATTATGCCTGGGGAATTGGGCCGGCATTGGGCGTGATGGGGGATTTAAGCAGCCGCTGGCGTGTGAATGCTTATGCGCGTGTGCAGCGCTTTGGCCTGGGGGAGTTGCACACGGCGTCTGAGCTGACACTGGTGCAACGCTACTCAATTGGAGCGCAGTCGGCGCTGCGCCTGGATCTGGCACGCAAGCAGGAGTTTGAAATGCTGTGGACCGATGTTCGTATTGCCTGGCAGCAATTCTTCTGAGATGCGGACGCTGGTTCTATTGACGTGCGCCTGGTTGTTGTCAGGATGTACCCATCTTTTTTTTCAGCCGCAGAGCAAGGAGTATTTGACTCCTGAGCAAATAGGTCTCGCTTACCAGGATGTTTATCTCCCCGGCAGCGAGGGGCAGAAGCTGCATGCCTGGTGGTTGCCGGCGCAGGGCAAGGCGGCGGGGACAGTCCTGTTCCTGCATGGCAACGCGGAAAATATCAGCACGCATATTGCCAGTGTTTACTGGCTGCCGGCACAGCACTACAACGTATTGCTGCTGGATTACAGCGGCTATGGCCGTTCGCAGGGAGCCCCCTCAGTCGCCGGTGCACAGCGGGACATCAACAGCGCAATGGAGATTCTGCTGCAGCGGACAGATATCGATCATCAGCGCATCGTGGTATTCGGGCAGAGCCTGGGCGGTGCACTGTCGATTTATTATGTTGCGCATAGTCCATACCGGCAGCACATCAAGGCGTTGATAGTGGAAAGCTCTTTCACCTCATATGTCGATATCGTGCGCGAGAAGCTGGATGCGCATTGGCTGACCTGGCCAATACAGTGGCCATTGTCACTCACCATAGACGACACATATAGCCCGTTGCCGGAAGTGGCAAAGGTAAGCCCGATACCGTTGCTGATCATTCATGGCGACAAGGATCCGGTAGTGCCTTTGCATCACGGTCATGAGTTGTTTGCCGCAGCTGCCCAGCCCAAGGACTTTTGGTTGGTGGCTGGCGGCGCCCATATAGAGGCGTTCAGGCACAAGGTTTATCAAGAGAGGCTGGTACAGTATCTGCAGCAGGTACTGACGACGGGCGCGGCACCTGCTGCAAAGCCTTAGTGCTCAGTGAGCATAAAAAATGGCGATAAAAAAACGGGAGCTTGCTCCCGTTTTTTGTGTCTTGCAGAACAGCCAAGAACTGCATGTTAGTGCAGCTCGAACTGTTCCAATCAGTGACCTTACTTGGCCAGGCCAACGATAAAGGCGGACAGTTTCTTGATTTCAGCATCAGAAGCGCCCAAACCTTTTGGAGTCATCACGCCCATTTTCCAGCCAAACGAACCACCCTTGGTGATGTTGGCAGCAATCTTGTCGGCAGCCTGTTTGTCGCCCTTGTATTTCTTGGCTACGTCCATCCAGGATGGGCCAACAATTTTCTTGTCAATAGCGTGGCAGGAGCCGCACTTGGCCTTGCCTTCAGCCGGCATATCTACAGCGAAAGCGGAACCAGCGATAAGCAGACTAGATGCAGCGATCATACTAGCTATAAAAGATTTCATATTTCTCTCCGTTCAGGTTGATTTAAGGAATGATGCTAACTGGAATATTACGAACCGCCAATTATAGCCAGAAGCAAGCCGTTCGTCATGCGCTATCAACGGCCAAGCCCCGCAAGTGGTTGACTTGCATTGCAGATTGGGCATTGTGCATCCCGTTTCAGCTTGATGGTTCGCACATCCATATGCAGCGCATCCATAATCAGCAATCTGCCGCACAGGGTAGTTCCTGCTTCCAGCAACAGCTTTAGCGCTTCCCCAGCTTGCAGGCTGCCTATCACGCCCACCAGCGGGGCAAACACCCCCATCACGGCGCAGCGGGTTTCCTCGCTCTCGCTTTCTTCCGGGTACAGGCAGTGATAACAGGGGCTGTGTTCTTGGCGAAAGTCGAACACGGTAAGTTGCCCGGCAAAACGGGTGGCCGCGCCGGAAACGAGAGGCTTGCGCAGTTGCACGCAGGCGCGATTCAGCGCATAGCGGGTGGCAAAGTTATCGCTGCAATCAAGCACTACATCAGCCTGTTCGACCAGGGCGTGCAGGCGTGCTGACTCGATACGTTCGTGCAGGTTGTTGATGTGCACATCAGGGTTGATTTCAGCCAGTGTGTTGCGCGCTGAATCCACCTTGTTCCGGCCTATGCTGGCCGTGCGGTGCAAAATCTGGCGTTGCAGATTGGTGAGGTCTACGGTGTCGTTGTCGCACAGCGTCAATGTGCCCACCCCGCTTGACGCCAGGAACAGGGCCGCTGGCGAACCCAGCCCGCCCGCGCCGATGATGAGCGCGTGCGCGTTGAGCAATTTTTCCTGCCCCTCGACACCAAACTCGGGCAACAGGATGTGGCGACTGTAACGCAGCAGTTGTTGGTCATTCATGGCGGGCATGCCAACAGCTTATTTCCCCGGAAGTACAGGCAATCCCTTGAGCTGGTTCAATGCCTGATTCAGCTGAAAATCATTCTTGGAACCAAATTCGGGAATTTCCACCTTGCTGCCATCGGCCTCTTTTGCCTTGGCAACAGGCTTGGCTGTCGTGACAGGGCGGGCGGGTTTGTCGGCAGGACTTTCAGCTTGTTTGTCATTGCTTAAATGATGCTCCAGATCAGCCTCGCGCAAACGGAAAGCCGGGTCTTGTGTGGCCGTGGCCGGGTCTTCCACAACCACGTCAGGCACTATGCCTTTTGCCTGAATCGAGCGGCCACCGGGGGTGTAGTAGCGTGCAGTGGTGAGCTTGATCGCGGTGTTGTTGCCCAGCGGCAGGATGGTTTGCACCGAGCCCTTGCCAAACGACTGTGTGCCCATGATCACGGCGCGCTTGTGGTCCTGCAATGCACCCGCCACGATTTCCGAGGCAGAGGCGGAACCGCCATTGACCAGCACCACCATGGGCAGGGTTTTATATGACTCTGGCAGGTTTTTCAGATAGTCGGTTTTGCCGATGCCGCGCAGATAGTTTTCCGCATTGGCGGTCAAGCGCATCTTGGCGTCTTCGGTGCGGCCTTCGGTATACACCACCAGCGCATCCTTGGGCAGGAAGGCCGCAGATACAGCCACCGCGCCGGTCAGCAGGCCGCCCGGGTCATTGCGCAGGTCGAGCACCAGCCCCTTCAGGCCGCCAGTGCTTTGTTTGTTCAGGTTTTCCAGGGCTGTCGCCAGGTTCTCGCCGGTGTGTTCCTGGAACTGGGTAATGCGCACAAACGCATAGCCCGGTTCCACCAGTTTGGATTTGACGCTCTGCACCTTGATGACATCGCGCACGATGGTGATCAACAAGGGCTTGGTTTCGCTCTTGCGTATCACGGTGAGCAGGATCTTGCTGCCCGGCTTGCCGCGCATGCGCTTTACTGCCTCGTTGAGTGACAGGCCTTTTACCAGGGTGTCATCCAGCTTGATGATCAGGTCGCCACTCTTGATACCGGCATGAAAGGCCGGGGTATCCTCGATCGGCGACACAACCTTGACCAGACCGTCTTCCATGCTCACTTCTATGCCAAGCCCGCCAAACTCGCCTTGTGTGCCCACCTGCAAGTCCTTGAAACCTTCGGCATCGAGATAGGCGGAGTGCGGGTCGAGGCCGCTCAACATGCCGTTGATGGCCTCGGTAATCAATTTCTTGTCGCTGACAGGCTCAACGTAGTCACTCTTGATGCGCCCAAACACCTCGGACAGCGTGCGCAACTCATCCACCGGCAGCGTGGTGTAGCTGTCCTTTTCGGCAACGGCGGAAAAGTGCAGGCTGATCAATATTCCCGCCACCAGGCCCAAGCCAACCAAACCAATTTTTTCAATACGACTGCGCATGTATGACCTCAAAAGTTATTTTGCTACCACCCATTTGGATGGATCCAGGGGATTGCCCTCGTAACGAAGTTCAAAGTATAAACCGGAATCCTCGTTGCCGCCGCTGTTGCCGACAGCGGCAACGGTGTCTCCCGCGCCCAATTCATCGCCCACCTGCTTGTACAGGGTTTCGTTATTCCCGTACAAGCTCATGTAGCCTTGGCCATGGTCTATGATCAATAAGTTCCCGAAGCCGCGCAACCAGTCTGCAAATACCACCCGTCCGGCGCCCACTGCTTTCACCGGCAGGCTGGCCGGGGCCTTTATAAACAAGCCCTTCCATACCACGGTGCTGTCCGGACGGCGGCTGCCGAATTTGTTGGTGATTTTGCCTTTGACCGGGAGTTGCAGTTTGCCCTTGAGCAGATTGAACGGTCGTTTGGAGGCAGATGGGCTTTCGGGTTGCGCCAGCATGCGCGAAAGTTTTTCCACCAATTGTGCCAGGCGTGTTTCGTCGCGTTGCAAGCGGCCTATCTCGCGGCGTTGCTGCTTGAGTTGGAGGGCGATTTTATGCAGCACCTGCTGGTGCGCGCGTTTCTCCTTTTCCAGGGATTGTCTCTGCGCAATCTGCTCGGCTTGCAATGCGGCAATTTCCTCGCTCTTCCGGCGAGCCTCCAGGGTCACTGCATTGAGCTTGACGAAATTGCCGCGCAGGGTCTTGATCCACGCGCTGCGATAGCGAGCGATGTATTCGTAGTATTGCAACTCGCGCGCCACCCGGTTTGGGTCGTCGTTATTGAGCATCAACTTGAGATATTCCTGTTTGCCGCCCAGGTATTGCTGGTACAGCAGCCGGCTCAGCAGGGCTTGTTGGCCCTGCATGTCGCGCCCGAGTTGCCTGGATTGCTGTTGCAAACGCCCCAGTGTCTGGCTGGCCTCGCGTTGCTGCAAGGCCAGGCCGGAAAGGGCGCGATTGTTGTTGCTGATGGCGCGCTCGGATTCGCGCAGCGCGTCGGCTGCCTCGGAGCGGGATTCTGTGGTTTTCTCCAGTTCCTGTTGCAGCGCGGATATGCGCTTTCGCAGCTTGTCCAGATCATCCTGTTTGGAGGCAAACGCATGGTCGCTGATGAGCAGCAGGGTGCAGCAGAGCAGCGTGATGCGTTTGAGTCGTGTCACAGTAACGTGATAAGCGGCTTGCCGGTCATTTCCGCGGGTTGCGGCAAGCCCATCATGGTCAGCAGGGTCGGTGCGATATCCTGCAATGCACCGCTGGCGGCGATGCCGGCCTTGCGGCCGATATACAGGAAGGGCACCAGATTCAGCGTGTGCGCGGTGTGCGCCTGGTGCGTACTGCGGTCCAGCATCTGCTCCGCGTTGCCGTGATCTGCGGTAATGATGATTTCGCCGCCGCATTGCTGCATGGCGGTGACGACGCGGCCTATGCACACATCCAGCGCCTCAATGGCCTTGATAGCCGCATCCAGATTGCCGCTGTGGCCGACCATGTCGCCATTGGCATAGTTGCAGATAATGGCTTGGTATTGGCCGCTGCGGATTGCCGCTTCCAGCTTGTCGGTCACCTCAAACGCGCTCATTTCCGGCTTCAGGTCATAGGTTTCCACCTTGGGTGAAGGCACCATGACCCGCTCCTCACCCGGGTAGGGATGCTCCTTGCCACCGTTAAAGAAGTAGGTGACGTGCGCGTATTTTTCAGTTTCGGCTATGCGCAACTGCTTCAGGCCCAGGTTGGAAATGTATTCGCCAAAACAGTTGCTGATCGAGCTGGGTGCGAAAGCGTTGGGCAGGTGAAAGTCTTCGCCATAGCTGCTCAGCGTGACAAAGCTGGCCAGCTTGGGGAAGCGCTCGCGCACAAAGCCTTCGAAGCTGCTCTCGGTCAGGGTGCGGGTCAGTTCACGCGCGCGGTCGGCGCGGAAATTCATGAAAATCGCAACGTCACCATCCTGCATGGCTACGCTATCGCCGATGACGGTGGCTTTGACGAACTCGTCGTTTTCGTCGCGCGCATAAGCCTGTTGCAGCCCCTCGATGGCGCTTGGTGCGCGAAAGCCCCCCTTGCCCTGGGTGATCAGGTCATAGGCCTGCTGCACGCGATCCCAGCGGTTGTCCCTGTCCATGGCGAAGAAGCGCCCCACGATGGTGGCGATGCGGCCCGCGCCGAGTGCGGCACATTTCTCCTGCAGGCGTTGCAGGGATTGTTCCGCGCTGCGCGGCGGGGTGTCGCGGCCATCAAGGAAGGCGTGGACATAAATCTTCTTCAAGCCGTTGCGCGCGGCCATGTCCAGCATGGCGTGCAAATGTTCTTCGTGGCTGTGCACCCCGCCCGGTGACAACAGGCCGAGGATGTGCAGCGCGCTGTTGTTTTGCTTGGCCTGTGCAATGGCCCGGGTGAATGCCGGATTGGTGTAAAAACTGCCGTCCTGAATGGCCAGGTCCACGCGGGTGAGTTCCTGATACACGATGCGACCGGCGCCAATATTCAGGTGGCCCACCTCGGAGTTGCCCATTTGGTCGCGCGGCAAGCCCACGGACATCTCCGAGGCATTGATCAGGGTGTGCGGGTAATCACGCCACAAACGGTCGAAATTCGGCTTGTGCGCCAGGGCGATGGCATTGTGGTCGGTATCCTCGCGATAGCCAAAACCGTCGAGGATAAGGAGCAGGGTGGGGGTTACTTTCATGCGAGATTTGCTTTCTACTGGCTTTTTGAGTGTCAAAGTATCAAAATATGCAGGGTTACTAATTTAGGTGACATTTTAGCTGATTTTCAGCGCATCGCACGATGTTGGTATGGAGAAATAACTGGTGGATAAGGCTCAAAAACTGATTGATAGGGATGAAGATATTTTGCAGGCGTCGCTGGCCATCAAGGCCATCGCGCACCCCCTGCGCCTCAAGATATTGTGTGTGCTGGGCGGCGAAGAGGTAAGCGTGCAGGACATCGTCGATAACGTGGGTACATCGCAGAGCAATATTTCGCAACATCTGGCAATATTGCGCGACAAGGGTGTGCTGTGCACGCGCAAGGATGCCAACCGGGTTTTTTACCGCGTCAGCGATCCGCGCACCCTTAAGCTGGTGGAAATCATGCGTGACGTGTTCTGCACCAGCGAGCGTTGATGGTTGCATCTTGAAGTGTATTAGCATATTATAATATGCTTAATTAACAGGGGGATTCGGCTATGGTGCTTCGGGGCAAATATCTATTGGCGTTGTATATTGCTGGTGGTTGCGCAGTTTCCCAAGCGCTGGCAGCCGAGCCGCTTGCCGTGGCCACGGTGCAATACCGTGAGGTCGCGCAGACCTACAGTGTGGAAGGTGTGGTTGAGGCAACAAGGCAATCCACTGTTTCCGCGCAGATTTCGGGGCGCGTGAAAGAAGTCAATTTTGATGTTGGCGACACTGTCAAAAAAGGCCAGATCATCCTGCGCATAGACGAGCGTGAGGCCGAGCAGGCCTTGGCCGGCAGCCAGGCCCAGGTCATGCAGACGCGGGCCGCGCTGAACAATGCCAAAGCCAATTTTGAGCGTGCCAAGCAATTATTTGCGCAGAAATTCATCAGCCAGTCCGGTCTGGACAAGGCACAAGCGGATTATGAAATGGCGCTGGCACAGGCCGCAGCCAGCGAGGCCGGCGAAAGCCAGTCCGCGCTGGCGCGCGGTTATGCCGCTGTCATCGCGCCCTTCGGCGGCGTGGTGGCGGCGCGCATGGTGGAAATGGGCGAGATGGTGACGGTGGGCAAGCCGCTGATGGTGGGTTTCGACCCCACGCAAATGCGCGTGGTGGTCAATGTGCCGCAGTACAAGCTGAATGAAATCGGCATGCGCCCCAGCGTCAAGGTTGAAGTGCCCTCGCTCAGCCGCTGGCTGAATGCTGCCAGCGTCACCGTGCAACCCGCGGCGGATTCGCGCACGCACAGCACCCAGGTGCGCGTAACCCTGCCACCCAACGAGCGTGGCGTATATCCTGGCATGTTTGTGCGCGCCCATTTTGTTGTCGGCAAGGCCAGCAAATTGCTGGTGCCGGCCAGCGCCGTGGTGCGCCGCAGCGAGGTGGTGGCCGTGTATGTGGTGGATGAAAAAGGTACGGCCAGATTGCGCCAGGTGCGGCTGGGCGAGGCAGCGGGTGAAAACGAGATTGAGGTCCTGGTCGGGCTGAATCCCGGCGAGCGCGTGGCGCTGGAGCCCATCAAGGCCGGTATGTCACTGGCGCAGCCCAAGTAAAACAGTTGTCCGCAGATTACTCGGATTCACACAGATTTGGAATCTGCCAAATCTGCGTAATCTGCGGATAACAAGTTTTTGGTTTATTGCGGACGGCACTGCCGCTCCCCGGTTCAGGTTCATCACTTTAACGACTCCTTACGAAAAAAATCATCATGGGCATATCCGGACGTATTGCCAAATATTTTTTGCATTCACAAATGACGCCGTTGCTGGCGTTGATTGCCGTGTTGCTGGGTCTGTTTTCGGTGCTGGTTACGCCGCGCGAAGAAGAGCCGCAGATCAACGTCACCATGGCGAATGTGCTGATCGCCTATCCCGGCGCTTCCAGCCAGGATGTGGCGCGCACGGTGGCGATTCCGGCCGAGCAGGTGCTGTCGCAAATCTCGGGTGTAGAACACGTGTACTCGGTGGCGCAGCCGGGTATGGCGATACTGACCGTGCAATTCAAGGTGGGCGAGCTGCATGTGCCTTCCATGGTCAAGCTCTATGACGTGATCAACTCCCATGCCGACTGGCTGCCACCTACGCTGGGCGTGTCGCAGCCGCTGATCAAGGCCAAGGGCATCGATGACGTGCCGGTGGTGGGCTTTACGCTGTGGCGCGAGCAGACTGTGGGTGGAGGTGTCGCGCTGACGCAGGTGGCGCATGCCATTGAGGCAGAGTTGAAACGGGTGCAGGGCACGCGCGAAGTGATGACGCTGGGCGGCACGCAGCGCGTGGTGCGCGTGCTGCTCAGCCCCGAGGCGCTCAACGCCTACCAGCTGTCGGTGCAGGATGTGCGTGCCTCGTTGCAGGCGGCCAACGTATCGCAGAATGCCGGCAACCTGACCCAGGCCAACCAGGAGGTTCTGGTGCAGACCGGCAACTTCCTCAGCGATGCCAACGAGGTGGGGCAACTGGTTGTCGGTGTGGCCAGCGGCAAGCCGGTATATCTGCACGACGTTGCAGAAATCAGGGACGGCGCCGACCAGCCATCCAATTACGTGTGGCTGGGCACTGGTGCTGCAGCCGGCAACAAGGGCATTGCAGCCAGGGGCGAATTTACCGCAGTAACCGTTGCGGTCAGCAAGAAGCCGGGCGAGAACGCGGTGGAAGTTGCCGACAAGCTGCTGCAGCGGGTGTCCGAGCTGAAGGGCAATGTGATCCCCGCGGATGTGCACGTGACCACCACGCGCAATTATGGCGAGACCGCCAATGACAAGGCGATGAAGCTGATCCAGAAGCTGATCTTCGCCACCACCGCCGTGATTGCCCTGGTGTGGCTGGCGCTGGGCCGGCGCGAAGCCTTCATCGTCGGTGTCGCGGTTATCCTGACGCTGTTCGTCACGCTGTTTGCCTCGTGGGCGTGGGGCTTTACGCTCAATCGCGTATCCCTGTTTGCGCTGATTTTCTCCATCGGCATCCTGGTCGACGACGCGATCGTGGTGGTGGAAAACATCCATCGCCGGCGCGAGCTCACCAACCATCAGCCGCTATCGGAAATCATTCCGGAAGCGGTGGACGAAGTGGGCGGCCCCACCATACTGGCCACCTTTGCCGTGATTGCCGCGCTGTTGCCGATGGCTTTTGTGTCGGGGCTGATGGGGCCGTACATGAGCCCCATTCCAATCAATGCCAGCATGGGCATGCTGATTTCATTGACGGTCGCTTTCGTGATCACGCCCTGGCTGGCGCTGCGTTTCTCCGCGCCGCACCACGCCAGCGTCAAGGACGAGCGCGACACCGCACTGGCGCGCTTCTTCCGTGATCGCCTGTCGCCGTTCCTCAATCGCGAACATGGCAAGGCGGCGCGCACCAAGCTGTGGCTGGGTATAGGCGCCGGACTGTTTTTTGCCGTGGCGCTGGTGGGCGTCAAGCTGGTGGTGCTGAAGATGCTGCCGTTCGACAATAAATCCGAGTTTCAGGTGGTGGTGGACATGCCTACCGGGACAGCGCTGGAGCAGACCTCGGCGGTGATGCACGAGATAGGCGCCTACCTCGCCACGGTGCCCGAGGTGACGGATTACCAGGGCTACGCCGGCACCGCTTCACCCATCAACTTTAACGGGCTGGTGCGCCAATACTATTTGCGCTCGGCCGGCGAGCAGGGCGATATCCAGGTGAACCTGCAAGGCAAGCACGAGCGCAAGCGCACCAGCCACCAGATCGCCAGCGCCGTGCGCGAGCCGATAGAAAAAATCGCCCGCGCCTGGGGGGCGAAAGTGAAGATCGTGGAAGTGCCCCCGGGCCCGCCGGTGCTGTCGCCCATCGTGGCGGAGCTGTACGGGCCGGATTACGAATCGGTGCGCAAGATTGCCGGCACGGTGCGCGAGCAGTTCGGCAAGACGCCTGACATTGTCAGCATCGATGACACGGTAACCGAGGCGGCGCCCAAGATGGTGCTGCATGTGCTGCAGAGCAAGGCGGCGCTGCTGGGTATCGCGCCGCAGGACATCGTCGACGCCATCCATATGGCGCTGGCCGGGCAGGATGTGACCTCGTTGCACGACGCGACAGCGAAATATCCCCTGCCAGTGCGCATGGGCCTGCCCACCGAAAGCCGCAGCCGCATAGACAATGTGCTCAAGCTCAAGGTACGCGCCCGCGATGGCGTGCTGGTGCCCTTGTCCGAGGTGGTGCAGATGGTCAACATGGAGCGCGACTATCCCATCTACCACAAGGATCTGTTACCCGTGGTCTACGTCTTCGGTGACATGGCGGGCAAGCTGGACAGCCCCCTGTACGGCATGTTCAACATCGACGGCAAGCTCAGCGGCAAAGCCCTGCCCGAAGGCGGGGCGCTGCAGAACTGGTATTTCAAGACGCCTTCCAATCCCTATGCGGCATATGCGCTGAAGTGGGATGGCGAGTGGCAGGTCACCTTTGAAACCTTCCGCGACATGGGCATAGCCTATGCTGTGGGCCTGCTGCTGATCTACCTGCTGGTGGTGGCGCAGTTCAAGAGCTACTTCGTGCCGCTGGTCATCATGGCGCCGATCCCGCTCACCATCATCGGCGTCATGCCGGGGCATGCCTTGCTGGGGGCGCAGTTTACCGCCACTTCCATGATAGGCATGATCGCGCTGGCCGGCATTATCGTGCGCAACTCCATCCTGCTGGTGGACTTCGTCAACCTGCAATTGCGCGACGGGATAGATTTGCAGCACGCGGTCATCGCCGCCGCCAGTGCGCGCGCCAAGCCCATCATCCTGACCGGTCTGGCCGCCATGCTGGGCGCGCTGTTTATTCTGGACGACCCGATTTTCAACGGGCTGGCCATTGCGCTGATTTTCGGCATTACCGTGTCTACCGCGCTGACGCTGATCGTGATCCCCGTGCTTTACTACGCCACGCTGTACAAGAAATTCGACTAAAATGGCAGTTTGACTATTAAAATTTGAAGGAGTTGTTTATGAATGCTGAGCGCATTGTTCGTATCGTTGCAGGTTTTTTCATCATGTTGTCCCTGTCATTGGGGGTTGAAGCCAGCCCGATCTTTGTCAGCAGCTATTTCCTGTTCTTCACCGCCTTTGTCGGCCTGAACCTGTTTCAGAGCGGCTTCACCAAAATCTGCCCGCTGACCAACATCCTGTCGGTCTTCGGCATCAAGAGCGCTTGCTGAACAAGCCAGCGCCACGCTGGATGGGCATGGCCCACATTAGCCTGATTCTGGTCGGGCTGATGTGGGTCATGCCCTTTTTGTATTACCACCACGCCTATCCCGTCACCACCTTCTATCAGGAGTGGGGCGCCGTGACTCTTGGTCTGTGCGCCATGCCCCTGCTGCTGACGCGGCGCTATTGGCAGCAGCCGGAAATTCCGCGCATTGTCGTGCTGCCTATTGGCTTGATGCTGCTGGTTTTACTGCAGTTCATGCTGGGCAAGCTGGCCTACTTTGACCAGGCGTTGCTGTTCACGCTGTATCTGATGTGGGTGGCTCTGCTCATGCTGCTGGGGCAGCGCCTGCGCGTGGAACTGGGATTGCCGCTGATCGTGACCACGCTGTCTGTTTTCCTGTTGCTGGGCGCGGAACTGAACACCCTGGCGGGCGTATTGCAGCATTACCGCTGGCATACTTTTCTGGACCCGGTAATCACGGTCAAAACTTCATCGGCGATTTACGGCAATGTGGCGCAACCCAATCATTTTGCCAATTACATCGCCCTGGGCCTGGCCTCGCTGGGTTTGTTGCGCATGCGCTGGCAGTTGCGCGCGTGGCAGGTGGCAGTGCTGGCGGCGCCCATGCTGTTTGTGCTGGTGTTGAGCGGCTCGCGCAGCGCATGGCTGTATTTGATTGCCATGACCCTGCTGGCTTACTGGTGGCAGCGCCGCGACACAACGATCAAGCCGCTGCTGCATTACACCGCGCTGCTGTTGCTGGGCTTTGGCCTGATGCATCTGCTAGTGCAGATACCCTGGCTGGCCGGCGTGTCAGGCAATGTCACCTCGGCGCAGCGCCTGTTTGGCGAAGCACAGAGCGGCGGCATCAGGCTGTATCTGTGGCGCGAATCCTGGCATATCTTCACCCAGTTCCCCTTGCTGGGCGCCGGCTTCGGGCAGTTTGCCTGGCAGCATTTCCTGTGGCTGCCGCAGTTGCAGGCGACCCAGGTGACCGGGCTGTATAACAACGCGCACAACCTGATCATGCAGCTTGCCGCAGAAATGGGCATTGCCGGTGTGGCCGTGCTGCTGGCCGCACTGGCTTTGTGGTTGCGCCAGGCCGTGCGCAACGAGCGCAGCCTGTATCACTGGTGGGCTTATATGGTGCTTGCTGTTCTGGGCATACACAGCCTGCTCGAATACCCGCTGTGGTACGCCTATTTCCTCGGGGTTGCGGCTTTTGCCATCGGCCTGCTGGATTACACGACTTTCCGCCTGGAGCTGCGTGGCATGGGGCGGCTGGCAGTCGCGGCAGTGCTGTTGCTGGGCGTTGTTTCCATGGCGCAGTTGCTGTCTGCTTACCGCACCCTGGAAGGGGTGATGGCGATGCGCCCGCAGTCGGCTGCGGATGGTAACTACTATCAGCGCATGAACAGCAGCCTGGCAGAGGTCAACAAGCAAGCGATGCTGCATCCGTACGCCGAATATTTCATGAGCGGCATGATAGAGCCCAGCAGTGAGTACCTGGAGGACAAGCTGGCGCTGAACGACAATGTTATGCGTTTCGTCCCTGTTGGCCCCGTGGTTTATCGTCAGGCATGGCTGCTGGCCCTGTCCGGGCGCGCAGAGGAGGCAAGTCTGCAGCTGGAGCGCGCCATCTGGTCGTATCCCGCTGATTTTGACGCGGCACAGCGCGAATTAAGCGACCTGGCGCGGAAAGACCCCGCGCACTTTGCCTCTCTGCTAGAATTTGCGGTTCGGAAAAACAAGGAGCATCAAATTGCAGTACATACAAACTAATATCTGGATGATTCTGGTGGCATTCAGCAGCGGCTTTATGCTGTTCTGGTCCATTTTTGGCAACCGCATTCGCGGCATCAAGGAAGTGGACTGCATAGGCGCGCTGCAGCTGATCAATCATAAAAATGCGCTGGTGCTGGATGTGCGCGAAGAGTCTGAATTCGGCAACGGCCATCTGCTTAATTCGAAGCTGATCCCGCTGGGCAAGCTGGGTGACCGCGTGGGCGAGCTGGAGCGCTATCGCGAGCAACCCATCGTGGTGGTGTGCCGCAGCGGCCAGCGTTCGGCTTCCGCCTGCGCCGCGCTGGGCAAGCAGGGATTTGCCCAGGCATTCAACCTGAGTGGCGGCGTTGTGGCCTGGCAAAAATCAAATTTACCGTTGGAGAAATAATCATGGCCAAAGTAGTGATGTATTGCACCGAAGTGTGCCCGTATTGCGTGCGCGCCGAGAACCTGCTGAAGAAGCGCGGTGTGACCGAAATCGAGAAAATCCGCATTGACCTGAACCCCGAGCAGCGCGACATCATGGTGGCCAAGACAGGCCGCCGCACCGTGCCGCAAATCTACATCGGCGAGCGCCATGTCGGCGGTTTTGACGATATGGCCGAGCTGGACAGCCAGGGCGAACTGGTTCCATTGCTGAACAACTAATTTAAATATCCTGAGGAAAGCAACATGAGCGAAGCAGCCAAGCCAGAGACACAGACCGCAGTATTCAATATCGAGAAGCTATACGTAAAAGACCTGTCGCTGGAAATTCCGCATGCGCCGGGAATCTTCCTTGAGCGTGAAAACCCGCAGATCGACCTGCAGCTGCACTCCGAGTTTGCGGCCATCGACGAAGGCGTTTACGAAGTCATCCTGACCGTGACGCTGACCGCCAAACAGACCGCCAAAGACCGCGTCATGTTCCTGATCGAGGCCAAGCAGGCTGGCATCTTCCAGGTCCGCAACATCCCGGCGACAGATATGGATTCGGTATTGGCGGTGGTTTGCCCCAACATCCTGTATCCCTATCTGCGCGAGGTGATTACCGATGTGTCGGTGCGCGCCGGCTTTGCGCCGGTCATGCTGAACCCGGTTAATTTCGAGGCGCTGTACGAGCAGCAAAAAGCGCAGGCCGGCAAGCAGGCAACCACGCACTAAGATGAAACCCGCCGCCCTTGCCTTGTCCCTTGTGTTGCTGCTTGCAGCGCAGGCTGCGTGTGCGCTGGACTATGTTTCGGTAGAAGCCGGCAGCGCCACGCTGTACGAGGCCGACTCGCTCAAGTCGCGCAAGCTCTATGTGGTGAGCCGTTACATGCCGCTGGAGCGGGTGATCAGCGCCGACAACTGGGTCAAGGTGCGCGACCATGCCGGCAGCCTGGCGTGGGTGGAAAAGCGCGTGCTGAGCAGCAAGCGTTACGTCATGGTGACGGCCGCACAAGCCACCGTGCGGCAGGCGCCGGATGCGACCGCCGCCGTGGCATTCCAGGCCGCACAGAATGTGGCGCTGGAATGGATGGCTGCCAGTGGCGGCGGTTGGACCAAGGTGCGCCATCTGGATGGCTCAGTGGGCTACGTGAGAGCGACAGAAATCTGGGGCGACGAATGAGTTGTTGTGTCACGCAGCTTATGTACCGGTTGCAAAGGCACCAGGCATGAACATCACAATGCTGGGTGCTGGCGCATGGGGCACCGCACTGGCGATCAGCCTCGCCCGGCGCCATCAGGTCACCCTGTGGGCGCGCAACGCCGAACAAATTGCCTCCATGCGCGCCACGCGCCGCAATGAGCGTTACCTTCCCGATACTGCGCTGCCCGCCGAATTGCTGCTCGAGCATGATTTTGATGCGGCCATTGCGGGCGCCGACATGCTGGTGCTGGCGGTGCCTATTTCTGCACTGCGCGACACCCTGGGCCGGATAGCCAGGCAGCGGGTTCCGGTTCCGGTGGTCTGGCTGTGCAAGGGGTTCGAGGTGGATACCGCCTTGCTGCCGCATCAGATCGCCAACGAAGTTCTTCCCCCTGCCTTTCCCCGCGCCGTCCTGTCCGGGCCCAGCTTTGCCCAGGAAGTGGCGCAGGGCTTGCCCACGGCGCTGACGCTTGCTTCCAGCGACGCAGAGTTTGCGCGCCAGGCCGCGCAGAACCTGCATAACTCGCGCCTGCGCATCTATGCCAGCGCCGATGTGGTGGGTGTGGAAGTGGGCGGGGCGGTGAAAAATGTACTGGCCATCGCCGCAGGGATTTCCGACGGCATGGGCTTTGGCTACAACACCCGTGCCGCGCTGCTCACGCGCGGCCTGTCCGAAATGACCCGCCTCGGCATCAAGCTGGGCGGGCGCGCGGAAACCCTGGGCGGATTGTCGGGTGTGGGAGACTTGATCCTGACCTGCACCGGCGACCTGTCGCGCAACCGCAAGGTGGGCCTGCTACTGGCGCAGCAGCGCGCACTGCCTTACATCCTGCGCGAACTGGGCCATGTGGCCGAGGGCGTGTATACCGTCAGCGCCGTGCACAAACTGGTGCAGCGCCTGGGCGTGGACATGCCCATCTGCGAAGCGGTGTATCGCGTGCTGTACGAGCAGGTAGACGCGGCCAGCGCCGTGGAAGAGCTGCTCAATCGAGTACCCAGGGACGAGGACTGAGGGGCGAGGACTGAGGACTGAGTGCTGTGGACTCAGCACCCAGCTCCCAGCCATGAAGTGTTAGCGTAACCCGACCTACGAACTCAGTCCTCAGCACTCAGTCCTCAGTCCTCAGTCCTCAGTCCTTGCGCCCCCACAAACCCGCACTGTCGCCACGCCTCGTAAACTGCAACCGCCACCGTGTTGGATAAATTGAGGCTGCGGTTTTGCGGCAGCATAGGCAGGCGCAGGCGTTGCTCCGGCGTGAGCGATACCAGCAGCTCGGCCGGCAGGCCGCGGCTCTCCGGCCCGAACAGCAACGCATCTCCAGCCTGGTAAGTCGCCTCGTGATAATGCCGTGAACCCTTGGTAGTAAAGGCAAACAGGCGCGCTTCCGGCATTGTTTGCAGGCATGCTGGCAGGTCGTCATGCACCTGCATGTTGGCATACTCGTGGTAATCCAGACCGGCGCGGCGCAACTGTTTGTCGTCGAGATCAAAACCCAGTGGGCGGATCAAATGCAGCTGCGAGCCGGTGTTGGCGCACAGCCGGATCACGTTGCCGGTGTTGGGGGGGATTTCAGGCTGGTAGAGAATGACATGGAACATCCGCGCATTTTAATCGCTATATCCTCTTGTCAGCATTAAGAATTAAGGCTAACTTTCGCCTGTGGCCTGCTCGGCGTATATTTCATCAAGACTACGGGTGGATGCGGTGCATGAGCAGACAATAAAAATCATACGGGGCAACAAGCTATGGCACGTCCGGAAAAAATTCGCTTAGGCGACCTGCTGGTAAATCAGAAGCTGATCTCGCTGGAGCAGCTGACCTTTGCGCTGGAACAGCAGAAGCGCACCGGGCGCAAGCTGGGGCGCGTGCTGGTGGACAACTCCTTCGTCAGCGAAGACCAGATTTCCGAGGCGCTCGCCAAGCAGCTCAGCATCCCCTTTATCAACCTCAAGTTCTACAACGTCAACCTCGATATTGTCAGGCGCCTGCCGGAAAACCAGGCGCGGCGCTTCCGTGCTGTGGTGCTGGAAGAGCGCAATGGCGCGCTGCTGGTGGGCATGACCGACCCCACCGACCTGTTTGCCTTTGACGAAATCAGCCGCTTCCTCAAGCGCGATATTGACCTGGCCGTGGTCACCGAAGGCCAGCTGCTGGAAGTGGTCGATCGCGTGTATCGCCGCACCGAAGAAATCAGCGGCCTGGCGCGCGAGCTGTCGGAAGACCTGGGCGATACCGTGGTGGATTTCGGCGTGCTCACCGATTCGGTCGGGCTGGAAGAGGCGCCGGTGGTCAAACTGCTGCAAAGCATGTTCAACGATGCAACCCAGGTGCGCGCCTCGGACGTGCATATCGAGCCGCAGGAGGGCATGCTCAAGATCCGTTTCCGCATCGATGGCGCGCTGCACCTGCAAACCGAGGCCGACAACAAGATTGCCGCCTCGCTGGTATTGCGCCTGAAGCTGATGGCGGGGCTGGATATTTCCGAGAAGCGTCTGCCGCAGGACGGCCGCTTCAACATCCGCGTGCGCGACCAGGCAGTGGACGTGCGTATTTCCACCATGCCCACACAATATGGCGAGTCGGTGGTGATGCGTTTGCTCAGGCAGGGCACCGGTTTCCTTGCGCTGGAAACCCTGGGAATGCCGCCCGACATGCTCAAGCGCTTCCGCGAAATCATCCGCAGCAGCAGCGGCATGGTGCTGGTAACCGGCCCCACGGGTAGCGGCAAGACCTCCACCTTGTACGCGGCGCTGGCCGAGATCAACACCGTAGACCAGAAAATCATCACCGTGGAAGACCCGGTGGAATACCGCCTGCCCGGCATCAATCAGGTGCAGGTCAATGAAAAGATCGAGCTTACATTTTCGCGCGTGCTGCGTTCGGTGTTGCGCCAGGATCCGGACATTATCCTGGTGGGCGAAATGCGCGATGGCGAGACCGCGCAGATTGGCCTGCGCGCCGCCATGACCGGCCACCTTGTGTTCTCCACCCTGCATACGCGCGATACCGCCGGCACCCTGTTCCGCCTGGTGGATATGGGCGTGCCCAAATACATGGTGGCCTCTTCCGTGCAGGTGGTCGTGGCGCAGCGCCTGATCAGGCGCGTGTGCGACAGCTGCGCCGAGCCTTACACGCCCACGCCGCAAGAAACTGAATGGCTGGAACATGCAGGTGTGCTGCAGGCGCAGTGGGGCAAGCTGCTACGCGGGCGCGGCTGTTCGCACTGCAACGGCACCGGATACCGCGGCCGCATGGGCGTGTATGAAATGCTGGAAATGACCCAGCAGCTGGTTGATGCGGCCGCGCATCACGACGCCACCCACTTTATGCAGGCCGCGCGTACACATATGCTGGGCCGCACGCTTATCGACCAGGGTATTGAACAGATGCAGCTGGGCCGCACCACGGTCGCCGAGGTAATGGGCCTGAGCGACAGCAGGGAAGACTGATGGCGGTATTTTCTTATCAGGGACGCAATGCCCAGGGCGACAAGGTGAGCGGCACCCTGGAAGGCGAAGAGAGCGGGGCAATTGCGGAGCAACTGTTCAAGCTGGGCATTTCCCCCCTTGAAATAAAAGCGGCACGCGGCACGGTCAGCGTTACGCACAAGATAGACCTGCTGCAACGCTTTATGGGCGAGAAAAAAGTCACCCCGCTGGAGCTGATGCTGTTCAGCCGCCAGATGCACACCCTGCTCAAGGCCGGCGTGCCCATCATGCGCGCGCTCGCCGGTTTGCAGGAGTCGGCGCAGAATCCCACCTTCAGCGCCGTGCTGCAGGACATGCGCGAAAGCCTGGATAGCGGGCGCGAGCTAAGCGCCGCACTGCGCCGTCATCCACGGGTGTTTTCCCCCTTCTACGTCAGCATGGTGCAGGTTGGTGAAATGACCGGCATGCTGGACGAAACCTTTATGCGCCTCTACGCGCATCTGGAATTTGAAAAAGACATGAAAGAGCGCATCAGCGCCGCCTTGCGCTACCCGATGATGGTGCTGGCGGCGATGGCCATCGCCATCGTGATCGTGAATATTTTCGTGATTCCCGCCTTTGCCAAGGTGTTTGCCGGTTTTCATACCGAGTTGCCGTTGATGACGCGCATGCTGATGGGGTTCTCCAGCTTTATGGTTACCTTCTGGCCGTTACTCTTGGCCCTGGCTATCGGTGCAGTGGTTGGCTTCCGCGCCTATATCAACACGGTGGACGGGCGCTACAAGTGGGACAAGTTCAAACTGGAAATTCCCATCGCCGGCAAGATCATCACCAAATCCACACTGGCACGTTTTGCACGCAGCCTGGCGCTGGCCTTCAAGAGCGGCATTCCTATTCTGCAGGGGCTGAATGTCGTGGGCATGGTGGTGGATAACGAATACATGCGCAAACGCATAGAACAAATGCGCGACGGCGTGGAGCGCGGTGAAAGCATCCTGCGCACGGCGGTTGCTTCTGGTGTGTTCAACGCAACCGTGCTGCAGATGATTGCGGTGGGCGAAGAAACCGGCGACATGGACGGCCTCATGTTCGAGGTCGCCGGCATGTACGAGCGCGATGTGGAGTACGAAGTCAAAACCCTGGCGCAACAACTGGAACCCATCATGATCGTGGCGCTGGGTATACTGGTGCTGATACTCGCGCTGGGCATCTTCCTGCCGATGTGGGATCTGGGCCGCGCGGCGCTGCACCGATGAACAAAAATATAGGACTGAGGACTGAGTGCCGGGGACTGAGTGTTGAGCGCTGTGTGCTGAGTCCTCAGTCCTCAGTCCTCAGCGCCAAGTCCTCAGCCCCCAGCACTCGGCAAAGAGGTTTCACCCTGCTGGAGATGATCGTCGTCATCAGCCTCATCGCGATACTGGCCGGCATGCTGCTACAACGCGTCTGGCTTTATCAGGAACAGGCAGAAAAAGCCGCCATGGAGCAGATGGCGGGTGCGCTGCAAACCGCTCTGGTGCTGCAGTATGCCCAGTTTTTGACCCACGGCCAGGAATCAGAAATTAAAACACTGACGTCAGAAAATCCGCTGCGCTGGCTGATGCAAAAGCCTGGCAATTATGTGGGTGAATTTTACGGCGTGAGCGCTGAGGCCGTTGCGCCCGGTAGCTGGGCCTTTGACCTGAAATCACGCGAACTGGTTTATGTGCCGTACCGCGCAGAGTATTTGCTTGCCGGGCCGGATGGCCACAAATGGGTGCGTTATCACGCGCGCCTGCAATATGAGGGTAGACCGAGGGGCGGCAAGAGTTCGGGAGCGGTAAATAACAGCCATGAATTAACGGGTGTGTTGTTTGAACCTGTGGTGCCCTTTCAATGGTTTTTACAGGGTAAATAATGGGCGCAATTTTTACGGAAGCAGAGTTGTGGCGCAGCCTGGCCGTATTTCTGCTGCTCGGCAGCATTGCCGGCTTGCTGGCCGGCGCGTCTTTGTTATGGCGGCCTGACTGGCTGCTGCGTGCCAGCAAGCTGGCGAATGGCTGGGTGTCTACGCGCCGCATGAGCCGCCCGCTGGAGCTGACTGTCGATGTGGAGCACTGGGTTTATCGCTACAACCGTTTGAGTGGCGCGTTACTGCTGGCAGGGGCGATTTATATCGACGCCATTCTTACTCTGCACTTTGACAAAGCCAGTGTGCTTGTCGTCCTGCGCAACAGCTACATCACCCAGCCGCTATTGCTGGAAGCCATGCTGGATGCGCTGGTGCTGATTTTCCTGGCAGGCGCCCAACTGGCCCTGATCGTCAGCCTGTTTCTGCTGCTGCGCCCCAGCCTGCTGCGCAGTTTCGAGCAGGGCGCGAACCAGCGTCTCTCCCTGCGCAAATCGTTAAAGCCTCTGGAAATGCAGCATGGCGGGCTGGATCAATACGTATTCAGGCATGTGCAGGGTGCAGGTATGCTGCTGTTGCTTGGCAGTCTGTACACGCTCGTGATGCTGGCATTTTGGCTGAGCCGCTAACGGGCGGGTATGAAACATGGCGTGCAGTTATGTGCTGATGTGGATGAACAGGTTGAGAAGTGTGACGAAACTGCTTGTTTTTTTAGGTTGAATTCGTTAGATTGAAGGCCGTCCCAAGTGCGACGCATGCTGCGGTGTGCGAGTACAACAGGTGGCAGGTACAAATAAACGGGCTGCGGCCCTTACTTAGAGAGGCTCAGTAGTAGCCTCGAAATTTTAGGAGAGTAAGCATGAAACAACAACAAGGTTTTACATTGATCGAACTGATCGTGGTGATCGTGATTCTGGGCATCCTGGCGGCGACGGCTTTGCCCAAGTTCACCGCCCTGCAGGTTGATGCGCGCATTGCCAAGCTCAACGCGGCACGCGGTGCTGTGCTGGCGGCTTCAGGCCTGATACGCAGTACCTACCTGTTGCGTGCCAGCGTTCCCGACACTATAGCTTGTTCTGGTGGTGGTTTTGCCACTAATGCGATAAACGGTACGGTATGTACCGAATCCGGTTTTGTTACTTTGGCCAACGGTTATGCAGCAGCGGTCGCACCTGGAGGTGCTACGGCAGGCATTCTTTCCGCTGCGGGCATCGGTTCGGCATCATTTATTCCGACACCAACACTGGCGCAGCTGAATGCCGAGGGATATGGCGCAGCTCTTGTTGGAACCACGCTGACGATTTCCGTTATCGGCGGGACTGGTACAGCGGCAGGCGTTAATCCAACCTGTTCTTTCTCCTATACCCAGGCGACAATAGCGGCTGGGGTAGTAACGCCACCCGCTATCACAGGCCTTACTGCCGCGACAACAGTTGGTTGCTGATAAATTGCATGGGATGGGCTGAGCTTGTGGCCCCAAATGCAGTAACACCAACAGGGGAGATTAGTCTCCCCTGTTTTTTTGTCCGGCCCCTTGTTGTTTGTGCTTCTCACCCCGAATACAGGCGCGTATTATTCTGCGGGATCGTAACGAAAATACACCATGCATCTAACCGCGAAGCAATCTGAATTTACCGCACTGTGTTGTGCGCAAGCTCGCCAGCGCGGCTTTACGCTGGCCGAGCTGGTTACCGTGATCGTGATCATCGGCATCCTCGCGGCCGTAGCTGTGCCCCGTTTTATGGATCGCAATGCTTTCGACAGCCGCGGCTTCTACGACCAGGCCATTTCTACTTTGCGTTACGCGCAGAAGGCGGCGATTGCGCAGCACCGGTTTGTGTGTGTCACTGTTGGTGCGAATATTGTCACTTTGACTTACGACCCTGTTTCTTTTAATGCTATTACGCATCCTGCAGCAACTTGTCCTGGCAGTAATCTTACTGGCCCGACAGTACCGACGTTACCTCCCCCATCGAACCTTCCTTGTTCGCCAACTACTTATGCCGTTTGCAGCAATAACTCTACATTTTCGGCCGGAGCCCCGGCAATGTTTAGTTTTGATGCCCTAGGCAGGCCAAGCGCCGCGCAGAGCTTCACGGTAAATGGCTATAACAACCCCATCACTATCGAGATGGAAACCGGCTATGTGCATTAACTTGCGACCACAGTCCGGTGCCAGTTCCACAGGTGCTTTGGCGCCTAGTGGATTGCCTGCTTTTAGTGCTCCTGTAACTGTTAACTCGCAACGTAGCATTGATCTTTGTGGGAGAGCCCCATGAATATGTTTGAGTTGCTTAAAGTACTGGCTGACGCGGAAATCGAATTTGTACTGGTGGGCGGGCTAGCAGTCGCTCTGCAGGGTTACCAGCGAGTCACGATGAAAACGGGTACCGGGCGCAGCAAGGATTTGATCGATATCGAAGAACTGCGGAAGATTCAGGTGCAAAGATGATGACTGCAGAGCAGAACTATCGCTTATTGCAGGAGATTGACGCCAATCGCCAATTTCTTTTGGCTGTCTACAAGCAGAATCCGAAACTGCTTGAGCACGCCGAGCCACGCATCAGAGAAATGTTCACAGTTTCAGCGCACCCCGAACCTCATGTGGAGGTGGTGGTGAAGCAGCGTGGAGCCAGCCTGGTCGAGCTCATCATGTTCATGGTGATCGTCAGCATTGCCGTGGCGGGCATTTTGCTGGTGATGAACAAGGTCACAGGTCATAGCGCCGATGCTCTTTTGCGCAAGCAGGCGCTGGCGATTGCCGAATCGATGCTGGAAGAGATTCAGCTGCAGGATTTGTCCGGTGTCGCCTGCGTGGGAACGTTGGGGGCGAATGCAGTGCGCACCGCAGCGAGCACGGTGTGCGATTACAACGGCTACAGCACCACGGCGGGGATACTGGATTTCTCCACCAACGCTGCGGTGCCCAACTTGGGCGGCTACAACATCACCGGCGTGGCGGTGACTCCCATCGCGGCATTGGGCGGTACGGCGATTACTCCGGGGAGCGGTGTGATGATTACCGTCACGGTGGCCGATCCGACAGGCACCCCGGTCACCATGACAGGCTACCGGGCGGGAATGTGATGCGCGCCTATTCCCATCCACAGCGCGGCTTTACCCTGGTCGAAATGATCGTGGTAATCGTCATCACCGGCATCCTGGGGGGCATGGTGGCCATGTTTATCCGGGCGCCGGTGCAGGGCTATGTGGACAGCTCGCGCCGTGCGGAGATGACCGATATTGTCGATACAGCGCTGCGCCGCATAGGGCGTGACTTGCGCACGGCGGTGCCGAACAGCATACGTTTGCCGGCCCCGGCGGGATCGACTTATATCGAATTCCTGCCGACTGTTGCGGGCGGCCGCTACCGTGCCGATCCGGCAGGGTCTGCGGGCCTTTGCGGCGGCAGTGCGCTGGGTGACGCACTGTCGTTTGATATGGCTGACACCTGCTTTGGCATCATCGGCCCAGCCATCGCATTTGCTGCCGGTGATGCCATCATTATCGGCAGCACTCAGTCCGATGGAAGCCAGCCTTATCAGGGCGTGGCGACGGCGACGAGTGTGCGGCGCATGCTTGCACCGGCAGGTGTGGGTACGCAGTCCATTGTGCAAATCACCTCAGCAGTGCCATTCCCGGCTTCATCCGAACTGGTTGGCCGGCGCTTTGCCGTCGTGCCTGCCGCGCAGTTGGCGGTAACTTACGCCTGCCTGGGGGCGGGTATTAATGCCAACGGCGATGGCACCGGGACGCTGACGCGTTACTGGGCGTATGGTTTCAGTGCCGCGCAATTGACACCGGCTGCGATTGCGGCGCTGGGTGGTCCCAGCGCCATACTGGCCGACCGGGTGAGCGCGTGCAGTTTTGTGTATGACACCAGCAACCAGCGCAACAGCCTGGTGGCGATAAACCTGACCATTACCCGCGGCGGCGAGAGCATCAACCTGTACCATGAAGTCCACGTCAACAACGTGCCGTGAAGAATCTAATGACGGTTAAAATCAAATTACAAACTATTTTCAAGTATCTCGCCGCGATTTTTCTGCAGGCTAGTCGGGGGGTAATATTTGCTCGCCAATATTTGGGGAGGTTTTCATGAAAATTGCCGAATTACTCCAATCTCTGGCGCAAGAGAAAGTTCAAATCGCCAATCGGCCCAAGGATCAACTCGATATCGTGGCACTGGAAAAAATCAAACGTGGAGAAGATCCGAATGCCTGATGTCAATAATTTTTCACGCACGGTAATCCCCGAGCATTTGATGCTCAGCCGTCTGGCGCAATCTGAACAGATGCGAGAGTTTTTTATCCAGATATGGATGCAAAATCCGGAGTTGGCCAGACAAGGTGGAATTAAGGTGCAAAATTTACTGTCAGCGCCATTGGATGCAGGCGGGATTATTTCTCCTGTTTCACAGAGTGGCGGCACTGCGGATATTGAAGGAGAAATAAAGTGAGCGGCATTCCGGTTCTGGAGCTGTCTTCCGGCTTGGAGTATCACGGTAGTGAGCGGCATGCGTACGCCATCTTGCTCAATAATTTACGGTGAAAAACTTCGTAATGATTAAAGCCAAACCGCAAAAAGGTTTTAGCATGATCACCGCCATCTTTCTGCTGGTGGTGCTGGGCATGCTGGGCACGATGATGGTGACTTTTTTTACGGCGCAACAGCAAAGCTCGGCGCTGGATGTGACAGGCTCGCGTGCTTATCAGGCGTCACGAGCGGGGGTGGAGTGGGCAGCCTATAACGTGGCGAATACACCCGCCGGGACGTTGTGGCCAGGGTGCGCCGCAGGAACCACTTTTGTTCCGGGTACGGCCAGTGCGTTGGCGGGAACGCTGTCCGAGTTCACTGTGGTGGTTGGCTGCGTTTCCTCCGCGCTATTGGTTGACGGGCCGGCCAGCTTGTACGTGTATACCATCACTTCCACGGCAACCTTGGGCGGGGCGCCGGGAAATGCCGATTACGTACAGCGCGTGATGACGGTAACGATGGGCAGATAGATGCACAATTGATGGAGGGGCAGACATGGACACAATGACCGGTTTCAACATTCTGCGCGTGCTAATGCGGTTCCGGCCAATGTCGCTGCTGGTGCTGGCATTGCTGAGCGGCACCGTCAGTGCGGTAAGCGTTAGCGCCAGCCCCACGAACTGCACCAGCGTGGCCGGGATAGGAACGGTTAACTGGACGAATCCAGCCAGAGCAGTGTCGAGCAACAACAGCTATGCCACTGCATCGGTGGATGGCACGACCACGCGTTACCTGCAATGCACGGGCTATAACTTTGCCATTCCTGCCGGCGCAACCATTAACGGCATCACGGTCAAT
>JAHFQY010000033.1 GCA_023259065.1 Nitrosomonadales bacterium
GTACCTTTGTGCTTGTCGACTCTTTCGTGGCAGGCGTTGCACTTGGTTGGGGCTTCACGGTATTTTTTCAGCGGCGAATGGCAATCCTTGCACAGAACCTTCTCTTTTAAGTGTCCACCTTTCAATTCAAAACCGGTTTGTAGCGCATGGTTAAAATTGGCGGTGACCAACTTTGCGATAACCGCATCCCGCCCCTTGTGTTCAGTGTGGCACTCCTTGCATTGCTTATCCTCTTTCAGCAGCCCGTGAAAGCCATGTTGACTGCTCAAATCCTTTGCGATTTCCTTGTGGCAGTCTTTGCACAATCCCGACTGGGCCGCCTTGTCGAATTGCTTGTGGCATTGACTGCAATCACTTTCCAACTTTAGATGGCCCTGCACTACCGGCCCAGGCATCAACAAATCGTTAAACGAATCGGCATATGCCGGCGCCAACGCACCAAGCAACATCAACAGACCAACAAATATCCTAATCATCGCCATCATCATGAGGTGGAAGTAATAATCGCCGGGTTAATCAATACATGTGGACAGCTATGACATGCCATATCGAGCTGAACACCAGCATGAATGCCAGCGGCACATGGAATACATGCCACAGGGAAAACAACTTCTCATAGGTTGAGAATTGGGCAACATCTTGAACAATCTGAAGGTAGGATTCTATAAATTTCTTGTTCTGGTAAAACATTTCATCCAGACGCTTCATCTGGGCGTCACTCCAGTTTTTTTCGCGTGCATCAGCGTACATTACGTCTTCCAGGTCACGCACCAGCACTTTGGAAAGCCACTTGGCGCGAGCTCCCACCGTCAGAAACACCCATGCCTTGTTCCACTCTCGCTGCGCGGGTTTCAGTGCAAAATCGCGAAACTGCACAAGCTTCTGTTGAATCTCCGGGGCAAAGCTGAAATTGGATTTGACATCACCCGCCCCATCCAGCTCGGCTTGCAGTTGTTTGTATGAAGATTGCCGCCCATACAGGCCGTTATGAACTTTGGTATAAAAAAAACGGCCAAAGATGCCGCTCCCCGAAACCAGCAGCATGCACACCAAAGCAACGCCGGCATTGATGGAGCCGATAAAGAATGTGGAATGAAACATGATCAGGGCAGGGCCAAACACGCCAAAAATCATGTGCCACTGAAACCATTTGGGCAACACGCCAAAACCCTGCATAAAGCGGAAGCGTTTGCGCAAAGGGTAAATCAACAAGGTCAGCATCATCAGCCCGCCAACCAGGCCCATGTTGTAGCCTATGTTATCGCCCGGCTTGTACCACTTGTCATATGAGACAAAGTATCCGGCAATCATCAACAAGGTAATGATGATCAAATACATGGTCCAGCCATAATCCTTGGGCGGATGTCGTTGCTCTTGCTTCCGTCTTTCCACGTCAGGGTAGGATTTTGCTGCTGTATTCATTTTCACCTTCACTAAGATTTTAAGTCGAGCAATATTTCCAGACTCAACTCCGGCCACCACTTTGAATTTTCGGTGTTATATTGCTGCCGCAAAAAAATGGTTTCGGATTATTGCATTTTTTAAAAAAATTTTTATGCATTTTGCAGGCTGATATGCAAACATTGCTTGCCCAATTTTGATCAGGCATTTTCCAGACACCAAACACTAAGGCATGCCTTAAATTTTCTTAAGGTTTCCCTTAGTAAAAATCAATCCGGTGGAGTACTCATGTCAAATTTTAAAATTCCCAGCTTGATGATTTACCTTCTGCCGTTACTGGTAGTGATGTTTGTTTATTTTCGCAGCCGGGGAAAGAAAGAATCCGCAGCCCTGGAATTGCTAAAGGAAAACCAGGAGGCCGGACTCACGGAAGCCTCGTCGCTACACCCATTTATAGACCCGACCAAATGCCTGGGAGCTGGCAGCTGCGTCAGCGCCTGCCCGGAAGAAGCAATAGGCATGATTAACGGCAAGGCCAAGTTTATTGACCCTACCGTTTGCATCGGTCACGGCGCCTGCGCGGCGGCCTGCCCCCACGGCGCCATCACCCTGGTGTTTGGCAGTGAAAAACGCGGTATGGATATTCCCCAGGTCGACCCGAATTTTGAAACCAATATTCCAGGCATTTTTATCGCCGGCGAACTCGGCGGCATGGGGCTGATACGCAAAGCGGCAAGCCAGGGAACCCAGGCCATGGCCTCCATCGCAAAACTGAAGGGAAGCAGCAACCAGTATGATGTGGTCATCGTTGGCGCCGGACCGGCCGGCCTGTCCAGCACCCTGGGCGCCATAGAAAAGAAATTGCGCTACGTCACCCTGGAACAGGAAGTGTCACTGGGTGGCGCCATTTTCCAATATCCGCGCAACAAGATTGCGATGACCGCACCGGTCAAGCTCCCCATCATTGGCGACGTAAAAATGGGAGAGATCAGCAAGGAAGAGCTGCTTGAATTCTGGCACAAGGTCATCCAGAAAACCGGCATCAAGTTGAACCTGAACGAGCGCATGGAAACCATCACCAGGACCGACAAGGGCTTTATCGTCAAGACCACGAAACAGACTTACGAGACCCGCGCCGTTCTGCTGGCTATTGGGCGCCGTGGCACACCGCGCAAACTTGAGGTGCCGGGTGAAGACCTGCCCAAAGTTGTTTACCGCATGATAGACCCGGAACAATATCGCGACATGCACGTCCTTGTGGTGGGTGGCGGCGACAGCGCGCTGGAAGCAGCCATTGCCATCGCCGAACAACCCGGCACAACGGTGACACTTTCATACCGCAGCGAAGCCTTTGGACGCGGCAAGCAGAAAAATCGTGATCGCCTGCAAGCCCTGCAGGACAAGGGGCGCATCAAGGTCATGCTCAAATCCAAGGTCAAGCGCATCGAGCGGGACAGTGTCGTGCTGGATTATGAAAAACAGGATGTGGATCTACCCAATAACGGGATCATAGTCTGCGCCGGCGGTATCTTGCCCACGCCGTTCCTGAAGGAAATCGGCGTGATGGTGGAAACGAAATTCGGCACCGCATAACTCCTGCACGGCGCCTCTGACGAGAGGCGATAAAAAAGCCCGCTGCTTGCGCAGCGGGCTTTTAGCCAACCAAGGGACCTATTAAGGAGCCTGGATGTTGGAAGCTTGCTTGCCCTTAGGACCTTGAACGATGTCAAAGGTAACCTTTTGGCCTTCTTTAAGAGATTTGAAACCGCTCATGTTGATCGCTGAGAAGTGTGCGAACAGATCTTCGCTACCATCATCAGGAGTGATAAAACCGAAACCTTTAGCGTCGTTGAACCACTTAACTGTACCGTTTGCCATGTCTTGCTTCCTTACTAAAAAACCGGGTGGATTCCCGTCAAACTGTTTGAATTCCAAGACCGCACATGGCAAAACCAGTACTGCAGATACTTTGATTCAAACACCCACGTGCTTTTTACTCCTGTTCTAGCAAAACAGTCAAGCATTTAATGCAAGTTTTTCAAATTATGCTAAATATGCTTGAAAAAGGCGCGTTAATCCCCAGATACTACGCCGTACAAACTGTGACAATATAGGCATGGCCACCAAACACGAAAACGCTACACTGCTTGAGGCGGAACGCAGCAAGACCAAGCCTCCCAAGCTATATAAAGTGATGCTATTGAACGATGACTTTACAACCATGGAGTTCGTCGTTGAGGTCTTGCAAACATTCTTTGCCATGGGTCGTGAACGCGCCCTGCAAGTAATGCTCAAAGTTCACAAGGAAGGCTCGGCCGTTTGCGGTGTTTATTCAAAAGACATTGCCGAGACCAAGGTTGACCAGGTAACCGATTTTGCCGTACAACATGGCCACCCACTACGATGCAGCATGGAGGAAGAGTAAATGATCGCGCAAGAACTTGAAGTTAGCCTGCATTTGGCTTTTGTAGAAGCGCGCCAGAAGCGGCACGAATTCATTACCGTCGAGCACCTGCTGCTGGCCATGCTGGACAACCCCTCTGCTGCCCACGTGTTGCGCGCCTGCGGCGCCGACATTGACGAACTGCGCGCAGTATTGACCAATCACATTGAAACGCACACGCCACGCGCCCCTGGCAGCGACGACGTGGAAACTCAGCCCACGGTGGGATTTCAGCGCGTGATTCAGCGCGCCATTCTGCACGTGCAGTCCACCAGCAAAAAAGAGGTGACCGGCGCCAACATTCTGGTCGCCCTGTTTGGCGAAAAAGAATCACATGCCGTGTACTTCCTCAACCAGCGCGGCATCGCACGCCTGGATGTGGTGAATTACATCGCCCATGGCATCAACAAAACCCCCGAGGTAAACAGCCAGAAGCAGCTTACCGACTCGGAGGCCGCGCAGGAAACCAGCAGTGAAGACAGCGCACTTAAGAGCTACACGCTGGATCTCAACGCGCATGCACTGGCCGGCAAGATAGACCCGCTGATTGGCCGCGACCTTGAACTGGAGCGTGTAATCCAGACCCTGTGCCGCCGCCGCAAAAACAACCCGCTACTGGTGGGTGAAGCCGGCGTGGGCAAGACCGCCATCGCCGAAGGACTGGCGCGCCGCATTACCGAGGGCGACGTACCCGAGATACTCAAGGACGCGCATGTCTACTCACTGGACATGGGTTCCCTGCTGGCCGGCACCAAATATCGCGGCGACTTTGAGCAGCGCCTGAAGGCCGTGCTCAAGGAGCTGGCCGATGCACCCAATGCCATCCTGTTCATCGACGAGATCCACACCCTGATCGGCGCAGGCGCTGCCTCCGGCGGCACCATGGACGCCTCCAACCTGCTCAAGCCCGCCCTGTCCAGCGGCGTGCTCAAGTGCATAGGCGCGACCACCTACCAGGAATATCGCGGCATTTTCGAGAAGGATCACGCGCTGTCACGCCGCTTCCAGAAGGTGGACGTGCCCGAGCCTTCCGTCGAGCAGACCATAGAGATCCTGAAAGGCCTGAAGTCGCGTTTCGAGACCCACCACAGCGTCAAGTTCAGCGCTGCGGCGATCACCAGCGCGGCCGAACTGTCCGCGCGCTTTATCAACGACCGCCACCTGCCCGACAAGGCCATCGACGTGCTGGATGAAGCCGGCGCCGCGCAGCGCATCCTGCCCAAATCCAAACAGAAAAAAGTCGTCGGCAAACACGAGATCGAGGACATCATCGCCAAGATCGCGCGCATCCCGGCACGCACCGTGTCGCACGACGACCGCAACACCCTGAAGACGCTGGAACGCGATCTCAAGTCGGTGGTGTTCGGCCAGAATGCCGCCATCGAGGTGCTGGCGCGCGCCATCAAGATGTCGCGCAGCGGCCTCGGCAACCCGCAAAAACCCATAGGCAGCTTCCTCTTCTCCGGCCCCACCGGCGTGGGCAAGACCGAAGTGGCGCGCCAGCTCGCGTACGTGATGGGCATGCCCATCCATCGCTTCGACATGTCCGAATACATGGAGCGCCATGCCGTGTCGCGCCTGATCGGCGCGCCTCCCGGCTATGTCGGCTTTGAACAGGGCGGATTGCTCACCGAAGCCATCACCAAACAGCCGCATTGCGTACTGCTGCTGGATGAAATCGAAAAAGCCCATCCGGACATTTTCAACATCCTGCTGCAGGTGATGGACCATGGCACGCTCACTGACAACAACGGACGCAAGGCCGACTTTCGCAACGTGGTGATCATCATGACCACCAATGCCGGCGCGGAAGCGCTGAACAAGGTGCAGATCGGCTTTACCAAGAGCGTCAGTGGCGGCGATGAGATGGCCGACATCAAGCGTTTGTTCACGCCGGAATTCCGCAACCGTCTGGATGCGACCATCTCCTTTGCCCAGCTGGACAAGGAAGTCATCCTGCGCGTGGTGGACAAGTTCCTGATGCAGCTGGAAGAGCAACTGCACGAGAAAAAAGTGGAAGCCGTATTCACCGACGCGCTGAAGGATTATCTCGCCGACAAGGGCTTCGACCCGCTGATGGGCGCACGCCCGATGTCACGCCTGATCCAGGACACCATCCGCAGCGCACTGGCCGACGAACTGCTATTTGGCCGCCTGGCCAACGGCGGCAAGGTGACGGTGGACGTGGATGCTGAGGGCAAGGTGAAGCTGGAATTTGAAGAAGAGGCTGTGGCTGCCTAAGCAGTTGCTTCGTCTCACTCGGCAAGCGTAGGATGGGTTGAGCATAGCGATACCCATCGTTGATTCATAAATTGCTGTTGGGTATCACTGCGTTCAACCCAAGCTACAACACCGAATGTCATCATCCCGATATCGCGGCCGCTTTGCCCCTTCCCCCACAGGCCCCTTGCATTTCGGCTCACTCGTTACCGCCGTAGGCAGCTTCCTCGAAACACAACAACACAATGGCACTTGGCTGCTGCGCATGGAAGACCTCGATACTCCACGCTGTGTACCGGGTGCTGCGGATGACATCCTGCGCACGCTGGAAGCCTTCGGCCTGCACTGGAATGAAGCAGTGATGTACCAGAGCCAGCGCACGGCTGCCTACCAGGATGCACTGCAGCAACTACAACACAGTGGCATGGCCTACCCGTGCGCGTGCACACGCCGCGAGATTGCCGACTCGGCATTGCATGGCATAGAGGGGCAGATTTATCCTGGCACCTGTCGCAGTGGAATTGCCGCAGGCAGACAGGCGCGGGCCTGGAGAGTACGCACTGACGTATTCCCCTCTCCCCTCGCGGGAGAGGGATCAAGGGAGAGGGGGCGCATTGATTTAGCCTCTCACTCTCCCCCCCTCTCCCCCAGCCCCTCTCCCGCGAGGGGAGAGGGGAGCATCAGTTTCGACGATGCGCTGCAAGGCCGCATCACGCAGGAACTGGAAGCCGAGATCGGTGATTTCGTGGTGTTGCGTGCCGATGGCCTGTTTGCCTACCAGCTGGCCGTGGTGGTGGACGATGAATTCCAGCACATCACCCATGTGGTGCGTGGCGCCGACCTGCTTACCTCCACCGCGCGCCAGATCTGGCTGCAACGGCTGCTAGGCTACCCGCAGCCGCACTATATGCACTTGCCGATTGCGGTAAATGCGCAGGGAGAAAAACTGAGCAAACAAACTCTGGCTGCGCCGGTGAACGCCGGAAAACCTGTACCTACTCTGCTGCAGGCACTGGAATTCTTGCAACAGAAGCCGCCAACCGAACTGGCGAAAAACTCAATTGAAGAAATCTTGGACTGGGCGACCGCCCACTGGAACATAACACCGCTGCGTGGCGTGATGCGCCTCCCCTGCTGATTGCCTGCTGTAACTTATCGTGCGGCAGTGTTTGCCGCGCAGAACTCGGCTACACGCTGCAGCACGCGCTGCAGCGCACGGTTGGCCGCGATCACCCCGGCGTAGGCGTTTTCACTCGCGGCCGGCTCCACTTCATCGAACTCCTGCACTGCCACCACTTGCCGCGTCTTCAGGTTGACCAGCTGCACGCGCAGGGTCAGGTGTATCAGGCTGGGCTGGCGCTCGAACTCCTGCTGCAGGCGCAGCCATTCGCTATCCAGGCGGTAATCCGCCGCCACGTTACCGACGTTGCTCACCACGGCGCGAAAACCGCCGCTCTGTGCAAGGGACTGCAACAGCAAGGGCTCCAGCATGCGCGCCGGCGTATCCGCCCAGCGGCTGGCCACAAAATATTCCACCTGGTGCGCCTGCTGCACGTAAGCCATGGCCGCGCTCTGCGCACCCGGCTGGGCCTGCGGCAGGCTGACAGCCAGCACCACATCGCGCCTGGCGGCTGGCATCGGCGCTGCCAACGCGGCATCGAGCCGGTACAGTTTCGGCTGCTCAGACTGCTGGCCGGGGAAGCTGACGCAACCCGACAGAAAGACAAGGGGCAGCAAGATTAAAAAGAATATTCGCCACGCTCTCATATTTGCCTCACTCGCCCGGCCCGCGCTTGAGCTTGGGTTTCCCATACAGCAGCGTGCTCGGGTTCTGTTCCAGCTGGTCGCTGACGCGGCGCAGCGAGCCGGTCAGCTCGCGCAACTCCTGCACCAACTGGTGGATCTCCGGCAGGGTCTCGCGGGTGAACTGCTGGGTGCCGCCGATGGCGCTGGCCGCCTGTCCACCCGCCTGCGCCCATTGCTCCGACATGCGGCCGAAGGCAAGCGCGCTCTGCTGTACGCGCTGGGTCAGCTGGGGCAGCTCGTCGCTCACCTTCGCCGTGTTGTTCAGCGTGTGCGCCGCATCGCGCAGCGAGGCATCAATCGCCGGTGCGCGCCCGGCCAGGGTGTGCGCCACGGTCTGCAGATCGGCCAGCGTCTTCTTCAGCGCAGTGCGGTTCTGCTCGTCCAGCACCGCATTCAGGCTCTCCGCCGCGCGGTTGAGATTGTTGAGCAGGCCGCTGACCGAGCTGTCCAGCCGGCGCATCAGCGAGGGCTCGGTCTTGATTACCGGATAATCCTCGCCCTCCTGTTTCTGCAGCAGCGGCGCCTGCTGGCTGCCGCCGCTGAGCTCGACGTAGGCCAGCCCGGTGAGGCCGTGCGTCTGCAGGATGGCCACGGTATCGGCCTTGATCGGCGTGCCATGCAGGATGCCCAGCGTCAGCTGCACCTGCTCCACATTGTTGGGCGCCAGCGAAATCTTGCGCACCTTGCCCACCTCCACACCGCGATAGCGCACGGTGGAATTGAGGCTCAAGCCGGTCACCGACTCCTTCATGTACACGTAATAGGTGTCATACGCCGTGCCGTAGGATTTGCCGCTGCTCAGCCACAGCACGCCGCCCAGCAAGGCCGCGCCCAGCACCAGCACGAACAGGCCCACCAGGGCGTAATTTACTTTTTCTTCCATGTCTGCTCCTGCGCGGCGCGGCCGCGCGGTCCGTAAAAATATTCGCGTATCACCGGATGCTCCGCCTGCGCCAGCTCCTCCATGGTACCCACGCCCAGGATGCGCCCGCCATCCAACACGCCCACCCGGTTGGCCACCCGCCACAGCGAATCAAGATCGTGCGTGACCATCATGATGGTCAATCCCAGCGCATGATGCAAACTCTGCACCAGTTCGTCTATGCTGCTGGCGCTGAACGGGTCCAGCCCGGCCGTCGGTTCGTCCAGGAACAGCAGCTCCGGGTCCAGCGCGATGGCGCGGGCCAGCGCGGCGCGCTTGCGCATGCCGCCGCTCAGCTCGCTCGGGTACTTGTTCGCCGCGCTGGCTGGCAGCCCGGTGAGCGCTATCTTCAACGCCACCACCTCGTTGACCAGCCTGGGGCTAAGCTGTGTATGCTCCTTCAGCACCATGGCGACATTTTCCGCCACTGTCAGCGCGCTGAACAAGGCGCCGCGCTCGAACATCACCCCCCAGCGCCGCCGCAGCGGCAAACCCTGCTCGTCGTTCAGCCCGATCACCTCCTGGCCAAACACCTTGATCGACCCGCTGCTTGGCCGCAGCAGCATGATGATGGCGCGCAGCAGGGTGGACTTGCCGCAGCCGCTGCCGCCCACCAGGGCAAAGGTTTCGCCCTTGTGCACGCTGAGGCTGACATCCTCGTGCACCACCGCCACGCCATAACTGGTGTGCAAGTTGCGGATGTCGATGACTGCCTCGCCATGTGCTTGCGTGTGCATGATCATATTTTCAGCCAATTGAATACCAGCGAGAACAGCGCATCCGCCACGATCACCAGGAAAATGGAGTGCACCACGCTGAGTGTGGTCTGCCGGCCCACGCTGTCCGCGCTGCCGCTGACCTTGAAGCCCTGGAAGCAGCCAACCGTGGCGATGATCACGGCAAACACCGGCGCCTTCACCACGCCGGTGAGGAAGGAGGACAGATTGATGGCATCGCCGATGCGGTCGATGAACACGTCGTAACTGATATTGAGTTTGCTGCTGGCCATGATCATGCCGCCAAACACCCCGGCGATATCCGAGAACACCGTCAGCAGCGGCAGCGCGATCATCAGCGCCAGCATCTTGGGCAGCACCAGCAGCTCGTAGGGCACGATGCCGATGGTGCGCAAGGCGTCGATCTCCTCGGTCACCTTCATGGTGCCGATCTGCGCCGCATAGGCCGAGCCGGAACGGCCGGCGACAATGATCGCGGTGAGCATGGGCGACAGCTCGCGCAGCATGGTGAAGCCCACCATGTCGGCCACGTAGATGTTGGCGCCGAAGCGCTGCAACTGATCCGCGCCCTGGTAGGCGATCACCACGCCCATCAGGAACGACAGCAGCCCGGTGATGGGCAGCGCCTCGAAGCCGGCCGTCTGCAAGTTGTACAGGATGGGCCGCCAGCGCAGGCGCGAGGGGCGCAGCAGCGAATGCAGCAACACGCTGGCGCTCTCGCCGACAAAGGCAAACATGCCGACCATGTCCTGCAGCCACTCCCAGCTCAGCCGCCCCAGACGCTCCAGCATGCCCTTGCGCGCAGGCGCTTCATATCCGGCGCTGACGGTACGCGCCGCCACCAGCTGCAGCAGGCTATCGAAGGCCGGCTGCAGCCCCTGCATGCGCACGTCCTTGCCGCTTTGCTGCAGCATGCGCACGGTGCGGTGCAACAGCCAGGCGCCGCTGGTATCCAGCGTGCTGATGCCGGCGCCATCCAGCACCACCTGCTGTGCTGGCGGCCACACCATATTGTCCAGCTGCGCGCCCAGCTGCTGCACGCCGCGCACCGTCCAGGCGCCGATGCAATACACCGTGGCAGCGCCCGTTGCATCGGCCTGCCAGTTGATGTGCGCGCTGTCGTCGCTGGTCATTGTTCTCCTCTCCTGGCTGCGCTACACCAGCCCGCGTTCTGCGAACGACAAGCACCCTGCCCCCGCCACGATGAAGTGATCGAGCACGCGCACGTCCACCAGTGCCAGGGCTTGTTTTAGTGCATCGGTGAGCAACTGGTCAGAATGGCTGGGCTCGGCCACGCCGGAGGGATGGTTGTGCGCGAGTATGGTTGCCGCCGCATTGTGATGCAGCGCCCGCTTCACCACTTCGCGCGGATATACGCTGGTTTGTGTGAGCGTGCCGTGAAACAGCTCCTCTGCCGCCAGCACGCGGTGTTGCGCATCGAGAAAGAGCACCATGAACACCTCCTGCTCACGCCCGCGCAACAGCAGCTGCAAATAGTCGCGCACGGCACGCGGCGAATTGAGCGCATCGCCCGAGCGCATTTCCTCGCCCAGCGCGCGCCGTGACATTTCCAGCACGGCCTGCATCTGCACATACTTGGCCTGGCCCATGCCGTGGATGGCGCAGAGTTGCGCTTCGCTGGCGGCGAACATGGAAGTGAGCGTATTGAATTGCGCAAGGAGGTCGCGCGCCAGATCAACCGCGCTTTTGCCCACCACACCGGTGCGCAGGAAAATCGCCAGCAACTCGGCATCCGAAAGCGCGGCGGCGCCGCGTTGCAACAGCTTCTCGCGGGGTCGCTCTCCTTCAGGCCAGTCGTTGATTCCCATTGCTCGCTCGCTTTCAGTATCGGCAGTAGCTAAATACTACCACCGTTCAACTCATCTCCAACAGACGCCGGGTCATGTGCAACCTTACCTCAGGCTCCTCGGTGAGCGCATGGAACAGATGATGCGGCCCGGTGGCGGCAGCGATCTTTTGCGGCAGATCCTTGCGCACCTCGCCATACAGCTCCAGCAGGCGCCGGTCGAAACGATGCAGCGCATGACTGAGCGGGTCCTTGCGTTGCCGTGCCAGGATGGTCTCCATGCCATCCTGGTAGTGATCCCCCAGGCAGATATGCACCGCGTTGAACAGGGTGACCCAGCCCTTGAACCACAGCATCATGTCGATATCGAAAGTTTCTCCAGCAGGCGCTCCCTCGCTCAACACCTGCTGCAACAGATCCTTCTCCTTCACCGTCTCCCACTCCTCCAGCAGGGCGGCCCGGCCGTAGCCATCGATGGTGGAGCTGGTGAGCAGGATGGGGCTTTGCGGAAATTTATCCAGGATGAAGGTGGCGTCCTTGAGCAATTGCGCCGCTTGCTCTGGCGCGCGCGGGTTGCGCTTCAGGCGCGGTGCAGGCTGCATGCTCAGCACCTGCAGCTTGTGCCCGCGTCTGCCCAGCTCGCTTGCCAGGCGCGCAAACACACCCTTCTGCAACACATCGTTGGAAAAATTCAGGCTGTTCTGCTTGTGCAGCAGCGCCAACTGGATCTGCTGCGAATAGCGCGGATAGCACTCCACAATATTAGCAATCTTGGCCACCGGTATGCGCTCGGCCAGCAGGCCATGCTTGTCGACATAAACCTCCTGATGAAACTCGTCAAAGCTGATCTGCAACAGCACCATGGCCGGCGCCCACTTCTTCGGCCGGCTCTTGATCGCCTCGGCCATCTTGCCCAGCATCTCGTTGGCAGCCTGCGGGGTGTCGGCGAAATCGCCATTGAGCAGGAGCGCAAAGTTACTGATGTGGCGCATCGAGCGTATGGCGGAATAAAAGTGCTCGATCTGTTTGGTCAGGTCGCCGCCGGTAAACAGCACGCTGTCGGTGTACTGGTCCACCAGCTCATAGACGCGCTCGGGATCTTCATGTTTGGGCTTGGGCGGCCGCCAGGTAAACATGCAGTGCCGGCAAGTCTGCGGACAGCCCATGGCGGGGATGATGCCCAGCTTGGCAAAGCGCGGACGGATATTGGCGGACAAAGGATCAGGCAGCTCATCCACCAGGGCCAGGCGTTGCAAATCTTCCGGCCCCAGCATGCCTTCGTAGCGGTCGCGCTCTTCCCTGCCCACCTGCTTGAATTGCACCATGTAGCTTTGCCCGAACAGGCCCAGCTTTTGCCAGATGCGCAGCATGTCGGCGCTGAGCTGTTGCGCATCGCCATGGCGTCGCGCCAGCAACTGCAGGCATTCCTGCTGCTGCTTGACGGGCGCCTCCTGATAGCCTTGCCAGTAGTGGATATAGCCCTGTACGAACTGTTCGGCGCTGCCGCGCAACAGCAGGTCCATCAGGAAACCGAATTTGCCGCCACGGAAGGTTTCCAGCAAACCGGCACGATAATTCTCGTGCACATTGTGGCGCAGCCAGTGCCAGGCATAGAGGTAGCTCAGGGGAAAGCCCAGCTCTGCCGCCTCATCCGCGGCGACGCCCGCGCTGAGCAGCATCTCCTGCATGGCGCCCGCGCTGGTCAGGCGGTTGATTTCATCCTTGAAGCGCTGGCGCATATTGGGCAGATAAATCGCCAGCAGGGCGGCCTGATCGGCGCTGCTGGGGCGGCCGCCACCGCTAACCACGGCGACGCCGTCCACCCCGTTTTTCTCCATTACGCTCGTTGTCAGCATTCGCCCATATCCACACAATTATTGCTTGGCGTGCATTTTCGCACCTCGACACCAGCACGTCCACGCGGACAAGACCCTGACTCTGCAGGGGCTGAAGGCTGGGCGGCCATCGGACAGCGCCGCAACAGCCACTTTCTTGTTAAGATACCCGGCACTATGGAACAAACCAACTCAAAGCGCATCGTACTGGGCCTCACCGGGGGCATCGCCGCCTACAAGGCCGCCGAACTGGCACGCCTGCTGATCAAGCAGGGCATGGAGGTGCAGGTGGCCATGACCGAAGCGGCCCGCCACTTCATCACCCCGGCCACCCTGCAGGCGCTGACGGGCAAGGCGGTGCTCACCAGCCAGTGGGATGAGGCACAAAACGGCATGGCGCATATCAACCTGAGCCGCGCCGCCGATGCGATCGTGATCGCCCCGGCCACTGCCGACTTTATCGCCAAGCTGGCGCACGGCCAGGCCAATGACCTGCTTTCCACTATGTGTCTCGCACGCAACTGCCCGCTGATCATCGCCCCGGCGATGAACCGGCAGATGTGGGAGCACCCCGCCACACAACGCAACATCGCCCAGCTCAAGGCCGACGGCGTCACCATCCTTGGCCCCGATAGCGGGCTGCAGGCGTGCGGCGAGGAAGGCATGGGACGCATGCTGGAGGCCGAACAACTGGCGCACGACATCGCTGCCAGCCTGCAGCCGAAATTCCTGGCAGGCACAAAAATCCTTTTAACAGCCGGCCCCACCTATGAAGCGATAGACGCCGTGCGCGGCATTACCAACCGCAGCTCGGGCAAGATGGGCTATGCCATTGCGCAGGCCGCGCTGGAGCTGGGCGCACAGGTGACGCTGGTATCCGGCCCCACCGCGTTGAGCTGCCCGCAAGGCGCGCAGGTGGTGAATGTCAGCAGTGCGGCAGACATGTTCGAGGCGGTTAAACAACACGTGGCCGCCAGCGACATTTTCATCGGCGTGGCCGCCGTGGCCGATTATCGCGTGGCGCAAAGCAGCGCACAGAAAATCAAGAAGAGCGACGCCAACCTGACGCTGGAACTGGTGCCCAACCCCGACATCCTCGCCTACGTTGCCGCCCTGCCCCGCCCGCCCTTCTGCGTGGGCTTTGCGGCAGAGAGCGAAAACCTCAAGGAATATGCCGAACAGAAACGCCGCGCCAAAAAACTGCCCCTGCTCGCCGCCAACCTGGCGCAGCAGGCCATAGGCGCGGATGACAATGAACTGGTTTTATTCGACGACGCCGGTGAACACAAACTGCCGAGTTCCAACAAGCTCACGCAGGCACGCGCCCTGCTCCAACACATCATCAAACTCAGAGGGAAGCAATCATGAAAAAAGTGGATGTCAAAATTCTCGACAAGCGTCTGCATGAGCACCCGCCCGCTTACGGCACACCCGGCTCGGCCGGCATCGATTTGCGCGCCTGCATAGACCACAACATGATCATCCCGCCCGACCAGTGCGAGCTCATTCCCAGCGGCATCGCCATGCACATCGCCGACCCGCACTATGCCGCGATGATCCTGCCGCGCTCGGGCCTGGGCCACAAGCACGGCATCGTGCTGGGCAACCTGGTTGGGCTGATTGATTCGGATTACCAGGGGCAGATTTTTGTATCGCTATGGAACCGCGGCCACCACCCCTTCACCCTGATGCCGATGGAGCGCATGGCGCAGCTGGTGATCGTGCCGGTGATGCAGATGCAGTTCAATATCGTGGAAGAGTTTCCGCTCAGCCAGCGTGGGGCTGGGGGGTTTGGTAGTACGGGGAAGCACTAATTTTTAACTATTACCGCCACAAAAATGTCACTGCCATCAGCCGTCTTCCTCGATACGAGCATCCTTGCTGGTCAGCAGTACAACTTTTCTTCGACCGCGCTTGCGTCCTTCATTCCTGTTTCGAAAAGCCGTTCTTTGACACTCTTACTGCCTGATCCTACAGAACGAGAAATCGTTCGCCAAATCAGAGAACGTTCATTGGATGCGCTTAAGGCACTTGAGGAAGCGCGAAGACGTGCTCCATTCCTTGCTAAATGGAAACACTTTCCGCCGCGCACCTCGACTCCAATGACTGACTGGGAGGTGATACGAGTCGCAATGGCAGAATGGCAAGAGTTTCTCAAGCAGTTCAAACTCATAAAGCTTGATTACGCAGACGTCGACCTAAAAATGGTAATGCAGTGGTACGACTCGGTCTCCCCTCCCTTTCGTGAAGGGAAAAAACGCAAAGAGTTTCCAGATGCTTTTGCTGTAGCAATTTTAGAGGCATATGCGCGAAAGCATGACTGTGTTATTGCGGTCGTTTCGGAGGATATAGACTTCAAACTTGCGTGTGGCAAGTTTTCGTCACTGCTCTACTTCAAATCACTTCCTACGCTAACCGAGTTGCTGCTAATTGATCCAGCAAAGACTGAAATACTACGCGAAGCCATTGTTGATGACATGAGCGTCATCGAGAACGCGTTGCTAGAAGAAGCAGATGGACTTGAGTACTATCATCGTGACAGCGACTACACTGTGCATCGCTCAAAAATACATGGTGCATCGATAACTGAAGTGCGAATAGTTGCGCTCGGCGATGGGGAATGTACTCTGACCTTCGAAGCGGAACTGGAAGCAGAGCACCTTCTCAAGTGGATCGAATGGGGCTATGACCACGGAGAAGACGAAGAGCAGGAAATGTGGGTACTCGAAACCTCTCCAGTGAGCGGAACCGCAAAGGTCACGCTTGATCCTTCGTCAAATAGTATCAAGAACATCACATCAATCGAGACAGACATTGCAGCAATTGAAGTAACAGAAAACCCACGCCGCATGTGGTAACGACCCATATAACCCATCAGTCATCCAGACTGATGCTGCGATAAACCACCTCCACCACCTCCAGTTCTTCCACCCCATTCGGCAATCGCAAGTTGATCACATCCGCCTCGCGCGCCTTGAGCAGGGCGCGTGCCAGGGGTGACACCCAGCTGATCAGCCCGCGCCCGGCATTGGCCTCGTCCACGCCGACGATGCAGTAGGTGCGGCCGGCGCCGTCTGACCCGCACACGGTTACCGTTGCGCCAAAAAATACCTGGTCGCAATTTGTGCGCTGCTCGGGGTCTATCACTTCGGAATTTTCCAGGCGCTTGGCGAGGAATCGGATGCGCTTGTCGATTTCGCGCAGGCGTTTTTTGCCGTAGATGTAGTCGCCGTTTTCCGAGCGGTCGCCGTTGGAAGCGGCCCAGGTGATGGTTTGCACCAGTGCCGGCCGCTCCACTTTCCACAGCATATCCAGCTCATCCTTCAGGCGCTTGTAGCCGGCCGGGGTGATGTAGTTTTTTGAGCCGAGCGGAAGCTGCAGTGCAGGGGCCTGCTGCTCTTCATCTTCATCATCGGTTTCTTTGGTAAAGGCTTTACTCATCGCTATTCGCTTACTCTCCACTACCCGCTTTATTTGAAAGCTTCGTTGCTGCCCGGTTCCCTGGCAGCCTCTGCTACCGCCAGTCTGAAATAGTTGACAATTTTACTTGGCTGCTCAATGATAAGCACTCGGGTATGTCGCCCGCTTACAAGCGTCAGCAGGAGGACTTTATCATGCTAGACATCAACAAATCCCTGAGCAATACCCACCACGACTCTGACCCTGACGGTTACCTGTTTGAGCTGGAGCATTGGTCACCCCAGGTTGCCAACCAGCTTGCGGCACGCGAAGGCCTGGCGTTAAGCGACGAACACTGGGGAATCATCTTCCACCTGCGCGAGCATTATCGCGTGCATGGCAACAGCGAGAATGCGCGGGTAATTTTGCACGAACTGGAAGAAAGGTTTTCTCCCGTCATGGGGCGCGGCCACCTTTACCGGCTGTTCCCTGAGGGCCCTGTCAGCCAGGCAAGCCGCCTGGCAGGCTTGCCGCCACGGCCGCATGAGCACGACCTGTCCTTTGGCACGGTGATGTAGCCACGCCAACTGCAGGTGCAGCCCAATAAACAAAGCCCTGACAGCAGGGCTTTGTTTGCTTGATTACGCGGTGACCTTTAGAACGGAATGTCGTCGTCAAAATTGTCAAAATTGCTCTTGGCAGGAGTCGGCCTGCTGGCCGCTGGCGCTGATGCCGGTGCTGATGCTGCCGGTTTATCCATCACCTCGAAGCTGCCGCCGGTGGACTTGCCGCCCAGCATCTGCATTTCGTTCACGATGATCTCGGTGGTGTATTTGTCCTTACCTTCCTTGTCCTGCCACTTGCGTGTTTGCAGCTTGCCTTCGACATAAATCTGAGAGCCTTTTTTCAGGTACTCGCCGGCAACTTCGGCCAGACGGCGATAGAACACCAGGTTGTGCCATTCGGTTTTTTCCTGCTTCTCGCCCGATTTGTCTTTCCAGTTTTCCGACGTGGCCAGGGTTACATTGGTTACCGCTTCACCGTTAGTCATATAGCGGGTTTCAGGGTCTTTGCCCAGACGTCCGACCAGAATTACTTTGTTTACCGACATGTCATGCCCCTTTTATTAATTGCTCTACGCTTGCTTCGTCAAAACCGCCTGTCGCCACTTTCAGGCTGGCCATTTGTTCCGCCACCACCACCATTGCTTCAGTGACACCCCGTAATTGTGCCAGACGTTGCTGCAAGTTGCGCGCGCTAGCTTCGTCCATTAGCGGCAACGGATATAGCTTGGTGCGCACTGCGGCCGGCGTGCGCATGCTGCCGGCAACCAGCAGCCACAGCAGCAGCAGGGTAATGGCAAACACCAGCACGGCATTGCCGCCCCAGTGCTGCATCAGCAAGCCGCCCATGGCGGCGCCGAAGAATGCGCCCAGGAACTGTACGCTGCTGTATACGCCCATGGCGGTGCCTTTGGCTGCCAGCGGCGCAGTCTTGCTGATCAGCGAGGGCAACATGGCTTCGAGCAGGTTGAAGGCGGTAAAGAACAGCAGCAACGCGGCTGCCACGGCCAGTACGCTGTGATGAAACAGCAGCAGGGAGATTTGCCCGAGCATCGCGAGTGCAATCGCGCTGATGAACACCTGTTTAACCTTGCCTTTTTTCTCGGCGATGATCATCGGCGCCACCATCAGCACAAAGGCGACCAGCATGACCGGCAGGTACACGCGCCAGTGCTGCTCTGCATTCAGGCCGTTATTCTTGAGCAGGAAGGGCACTTGCATGAAGACGGACATCAGGATGGCATGCAGCGAGAAGATGCCGAAGTCGAGGCGCAGCAAATCCCTGTTGCGCAGGACTTCACCGAAGCGCTTGCCACTGGCCTCGGTGTCGCTGTGGAAGCGCGTGATGGAGGGGTTGGGAATGACAAAAAACACGATCAGCATGGCCAGCACGGCCAGTACGCCGGTCAGGGCAAAGATGCCGGGCACGCCGATATGCTGGTACAGCATGGGCGAAAGGATAAGCGATAGCGAGAAGGTGATGCCTATGGTCATGCCTATCATGGCCATGGCCTTGGTGCGGTGGTCTTCGCGCGTCAGGTCTGCGGTGAGCGCCATCACTGCGGCATTGATGGCGCCCGCGCCCTGTATCACGCGACCCGCGATCACCCAGTAGATGTTGTCGGCCGAGGCCGCGATAAAGCTGCCGATGGCAAACAGGATAAGCCCCGCGTAAATCACCGGTTTGCGCCCGTAGCGATCGGACAACCAGCCCGCGGGAATCTGCAGGATGGCCTGGGTCAGACCGTAAGCGCCCAGCGCAAAGCCGATCAGCAAATGGCTCTCGCCGCCGGGCAGGTGCTCTGCATACAGCGCAAATATCGGCAGGATGATAAACAGCCCCAGCATGCGCAACCCGTAGATGCTCGCTAAGCCAATACTGGCGCGGCGTTCAACAGAGGTCATGGAATCTTTGTCAGACAGCATATGAGGGTTGGGGGGCGGCGGAAAGTCGCGTATATTAGCAGGTTTAGCCGACCCGACGAAAGACCAGGCATGAATAGCAACAACAGCATCAGGATACGCGGCGCACGCACGCACAATCTCAAGAATATCAGCCTCGATTTGCCCCGCAACAAGCTGGTGGTGATCACCGGTCTGTCCGGCTCGGGCAAGTCCTCACTCGCGTTTGACACGCTGTATGCCGAGGGGCAACGGCGCTATGTCGAATCCTTGTCCGCCTACGCGCGGCAGTTTCTGCAGCTGATGGAGAAGCCCGACGTGGACCTGATCGAGGGCTTGTCGCCGGCCATCGCCATCGAACAGAAAGCCACTTCGCACAACCCGCGCTCCACTGTGGGCACGGTGACTGAAATTCACGATTACCTGCGCCTGCTGTTTGCCCGCGCCGGCGATCCGTATTGCCCGCAGCATGACCTGGTGCTGCGCGCGCAAAGCATCGCGCAGATGGTTGACCACGTGCTGGAGCTGCCCGAGGGCACGCGCATCATGATCCTGTCGCCGCTGGTGGTGGAACGCAAGGGCGAGCAGCTGGAGCTGTTTGACGAGCTGCGCGCGCAGGGTTTTGTGCGCCTGCGCGTCAACGGCACGGTATACGAGATGGACAAGCTGCCTACACTGGCCAAGACCAAGAAGCATACGGTCGAGATCGTGGTGGACAGGCTGAAAGTGAGCGCTGACAGCAAGCAGCGCCTGGCGGAATCATTCGAGACTGCATTGCGTCATGCCGATGGGCGCGCGCTGGCGGTGGAAATGGACAGCGGCAAGGAGCATCTATTCTCGGCCAAGTTTGCCTGCCCGATCTGCAATTACTCTTTGCAGGAACTCGAGCCGCGCCTGTTCTCCTTTAACAGCCCGATGGGCGCCTGCCCCAAGTGCGACGGGCTGGGCAATATCAACTTTTTCGATCCCAAGCGCATCGTCGCCTTCCCGCAGCTATCGCTAAGCTCCGGCGCGATCAAGGGCTGGGACAGGCGCAACCAGTTCTACTTCCAGATGCTGGATAGTCTGGCGCGCCATTACGATTTTGACCTGGAGCGGCCGTTTGAAAGCCTGCCGGAAAAAATTCAGCAAATCTTGCTGTATGGCAGCGGCACCGAGGCGGTTCCCTTCAAATACATGAATGAGCGCGGCAAGCCCACCCTGCGCGAGCACAGCTTCGAGGGCATCGTCAACAATCTGGAGCGGCGCTACAAGGAAACCGAGTCCCCCACTGTGCGCGAAGAGCTGGCGAAATATCTCAACACTTGCAGCTGCCCGGTGTGCAAGGGCACGCGTCTGCGTACAGAGGCGCGCCATGTGCGTGTGGCCGACCAGACCATCTACGAGCTGAGCTCCCTGCCGCTGAAGCAGGCGCTGACTTTCTTCCAGGGCGTGAAGCTGCCGGGCAACAAGCAGGCCATTGCGGAAAAGATCGTGCTGGAAATCGCCAGCCGCCTTACCTTCCTGAATAACGTCGGTCTGGATTATCTGTCGCTGGATCGCTCGGCAGAAACCCTTTCGGGTGGTGAAGCGCAGCGCATTCGTCTGGCCTCGCAGATCGGCTCCGGGCTGACCGGCGTGATGTATGTGCTGGACGAGCCCTCCATCGGGCTGCACCAGCGCGACAATGACCGCCTGCTCAACACCCTGAAGCGCCTGCGTGACATGGGCAACAGCGTGATCGTGGTGGAGCATGACGAGGATGCCATTCTTGCCGCCGATCACGTGGTGGATATGGGCCCCGGGGCCGGCGAACACGGCGGCACCATCATTGCACAGGGCACGCCCAAAGAAGTGATTGCCAACCCAGCGTCACTCACCGGCGAATACCTGTCGGGGCGGCGCAGCATTGCGGCGCCAAAAAAATATCGCGCCCCCGACCCCGAGCGCATGTTGCAAATCAAGGGCGCGAGCGGCAACAACCTGAAACAGGTCACGCTGGATTTACCGGTGGGCTTGATGGTGTGCGTGACCGGTGTGTCCGGCTCGGGCAAATCCACCCTGATCAATGACACCCTGTACCCTGCCGTGGCGCAGCATTTGTACGGCAGCAGCACCGCACCAGCCCCCTATGCAGAAATCAACGGGCTGGAATTTTTTGACAAGGTGATTAACGTTGACCAGTCGCCGATAGGTCGTACGCCGCGCTCCAACCCCGCCACCTACACCGGCCTGTTCACTCCCATCCGCGAGCTGTTTGCAGGGGTGCCGCAGGCGCGTGAGCGCGGCTACGGCCCCGGACGCTTTTCCTTCAACGTCAAAGGCGGGCGTTGCGAGGCTTGCCAGGGCGATGGCGTGATCAAGGTGGAAATGCACTTCCTGCCTGATGTGTATGTCCCCTGCGACGTGTGCCATGGCATGCGCTACAACCGCGAATCGCTGGAGATCCAGTACAAGGGAAAAAACATCCACCAGATTCTGGAAATGACGGTGGAACAGGCACATGAATTTTTCGCGCCGGTGCCTGTCATCGCGCGCAAGCTGCAAACCCTGCTCGATGTCGGCCTCGGCTATATCACGCTGGGGCAAAGCGCCACTACCCTGTCAGGTGGTGAAGCGCAGCGCGTGAAGCTGTCGCTGGAGCTGTCCAAGCGCGATACCGGGCGCACCCTGTATATCCTGGACGAGCCAACCACAGGCTTGCACTTCCACGACATCGCCCTGTTGCTCAAGGTCATCCACAAGCTGCGTGACCAGGGTAATACCCTGGTTGTGATTGAACATAACCTGGATGTCATCAAGACTGCAGACTGGATTTTCGATCTCGGCCCTGAAGGCGGCGAGGGGGGAGGACGCATTATCGCGCAGGGTTCGCCCAAGGATATTGCTGCCAATCCTGCCAGCGTCACAGGCGTCTATCTCAAGCAGGTGCTGAACAAGAAAGCTTAAGCCGGAATGAGAAGCGCCCCTGAACCAAAGGGGGAGGTCAGGGGCGCTTCAAAGTCCCAACTTGCGTTAAGGACGACCGCTCAGGGAGGAGAAACGGTATACAGCTTTCGCTATACGCAACTTAAGATAAGCCAACTAGCGAATAGTTCCCGAGACCTTTTCAGGTTCCAAAATTAAAGCCTAATCAGGTGGTTATCCGATTCAAAAACAAAAAAAGCCGGATAAATCCGGCTTTTTTTACATTGCGAAACAGCTTATTCGCTTGCGTCTTCTACAGCTACGGCTTCAGCAGGACGATCCATCAGTTCGATCAGCGCCATGGGAGCGTTGTCGCCCTTGCGGAAACCGAATTTCAGGATACGCGAGTAGCCGCCATTGCGGGCTGCATAACGCGGGCCGAGTTCATCAAACAGCTTGGTAACCATTTCACGGTCACGCAAACGGGCAAATGCCAGACGACGGTTAGCCAGACTTGGGTTTTTGCCCAGTGTGAGAATTGGCTCAGCAACACGACGCAATTCCTTTGCTTTTGGCAAAGTTGTCTTGATGGCTTCATGACGCAGCAGGGAAACAGTCATGTTGCGCAACATGGCCAAACGGTGGCTGCTGGTGCGGTTAAGTTTTCTAAGTCCTAAACGGTGACGCATGATTATCCTTTCTTACATCTCAACTGGCGCAGGCCAGTTTTCTAATTTCATGCCCAGTGACAGGCCGTGCTCAGCCAACACCTGCTTGATTTCGTTCAGCGACTTGCGACCCAGGTTAGGGGTGCGCAGCAGATCGGCTTCATTGTGCTGAATCAGGTCGCCAATGTAGTGAATGCTTTGAGCCTTGAGACAGTTGGAAGAACGTGGAGTCAACTCCAGATCATCAACCGGACGCAGCAGCATTGGGTCTACTTTCGGTGTCAGCGGCTTCTCTACCGGTGTAGGTGTGCCTTCCAGCGCGGCAAACACGGAGAACTGCTCAACCAGAATACGCGCAGCAAAACGAATCGCTTCTTCTGGATCAATGGCGCTGTTGGTTTCAATGTCCAGCACCAGCTTGTCCAGGTCGGTACGCTGCTCAACACGAGCGCTCTCTACGGCATAGCTCACGCGGAACACAGGACTGAACGATGCGTCCAGAGCAATGTGGCCAACCGGGCGAGTCGTACCAGGAACCTGGCGTGAAATGGCGGAAACGTAACCGCGACCTTTTTCAACCTTGATTTCCATGTCCAGCTTGCCGCCTGCAGTCAGGTGAGCAATAACATGCGATGGGTTGACCACGTCGGTATCGGCATTGGTTTCGATGTCCGCTGCAGTTACCACGCCAGCACCAGATTTGTTCAGGCGCAGGGTAGCTTCAGTCGCGTTATGCAGCTTCAACACCAAACCCTTGAGGTTCAGCAAAATTTCAACAACGTCTTCCTGTACGCCGTCGATAGACGAGTACTCGTGCAGAACGCCGGCAATCTTCACTTCGGTTACGGCATAGCCTGGCATGGAGGACAGCAGGATACGACGCAGAGCGTTACCCAGTGTGTGCCCATAACCACGCTCAAACGGCTCCATCACCACCTTGGCTTGCGTGGGGGAGATTCTTTGAACGTCGATGATGCGAGGTTTTAAAAATTCAGTATTAGGCATATCCGACTCCGAGTGGATTACTTGGAATACAATTCAACGATCAAGTGCTCGTTAATTGTCGCGGGCAATTCAGAACGTTGTGGCTTGGCTTTGAAAGTACCTTTCATGGCTTTTGAATCAACTTCGATCCATTCCGGGAAACCACGTTGTTCAGCAGCTTGCAGCGCAGCCTTGACACGCAATTGGTTGCGCGATTTTTCCGCGATCTCAACCACATCACCCGGGCGAACCTGGTATGAAGGGATGTTGACGCGCTTGCCGTTAACCATGATCGAATTGTGACGCACCACTTGACGAGCCTCGGAGCGGGAAGCGCCAAAACCCATACGGTAGGAAACGTTATCCAGACGTGATTCCAGCATTTGCAGCAGGCTTTCACCGGTAATGCCACGGTCTTGCTCAGCACGCTTGTAGGTCAGGCGGAACTGGTGTTCCATCATGCCGTAAATGCGGCGAACTTTTTGTTTTTCACGCAGCTGGCCGCCGTATTCGGACTGGCGCTGGTTCTTTTTCTGGCCATGCTGACCAGGTGCATACGCACGACGCTCTACCGCACACTTGTCGGTAAAACACTTATCGCCCTTCAGAAACAGCTTTTCGCCTTCACGGCGGCACTGACGGCATTTTGCATCAAGATTTCTAGCCAAGATCTATGCTCCAAATATTTAGATACGACGCTTTTTCGGCGGACGGCAACCGTTGTGCGGTACCGGTGTAATGTCTGAAATGCTGGTGATTTTGAAACCAGCCGCATTCAGCGCACGCACCGCAGACTCACGCCCCGGACCTGGGCCCTTGATACGTACTTCCAGATTCTTCACGCCGCATTCAACAGCGGCTTTACCAGCCTGCTCTGCAGCGATCTGCGCAGCAAACGGTGTACTCTTGCGAGAACCTTTAAAACCATTGCCACCACTGGTGGACCATGCCAGTGCATTGCCCTGGCGATCAGTAATCGTCACGATAGTGTTGTTAAAAGAAGCGTGTACGTGGGCGATACCCTCAGCAACGTTCTTTTTGACTTTTTTACGCACTCGCGTGCTGGTCTTAGCCATATCTCAAATTCCTCTATTTAATTACTTCTTTGCACCAGCAATGGACTTACGCGGCCCCTTGCGAGTGCGAGCATTTGTGCGAGTGCGCTGACCACGAACAGGCAGACCGCGGCGATGACGCAGGCCACGATAGCAACCCAAATCCATCAAACGCTTGATGTTCATGGAGATTTCACGACGCAAATCACCTTCAACAGTGAATTTGCCTACCTCATCACGCAGCTTCTCCATGTCGGAATCGCTGATATCCTTGATTTTGGTTGTGGTTACAACACCTGCAGAAGCGCAAATCTTGCGCGCGCGAGTGAGACCTACACCATAAATCGCAGTCAATGCGATAACAGCGTGTTGATGATTTGGAATGTTTACACCGGCAATACGAGCCATGCAGCTACCCTATTCGTTCAAAAAGACAAAGATTATAACATCCAGCAGTGATTTAACTCAATCAACCCTGGCGTTGTTTGTGTCGCGGATCAGATGTGCAGATCACACGTACGACTCGATTGCGACGAATTACTTTGCAGTTACGGCAAACTTTTTTAACTGATGCTTGGACTTTCATTTCATTCTCCTCAATACTTTAAACACTTACTTGGCGCGGAAGACAATACGCGCTCTACTCAAATCATAAGGTGTCAGCTCAACTGTTACCTTGTCGCCCGGCAGAATCCGGATGTAGTGCATGCGCATCTTTCCAGAAATGTGACCCAGTACGACCACACCATTTTCCAATTTCACACGAAACGTTGCATTTGGCAGGGATTCAAGTATCTCTCCCTGCATTTGTATGACGTCTTCTTTAGCCATTAGCGCGTCAACCCGCCTTTAAAGTTGGCCTTCTTCAACAAGTTCTCATACTGATGCGTCATCATGTAAGACTGTACCTGCGCCATAAAATCCATAGTAACCACCACCAGAATCAGCAGTGAGGTGCCGCCAAAGTAAAACGGAACATTCCATTTCACCACCAGAAACTCTGGCAACAAACAAACCAATGTGATGTAAACGGCGCCCACCATAGTCAGGCGCAGCATAATCTTCTCAATGTAGCGCGCAGTTTGGTCACCAGGCCTGATTCCCGGCAAGAACGCACCACTCTTCTTCAGGTTATCTGCAGTCTCTTTGGGGCTGAACACCAGCGCCGTGTAGAAGAAGCAGAAAAATATAATCGCAGCCGCATAAAACATGACATAAATCGGCTGACCGGGTGACAACTTCTCACTCACATCCTTAAGCCAGTTCATGCCTGAACCTGCGCCAAACCAACCTGCCAATGTAGCAGGGAACAAAATAATGCTTGAGGCAAAAATCGGCGGTATCACACCAGCCATATTCAGCTTCAATGGCAAATGCGAGCTTTGACCGCCATACACCTTGTTTCCAACCTGGCGCTTGGCGTAATTAACCAGTATCTTGCGCTGGCCGCGCTCAACAAACACAACCAGGGCTGTAATCGCAAATGCACCGATAATCAATGTCAGCACAAACGGGATTGAGAACGCACCAGTGCGTGCCAACTCAAGAGTACTGCCAATCGCATTTGGCAATCCTGCTGCGATACCAGCAAAAATAATCAGCGATATACCGTTGCCCAAACCACGCTCAGTAATCTGCTCACCCAGCCACATCAGGAACAGGGTGCCGGTCACCAAAGTAATCACCGTGGTCATCTGGAACATCACACCAGGATGCAATACCAAGCCAGCCTGAGACTGCAATGCCACAGAAATACCATAAGCCTGGAACAGCGCAAGAACCAAAGTACCGTAACGGGTGTACTGGGTAATCTTGCGGCGGCCAGCTTCACCATCCTTTTTCAACTGCTCCAAATGCGGAACCGCAATGGTAGCCAGCTGCATAATGATCGACGCCGAAATATACGGCATTATACCCAATGCAAAAATCGTGAAACGGGACAACGCACCACCCGAGAACATGTTAAACATGCCCAGAATGCCGCCCTTTTGTGACTTGAACAAATCTGCAAGCACAACCGGATCAATCCCCGGCACAGGAATATGCGCACCAATCCGGTACACAATCAAAGCACCGAGCAAAAACCACAGACGCTGACTTAAATCACCGTACTTACCGTTCTTTACACCCTTGGCGACAGCGTTCACAGACTACCCTTATTCAGCGATGCTGCCACCGGCAGCTTCCACTGCGGCACGAGCGCCTTTAGTTAGCGTCAAACCTTGCAGCTTTACAGCACGCTTGATTTCACCAGCCAGAACCACCTTGGCAGTCAGGGCGCGGGCAGAAACCAGGCCAGCCTGTTTCAACGCCAACAGATCAATGGTGTCCACCGGCATTTTTTCCAGATCAGACAAACGCACCTGAGCGGTATCATTGCGAGTCAGCGACACAAAGCCGCGCTTTGGCAAGCGGCGTTGTAGCGGCATCTGACCACCCTCGAAACCCACCTTGTGAAAGCCGCCCGAACGCGATTTCTGACCTTTATGACCGCGACCACATGTCTTGCCCAAGCCGCAACCAATACCGCGACCAACGCGACGCTTGGAGTGTTTTGCACCTTCAGCAGGCTTAATTTGATTGAGTTCCATTACGCCTCCCACTTAACGAGGTAAAACACTTTATTGATCATCCCACGCACAGCTGCAGTATCTTCAACTTCTACAGTGTGATTAAGGCGACGCAGACCCAAGCCGCGCACACAAGCGCGGTGAGATTCTTTGGTGCCAATAACGCTCTTTACCAGCGTCACCTTGAGTTTTTTAGCTTGTGCCATGACTACTCCGTAATTTCTTCAACGCTCTTGCCGCGCTTGGCAGCAATTTCACCAGGCGAATTCAGCGCTTGCAGACCATTCAGCGTGGCCCGAACAACGTTGTACGGGTTACTGGAACCGATACACTTGGCCAGAATGTTATGCACGCCAACCGCTTCAAACACGGCACGCATCGCGCCACCAGCAATAATTCCGGTACCTTCGGAAGCTGGCATCATGATCACTTTCGCAGCGCCGTGACGGCCGATTACTGCGTGATGCAACGTGCCATTCTTGAGGCTAACCTTTACCATCTTGCGACGTGACTCTTCCATTGCCTTTTGCACGGCAACTGGAACCTCTTTTGACTTGCCCTTGCCCATGCCGATACGACCATCGCCATCACCAACTACGGTCAAGGCGGCAAAACCCATAATGCGACCACCCTTTACAACTTTGGTCACACGGTTGACTGCGATCATCTTCTCAATGAGGCCGTCGCCCTTGTCTTCTTGCTGCATTTTTCCTTGCGCTTTAGCCATGATTTACCCCAACCTTAGAACTGCAAGCCATCTTCGCGCGCTGCATCAGCAAGCGCCTTAATGCGACCATGATATTTGTGACCGGAACGATCGAACGCGAGAGCAACAACGCCCGCACTCTTTGCTTTTTCAGCGATGCGTTTACCCACAACCGCAGCAGCCGCTGCATTG
>JAHFQY010000051.1 GCA_023259065.1 Nitrosomonadales bacterium
GCTGGACTATCGTCACCAAGGATCACAGCCTGTCGGCACAATGGGAGCACACCATACTGGTTACCGAAACCGGCTACGAAGTTCTCACCCTGTCTGCCGGGGCGCCACCGATTCCCCCCGCCTGATTTCCAAAGCAGGCAGTGCAAACCACCACAAAAATTCGCGACAGTTTGCGTGCCGCCCGTTTGGCGCTGCAGCAGGAATACCTTGAACACGGCCACCCTCAGCGCCTGCTGCATGCACATGCCAAGCTGGTAGACGAGCATTTGCGCTCTGCCTGGCAAATGCTCGCCATGCCCGCTGACCTTGCCCTGGTGGCGGTAGGCGGCTATGGCCGCGAAGAGCTGTATCCCAAGTCGGACATCGATCTGCTTATCCTGCTGCCGCAACAGCCCGATGAAGCGCTGCAGCAGCGCCTGCAGGAGATGGTTGGCGTATTCTGGGACATCGGCCTGGAGGTAGGCCACAGTGTGCGTACCGTGGGTGACTGCATGTCCGAGTGTTCGGATGTCACCGTGCAAACCAATCTGCTGGAAGCACGCCAGATCACGGGCAATCGGGCCCTGTTTCAGGAAATGCGCGAGACACTGGCGCAGCACCTTAGCCGCCGCGCCTTCTTCCTCGCCAAGCAGCAGGAGCAGATACAGCGGCACACACGCTTTGTCGACACCGATTTCAACCTTGAGCCCAACCTGAAAGAAAGCCCCGGCGGGCTGCGTGATTTACAGACCGTGCTGTGGATCAGCCGTGCCTGCAGGCTGGGTACGAGTTGGCACGAGCTGGCCAGAATGGGCATGATTACCGCTCCAGAGGCGCGCGCAATTGCCCGTCATGAGTCGCTGCTGCAAACCCTGCGCATTCGCCTGCACTACCTGGCTGCGCGGCGCGAAGACCGGCTGCTGTTTGATTACCAGACCGCGCTTGCCAACCAGATGGGAATCGCCGCCAGCCCCTCGCGCCGAGCCAGCGAATTGCTGATGCAGCGCTATTACCGTACCAAACAGGCGGTATTGCAACTCAATAGCGTGCTACTGCAAAACCTGCGCATCTATCTGTTTCCCGAAGCCGGCGTGATTCATCCCATCAATGCGCGCTTTGTCGCCCGCGATGACATGCTGGAAGCGCGCGATGAAGACCTGTTTGAATGCGAACCCTCCGCCATACTCGAGAGTTTCCTGTTGATGGAACAGCACCCGCGCCTGAGCGGATTTTCCGCGCCCACCCTCAGGGCCTTGTGGCGTGCGCTGCCGCGCATGGATGCGGCTTTCCGCCGCGACCCGCGCAATCGCGAGCTGTTCATGTCCATACTGCGCCAGCCGCAAGGCCTCACCCACGCGCTGCGGCGCATGAACCAGCACGGTGTGCTCGGCCGTTATTTGCCCGCCTTTGGCCGCATCATCGGGCAAATGCAGCACGACCTGTTCCACGTCTACACCGTGGACGAGCATATCCTGATGGTGGTGCGCAACCTGCGCCGTTTTACCCTGGCGGAATACGCCCACGAATTTCCGCTGTGCAGCAAACTGATCAGGGATTTTGCCCGCATCGAGGTATTGCATATTGCCGGCCTGTTCCACGACATTGCCAAAGGGCGCGGCGGAGATCACTCCCAGCTGGGCCGTGTCGATGCCGCGCGTTTTTGCAAACAGCACTGGCTGACGCGCGAAGATACCGACTTGGTGGTATGGCTGGTGGAGCATCACCTCACCATGTCTGCCACGGCGCAGAAGCAGGACTTGTCCGACCAGGACGTCATCGAGGCCTTTGCCGGAAAAATCAGGAATGACCGTTACCTGATCGCCCTCTATCTGCTCACCGTGGCCGACATACGCGGCACCAGTGCCAAGGTGTGGAATGCCTGGAAGGGAAAGTTGCTGGAAGACCTGTTCTGGGCAACACGGCGCTACATGATGGGCGGCAAGATTGCCGACCAGGTTGGCGAAGTACGCCAGCGCGCAGCTCAAACGCTCAGCCTCTACGCGATCGCTCCCGAGGTTTACGAATTGTTGTGGGCGCAGCTGGATGCCGATTATTTCCTGCGCCACGAACCGCACGAAATTGCCTGGCATACGCGCCAGCTGGCGCACCGGGTCAACGCCACGCAGGCCGTGGTCAAGACTCGCCTGAGCCCGATAGGCGAAGGTATACAAGTGCTGGTATACAGCCCGGATCATGCCTATCTGTTCACGGGGATTTGTGATTTCTTTTCCCGCATCAATTACAACATCATGGAAGCCAAGGTGCACACCACACAGCATGGCTATGCGCTGGACAGCTTTCTGGTAATGGACGCGGGCAATGACAAAACCATCTATCGTGACGTGATGAATTTCATCGAGTATGAGCTGACGCAGCAATTGGCAAAACCGCAACAGCCCAAGCCGGGGAAATCAGGGCGGGTAAGCCGCCAGCTCAAACACTTCCCCATCACACCGGAAGTCGAAATCAGGCCCGATGAAAAAGGCAATTATCAACTTTCCATCATCGCCGGTGACAGGCCCGGGCTATTGGCGCGCATCGCGCACGTGCTGACCCACCATCACATCGAAGTGCGCAGCGCCAAGATAAATACCCTGGGTGCGCGTGCTGAAGATACTTTCTGGATTACCGGGGCGGATTTGAGCCAAGCCCAGACAGTGGCCGCCTTGCGTGAAGAGCTCCTGCACCAGCTGGCCTCGTAGAAGCTGCCGGCTACTTGCGGGCAGCAGGCAAACGGTATGACTGCAGTTCCGTGGCCAGTTTCAAATCCGCCACAACCACATTCGAGTACGTTGCAGCTCCCTGGAATTGGCTGCCTTGCAGTGTATTGGCCTGATCGAATGTTTGAGTAGCAAAAAACTCACCTTCTAACATCACTACAGGTGCCGTACTTTTTTGCACTAGCTGATGCGCTGAGGCCTCAGCTGTGCCCGTTGACATCAACTCGGGCAACCATAAAACCAGGCTGACCACCAAGGCTGCCAGCAAGGATAGCTGGAATATTTTCCGGTTGCGCTGCGACTTGCGCAATCTGCCCAGCAGGCGTTCAGCTTCTATCTCGGCACTTGCCCGCTCAAACTCTTCCTGCATGCTCAAATGGCGATTTTCTTCCACGCTCTCCTTCAAGACAGGAAGATTGGCCAAATCAAATTGATTTTCCAGCTTCTTGTTCTGAACGGTCTTGAGGGTATGCTGCTCAATCGCAATGCACGCCTCAATTTCGTCTATGGCGCTCTGCTCAGCCTGCATGCGCTCGGCGCGCAGCTCACTCTCACGCTGCTCGGCAGCACATTTGATCTGTGCCAACTCCAGGCCACGCTGTTCTTCGTCTTCACGCTGCGCAATCATTTCATGCAATTTCTGCACCGCAGCAATGCGCTGATTCCCCAAGTCGGTGGCCCGTTGTTGCGCCAGCAGTGCCTCGGATTCAACCTTGGCCAGCTCCAGTTTTTCCTGTTCAAGCAGTTTCTGCATGCGTACATCGGCTGCAGCCTTAGACTCCTGTACCACTGAAATCTGCTGGCGCTGATGTGCGGCGATGCCTGCTTCAGATTCACGCAGCCTGGATTCAACCTCGGCAACCATGGCTGCGCCTTCGGCCTTGATTTGCGCAACCCGCTTGTCCGCCGCCAATTGCGCCTGCTGCACCAACGCCAAACGCTGACGCAGATGCTCGGTGACACTCGACTCTGCCTGGGTGATTAGCGCTTCAGATTCCTTGTTGATCCTGGCTATGCGCTCTTCCGCCGCCTGTTTTGCTTGCTGCGCCCTGGCTATGCCCTGGCGCTCCTGCATGACGGCGCGAGACTCAGCCTGCAGCGCCTCTTCTGCGGCCTGTGCCGCCTTTTTCTCTGTCTCTGCATGCAGCTTGGCCATGCGCAGGCTGCGTATCTCGATTTCTTCCTGCAACCTGGCCGCCGCTATCGCCTCCTCGCTCATGCGCAATTTTGCTTGCGCAATTTCTTTGGCCCTTACTTCAAGGGCACAGCGCTCATTGTCGGCTTCAATTGCCAGCAATTCAGCATCCATGCGGGCAGAAATCTCTGCAATTGCATTGTTCTCGGCGTGCAAATGATTTTGCGCCACCTGCTCGGCCTTTTCCTGCAGTGCAATTCTTGCCTGTAGCGCTGCAGCAGCCATCTGTTCGCTGTCGACCCGTTTGCGCTCGGCCACCACAATGGCACTCTCTGCAGCCAGCTTGTCTGCTGCAGCCTGATGCTCAGCCACCATCAGGCGCGCACGCTGTTCTGTAACCAGCAGCAACTTGTTGATCGCCTCAAGTTTCTGATCCAGCTCGCGTGCCGCCAATTTGTCGGCCTGCGTGCACTGCATGGCCAGTTCTGCATGCTGCTTCTCCAGTACGGATTTTTCTTCCGCAGCCTGTCTGGCAAGCTCGGCGACTTCTGCATGATGATTGGCGGCAGCGACGGCTTCTTCTTCGACCTTGAGTTGGTATTCGATGCCACGTGCAGCGATCAACTCTGCTTCAACACGTTGCTGTGCCACCACTACGAGTTCGCGTTCAGCCTGCAACCTGTCCTGGGCGATCTGTTTGGCCTGCCCTGCCAGTTCCACTTGCTGATGCGCTTCAAGGTCTGCCTGCTGTATCAGGGCGTAGCTTTCCTCCTGTTTTCTGGCTGCCTCCCTGGCGGCATCAGCACGTGCCGTTTCTGCTATCAGCTTGGCATTAACCAGCGCCAGCGCCTCCTTCTCGGCATTGGCCTTTTCGCGCAAAGCCCTGGCAATCAGAGCCTCGGCACGGGACTTTTCCTGGGCAGCGGCTGCAGCCTCACGATTCAGTGCAGCATTTTTTTCCTGTTCGGCCTGAGCGCGCTGTTCTTCGGTTAATTTCAGATCCAGCTCCGTCCTGGCCAGACGTTCCGCACGCAAACGTGCATGCACCTCCTCGGCCAGGCGTGCCTCTGCCAGCAGTTTCTCCTGCGCCTCGGCCAGCAACTGGCGCTCCAGTTCCAGACGGGAATTGACTTCATCGATGAGTTGCAGATCCGCGCGGCGCTTGTTTTCGATCAGCTCCAGCAATTCGTTTTCCTGGCGCAGCTTGCCTTCCGCAACCACGCGAGACTGAGCCTCGGCGCGTGCCCTGGCCTCGGTGGCAAGCTGCGCCTCATTTTCCGACTCGATACGCTTGCGCGTCTCCTGTATCAGCTCGGACTCGGCGCGCTGAACAAGCTCTGGCTCAGCCTGCGAGCTGACCAAACGAATTTTCTTTTGTGCTGACATGACCTGCCCCCATCGCGAATAAACGCCAGACGAACTGGCACGACGCTAAGGTAGCAGCTATGAAATGAAGGAAAGGCTTGAATAAGGGCGAAAAACAGGGCTATTTGTAAAATTACCCGGCATCTTCTTCCGCCTGCTGTTGCAGCGCCCACATGTGCGCATAGACACCATTTCTGGCCAGCAACTCCGGGTGGCGCCCGCGCTCGACTATGTGGCCTGCCTCAATCACCAGGATTTCATCCGCCTCCACCACCGTGGAAAGGCGGTGCGCGATGATCAGGCTGGTGCGGCTACGGGCGATTTCCAGCAACTCCGCCTGGATGGCTTTTTCGGTTTTGGTATCGAGCGCCGAGGTTGCCTCGTCCAGTATCAGTATCGCCGGACTCTTCAGCAAGGTGCGCGCAATGGCGACGCGCTGCTTCTCACCGCCGGAAAGTTTCAGGCCGCGTTCACCGACGATGGTGTCCCAACCCTGTGGCAGGGTTTCGATAAAGCCCAGAATATGTGCTGCGCGCGCAGCATTGATCACCTCGTCACGACTGGCATCAGGCCGGCCATAGGCAATGTTGTAATAGATGCTCTCGTTAAACAACACCGTGTCCTGCGGCACCACTCCTATGGCGGCGCGCAGGCTATCCTGGGTGACATGGCGGATATCCTGCCCGTCGATCTGTATGCTCCCACTGTTTGAAGTCACGTCATAAAACCGGAACAGCAGGCGTGCCAAGGTGGATTTTCCCGCCCCGCTCGCCCCGACTGCAGCCACGGTTTTTCCCGCAGACACGGTAAAACTGACATCGTGCAGTATGGGGCGGTCTGCGTTATAAGCAAAGCTGACATGTTCAAATTTTACTTCACCACCACGCACCGCCAGCGTGCTGGCATCCGGCGCATCCTGCACTTCCTGCGGCCTGTGCAGCAGGGTAAACATGCGCTCCACATCGGTAATGGACTGCTTGATCTCGCGGTACATCACCCCCAGAAAGCTCAGGGGCTGGAACATCTGCAACAGGAAGGCATTGACCATTACCAGATCGCCCAGGGTGAGCGTGCCATCCACCACGCCGTTGGCCGCACGGATTACCATCAGCGTGACGCCGATGGCGATGGTGCCTGCCTGCGCCGCATTCAGCAGACCCAGCGAGCGCTGCGACTGCAGGGAAACCCGCTCCCATTCGGCCAGGCTGGTGTCATAGCGTCTGGACTCGTAACGCTCGTTGCCGAAATACTTCACCGTTTCATAATTCAGCAGGCTGTCGATGGCACGCCCATAAGCCTCGGAATCCAGCGTGTTGGCGCGGCGCACAAACTGCGTGCGCCAGTCGGTAATGGTCACGGTAAAACCGATATAAGCCGCCAGCGTCATCAACGTGATCAGCCCGAACACCCAGTCCAGCTTGATGACCAGAATCACCGCCACCATCAGGATTTCCAGCACGGTCGGCGTGATGCGGAACAGCAGATATCCCACCAGGCTGGAGATCGCCTTGGAGCCGCGCTCGATGTCGCGGGTGATGCCGCCGGTCTGCCGCTCCAGATGAAAGCGCAAGGACAAGCCATGCAAGCGGTCAAACACCGCCAGGCTGACCCGGCGCATGGCACGCTGAGTCACCTTGCCAAACACCATGTCGCGCATATCGGCAAACGTGGTGCTGGCAAAGCGCAGCAGGCCATAACCGATAATCAGCGCTATAGGCACGACCAGCGGCGCATGCGATTTATCCAGCGCATCGATAATCTCCTTCAACACCAGCGGCACCATCACGGCGGCCATCTTGGCGCCTATCAGCAAAGCCAGCGCCACAAACACCCTGCCGCGAAATTCCCACAGATAGGGGAACAAGCGTCCGATGGAGCGTAAATCAGCTTGTACAGCCTGTTGTGGCGTAGCTGAGAAGGGAGAGGATGAATGGGATACCGGGTGAGTCATCTTGAATTTCTGCCAGATTATTGAACATCAAGTTGGCGATTCTAACATTCCATCTGCTCACAAACTTGCTGGCGGATTCATATACCCTTGCTCCTTCAAAGGAAAAACCCCTTGATCGCTCAAGGGGTTTTCGTATTTCAAACGTTGCAGAAAAAAGTGGCTTATTCCCACTCTATTTTCCTTTAAGTCCGACAGGTTGCCCGGGGAACAGCAAGCCTGAGTCGCGCCACTCACGGCATGATTTCGACGTACTCGTAAACCTCGTTGTCGGCCAACACCTTGCGCGCCGCAAGCGTGGCGCGGGCATACCAGGCATGCGGATCGCGCCGTTCCACCTCACGCCCGAGAAAACGCACCAAGTCGCAAATCGGCTCCACCACTTCCCGCCGGTAATCGTTCTGCCCCTTGACGTAAGCTAAGTGAAGGTTCTTCATGCAATTGCCGCGACACCAGGAAAAAGCCTCGCAATTCTGGCACGGCATGTTGGGATGCGGCTGCAGCGGGCTTTTCCTGAGCCAGTTGGCGACAATATCGCCCTGCTGCATGTCCGGCATGTACATCATGTCGGGGCAGGGAAATATCTTTCCGTCCGGCATGATGTTAAGGATATGGCTGGAAACACGGCATTGGGTCAACCCTGCATACAGCTCGGTGGCGCGCGAAGGCAGCACCTGGTTGCGCACCACCCCCATCACCGGGATGATGGGGTAAACACGTTCGCCGCTGGCAAAGAATTTTTCCACCAGACGCGACAGCACCGCCTTGCGCTTTTCCACCATCTCGGGCGCATAGGCGCCTTCCATAGCGACGAATTGGAAATAAACGTAATCGAAAGACTGCGCCAGTTCGTCCAGTTCCTCGAAAGTGGTTTCTGCGCTACTCCAGGTGACGCGGGCCGTCAGCGTGCCGCCCAGCCGGTCGCGGATCTTGGCAACATTCTTCACCACCTGGCGGTAAATTCCCCTGCCGCGATAACCATCGGTCACCGCCTCGCCACCGTCGATTGAAACCAGGACATTCGACAATCGGGCAAGCACGCTGTCCGGCAGATCGTCGAGCAGGGTGCCGTTGGTCTGCAGCTGAAAACGGAAGCTTGGGTAGCGATCCATAACCGCCTGCATAAATGGCCGGTTCAGTGTTGGTTCGCCGCCATAGAATGTGACATAAACCTCATACCCGCTCAGGTGCCTAGCGATAAAGGCATCAAGGTGATCGAGCGAATAGGACACATTGCCCTGTGAGCCGAGCACATCGCCAACCGACGCGGAGCAGTAGGTGCACTTCAGGTTGCAGCGCAGGGTGGTGATCAGTTGCAGCTCGACCCTGTTGCCAACAATCGGAGAGAGGTTTTCGGACCCAGCCACATCGACCGGCCGGAAAGGGTGGAAAGTAAGCGGAGCATGCATGTTTCAATTACCTGGCTTGATAAAAGCCGACATTTGTCATTTCCCTTAAATAAATAAGGCGTTACAAAAAGAAGCGTTTTATACACTGATTTTAATTTCGCGACAAGCCAGCCGCCATGCACTGTTAGTGACCAAAGCTACCGGAGTCTGAGGTCTCCCCTCAAAGTTGCAGCGCAGGATGATCATAGCCAATGACCCGTCCTAAACTAGGTTGACAGTTAAACGTCGTATTCACCCTGGTTTAGGTATGCTGTTAAAGACGCCTGATGCACCGCATCGGGCGTTTTGTATTTTAGCGCCAGATGGGGGCGT
>JAHFQY010000034.1 GCA_023259065.1 Nitrosomonadales bacterium
GACCGCCAGTTCCTTGAACTCGGCTGTGTATTCCCGCTTTTGCACCTTCATCGTCTTCCTTTCCTCTATGAGTGATATTCTACGTCACCTTTGGAAGACGATTTTTCGGGGGAAGGTCACCTCAGATTTGTGCCGAAGGGTGTTCACCGCAATTGGCAACCTCGGCATGAGCAATTGTCTTGGTGATGGCCACACGATCGACATTTCACAAATAGTTGAATCCAGCGACAAAGTAAAAAAAGTTCGACTGCGGTTATTTTCACGGATCGAATACGAAGGTAACTACTATGGCATTTACGAAGTCCTACCCTGCTAATTTCGGCAGCTCAAACCCGGCGGTCGAGAGGGGCCACCAACCTGCTACGCTGGTGGCCCCTCTCCTGGCACGTTATGCCGGAGAATGGCTTTAATGGAGCTGTGGATTAAGGTCGCGGTTCTCGCTGTGCTCGGGGCATCATCAGTATTCCTTTGGCAATATATTCGTTCCGGTCGCCACCCAAAAGCTCGACGTGAAATCCAGCTGATCGTCGCGGCCACATTGCGAGAAACCAATCAAGGTACATTTATGTTCATTGTTGGCAGAAATGCAAAATCAGTGGAAGTGCAAATCAACGGTAACGCCATGCAATTGCGGGCCTTCGGGGAGCTGTTGTCAAAAAATCTGAGAGGGCCGCTGCCTAAGGTCCGATCATTGGTCTTGCCACTGCAAGAAGATATTAGCCATATTGGCACCGATGTGGTGGTCTGGGGGACTTCCGGTGGTGATGTTTACGTTGCGCGTAGTGATGAAAATCCGGAATAACAAATCAGTCAACGGGACACACCAACAGCGGTGTTGTTGTGGTTCACTCCGTGCTGCGCGCTCCAGCGCCGGCTACTTCCAACGGTAGCGTTAGCTGCGTAGTGCAATAAGCTCAGCGCATTGCACCGGATGTTTTGCGGCACATGCGGCGCAATGCCCGTTGGTTATTGCGCCATACGCAGGCTGCGCCCCGGCCAATTCTGTATGCAGGACATGCGCGCAGAGCTCACGCTAGCGCGGCTGGACATTATTTAACTGCCACCCGGGATGCTGGAAATATTCGCCGTAATTGCGCAGGGATTGCAATACGCCCAAAGCGGCTGCCCGCTGCGCCTGATATTTGGGGGAGGCGCGCATGATGTCGTTGCTCTGGGTCATATCGGCCAGAACGATGCTGTGGAATGCCGCGTCAGATTTTTTCGGGAGTTTGCAGTTTTTTACAATGTGGCTGATGTTCTTGCCTACTGCTTCAGCCAGGAGTTGGTAGTCCTGCGTGCGCAGCTGATCTTGCGCAATGGCCTCCTGCTTGCTGGCCATTAATTGGCGAATATTCTCCATGCCGTGCCGCAATACTTCGTCGGTCTCCAGTTTTGCGCCCTGATTCAGGCTTTGCCCGGTCTTGTGTGCAGCAGGTTTGTGACTGTGTTCTTCTGCATAAACCTGTGTTGCAACGCATATCAAGCCAATTGCGCCTAATACTCCAAGACCCGTCGTACGTATTGCTGCAAGCATGATTTCTCCTTTTTTCAAGACTCGATTAGTAACATCAGCAGGGTGTCATGCAAATCTTAAGGTTCCCTTAAAAATAATGCCATAGTTGACAGATATGCACTGCATTGCTGCAGGGGGCAAGCAATTGAGCTGAATGGCATGGCCTAGATAATTTGGCCTATACTGCAAAGGGTTATTTGCTGATAGATTGGGAACTGAAAATATATTGCCCTTGGCAAGTGCGGGCGCGGTTCAGGGAGATCTCCATCATGCTGGAACAGCTTAACAGGGAAGTGTACGCAGTTGGCGAGGTGATTTTCCGCGAGGGTGAGGCGGGGGACTGCGCTTACATTGTCGAGGACGGCTGTGTTGAGGTTTGTGTGACGACAGCGGGCGGCGAGCAGGTGGTCAAGCAGATAGGCAAAGGCGAGTTGTTCGGGGAAATTGCCCTGATCGACCACAAGCCGCGCACCGCCACAGTGAGGGCCAGGGACAAGTCCGTGCTTATTCCCATCCGGCGCCAACTGGTCAACGAATTGCTGGATAAAACCGATCCCATCGTGCGCCACTTGCTGTTGCTGGTGATGGAACGCTTTCGCGGCAACGGGCATTGCGTGGCGGGCCAGCCGGCAAGCGACACAGAAAGCGCAGGGCGCAACAAGCTGCGCGGCGAGGCCACACAGAAGCTGGCCTTGGCGCACGACATCACGCGTGCCTTGAGCAATGATGAATTTGCCATGTACTACCAGCCCATATGCGACTTGAGCACAGGCCATGTGGCCGGTTTTGAGGCGCTGATACGCTGGAACCATCCCACCAAGGGCCAGATCTCGCCACTGGACTTTCTATGGCTGGCGGAGCGCACCGGGCAAATCCGCGAGATCGGCTTGTGGACACTGGAACGTGCTTGCCGGGACTGGCCGGTATTGCGCCAGCAGACCAATCACCCCACCCCTTTTGTCAGCGTCAACATGTCGGCCAACCAGCTCACCGGCGACGGTTTTGTGGAAGAGGTTAGCAGCATTATCAAGCGCTGTGCCATGCCATCCAGCGAATTGAAACTGGAGCTGACAGAAACCGTCATCATCAACAATCCTGATCAGGCGCTCAGGCTGCTGGAGCACCTGACATCCCTCAATATCAGGCTGGCACTGGATGATTACGGTACCGGCTACTCCGGCCTGGATTCCCTGCAGCGTTACCCGATCGCAACGATGAAAATCGACCGCGCATTTATCAGCAACATGCTGACGTCGGAACAAAGCCGGGAGATAGTGAATTCATCAATCAGCCTGGCACACTCTCTTGGCATGGATGTGATAGCCGAAGGGATAGAAGAGGTGGAAACGAACGAGGCGTTGCTGAACCTGAAATGCAATTTCGGGCAGGGTTGGCATTTCGGGCGCCCGGCTGCATTGAATTAAGAAATACGGATTTTCATTTCCTGCTTGATCCGTAGTACCTCAAGCTTAATCGCCCATGTTGGTGCCCACGTGGCGCGCACTCAATATCCAGGGATGGTCGGCCGGAACAGTCTTGACGTTGCCGGCAACATCTTCGAGCTTCACCGCTTTGGTGCCATCGCCGCGGGCTGCAACCATGACGCCGTAGTGGCCCTTGTCGATCAGGTCTGCGCATGCTGTTCCAAGCCGGGTGGCCAGCAGCCTGTCTGCAGCCGAGGGGATGCCGCCGCGTTGCAGGTGGCCGAGGATGGTGATGCGCGACTCCAGCCCGGTCAGCAGCTCCAGCTGTTTGGCGAGGCGCACGGTTTTTTCCGCATATTGGGTTTCCGCAACCTCTTCCGTTTCCGGCTTCTTGTGTCCCTTCACTTTGCTGGCGGCCTTGTGTTTCTGCGCGGCGTGCAGCGCATCGTGTTCCTGTTTCGAGATCGCGCCCTCGGCAACCGCGACGATGCTGAATGGTTTGCCGCGGCGGCTGCGTTCGCGTATGGCCTCGGCCACGCTGGCAATATCATACGGAATTTCCGGAATCAGGATGACGTCGGCGCCGCCGGCAATGCCTGCGCCCAGCGTCAGCCAGCCGGCGCGGTGGCCCATGATCTCCACCACGATAATGCGGTGGTGGCTGTGCGCGGTGCTGTGCAGCCTGTCGATGGCATCGGTCGCAATGCCTAGCGCGGTGTCGAAGCCGAAGGTGATGTCGGTCTGGGCCACATCGTTGTCTATGGTCTTGGGCAGGGTGATAACGTTGAGGCCATTTTCCTTCAGGCGCAGGGCGTTCTTCTGGGTGCCGCCGCCGCCCAGGCAAACCAGGGCATCGAGATGATTGTCGTGGTAATTGCCCACGATCACGTCGGTCATGTCCAGCAGCTTGCCGCCAACCGGCATGCGATGGGGTTTGTCGCGACTGGTGCCGAGGATGGTGCCGCCGCGCGTGAGAATGTCGGATAGTTCGCCGCCGTCCAGCCGCATGGTGCGGTTTTCCATCAGCCCGCGAAAGCCGTCGCGGAAGCCGATGATCTGCATGCCGAAGTGGTTCAATGCCGCCTTGCCGACGCCGCGAATTGCCGCATTCAGGCCCGGGCTGTCGCCGCCGGAGGTGAGGATGCCTATGTATTTTGTCATGTGTTATTTCCCCTTTCGGCAGGCTGGTAAGTAATTGCAAGCATGGTATGCAGTTGCACCGCCCTGATTGCCTGGTGCGGCTACAGCATTTCAACAACCCATTTTGTCACCATCCCGGTGGCATGGGCGCACTGCTGGCCGCGCGCATCGTTGAAGGCCTTGTACTCGTCGGCATTCCACATATCGTAAGTGCGGCCGGTGAACTGTTGCTGCAACTGGCGGCAAGTGAGGCCGCCAAATTCCTGGCGGAAACGCTCGGTCAGTTCCTTCGATTTTTTGAAATTGTTGATGTAGCGCCCCCTGTCCAGCTTGTCGCGGTCGCGGCCATATTTGGTGCTCAAAGCCATCAGCCCGCCCGTCAGCGCGCCGCAAACACCCTCGCCCATCAGGGCGCCGCCGCCTGAAAGCCCATGGCTGGCCTTGACCGTCTGGTCATCGACTATCCCCACGGTTTCCTGCACGGTGGCCAGAACGCACTGTGGGCAACAGCCATAGTCCAGCTCGTATTTGAGGGCTTTCGCATAAGCCTGTTCGCCTAGCGCTTGCCGCTGTTCGATGTCCATGATGCCCTCCTTTTATATTAGAGATTTCTAATTCATCATACGACTCGCCAAATGAATCCGCAATGGTATGCGTTCAAACTCACGCTGTTTATTCAGCGCGGCACAGGCTGCACTCTGTTTTGCCCGATCAAATTGCTTCCGCCTGCCATTTCACCAGCCTTGCATGCATGCGCTTGTAGTGCGAGCCGCGCCAGTAGACTCGTCCGCATGCAGGGCAATATTTGAACGGCTCACCGGGTCTGCGCGCATCCACTGGCACGCGCTGCATGGCTTGTGCATCGGCATTGATCAGCGGGGTGTTGTCTTCCAGGCAGCGCGTGAAAGCACGGCTTAACCAATCCAACTGGTAGCGCGCGCCCAGCAGGAGCGCCAGATGATCAACATCGCGGCAGGATAAAGGCGACGCCCTGTGCGGCCTTGTGTTCGCTGATGAGCTGGTCCTGGGTGAGGAGCTGGCGGCCTTCATCATGGCACTGGCGCAACAGGTCGCGGTCGGGATCGCCGTTGCTGGCGAACACGGCATCGTAGCCGGCAGCACGCAGGTAGCGGCACAGGCTGCCCAGCATTTCATCGCAGAGGAAGCGGGTTGGAATTTCTGGCGCCATGTATATTCATGCCACTTTTATTTGCCGCGGTGTCAGGACTTGAAGCTCAGCCTCACCTGTAAACCGCTGCCTGCATGTGCAGGCAATAATTCCAGGGTTGCGTCATGCATCTCGGCTATGCGCTTGACGATGGAAAGCCCCAGGCCGCTGCCGCTGGCCTGTGTGCCCAGCGGGCGGTAAAACCGTTCCAGCACTTTGGCGCGTTCCTCCCCGGCTATTCCGGGGCCGTTGTCGCTGACCGTCAGCACAACTTTTTCAGGCGCGCGGCTGATGTTTACCTGCACCGATGTTCCGGGCCGGGTATGGCGTATCGAGTTGTCGAGCAGGTTGCGCAACAACACGCGCAACAGCTCGGGGTTGCCGTGCACTTCGTTGGCCTCCTCCGCCAGCAATTCGAGTTGCACGCCTTTCTCCAGCGCGGATGGCGCCATTAATGCAATCATCTCGGCGGCAATATTCTTGAGCTGGCAGGGCGCGACCGAGCTGCGATCCAGCGTATCCACGCGCGCCAGGGTCAGCAACTGGTCGATCAGATGGGCGGCGCGGTCGCAGCCGAGTATCGCGTTATCGAGCGCGTGAGTGCGTTCGGCTGCGCTGGCGGCGCCCAGCGCCACTTGCACCTGCGCCTTGATGGCGGCCACCGGCGTGCGCAATTCATGTGCCGCATCCGCGGTAAAGCGGCGTTCCTTCTGCATGGAGGCGGCGATGCGCTCGAACAAGCGGTTGAGGCGATCGATCAGCGGCATTACCTCGCGCGGCGCGGTTGAGGCGTCCAGTGCGGCAAGGTTATCCGGTGCGCGCTGCTCCACTTCGCGGGTGAGGCTGACCAGCGGCTTGAGGCCGCGAGCCACCGCCACCCACAGCAAAATGGCCAGCAGGGGTAGTGCGAACCACAGCGGCTGCAGCAGGTTGCCCGCGATGTCGCGCGCCAGTTCATCGCGCACCTCGGTGCGCTCCGCCACGTGGATCAGGTACTTGCCGGAATCATCCCAGGTGCTGAAGACACGCCAGCGATGCCCGTCTACGCTGCTGTCGCTGAAGCCTTCCTCCTTGCTGGCCAGCGCCTGTTGCGGCGCATTGGCGGAATGCAGGCGCAATATCTGGCCATCCTCCCACACCTGGAATGCAACGCGGCGCGCGTATTTGTGCAGCAGGGGTGCATGCTCGGTTTCCAGCTCGTCGAGATCGTGCGAGGTCTGCACAAACAGCAGGGCGGCAGCCTGTGACAGGTGTGCGTCCAGCACCTCGTCAAATTCCTTGCGCGCATCGAGATAGGTAAAGACCGTGGTGGCTATCCACACCAGTGCGATTGAGGACAGCACGAGCAGCAGCAGCCTCTGCTTGAGTGATGCGCGTTGCTTCATCTCAGCCTCCCTTGTCGCGCGGCATCAGATAGCCCACGCCGCGTATGGTTTCTATCAAGGCGGGAAAAAGCTTGCGGCGCAGGTGGTGGACATGCACTTCCACGGTATTGCTTTCCACTTCGTCGCCCCAGGCATAAAGCTGTTCTTCCAGCTGGGCGCGTGACAGCACCTTGCCGGCATTGAGCATGAGCGCGTGCAATACCGAAAACTCCCTGGAGGAGAGCTCGACGATTGTTCCCCGGTACTGCACGCTATGGGCGGCGGGGTCGAGCTGCACGCCTGAATTTTGCAGCACGGGTTGCGGCGTGCCGCTGGCGCGGCGTATCAGCGCGCGCAAACGCGCCGCGAGCTCACCCATGTCGAAAGGCTTGGCCAGATAATCGTCCGCACCGGCATCCAGCCCCTTGATGCGGTCATCCACGGTGTCCATGGCCGTCAGTATCAGCACGGGCAGCTGCTTGTTGATTTTTGCGTTGCCCTGCATGTTGCGGCTGCGCAAACGTGACAGCACTTCAAGTCCGGACAGGCGCGGCAGGCCCAGATCAAGCACCATGGCGGCATAGGGCTCGCTGCCCAGTGCCTGCTCGGCGGCGACGCCATCCTTCATCCAATCCACGGCATAGCCGGCCTGTTTCAAGCCGGCCTGGATTGCATCGCCCAGCAGGGCATCATCTTCGACTAGCAGTATGCGCATCGTTGGTCCATGAATATGAATTTGGAACCATAAAGCTGTTTATCCGCAGATTACGCAGATTAAATTGATTATCAAGCCGGTAAAACATTCACCATAATCAGAGGCTGGCAAGGCTGCATATTTTTAATCTGCGTCAATCTGTTTAATCTGCGGACAAAGCTTGTTTGCTTCTTCAATCATCATCGTGCTGTCTGGAGCTGGCCGTGTCCGCGCCCGGCGTTGCCACGCCGATGGCGGAATAGTTGCTCCAGAACGCCAGCACAGCCACCAGTATTATGACACCCAGCCAGAGGAATGAGCGGCTGATGCCTTTCTCGGGTTCGCCAGATTTGAAACCAGTGATCATGGCGCGCACCAGGTTCTCGCGGTGCAGCAGGCTGCTGACCACCACACCCGCAATGTGGATCATGACGATTACCAGCATGGTGTTGGACACAATCTCATGCAGCTCTTCCATGGCATCGCCACCGATCTCCTGGTACAGCAATACGCCAGTCACGCCGCTGCCTATGCCCAGCCCCAGCAGCAGCCAGATCGCCACGCTACCCAGCGGGTTGTGTCCCACATAATGTTTGGCCTTGCCCTTGAGCAGGGCTGACAGGTAGGCGGCAACCTCGGCGGGCTTGAACAGGAATGAGCTGAAGCGCGCATAGCGTGTGCCGGCAAAGCCCCATACCAGCCTGAAGGCAAGCAGGCCCAGCAGGGTGTAACCAAGCACCACGTGAATGTCGCGGTAACGCTCGGACTCGGCCGTCAGAAATGCGCCGGTGAATGACAATACCAGCAGCCAGTGAAAGACGCGTGTGGGTATGTCCCAAACCAGGATACGTTGCAGCATGATGACCTCCTATGTATTCGGTGCCCGCTTGATTGTTTAACGGGGTATTTCTATGTCATGTTCGTTAAAGTCGCCGCGCTCAGCTTTGGGGTGGCATGCCGCGCAATTGGCCGGACTCTTTACCGATGCGCGCTTCCAGACGCCGGGTGCAATTTCATGTGCATCGTGTTTGCGCTTGAACCAGGCAGTTTCGGTGATGCGCAGGGGCGCAGTCTGTGAACCCCAGCGATTGGATGCGTTCTTCACCAGATAGGCGCTAATCTCCTTGTTATCCTTTGCGTCCAGTGAGGCATCCGAGCCAAAGTGTTTGTCCAGTCCTGCCATCATCTTGCGCCACGACTCGGCGGGCAGCAATCCCGGCGCATAGGCGATGTGGCAGGCGCTGCACTCCTGCTGGAACTTGGCGTTGGTCTGCGCAGGCAGAGCCGGCTTGCCGCGGTTTTCGCCACCATATTTTTCGCTGTGCCGTTCGCTGCGCCTTTCATAATGATCATCGTCGTCATCGTCCGCATGGGCGCTGGGTATGGTTGCGACTGTCGTGATCAGGGCGGCAGCCAGCATTGGCAATATTGTCGAGTGGTATTTGGACATGGAAGCTCTCCTTATTTTTTAACGGTCAGCAGATAGGTCAGCACATCGCCCTTCTCTTGCGCAGTGCAAGAGCGGCCCAGCACATCGGTGCAATTGCGCTTGAACCATTTGTCCACTTTCTTCATGTTGGTGAAGCGCTCGGCATTGGCGGCAGGGGCAAGCGCCTGTATGGCCTTGCCGGTCTTGGCATGCTTGCCCTGGGCGGCAGGGTTGTCGGTATGGCATGAGGAGCAGCTCCATTCATTGCCATGCTTTTCCCTGAAAAACTTCTCCCCGCGTGCGCCAGAAAATCCCTGGAAGCCGGGCGTGGCGGCGGCATCTTGCTGGATGGATGACAGAACCTCATTGGGTGTCTCTGCGTATGCAGCCGGCATTGCAAAACCTGCAAGCGCCACAAACACCCAGACTGATTTTGATAATTTGGCCGGCATGTTGATCTCCTTGGTTGAACTGCGACGGGTGCAGGATAGGAGGTTGAGCTTAAGGAAAACTTAACGGCGCCGACAACTTACAGAATAATTGCTTGCCGGGCGCCTGGAAATAGGCATTGAAAATACGTTTTTTTTATTAAAAACCATATACTTCGTACTGATATATAGTTGTTGCGTGAAGCACCTGTTACTGCTTAATATAGCCGCTTCCGCTGTTTTTCAGCAGCGGTTGTCCCAATACAACCAACACTAAAATACTAAGGAGTGCATTTTATGCAAAACCCGTTGGATTCACTGTGGGGTACGGTTATTTCCGGCCTGATACTCACTGTTGTTCTGTTTGTTATCGTCAAAAAATTTCTGATAGGGGCTTAAGCAATGGAATACTTACCAGGATTGGCGCGTTGGTTGCACTTTATGGCCGGTATCATGTGGATCGGTTTGCTGTACTACTTTAACTTCGTACAAGTTGCTGCTGTCAAAGCGGCTACTGCTGACGGCAATGCCGCCGGCATCACCAAGCATGTTGCACCACGTGCACTGCTGTTCTTCCGTTGGGCTGCCGTGGTGACATGGCTGGCCGGTGCACTGCTGCTGGGCGGCAACTTCATGGCTGCGTTTACCTTCAAGGCCGGTTTCGTGGGTATCGGTATGGGCGCCTGGCTGGGCACCATCATGCTGTTCAACGTTTGGGTGCTGATCTGGCCTAACCAGAAGAAAATTCTGGGCATCGTCAGCGCAACTGATGAAGAGAAGAACAAGGCACGCCGTGTTGCGTTCCTGGCTTCCCGCACCAACACCATGCTGTCCATCCCCATGTTGTTCTTCATGGCTGGCGGTTTCTCGCATGGCGCTGCATTAGGCATGTAATACCTGTTTGACCTCGTGCTTGCACGGGGCAAGTGAACGGCGGCGCAAGCCGCCGTTTGCATTTGTGCAGGTGGTTTTTCTGCGTCAGCAGAAATGCTGCGTTGCAACCCGGTTTATCTTGCCGCCCGTTCCTGCATCGCCATTTCGGTCAGCAGCAACAGCACCGATGAGTAGTATCCCTCCTGCGTACCCACCCCCGAACCATGCAACACCAGTTTGTGCGAGGCTTTATGGCTGCCAAAGTGCAGTGTCCATTGTGCAACGCGATGAATGCCGGCGGATGCGTCATGTGAATCCACGCTGTCGTCATGCAGATTTGTCCAGGCCGGCAGAAATCTGGCCCCGTCAAAATATTTCCAGAAATCCTGGTAGGGCTGGAGCAGTGATTTTGATTCGCGGCGGCTCCACAGCAGATACAGGGGGGTGCGCAGCGCATTGTAGCCAAAGCGTGCGGGCTCGCCTGACGGCGCAACCTTGTCATTGAGCAGCAGCCAGTCCGGGGGCAGTCCCCAGCGGCCAAAACGGGCGTACTGCAGAATGCTGATGCCTGTATTGGCCAGGGCATCCCATTCGGGGGCGGGATCGGCCCGGCCCAATTCTGCCAGGGCGGGAAATACCCAATAGGACAGGTTGATCGTGATGCCTTCTGCCTTGTCAAATCCCTCAATGCCAGGCAGCAGGATGATTCCGTGGGGCGTCTTGCGCAGCAATTTTGTGCGGATGTCGCGCGAGATTTTCTGGCTGGCATCAAAATATTCTGCGCTGTGCCACTTCTCGAAAGCACGCAACAACGACCAGGCCACCAGCAGATCGCCATCGCTGGCATTGTTCTTGTCCGTGATGCCCGACTGGGGCGCCCAGCGCCAGGCCAGCAGGTGATCGTCGCGTATCTGCAGATGCTGCCTGGTCCATTGCCAGACTTGCTCGAAGCTTGCCTGGTCGCCGTAATGGACCGCCAGCAGCATGGCAAACCCCTGTCCTTCTGAGTGGCTGATGTTGTCCTGTGCCGGGTCTACAACACGTCCGGATGATTCAATGAAGTCATGCTTGAAGCGTGCCCAATCCCGCTCCGTCGCGCCGGCGGACAAGGAGAGCGACATGAGCAGGGCCGCCAGGAGCAATAGCGTAGCCGCTTGCCGGATATTTCCCCTATATATCGAGAGGGATATGGTTATATTGGATTGCATTGGCTATACTTTAACAGCCCGAGTTGGTGATGTGTGGTGCGCATCCTGTAGATGTCCTCCTGTAGTTATTTCCGGGGGCATGTCGCAGGGGACAGGTATCAACAAGTGGTAATCATACTTCCGCTGCGCAGCAAAATATACAGAGTGCGGCGGGTGTACACTCAACACATGCGTGATGACTCGGGATCGCGTTACGATCTGCAGGGCCGATGGCTAACGTTGCATCAATTTGTAGAGGGACCATGGACGAATTAAAGCATCTTGGTCGTTATGAAATTGTGCGAGTGCTGGGTAGTGGCGCGATGGGTGTTGTCTATGAAGCAGATGACTCCAAACTCCATCGCCGGGTCGCGATCAAGACCATCATCAAGAATGCACTGACTGATCCGGAGCTGCTGGCAGACTACTCCGAGCGCTTCATGCGCGAGGCCCAGGCAGTTGCCAAGCTGAACCATCCCAACATCGTGGCCATCTACGATTTCGGCGAAGAAGGCGATGTCGCTTATTTCGTGATGGAGTTCATTCAGGGGCTGGAGCTCAAGAAATACCTGGATAGCGACGCCCAGTATTCTCAAGAAAAATCCCTGCGGCTGATGATCGATTTGCTGGATGCACTCGACTACGCCCATGCTCAAGGCATTGTGCACCGCGATATCAAACCCGCAAACATCATGATCGACCAGTCCGGCAGGCTGAAGTTGACCGACTTCGGCGTGGTCAAGGTGCTGGAAAACAAGGAAGGCACCCAGGCTGGCACCATGGTGGGCACGCCCGGCTACATGTCGCCGGAACAGATACTGGGAACCGGGGTCAGCCCCAGGTCCGACATCTTTGCTGCAGGCGTCATCCTGTACCAGTTGCTGACCTGGAAGAAACCGTTTACCGGCGAAGGCGTGTTCACGATCCAGCAGAAGATCGTCAATGAAAACCCTGTGCTGCCGTCCACACTGAATGCAAACCTGCCGCCGATGCTGGACCAGATCGTCAACAAGGCGCTGGCCAAGAAGCCGGAGCAGCGCTATGCACACGCGCGCGATTTTGCCGAGGACATCAAACGCTTCCTGGCCATGAGCGCGGCGCAGCAAATGCAGGCGCCGGTTGAAGAGATCGAAAAAACACTGGTCAGCGGCGCTGCCGGCCAGCCAGCAGATGAGAAGACCCTGGCGACTTTCTCCGGTGGTGCCGCCAAGGCTGATGAAAAGACCGTGGCCACTTTCAGCAAGAGTAGTGTGGACGGTGACGATCTGGAACAGATACTGGCCGAGCGTGAGCGCCTGGATTCCGCCATCAACAACCAGTTCACCCGGGAAATCACCGTTGTATTTACCGACCTGAAAGGCTCGACGGCAATTGCCGAAGCGGAAGGTGACATAGTCAGCCGCATGTTGATCAAGCAGGAAACAGAAATCATCAAGACGGCGATTGCCGGAAATCATGGCGTGTTCGTGAAGTCCATCGGGGATGGCACGCTGTCCTATTTCGACAATGCGCTGGATGCATTGCGGGCGACCGTGCAGATCCAGCAGGGGATGGACGAACTCAATATGTCGAAGAAGTTCAAGTTCCCGGTGTTGATGCGGATAGGCATGCATTCAGGCAAGTGCGTGGTGGAGAAAAACGATATCTATGGTGATGTCGTCAATACGGCCTCACGCTTTGAATCCGCCGCAGACACGGGCGGGATATTGATGTCGGAAGATACCTATAACGCCTTGTCCGACAAAGCCGAGATCTACTGCCGTTTCGTCAAGCAGGTGGAGCTCAAGGGCAAGAAGGAACCATTCAACGCCTACAAGGCATTCTGGAATCCGCGTGAAATCGAGGCTGACAAGCTGGGCAAGAGTGGCACTGACAATGTCCCGGTCCGCTCATCCGGCATGAAGCTGGTGTGGGGCGCGCTGCTCCTGCTGGGGATAGTTTTGATGTTGACCCTGGGTTCAAAATTCTTCGGATCGTCGCAGAAAGTTGAAGTGAAGCGATCCATTGCTGATACGGTTACCCCCGCAGGAGTGTCAGACTCACGACGATAATTTAACCTGGAAACGCCAGTTGTCCGCAGATTACGCAGATTAACGCCGATTAAACATCGTGTCGTTTTACAGCGCAGCTCACAAAATAGGTGACATGATTTTTTAGATTTTGGCTTTTAAATCGATCTAATCTGCGTAATCTGCGGATTGAACTGTTTATTCTAGGTTTAAGGATATGAACATCCTGAAAACACTGCTGAGCAACAGGCAAGAAGTCAGATCATGGCAGATCGCTTGGGCCGGCGTGTTGCTGGCCTGCGCCTTGTTGTATTTCCTGCAGTTTACCTACGCCTACTTTGGCCACGTCAAGCAACTGTTCCTCGGATGGGGATGTTTCCTGGCCATCTTCCTGTTGTACAAGAGCAAAAAATCCCGCCAGCAACCCTGGCGCTCCATCTTCATCGTGCTGTCGGCATTTCTGGCAATACGCTACATCCAGTGGCGCGCCCTGGATACGCTGCTGTATACCGGCCCGTTCGATTTTATCGGGATGTCGCTGCTGTTCCTGGCCGAGGTCTATGGCCTGGCGATTTACTTCCTGGGCATGTTCGTCAACGTCTGGCCGCTGGAGAGCAGGATCATCCCCTTGCCAGCCGGCGCGGAGCGCCTGCCCACGGTGGACGTGTTCATCCCGACCTACAACGAGTCGGACGATATCGTGCGCATCACGGCAACGGCAGCCACCCAGCTGGATTACCCGAGGGAGAAGTTGCGCATCTACCTGCTCGATGATGGCGCCACTCATGCCAAGCGTAATCATCCCGAGACGGGAATGGCAGCGTGGGAGCGCCACTATCGCCTGCGCGAGATGGCCGCTGAACTGGGCATCGGCTATATCACGCGCGAAACAAACCAGCAGGCCAAGGCGGGGAATATCAATCACGCGCTGCGCTATTCCGATGGCGAGCTGATCCTGTTTCTGGATTGCGATCACGTCCCGACCAAGGACTTCCTGCAGAATACCGTGGGCCAGTTCATTGCCGACCCCAAGCTGTTTCTGGTGCAGACGCCGCACTTCTTCATCAACCCCACACCCGTGGAAAAAAATCTTGCCGGCATCGCCAACCCGTCGGGCGAAAACGACATGTTCTACCGCAAGATCCACCTCGGCCTGAATTTCTGGAATTCGAGCTACTTCTGCGGCTCGGCCGCAGTGCTGCGGCGCAAGTGCCTGGAAGAGGTGGGAGGTATTTCCGGCATCACCATTACCGAGGATGCGGAGACCGCCTTCCTGTTGCACAGTCGCGGCTACAACAGCGTTTACATCAACAAGCCCATGGTGTGCGGCCTGTCGCCTGAAACCTACGATGCCTATGTGACCCAGCGTTCGCGCTGGGCGCAGGGCATGGTGCAGCTCATCTTGCTGAACAATCCGCTGCGGACCAAGGGCTTGTCCACGCCACAAAAAGTGTCCTACTTCAATTCCAGTTTCTTCTGGTTCTTCGGGCTGCCGCGCTTTATTTATTTTATCGCCCCCGCGACCTACCTCATCTTCGGCCTGAATATCTATCACGCTTCCTGGCTGCAGATACTGGCCTTTGCCTTGCCCTATGTGTTGAGCATCTATGTGGCCATGGATTTCTTCTATGCCGGTAGCCGCCAGCCACTGTTCTCGGAAATCTACGAGAGTGTGCAGTCGCTGTTCCTGATCCCGGCCGTGCTCTCCGTGGTGCTCGATCCCTGGAACCCTTCCTTCCAGGTAACCAAGAAAGGCGAGACCAATGACAAGGATTATCTGAGCCCCTTGGCCGCGCCGTTCTTTCTGGTCATCATGATCAATGTCATCGCGCTGACGCTGGCGGTCGTTCAGTGGTTTGCCGAGCCGCTCCTGCGCGATGTGTTCCTGGTGACGGGGGTATGGTGTTTATTCAATCTGTATCTGGGGTTGGTGTCGCTGGGGGCGTTCTGGGAGCATAAACAGGTGCGCCATTTCTACCGCATCAACGCCAGGGGCCAGGTGACCGTGCATTTCTTGCGCATGGGCAGCTCTCATGTCGGCGAGGTTCGCGATGTGTCCATGACCGGTATCGGCTTTGAAATCGAGCTGCCTTTCCTGCCCAGGGAGCATGAACAGGTTATCCTGGAGGTGAAGGACAGCTACGGGCGGGAGTACCGCTTTGAAAACCAGCTGCATCGCGCATTGCCACAGAACGGAAAATATTTGTGTGGCAGCGAATTCATGACCGATCGCGTGTCATATGCCGATGCGGTGAGCTACGTTTTTGGTGACAGCCTGCGCTGGCGTGAAGTATGGAACATGCAGTCCAACACAAAAGGAACAGCGCGCATGCTGCGCTATTTCTTTGTCAGCGGCTTCAAGAGTTTTATTGCGGGCATCATCCCCATTCTGCGCGAGCTGGCGAAGAGACTGTGGGTGTTTGCGGTCAAGTGGCTGACCACCCCCGTCCTGCGCGACAGGGTATTGGCCGTGACCAGCTGGATGGTGTATTACTTCTACCTGGCGCTGGCTTCGCTGGTGGAAACGCTGGATCGCAAGCAGGTGCGCAAACTGGGGCGCTTTGACGCCAGCGGGGCAGCCTCGATGTATTTCCCGCACAGGAACGCCACGCTGCTGGGGCAGGTGGCGGATATTTCCATGACGGGGATGGGCGTTGTCACCGTGTTGCCATTCGAGGTCGGTGAGCGCGAGCGCGTCACCATCAAGACGCATGACAGGAATGGCCGGGAATGCCAGTTTGAATGCTTTATCCAGCGCACCATCAAGCGCGACGAAAAAATACTGTGCGGCGCGGCATTTATTGTGGATGTGTTTTCCTATCCCAGGATAGTTCAGTTCGTCTATGGCGACAGTGCCGGAATGTTGCGCTATTTGTTGATGTCAGGCGGTAGCCAGGTTATCCATGTAAAAGAAGTAATGATGAAGATCGTTGTCCGGTCGGCCAGAGCCACAATGCGGATTTTGACCTACCTTTTCTTGAACCCCGCAACACGTTCCAAGACTACACAGGAAAAACTGCCATGAGAAATACATACGCTCAAATGAAAAATGCTCTCGCACTGATTTTGTGGTTCCTGTTGTCGAGTGCAACGGCCGGCGCCGAGACGATCGAGTTGCCGCTGGGAAAATTCGTGGATGAGCCCACCCTGGAGTTGCGCTGTATAACGGGCGGGCAGAACGTGTCCCTGCCCATTCCGGATCGCTGGAATGTGCGCAAGATGGTGCTCAAGCTGCATTACACCTCGTCCAACAACATGCTGGGCGACATTTCCCAGATGGTGGTCAAGTTCAACGGCGATCCGGTCGTGCAGACCAAGCTGGGCTCATTGGCGCCGGATGCCCGGCTGGATGTCGCGCTGCCCGTGGCCAACATCGAGCCTGGCTACAACCGGATCACCTTCCAGGTTGCCCAGCACTACCAGACCAACCAGTGCGAGCAACCCTGCGCCCCTGACCTGTGGACCAATATCAATCTCAAGGATTCAAAACTGCTGATTGATTATGAACTGAGGCCGCTGCCGTTGCGCCTGGGCGAAGCGGCCAACTTTATCTTTGACCCCAAACAGTTTCCCGAGGCAACGGTCAACCTGGTCATGGACGCCGCCACAGCGGAATCGGTGACGCTGGCCGGGATCGTTGCGTCCGGCATTGCCCGGCATTTCGATTACCGCAAGGTCAAATTCACGCACTCATCGGTGATCAAGCCCGGCGTGGACAATATACTGGTCGGGAACAAGAAATTTGCCGACGGCGTGCTCGGCCGTCATGGCATCGAGCTGGCGGCCGCCGATGGCGGCCTGATCAAGATGATGTATCCGCCCACAGCCGATGGCGGCAAGGATGGCTTGCATGCGCTGATCGTGATTTCCGGCAACAAGCCCGAGGAGCTCAAGATCGCCGCCGAAACATTTGCCAACATGACACTGCCTTACCCGGGCACGGACGAGATGCGCACCTTCGGCTACAGCATGCCGGACATCTCCATGTACAGCGGCCGCCAGGTTCTGGCATCGGACAAGGTTTACACTTTCGGCAGCCTGGGCATGTCCTCGCTGACCTTTCCCGGGCTCACCGGCAGGTCCGGCACCAAGGGCTTCCACGGCAATGCCTCCGAGCTGGTTTTCCGCCTTCCTCCTGACTTCCTGATCAAGCAGAACCAATATGCCAAGCTGGTGCTGAACTTCTCCTATGGCTCCGGCCTGCGCGCCGATTCGTCGCTCAATATTTCGCTGAATGACCAGCAGATACGCGATATCCATCTGGATAACCCGAACGGAAATTATATCGAAGGCTACAAGCTCGACCTGCCCACCTACCTGTTCAAGCCGGGGACCAATACGATCAGCTTCAAGCCCTACATCAATACCAACCGGCAGGTGTGTGATGCGGTAGTGACCGATGGATTGTTCGTGACCATCTTTGACAATTCGACACTCTATTTCCCGCCGATGCCGCACTTTGTCGAGATGCCCAAACTGGAGCTGTTTGCCCTGAATGGCTTCCCCTTCACGCGCTGGCCGGATGGGTATGAAACACTGGTGTACCTGCCGCAACCGGACAGCGCCTCGATCGATACCGCGCTGAACCTGATCGGCATGGTCACGCAAAAGAATGGCTTCCCGCTGTTCAGCACGCAGGTGACGTTTACCGAGCCCAAGGACTGGAAAGGGGAAATGCTGGTCATCGGCAGGGCGCCCAGTATTCCCAAGGCCCTGATCGGCATGGCGCCGATGCAGCTGGACGGTGTGGCCATGGTGCCCTACCCGGTAAGCCGGGGCTGGAGCAGCGAGGCATCCATCTCCCTGAGCAAGCAGTTGAGCGGCCTGGGCGAGGGGAGCGGCTTGTTGATGGAGTTCGAGTCGGCGCAGAAAAAGGGCCGCTCCGTGGTGCTGGTGACAGCGCAGACAGAGAAGGATTTGCTGACGCTGGGTGATGCCTTGCTGCAGCCCGGCGTGCAGGCGCGCATGAACGGCGATATTTCGCTGATCAAATTCAATGCGCCTGATTACGATGTGATATCGCTGTCAGCCGGCAAGAAATATTCCACGGGCGACAAGGGCGACATCTCGTTCATTGACTCCGTGCTCTATTCCAATATCTACCTGCTGTATGGCCTGATCGTTCTCGGCATAGGCGGCCTGGGCATGCTGGTGTATTGGCTGCTGCGCAGATATCGCGGCAAGAGAGAGGGGCAGTAAGCCCGGGTGAAATCTATGCTGAATGATGAAATGAGCAGCGGCATGCCTGACCATCAAGCCCCCGTCCTGTGCCTACTGGCCGCAGCCCTGCTGATTGCGGCAGGCGGCGCGCTTGCAGCGGACGAAAGCCCCGCTGACCTGCTGCATAACGCACGTGTCTGGGAAATGAAAAGTGACGCCGGGCGTGAACGCGCAGAATTGGTCAAGCTGCTCAATGCCGACCCCAAACATGTACAGGGCCTGCTCATGCGCGGGCTGCTGGAAGTTCGCAGCGGCCGCGTTGATCTTGCCGGCGACCAGTTGCAGCAGCTCAAGGCGGTGCAGCCGGCGCACCCGGCGGTCGCCCAGCTGGAGGAGGCGCTGCGCATCGCCGGCAAGGACAGCAAAAGGATGGCGATGGTGCGCCTGCTGGTGCGATCGGGAAAAACCGAGGAGGCCGCTGCCGGGATGCGCACACTTTTTCCCAAAGCTCCCCCCTTGGGCAACGATCTTGCCCTGGAGTACTACCGCGTGATCGGCAACACTCCCAAGGGGGCGGAAGAAGCGCGTAGAGGGCTGGAAAAACTGGTCAGGGCCGAGCCGGATGACTGGCGCTACCAGATGGCGCTCGGGCAGCAACTGGGCCAGCGCCCGGCAACCCGGCGGGCTGGCGTGCAGACGCTGGCTGCACTGGCCAAACGGCCTGAGGTGGATCGCGCGCAGGTACTCGAAGCCTGGCGGCAATCACTGCTTGCCCTTGAGCGCAGCCCCGACAATACCGGCTTGTACCGCGACTACCTGGCCGCAGACCCGGAAAACGCCGACGTGCGCAATGCCCTGGACGGCGCCAGGCGTGCAGAGGCGGAGCGGCAGCCATGGCTGCTGCGCGACAGGGCGGATGAGCAACTCAAGCAGGGACACCCCGAGGAGGCCATGGCCACGCTCAAGAGTGCGCTGCAGCTGGCGCCAAAAAATCCCTGGGTGCGCTACGACCTGGCACGGCTGTATTACAAGCGCGGCGCGGCTTCACAAGGGCGTGCGCTGATGGAGGAAGGGATCGCGCTTGCGCCCAATGATGCCGACATGCTGCACGCCGCCGCCTTGTACCTGGGCGGCATGGATGAAGCCAATGATGCCTTGCGTCTGCTGGACAGGATTGCGGCGCCGGAGCGCTCTGCCTCGATCAAGCGCCTGAGCCGGAGACTGCTGATCCAGTCACAGGCGCAACAGGCCAAACAGCTGCTCAAGGACGGCAACCGTGCCGCAGCCGTGGCGCTGCTGGAGCAAGCCGCAACGGATGCGCATGACGATGCCGAGCTGGTCAATGATGTGGCCAATGCCTGGCTGGAGCTGGGAGAGCAGGATCGAGCTGTCGCGCTGATGCAGCGTTTGCTGGCCAGGCAGAAAGTGGCGCCGGCTTCCCTGCGCCTCCGCTATGCGCTGCTGTTGAACCGGGCCGAGCGGGATAAGGAGCTGGCTGCACAGCTGCAACAATTGGCCGGGTCGAAAGGCCTGGCGGAGACGGAGCGGCAGGATCTGCGCTATCTGCAAGCCTCCCTGGCGGCGCGTCGCGCCGATAATTTGCGCCACGCGGGTAATGTCGAGGCGGCCCGCGCCGTGCTGATTCCGGCCTTGCAACAGGACCCGGAGAATACCGACCTGCTCAGGGCCATGGCGCGCGTGCATCTTGCAGCGCATGAACCGGGGCAAGCGATTGCCATTGATCAGGGCATCCTGCAGCGCAGGCCGGGTGACATGGCGGTGCGGCTGGATTTGATGCGCACGCTGAATGACGCGAATGACCAGGCCGGGGCGCAGCGTGAAGCACAAACCATACTGGCGGGTGCGGCGGATAACGATGTGGATACGCGGCTGACGCTTGCGGAATGGTATCTGGACAACAAGGACGCCGCGACTGCGCGGCGGGTGGTTGATCCATTGCGCAAGGCGGCGCCGGATAACCAGCGTGTTCTGTTGTTGTCCGCGCGCATCGCCAGGGCCGAAGGCGATTACGCTGAATCGGTAGGCTATTTCAAGCAGGCCAGGGCGGATGACGAGGTTGCGCGCATGGAGAAAAATCGCGCGGCCTATGTGGTGACTGCAGGTGTGGATTACCTCACCAAGTCGGATGGGGTGTCCGGTATTTCCAATCTGACGCTGATCGAAATGCCGCTTGAGTTACGCATGCCTGTAGGATATGCCGGCGACCATGCCTTTATGCAGATTGATCCGGTCAGTGCAAATGCCGGAGAGCTGTCCGGCGACCTAAACAATCTGGGGGAGTATGGCAAGGTCAAAGCGCTATCGCCTACTAGTGTGGCAGCTTCAACTCAATCCGCACAGGGCACGGCACTGGGGGTCGGTTATGAACGCGGCGACATTCGTGCCGACATCGGCACTACACCGATTGGTTTCCCCGTGACGGATGTAACCGGCGGCGTCAAGTGGTCACACTACACCGAGACGACGGGTTTCTCTCTGGATGTGTCGCGGCGTGCTTTGACGAGCACGCTGCTGGCCTATGCCGGTGTGCATGACCCGGTGACGGGAGAGATATGGGGAGGCGTGCGCAGCAATGGTGCCAGTCTGCATCTCAGTCAGGACTTTGGGAGATTGGGCGCTTTTGTTGATGTAGGTTACTACGTGCTGACCGGCAGGAACGTGCTGACAAATACCGAGCTCGCCTTGCGTACCGGCGCGGACTGGAGCTTTATTCAGGATGACGACATGCGCCTCAGCGCAGGGTTGGCCCTGACCAACTGGCGCTACAAGGAAAATTTGCGCTACTACACCTTCGGCCATGGCGGATATTACAGCCCGCAGAATTATGTTTCGCTGGCGTTGCCATTTCGCTGGACAGGGCGAGCCGAGCGCTGGTCATATCTGTTGAAAGGCGCGCTCTCGACCTCGGTAAGTTATGAAAAGGACATGGATTACTATCCGACAGATGCAGCATTGCAGTCACTGGTCGGTAATACGATCTATGCGGGCGGACATGGTACGGGGAATGGTTATTCCGTGGGCGGGGCACTGGAATACAAAGCAACGCAGCATCTGTTTGTAGGCGGGCGCTTCGACATCGACCGCTCGGAATATTACTCGCCGAACTTTGCCATCGTGTACCTGCGCTACCTGTTCGATGCGCACACCGGCCCGGTGCCGTATCCGCCTGATCCGGTCAAAGCGTATACGCGCTACTAGTGTAGTGCTTCGTTCTTTTTGGAACTTGTTTGGGAGCGCCGACGTCCTCGTCGGCTTGTGCGTGAATGCTATGCCGACGGGGACGTCGGCGCTCCCACTGCTCGATATTGATGTAAAAACACTCTTTTTCTATTGCTCCGGCCCGATGAAGTCTCTATACCCGTTCGAGCTAAGTATTATTCCGACGGATCGTATTCAACCCACCCCGCATCCTGGGCGCGAATGAAGTATTGGGCGCCGTGCTGCATCACGACAACATCCTCATTTTCCGCCACGAATTCCGTCGCGGGCAGGTCGCGCAGATATTCATCCAGGCCCAGGCTGTTGTTGCCGAACGGGGTAAAGCTGATGAAGTCTGACAGCAGCTGCGATAGCGCGAGGTAGCTCACCGGCCTGGGGACGAGCAGCGGTGATGCAGCGGCTTTGCTGCTCATGCCGATCAGCTTGATTCCCACCGGCACGATGGTGATATGCGGGCTGGGAATTTCCCGCAGGCCGGCAATCTGCATCTTGTCGCCGCGCACCGCAGCACCATGTTCCGGAATGAACACCACGACGGCGCGCCGCCCGGACTTCTGCAGCGTGCCGAGGAACTGGTCGATGTCGGCCAGCATGCGCGTCATGCGCGGATGGTAAATTTCCAGGCTGCTAGTGGTGCGCCTGCCGGAATAGCGGTTGCCATCGTGCAGGCTGATGCTGTTGTAATACAGCGCCACGCGCTCGGCCGGCATTTGCATGCGCCGGTTCCACCATTGCGACAACACCGTGTAATCGTCATGCACAGGGGTGCCGTCGAAACTCTGCAGATAGGGTGGCGCGCCCTGGACATCGAACAGCTTCGCCTGCATCCCCCCGCGTTTGCGCACATCGGCGATGAAGTCGCCGTAATGTCCATCGTGGTTCATGGCGAATTGCTGCTCAAAGCCGGCCTGCTGCAGGTTGTTGAAGGTCTGGCATGCCGCAGCCGACGGATCATACAGCACACTATGCTTCGGTTGCCCGCAACTGCCGCGCAGCAGGCGGATGACGGCTGGCCCGCTGTAAGAAGCGGCCGAATTGAAATTGCTGAAGACGATATCGAAACGCTTGAACAGCGGGTTGTCCTGCTCCCTGGTGAATTTCAGGTCATCGCGTGAAAGCGAGCAGATGTGCAGGAAGATGATGTCGAATGCCGGATCTGATTTTGCAGGCGGGGTGAACGTTACCGAGCGCGTGGACTCGCGTTGGTAAAAGGTGTTCAGTGCCGCAGTCAATTCGGTGTCAGTAGGCTGGGTGTGCTCAACTGCAGTGCTAGTCAGGCTTGGGGCCGGGTTGCTTGCCGTGGCCGGGGGGGGCGCATCGGGTGATTTTCCGGTGATGGGCAACAGCGGCAGCAACATGGCGATGAGCACAAAGGTGCTGATGCGGAATTTCTTGCGCGCGAAGAAATAGGCGATATACAGCAAGACAAGAGCGGCAATAAGCGGAAGGTTGATGAGCCGGCCCAGCAACTCCCCCAGATACGCCAGGTCGAACTGGCTGATCTGCGGGGCCATGGTTAGCAGGCGCGAGACGGGCGGCAGCCAGCTGTCGTAATAGAACAGTGCCACGCCGACAGGTATGGCCAGTGCCTGCCGGGCCAGCTTCAGGCGCGGGTGTTGCAGCGGGATAAGCAGGCAAATGGCGAATGCCAGGTTCTCGAACACATGGAAGCCGGTGAAGTGCCCGAAGTAGAAGAGCAGCTTGGCAATGAAATAAAAATCCCAGATTCCCATGCGTGTCCTGTCAGGGTGGAGTGAGTGATCGCGGCGCGCTTGGGGATGGCTGTGTGTTCACGCTGGCCTTATTTCGAGTCCATTACCCACACACCGGCCCAATCGTCCGGCGGGGGTGCGCCCTTGAGTATCTGCGCACGTTCCAGGAAGAGCTTGCTGGGTTTGTCGGCGGGGTTGAGCTGCAGCGCCGCGCTGAATAACTTGATGGCGTCGTCCCAGCGCCGGTTGCGGTACATGCTCAGCCCGTCCTTGAACAGGTTCAGCACCTCGACGATATTGGGAAAGGTTTCCTCGGTGTGATGGGAAAGTATCTCGTAAATTGACACCGGCCGGGTCTTGCCCTTGACCACGACCAGATCGATCTCGCGTTTGCGGTAGGTGCCTTGCAGCTTGCGGATGGTGAATTCGCTTGCCAGTATCCTGGTGCCGTATTGCTTGCAGGCTGATTCCAGGCGCGAGGCAAGGTTCACGCCATCGCCGATAATGGTGAAGTCCATGCGCTTGTCCGAGCCGATGTTGCCGGAAACCACAACGTCCGTGTTCAGGCCTATGCCGATATTGACCGGGGGCTTGCCGTCGGAAACGCGCTGGCGGTTCCACTTGTTCAGGGTGTTGATCATGGCGATGGATGCACGTATCGCGCGGTCGGCATCGTCCGCATGGCTGACCGGTATGCCGAACGCCGCCATGATGGCGTCGCCGATGAATTTGTCGAGCATCCCCTCCTCGCGCTGGATACAGTCCACCATCAGCGTGAAATACTCATTGAGCAGCGCGACGGTTCCCTGTGCGCCGATCTGTTCGGTCAGGGTGGTGAAGCCGCGAATGTCCGAGAACATCACCGTGGCCTCCACGTTCTGCCCGCCCAGGAATTCCGCGCCTGCAGCCACCAGGCGGTCGGCAATGCCGGGGTCCATATAGCGCGACATGGTGGACTTGAGGCGCTTCTCGCTGCTGATGTCCTCGATCACCATCATCGAGCCGATGCGCTTCTGGTCCATGTTCAACAGCGGCTGCACGGTAAAGTTGACCGCAAGCTTGTCCTCGCCCACATACAGCGGCGCATCCGCCATGGTTTGCTGATCGCCGCTATCCACCATCAGCTTCAGCTTGTCCAGCACCCAGCCATTTTTCACGCCAAACAGTTCATCGGCGGATTTCTGCAACACCTCGCTGGCTGTAGCCTTGAGCATGCGCAAGCCGGCCGCATTGCAGGTTGCGATGCGCCCGCCCTCGTCCAGCGTGATCAGGCCGTTGGACATGGATTCCAGCATGGCGTCGTTATAGTTTTTCATGGACTGTACGTCGGCAAACAATTTGGCATTTTCCAGGGCAATCGAAACCTGTGCGGTAAAGGCGCGCAGCCGTGCCTCGTCCTCCTGGGTAAAGGGGCCGCCGTGCTTGTTGAGCACCTGGGTTACACCTATGGTCTTGCCCAGCTTGTTCACCACCGGCACGCACAGGATGGAGCGCGTAAAGAAGCCGGTGCTTTTGTCGAACTCCGGGTTGAAGCGCAGGTCGGCGTAGGCATAGGGAATGTTGATGGTCTTGCCGGTGGCGTATACCGCGCCGGCGATGCCCAGATGGTTGGGCAGGCGTATTTGCGACGCCTCCAGACCCTGGCCGACCTCCGACCACAGCTCGTTGGATTTTTCATCGTTGAGGAACAGCGTGGAGCGTTCCGCGCGCAGCATGCGCGTCGCTTCACTCATCACCTTCTGCAGCAGGGAGCTGAGCTTGATGTCTGAAGTCATCTCCGACACGATATTGACGAACTCCAGCTCATGCTTGCGGATCTTCTCCATGCGCTCGATGAACTGTGCGCTTTGCAATGCCAGGGTGCACTGATCCGCTATCGCCCGGAACAGGGACAAATCGGCGCGGGTGAAATGTCCGCGTTTCTTGTTCAGGGTCTGGGCGATGCCGATAATCTCGCCCTTGGCGGTCTTGATCGGGATGCAAATCATGTTGCGCGTGACAAAGCCGGTTTGCTCGTCCACGCTGCGGTTGAAATGCGGATCGGAAGCAACATCCTTGACGATCAACGCCTCGCCGGTGGTGAACACATAGCCCGCGATGCCACTGGTATTGGGGATGCGAATTTCACGCTGGAAGGTGCCCTGTGCGACGCGGGAGTAGAGTTCACTGGTGTCGGTGTCATTCATGAACAGCGAACCGCGTTCCGCATTGAGCTCGCCAGTCGTCGTCTCGATCAGGGCATTGAGCACCTGATCCAGCGTATCCATCGCCGACATCTTGCGTGACATTGCCAGCAGTAGCTCGGCATGGCGCAAACGGCGCTTCTGCTCCGCTGCCGAGCTGGCGGATTTTCTGGCTTCAGGTGCATGGTCCGATTGAGTCATGTGCTAACAACCCCGCATTTCTTGAATGGCGTCATTGGGTCGCAGCCAGGCTAGCCCGCAGGCAAGCGCTGGATTCCCGCTTCCAGCTCGGTGCGTAATGCCTTGATGGTATTGCTCAACTGTTTTTTTTCTTCCGCGGTCGACAGGCGTTCCGCCTGCAACGCCCTTTCATTGTTGATCTGCATCAACTCCAGCTGCTCGCGCAGCGCAGTGACCGCGCATTTCATCTGGTGGCTTTCGTCCTGGCAGCCAGCGCTGACGCGGCGGATATCTTCTGCGTGATTGAGGTGGGATTTTTCCAGTTCGCTGCGTAACTCGGCTACCGTAGACTTGAGTTGGCGAATTTCATCATGGCTGGCGCACACGGCCTGTTGCACCTCGTGCTCGTGCTGCGATGCGGCAAGCACCAGCTGGTTACGCAAGGCAACAACAGTGCGCTGCAGATCGGCCACCTCGGCCTGCGCCATGGATAACGCCGTCTCAATATCGCCAGGCTCAATTGTCGGCATACGCTGCCTCCGCAAGCAAACAAACTCTCAGAGTGAATTCAGGATGTACGCGACAAGCATAATCTTCTAAATCCGCAGATTCAAGGTGAAAATGCAATCCAGTCAGGTGCTTGGCTTGGTATGTGAAACAGAGGTCTGGATGGGATGGTATGTGCATGGCAATGCATCAGGCCTGTAATACTGGAATTGGTGGGTGGTAGTTATGAGGAATAAAAAATCCCGGGTAGTGACTGTCCGGGATTTTTATTTGAAATGTCGCATGGAGCATGCGAAATGCCTTCATTTTTCGAAACGAAAGGTGATTCCTTTATTTATTTCGAAATCTGCCATTCTTTATAACTCCAGAATCGAAAGTCTGGGCTTGCTGGTCTGCGCAGCTTTTCGCGCAGATCCGGTGGCATGATTTGTGAGCCATTTATGACGCCATAGCCTGCAGAAACATAGCTTTGGATCGGCCGGAAATTATGGAGGGCTGATACATCACGATAGAGCTTCCATCCTTAGCTTTGATTGTGAACTTGAAGACAAAGGTTGAATTTGAACCGGAATACAGCCAAGGCACCAAATCTTTAGTCATGGATATTGGCGTCGATTGGCCAATCCAATTTGTATTTTTCAGGGTTGGCGAATTATCTTTGACAACCAGTTCCAACTCCCCGGAAGCGGTGACTTGCTCAACAACTACAGATTCAATTTCGCCTGATTTCTTCGATATGAATGAAAACGCCCAGGTTAGTTTTGATTCTTTCGGCTCTCCCTTCTTCATAGATGCATTAAATCCAGCACCTTCAATTTTGTAGTAATCATTTTCTGCGGGTAACGCGCCAGCATTGGTGATTGGCAAGTTAACAGTTTTTCCACCGTCAACCTTGAATGGTGCTTGGGTTACTACTTTCCCAAGATATGTAGGTGCGGTTACGCACGCAGATAACAATACGGATACAAGAAAAGTAGTAATGCGATATTTCATAGAGACTCCCTAGTTTAATGGCTAACGGTTATTAGGCTGACCCAGCGGTCGGTTTTGTTAAAAACAGTACAGCATTGCGAGCGTTCGCTTGTGGGAAAAGCAGTCGTTCAATTTTTGATACAACACAGTGTTCCAGCATAGTTTGTCGGTTCACTATCAACTCAG
>JAHFQY010000035.1 GCA_023259065.1 Nitrosomonadales bacterium
CACGTCCATGAGTGCGGCACCGACTATGCCACCGAGAAAAGCCCAGACCAATATTTCCATTCGTTACCTCTTGTGGCCTAACGTAGAGCTAACCGGCGCTGCGCCGCTTTATGGCGCAGCGTCCAGCGACCGAAGGGAGCGAGGTTGAGCGCCGGGTTAGAAGCCGGTTTAGAGCGCATAGGTGACCTTGTTTTCTGACGCGGTGACTTTGCCCGATGACATCAACTGCTGTACCAATGCGCTTAGCTCGGCCTCGGATATGCCCTTTGGAAATAGGGCAGCGACAGTACTTGTGAGGGTTTTCAGGGTGCGCGGTTTAGCGTTGCCGCGCTGCTTCAGATTGGCAACCACCAATGCAAGTCTGTCGTCCTTTGGTTTGGCGATGGCTGGTGCTTTTGGTGGGGCTTTCGGCTGCGTGGCTGTTTTCGCCGTTCCGGCTCCGTTTGGGCACTTAAACTGCCCTTTCTGATTGAGCACAACCTGAAACTTCTCTTTGAGAGACATGCTGCCGAGCAGTGCATTTACCGCTTTACAGCAAGCAACACAGTTTTCGTCGTTGTTGCTGCCGCCGTTGGCGCTAGCGAGAAGGTGTTCGACACTTGCCTCAGCTTTTGGCAATGGTTGCTTGCAGAAGAAGCACAAGCCTCCTTGAACAAACATCAACCGGTCGAGTGGTTTTGTGGGCATAGGCTTCTAACGTAAAGTAGACACCTGAAACGGTGTATATCCTGGAATTTTGAGGTGTATAATCTGACGCTGCTCAATGAATAACATTTTGTTTCCCTAGTGTTTGCCTAACAGGAGGTCTTGTTATGGAATCTGAGAATACACCTGTCACTCCACAATCTCCTAAGCTGCTCGATCAAGTACGCGACAAAATCAGGGTCAAACACTACAGCATTCGTACTGAAACGCAATATCTTCAATGGATAAAGCGGTTCATTTATTTCCATGGTAGACGTCACCCACGCGATTTGGGTGCTCCCGAGGTGGAGGCGTTTCTCTCGCATCTTGCCACTGAGGGTAATGTCTCGGCTTCTACCCAGAACCAGGCGCTTTCCGCGCTGCTGTTTCTTTATCGCGAGGTGCTGGGCATTGATTTGCCTTGGATGGATACCATGGTGCGCGCGAAGAAGCCGCAGCGTTTGCCGGTGGTATTGAGCCGTGCCGAAGTGGCGCTGGTGCTGGAACGCATGGAAGGAAATTACAGCTTGATGGCGCGCCTGTTGTATGGCACAGGCATGCGCTTGATGGAGTGTTGCCGGCTGCGGGTGAAGGATGTTGATTTTGAGCGGCGCGAGATTTTGATTCGCGACGGCAAGGGTGCGAAGGACAGGGTAACGATGTTGCCTGAGGTGCTGATCTTGCCATTTCAGGAGCATTTGGCAAAACGTAGTCTGCTTTACAAGGATGATCTTGCCAAGGGTATGGCAGGTGTATTTTTACCGGATGCTCTGGAACGCAAGTATCCCGCTGCAGCCGCCGAGTGGAGCTGGCAGTATGTGTTCCCGGCAGGCAGCTATTCGGTTGATCCGCGTAGCGGTCACGAGCGGCGCCATCATATTGATGAAAAACTGTTGCAGCGCGCAATGAAGCGTGCGGTTGCTGCATCGGGTGTCGTCAAGCTCGCCACGCCACATACTTTGCGTCATTCGTTTGCCACGCATTTGCTTGAGAGTGGCTACGATATCCGCACAGTTCAGGAGCTGCTTGGCCACTCTGATGTTTCCACCACGGTGATTTACACTCATGTGCTCAACAAGGGCGGCAAGGGTGTCGTCAGCCCATTGGACAGGTGATGTGATGAGCAAAGTTTTAATCTACGAAACCGAGAGCGGGCAGACGCGGGTAGATGTGCGGCTGGAGGCTGAGACGGTGTGGCTGACGCAAAAACAGATGGTTGTTCTGTTTGATAAGAACGTGCGTACAGTCAGCGAGCATATACGCAATATTTTTAAGGAAGGTGAGCTTGATGAGAGCTCAGTTGTCCGGAATTTCCGGACAACTGCCGCGGACGGCAAAAATTACGATACCTCGCACTACAATCTCGATGTAATCATCTCAGTCGGCTATCGAGTCAAATCGCAGTCGGGCACAAAATTTCGCCAATGGGCTACCCGCACTCTGCGCGAGCATCTGGTGCAAGGCTACACGCTGAATCAGGCGCGTTTGGCTGAAAGGGGAATCACCGAGGCGCAGCAGGCCATCGAGTTGCTGGCGCGCACACTTAACAATCAGGCTTTGGTTAGTGACACAGGCAGCGCGGTACTTTCTCTCATTGTTGGGTATGCGAAGACCTGGCGCTTGCTGCTTCAGTATGACGAGAACGGTTTGGCGGTGCCAGAAGGGTGCAGGCCATCGCAAGGTGTATTGGATTACGGCAAGGCGGCTGCCGCTATTGCGCAGATCAAGGCCGAGCTAATGGCGAGCGGGGAAGCTACACCGTTGTTTGGGCAGGAGCGTGGTGATGCGTTTGAAGGTATTCTCGGCAACATAGAGCAATCCATGTTTGGAGAATCGCTTTACCGCACCCGCGAAGAGAAGGCGGCTCACCTGCTGTATTTCATTATCAAGGATCATCCGTTTTCTGATGGTAATAAGCGCATCGGCGCATTTATGTTCCTTCTCTATCTGCAACAGGAACAAATGAATATGACGATCAATGACAATGCGCTGATAGCGCTGGCCTTGTTGATTGCCGAAAGTAATCCATCAAACAAGGATTTGATGATCAGGCTGGTGGTAAATTTGTTGACTGATATTCAGGCATGACAGTGGAAAAAGACGAATTTTTCATGCGCGAGGCTCTGGTGCAGGCGCGGCTGGCAGAGCAGGCGGGCGAGGTGCCGGTGGGCGCGGTGGTGGTGAAGGATGGCGCGATTATCGGGCGCGGTTTCAATGCACCGATTTCACGTCATGACCCTTCCGCGCATGCCGAGATGATGGCGTTGCGCGATGCCGCGCAGTGCGTGGGCAATTACCGGCTGGTGGGCTGCGAGTTGTTTGTGACGCTGGAGCCTTGTTTGATGTGCGTTGGCGCGATGTTTCATGCGCGCATTGCGCGCGTGGTGTTTGGTGCGCGTGACCCCAAGACGGGGGCGGCGGGGAGTGTGGTGGATTTGTTTGGTGGTTTAAACCCCTCCCGGCCTCCCCTTGACAGGGGAGGAGAAATGCCCGCCCCCTCCCTTGTCAAGGGGAGGGATGGGGAGGGGTTGGGTGGCGTAGCACGCCTTAATCACCATGCCACAGTGACAGGCGGTGTGCTGGCAGAGGAGTGCGGCAGGGTGTTGAGCGATTTTTTTGCCATGCGTCGTGCGCAGCAGCGCAATGCGGCTGGCGCCCAGGCCGCACCTAGCCATTCAACTAGGCTGCAAAGCGCCCCTGATGCCGGTTACCCTGAAGGGAGCAGCAAGTGAATATTGTCGTGCGCATACCCGAGCAGGCGCTTGAGCTATTTGATGACTCGGGCAGGTTGTTGCGCCGTTACGAGGTTGCCACTGCGGCCAATGGCGCGGGGGAGGAAAACGGCAGTTACTGCACGCCGCGCGGGCGCCATGTGATACGCGCCAAGATCGGCGCAGGGCAGCCGGTCAATACAGTGTTTGCCAGGCGCCGCCCCAGTGGTGAAATTTATACGCCGGCGCTGGGGGCGCAGCATCCGGGACGTGACTGGATACTCACGCGCATCCTGTGGCTGTCGGGCTGCGAGCCGGGTTATAACCGGCTGGGCACGTGCGACACCATGCGCCGTTATATTTATATTCACGGTGCGCCGGATGAGCGCAAGCTGGGTGTGCCGCAGTCTCACGGTTGCGTGAACATGACAAATGTCGATTTGCTGGAGCTTTTCGAGCTGGTGCCTGCGGGCACAACGGTTGATATTGTTGCGTAGCTTGATTATTACGGTTGCCGAACTCATGGCATGGTTTTAAAGTAGCAAAGTTTGTTGCACGGTCTGTCCTTGGCTGGAGGCTGCATGAGCAATCCTTTCACGATACACCTGGTTACCTGGCACGATGGCGAGCCTTTGCTGCGCGCCATACGCGAAGCGGTGTTTATGCGCGAGCAGGGGGTGACGGCGGAGCTGGAGTGGGATGGCCTGGATGAAACCTGCCACCATGCGCTGGCCCTGAGTGCAACCGGCGATGCCATAGGCTGCGGCCGCATTACCCCGGATGGCCATATCGGCCGCATGGCGGTGCTGCCCGAGTGGCGCGGCAAGAAGGTGGGCAGTGCCATTCTGGAAGCGCTGCTGGATTACGCGCGCAACCAGCACCAGACCAGGGTGGAGATTTCGGCGCAGGTGCAGGCGCTGCCGTTTTACCAGAAATTCGGATTCGAAGCGGAAGGCAAGGTGTTTCAGGATGCCGGCATGCCCCACCGCAAGATGTCACTGCACCTTCTGCCTCGCGATATTCAGTAGTTGTAACGCCTCTGGCTGTATTCCTCTGTACGTTCAATTTGGCGGGATAAAACCATTCTGTTTGAAATTTAGCCTGGTTGCTCCGCTGTTAAAGTGTTGCAATGAGACATTGGCCCTGTGTATAGCTGCGCTGGGAATAGGGATTTGCAGCATTTTTTTTCTTGCTTGGTTGTACTATGGGCTAAAAATATTGCGCTTGCTGCCGATATGAATCTGTAGCCAGTGTCGCAGTTGTGCATACAGCACGGGGGGGATGTTCATGCAATTACTCAAAAACCTGAAGATACGCACCAAGCTCTATATCCTGATCACCATCGCCTCACTGCTGGTGGTGGGCATAGGTATCACCGGGCTGGTCGGGATAACCTCATCCAGCAACGCCTTGTATGCGGTGTATAACGACCGCCTGATTGCCATCAGCCAGCTGAACGAGATTCGCACCAACCAGATGCAGATGCGCATCGAGCTTTTTGCCGCGCGCCTGGAGAAAGATGCGTTCGAGATGCTTGAGCATATAGACAAGGCCAGGAGCAGCATCTTCCAGATCGAGAATCTGCTGAAGAGTTATGAAGAGCACAAGATGCTGCCGGAAGAAAAAGAGCTCTACGATACTTTTGTCACTGCGCGACTTAATTTTGGCCGCAATGGCGTCATCCCTTCTTTTGACCTGTTGCAGGCGGAGAAATTCGAGCAGGCCGACAGGCTGCGCAATGAGGTGGTTACTCCCGGTTACATCAAAGCTTCCAAAGGGATTGATGACCTGATTCAGTACCAGGTCGAGAAGGCCAAGGTCGAGTATGAGAAAACGGCGAAGCTGGCAAAAATCATACGCACCGTTTCCATTGCCAGCATAGTTGTTGGCCTGGCCCTGACTGTTTTGTTCGGCTTTGTCATCACCCGTTCCATTGCGCAGGGTGTGGTTGAGCTTGAGCGCATGGCGCATGAATTATCCAAGGGCGACTTCACCGCGCGTGCCCATCACGACAGTAATGACGAGTTGAGCGGGGTGGCGCGGGTGTTTAACCAGATGGCGGATGAGTTCTCCGGCATTATCCGCCAGGTCAGGCAATCGGCTCACCGGGTATTCGAGTCTTCTGAAATGCAGGCCAATACGGCGGAGAGTGTTTTGTCGTTGACGCATAAACAGACTGCACAGGCTGAAAGTGCGGCGGCATCGCTGGAGCATCTTAATGCTGCGGTGAAAGAAATTGCGCTGAAGGCAGATAGCGTGGTCGTTGCATCCACCGAGGCCGGTACTATGGCGGATAAAGGCCAGTCTGTGGTCAATAATGCGGTGAAAGGCATACAGGATCTGGCTCACAGCGTGAGCGAGGCCGCCCAGCAGATCGCCGACCTGGGTGAGCGCTCAGACCAGATCGGGCAGATCGTGGGGGTGATCAAGGAGATTGCTGACCAAACCAATTTGCTGGCATTGAATGCCGCGATTGAAGCAGCCAGGGCGGGTGAACAGGGGCGCGGGTTTGCCGTGGTTGCAGATGAAGTGCGGAAACTGGCGGAGCGCACTGCCAATGCGACGGCAGAGATTTCTTCCATGATCAGTGCAATTCAATCCGAAACCGGCAATGCTGTTGCCACCATGGAGCGCGGCAGCTCGCAGGCGAATGCCGGGGTTAACCTGGCCAACGAGGCGGGACGCTCACTGCAGGAAATCAATGGCAGTGTGAAACGGGTGGTTGAGATGATCCAGCAAATTGCCGCATCAACGCGTACCCAGAGCCAGGCTACGGAAGAGATTGCCACCAATGTGGATCATATCGCCCAAATGGCCAAAGACAATGCCGCCTCCATTGATCAATCGACCCGCGCTTCGCACGACCTGGAAGGTTTGTCGTCAAACTTGGAAGGCGTGGTGAGCAGGTTCAAGCTGTAGCGTTTGCCAAGCTGTAAGGCAGCGGCAGGAAATTCAGCGCCGCGCCTTCCAGTGATTGCAGGTGCACGCTCTGGGTCTCGCGGCTGCTGATCTGCAGCACTGCCAGCAAGTCAAAGCCGCCACCCGCTGCAGGCGTTGCGTTGATCACCATGCCGCTGGGTTGCCCGGCCATCTCGGCGCTGAACACCTCATCACCGGCCTTGGGCGCACTGGCTGAATCAACATGAGCAAGATACATGCGGCGCTTGAGCTTGCCCAGGTACTGCGTGCGCGCCACGATTTCCTGCCCGGGGTAGCAGCCCTTCTTGAAACTCACGCCGCCCAGCACGTCGAAGTTGGTCATCTGCAATACAAATTGTTCCTGCGTGGCCGGGGTGATGACAGGGATGCCGGCACGGATGTTGAGCCAGTCCCAGCAGGCGGCCCCCGCCGGACGCGCTGCCGCAGCCAGGGCCGCCCACAGGGCAGGGGCCTGCGCTACGCTGGTGCTGATCTGGAAGCGCTGTGCGCCGACGCGAATGACGCTGCTGCCTTCATGTTGGTGTGCTGCCCAATCGCCTTCGGGGGCCGAGCCGAAATTTTTCTGGATCAGGCCGGCTGCTGCACTGCCGGATACACCCAGGCTAACCATCTCCTTGCTCACGTCAGTGACCTTGACCTTGGAACGCAGCACAAACATGGACAGGCGCTTCTGCATTGCTGCAGCGAGGCTCAGCGGCACTTGCAGATAATAGTCTGCGCCGTTCTGCCACACCAGGAAGGTCGCCATCATGCGTCCCTTGGGGCTGTTGAAGCTGCTGGGCTGCGCCTGTTTGGGGGTGATCAGTTTCACATCGCTGCTCAGCAGATTTTGCAGGAAACCCTGCGCATCTTCACCTGCCACCTTGAGCGTGCCAAACTGGCCGAGGTCGCACACCACGCTGCCGTCGCGCGCTGCCAGCAGCTCGGCCTGCGCATCGCCAAAATGCCCAACCACGCCTTCCTGCAGCTGTGCGCCTTGTTGTGCCAGAAAGTTTTGCCAGTCCTGATTCATTGCCTTGCTCCGCTTAATTTAGTATTTCGTAATATTACCGCGAAGCGCTGATCTTGATGCGCTTCTGTCAGCTTATTCCCGTAGTTTACTCAGGGGCTTTGTTGATTTATGCGAGTTAAGCTTGAGTGTCAATGGGGCTCAAACCCCTCCCAGCCTCCCCTTGACAGGGGAGGAGCGGGTTGGTTCTCCCACTGATAAGGGGGAGCTAGAGGGGGTTTGTTGTCATCGACCATCAAGTGAAAAATACAAAGCTTGCTACTAAGCAGTGCAATCTTTGGACGAAGATTTTTTATAGGATAAACTTGCGCCCTATGAAATGGCTCGCCTGCTTATCGCTGTTGTTGCTCACCGCTTGTGATGGCGGGCTGTGGAACAATCCCTATCCGCCCGCCGACAATGGCAAGTCCATTTTTTATACCGCCTTCACCGAGCGTCCCAAGCATCTTGATCCGGCACAGTCCTACAGCGAGAACGAGTATGTGTTTCTTGCGCAAATCTACCAGCCGCCGCTGCAATACCATTACCTGAAACGCCCGTATACGCTGGTGCCGCAGGCAGCCGGCAGTATGCCCAGCGTGCATTATGTGGACAAGAACAACCGGCGTTTGGCGGATGATGCGTCTGCCGACAGGGTGGCATTCAGTGTGTACGAAATTCATCTGCGCCCGGATCTGCGTTACCAGCCGCATCCGGCATTTGCACGCAATGCGCAGGGCGAGCCCGAGTATCTGGCACTCAAGCCCGGCGACCTGGATGGCATACACGGCCTGGGTGATTTTGCCCACAGCGGCACGCGCACGGTGACTGCTGCGGATTACGTGTACCAGATCAAGCGCCTGGCTCATCCCGATATACACTCGCCCATCAGCGGACTGATGGCCGAGCATATTGCCGGGCTGAAGTCGTATGCCGCCACTTTGCAGCAGGCGCAGAAAGACCATCCGGGCAGCTTCCTGAATCTGCAAGACTACAAACTGGAAGGTGCGGAGGTGGTGGATGAGCACACCTATCGCATCAAGGTGGTGGGAAAGTATCCGCAATTCATGTACTGGCTGGCGATGCCGTTTTTTGCGCCCATGCCGGTGGAGGCGGAGCGTTTTTACGCGCAGCCTGGCATGCATGAAAAAAATATTACGCTGGACTGGTGGCCGGTGGGCAGCGGGCCTTATTACCTGTCCGAGAACAATCCCAACCAGCGCATGGTGCTCTCGCGCAATCCCAACTTCGCCCGCGAAACCTACCCCGCCGAGGGGGAGGCAGGTGACAGGGAAGCCGGCTTGCTGGCTGATGCTGGCAAGCCCTTGCCGCTGATGGACCAGGTGGTGTTCACGCTGGAAAAGGAAACCATCCCCTACTGGAACAAATTTTTGCAGGGTTATTACGACTCTTCCGGCATAAGCTCGGACAGCTTCGACCAGGCGGTACAGGTGAGCGTGGCGGGGGAGACCAATGTCAGCGACGCCATGAGTGCGCAGGGAATCACGCTGTCCACCTCGGTGGCGACTTCCACCATGTACATGGGCTTTAACTGGCTGGACCCAGTGGTGGGAGGTGACTCTGAGCGCGCCAGGAAATTGCGCCGGGCGATTGCGATTGCGCTGGATATGGAAGAGTTTATTTCCATCTTTGCCAACGGGCGCGGCGTCAGTGCGCAATCTCCGCTTCCTCCCGGCATCTTCGGTTATCGCGAGGGCGAGGCGGGCATCAATCCTTATGTATATGACTGGATCAACGGTGCGCCGCAGCGCAAGCCCATCGCCGAGGCAAAACGACTGCTGGCCGAGGCGGGCTACCCTGATGGTCTGGACGAAAAAACCAGACAGCCGCTGGTGATCTATCTCGACACCACCTCGGCCGGGATGGGGGCGAAGTCGCGGCTGGACTGGCTGCGCAAGCAATTCGACAAGCTCAACCTGCAGCTGGTGGCGCGCAACACCGATTACAACCGCTTCCAGGACAAGGTGCGCAGGGGCGACACGCAATTTTTCTACTTTGGCTGGAATGCCGATTATCCCGATCCGGAAAACTTTTTCTTCCTGCTGCACGGCGCGCAGGCCAAGGTGGGGCATGGCGGAGAGAACGCCGCCAACTACAGCAACCCGGAATATGACCGCCTGTTCGAGCAGATGAAAAACATGGGCAATAGCGCGGCGCGCCAGGCCATTATCGACCGCATGCTGGAAATCCTGCGCCGCGATGGCCCATGGCTGTGGGGGCAACATCCCAAGGACTATGTGCTGCGCCACAGCTGGCTGCACAACAGCAAACCCAACAAGATGGCAAACAACAACCTGAAGTACCTGCGCATCGATGCGGCCAGTCGCGACGTGCTGCGCAGGCAGTGGAACCAGCCGGTGCGCTGGCCCTTGTGGCTGGGGGGCTTGGCGTTGCTGGCGTTGGGGTGGTGGTTGTGGCGGGCGTTGAGGCAGCGTGAGGAAGCGGTATGAAAGTCGAAAAACCAACCCCAAACCCCTCCCAGCCTCCCCTTGTCAGGGGAGGAGCGTGTGCAACGTCACCCTCCCCTGACAAGGGGAGGGATGGGGAGGGGTTAGGTTTCATCCCCTACAACAAAAAACTCATCCCGCTAGCCCGCGAAAACCGCAAGAATCCCACAGCCGCTGAAAGCCAAATGTGGAATAAGGTGCTGCGCATGCGCCACTTTGTCGATTACAAGTTCTCACGCCAAAAACTGATAGGCAATTACATCGCGGATTTTTATTGTGCCGAGCTTCATCTGGTGATTGAGATTGATGGTGACAGTCATGCTGAAGCGATTGCATATGATGCGAGCAGAACAAATGCTATGGCTGATTTGGGGATCACGGTAATCCGTTATACCAACGCTGATGTTTTGAAGAATCTATCGGGTGTTTATGACGACCTGATGAGTAGAATCGCTGCGCTTAATGATTGCCTTACCCAATAATGATCGCCTACCTTATCCGCCGCATCCTGTACGCACTCCCTATCCTCATAGGAGTGAACCTGCTTACCTTTACCCTGTTTTTTGTGGTGAACACGCCGGACGACATGGCGCGCATCCAGCTGGGCATCAAGCGCGTGACACCGGAAGCGATCGAGCGCTGGAAGCAGCAGCATGGTTATGACAAGCCGCTGCTGTTCAATGCCGGGGCGGAGGGCGCGAAGAAATTGAGCGATACCATTTTCTTCGAAAAATCGGCGAGCATGTTTGTGCTGGATTTTGGCTACTCCGACGACGGCCGCAGCATCAGCCGCGAGATCAGCACGCGCATGTGGCCCAGCCTGGTGATTGCGCTGCCTGCATTTTTTATTGGGCTGATGGTTTCTATTACTTTTGCATTGTTGATAACGCTGTTTCGCGCCACTGCGCTGGATGCAACGGCTGTAGCAATATGTGTGGTGTTGATGTCGATCTCCATGCTGTTTTACATCATTGCCGGCCAGTTCGTGGCGAGCAAGCTGTGGCACTGGGTGCCGATCTCGGGCTATGCGGGCGGGCTGGACGGCATCAAGTTTGTGTTGTTGCCGGTGCTGATCGGAGTGGTAGGCGGCATAGGCGCGAGCAGCCGCTGGTATCGCACGATATTCCTGGAAGAGATAGGCCGCGACTACGTACGCACGGCGCGAGCCAAGGGTCTATCCGAGCTGCGCGTGCTGTTCAGGCATGTGCTGAAGAACGCCATGATTCCCATCCTCACTGGTGTGGTGGTGGTGATCCCGCTGTTGTTTATGGGCAGCCTGCTGACCGAGTCTTTCTTCGGCATCCCCGGCCTGGGCAGTTACACCATAGATGCGATTCAGGCGCAGGATTTTGGGGTGGTGCGCGCCATGGTGTTTCTGGGCTCAGTTCTTTATATCGTGGGGCTGATACTCACGGATATTTCCTACACTGTTGTTGATCCCCGGGTGAGGCTGCAATGAGTTTCATGCCCGTCATCTTGTGGACCGATGCCATGATCTTTCTGCTGTTCGCGGTGGGGATCGCAGGCATATGGTGGATCAGGCAGCGGCCGCATCTGCTGTTGCCATGGCAACGCTTGGCGCGCAGCCCTGTGGGGATGGTGTCGCTGCTGGTGCTGTCGCTGTTTGTGCTGGTGGGCCTGCTGGACTCGCTGCATTACCGCGCTGCATTGCCGCAGAAAAATAACGAGCAGACCGTGTATTCCCCCGAGGTGCTGAGTGCCTTTGATGCCTTGGCCAGCGGTCTGCGCAGCCGCACCGAGAAGACTTATTCGGCGCCGCTGGCAGCTTACCTGTATGCCAAGGAAAGCACGGAGACAGGGGATGGAAAAGTCATGCGCGATTATCCGCGCCTGAAATATGGCGGTGCGCACCTGGCTGATCCGCAGCACGAGCTGGTGGCGGATGTGCTGCAGCGAGGCTTGCTTGGTGCAGTGGCTGGCCTGTTGCTGGGTGGTTTGCTGGTTTTTGCAGCTGGCCGAGTGTTAAGCATTTTCATCGTGCGCCCCATGCCTGGAGAACCTGCTTACCGCGCGCATCGTGCCTTGCAGTTCACGATTCTTGTTATGGCCACTGTGATTGGCGCTACCGCCAGTCTGGCCGTGTCCTACCATGTGCTGGGTACCGACAAGGTGGGCCAGGATGTGCTGTATCTGGCGCTGAAGAGCATACGCACAGGTCTGGTGATTGGCACGGTGACGACGCTGGTGATGCTGCCATTTGCCTTGCTGCTGGGGATTGCTGCGGGCTATCTGCGCGGCTGGGTGGATGATGTGATCCAGTATGTTTACACCGTGCTGAGTTCCATACCCAGCGTGCTGCTGATTGCGGCGGCGGTGCTGATGATGCAGGTGGCTATCGAGACGCATCCGGAGTGGTTTGAAACTTCCGCCGCGCGTGCCGATTTGCGCCTGTTGTTCCTGTGCCTGATTCTTGGTGTGACCAGCTGGACCGGGCTGTGCCGCCTGCTGCGCGGCGAGACGCTGAAGCTGCGCGAGCTGGAATACATTCAGGCTGCGCAGGCGTTTGGCGTGTCGTCCCTGCGCATCATGACGCGGCACATTCTGCCCAATGTGATGCACATCGTGCTGATCTCGGTGGTGATGGATTTTAGCAGTCTGGTGCTGGCCGAGGCGGTGCTCTCCTATGTGGGCGTGGGCGTAGACCCCAGCACCATGAGTTTTGGCACGCTGATCAACGCGGCGCGCATGGAGATGGGGCGCGAGCCCATGGTGTGGTGGACGCTGGCAGCGGCTTTTGGCTTTATGCTGGTGCTGGTGCTGGCCGCCAACCTGTTTGCCGATGCGGTGCGCGATGCGTTCGATCCGCGCCTGAACCGGACGGAGGCGGCGGCATGAGCGCGCTCCTGACGGTAAATGGCCTGGTAACACGGCTTAACAATGGCCCGCGCATCGTTGACGATATTACTTTCACGATCCGGGCGGGCGAGACCTTTGCGTTGCTGGGCGAATCGGGCTGCGGCAAGTCGATGACTGCGCTGTCGCTGATGCGTTTGCTGCCGGATGGCGTCGGATTCGCGGGCGGCTCCCTGAGTCTGGGCGATGCGCAATTGCACACCCTGCCCGAGCATTCCATGCGCGAGCTACGCGGCGGCAGGATGGCGATGATCTTTCAGGAGCCGGGACTGAGCCTGAATCCGGTGATGACGGTGGGTGAGCAGATTGCAGAGGTGCTGGCGTTGCATACCCCCTCTCCCCAACCCTCCCCCATCAAGGGGGAGGGGGCTGACTCCCTCTCCCCTCGCGGGAGAGGGTTGGGGAGAGGGTGGCAATCTATAACTCAACGCTGCATCGAACTCCTGCAACAAGTCGGCATACCAGACCCCGCGCGCCGTCTGGACGAGTATCCTTTCCAGCTTTCCGGCGGCATGAAGCAGCGCGTGATGATCGCCATGGCGCTGGCCGGCCAGCCAGAACTGCTGATTGCAGACGAGCCGACCACGGCGCTGGATGTGACCATACAGGCGCAGGTGCTGCAGCTGTTGCGCGACACACAGGCGCGCGAAGGCATGGCCATGCTGCTGATCACCCATGATCTGGGCGTGGTGGCCGAGATGGCGCACCAGGTGGCGGTGATGTATGCCGGGCAGATTATCGAGCAGGCAAGCCGTGCACAATTGTTTGCCCGGCCTGCGCATCCGTACACGCAAAAATTGTTTGCCGCATTGCCGGATGCCAAGCGCAGCGGGCAGGCGCTGGCTGCCATTCCCGGCAATGTGCCGGCGCTGGGGGCTGTGCCGCCAGGCTGCCGCTTTGCGCCGCGCTGCGAGCAGGCATGGGCGCTGTGCCATGAGCAGATGCCGGCGTGGACGATGCTGGAGAGCGGGGCGGGGGTCAGGTGTCATCTTTACACTGTAAAAGCAGGACTGAGGACTGAGGACTCAGTACCCCGCGTGCAGCACTCGGCCCTCAGCACTCAGTCCTCAGCCCTCAGTCCTCAGTCCTCGATCCTGCAAGTCTCCAACCTGCAAGTCCACTTCCCCATCCGCAAGGGCATACTGCAGCGCACGGTGGGCGGGGTGAAAGCGGTGGATGGCGTGTCGCTGGATATAGCCGCCGGCCGCACGCTGGCGCTGGTGGGCGAATCCGGTTGTGGCAAGACCACGGTGGGCAAGGCCTTGCTGCAGTTGCTAGCCCCCACAGGGGGACAGGTGCGCTTTGCCGGCAACGATCTGGTTGGTTTGAACGGGCAGCAGTTGCGCGCGCAGCGCGGCAGCATGCAGATGGTGTTTCAGGATCCGTATGCCTCGCTCAATCCCAAAATGCGCGTGGCGGAAATTTTGCAGGAGGGCATGGATGCGCTCGACATCGGCGCCTCCAGTGTGGACAGGCAAAAGCGCATAGATCAGTTGCTGGACCAGGTGGGTCTGGCGCAGGCGGCCAAATGGCGCTATCCGCACGAGTTTTCCGGCGGGCAGCGCCAGCGCATTGCCATTGCGCGCGCGCTGGCGGTGAACCCCGCGCTGCTGATCTGCGATGAACCCACCAGCGCGCTGGATGTGTCGGTGCAGGCGCAAATTCTGAATTTGCTGAAGTCATTGCAGCGGGAGCTGGGTTTGAGCTATCTGTTCATCACTCACAACCTGGCCGTGGTGGAGTACGTGGCGCACGAGGTGTGCGTGATGTACCTGGGGCGTATTGTGGAGCGCGGCACGGTGCAGGAGGTGATGCACAATGCGCAGCATCCCTACACCCGCGCATTGTTGTCTGCGGTGCCGAAAATAGACGGGCCGGAAGTAGATGGGAAACGTGTGGGAGTGATCAGGCTGGCAGGAGAGATGCCATCACCGGCAAATCCGCCGCAGGGCTGCCATTTTCATCCGCGCTGTGCGGAGGCTGTCGAGCTGTGCCGTACTGCTTATCCGGCTGCAACCAGTAATACGCCTACCCATATCGTGCACTGCCATCTGGCAGGCACGCGCTGAACTGGTTTATTGCTCGTAAGAAACGCGCCTTACGTTGTTGCCGGGTTGATAGTTGACCCGGCTGGCAACCGCTGGTTTGACGCGGGGTTTGCCTGCTTTGGCTATACGGCGGGGCTTGGCTGCTGTTTGCGCAACCATGATGTGCTGGCCGGGGCGAAGAATCTTGACGCCATGGTTCCAGCTTTTCAGGCTGGCCAGTTTTACGTGGTAACGCTTTGCAATGCTGCTCAGCGTGTCGCCACGGCGCACTGTATGGCTTACGGCATTAAGCAGCAGCGGGTCGCTTGGAGCGAGGTGGGTGTTGAATGCCTCGAATTCGGGAGCGGTCTCGCCTTCGGTTACCGGCACCAGCAGCGCTTGCCCGTTGCTTTCCTTGCTGCGCGGCGACAGGCCGTTTACGGTTTTGAGTTTCTCGGCACTGATGCCAAAACGCGGCGCCAGTTGTTCCAGCTTCTCGCCTTTCTTGGGCTGATACTCTTGCCAGGTTACCAGGGGCTGGTTGGCACGCTCCAGATTGGCGCGGAATACATCCACCTTCTCCACCGGCAATAAAATCACGCTGTCCTTGTCCTTGTCTTGCAGGATCACCGGACGGTTATGCGCCGGGTTGAGTGCGGTGAATTCTTCCATGGATACTTCGGCCATCTCGGCTGCGACTTTCACGTCCATATGGCGTGAAGTGGTCACCGGGGCGAAATACGGCTTGTTGGGCACTTCCGGAATGACCAGGCCAAAGCTCATCGGGTAAGCAATGATGTTTTTCACGGCCAGCAGCTTGGGCACGTAGAAGCGAGTTTCCTTGGGCAGCTTCAGGCTGGAATAATTGGTGGGCAAGTGGCGTTTGCGGTTGAGCGCCTGTGCTTTCATGACGCACTTTTCGCCGCAATTGTAGGCGGCCAGCGCCAGATCCCATGAACCGAACTGGGCATGCAGCTTCTGCAGGTAATCCAGCGCGCCATTGGTTGCGCTGATCACATCGCGGCGGCCGTCGTACCACCAGTTTTGCTGCATGCCGAAATTTTTGCCGGTGGAGGGAATGAATTGCCAGATGCCCGATGCGCGTGCACCGGAGTAAGCGCCGGGGTTGAACGCGCTTTCTATCATGGGCAGCAGGGCGATTTCAGTCGGCATGCCGCGCTTCTCTACTTCCTCGGTGATGAAGTAGAGGTAGCGGCCCGCACGCTCGGTCATGCGCTCCATGTATTCCGGCTGCCTGGCGTACCACTTTTCGTAATGGGTGATTTTCTTGCTATCCATCTCCGGCATGGCGTAGCCGTCGCGTATGCGCTGCCACACATCGAGTTGCGCCGTGGCTGCTGCTGCGCTGGCATTGACGGGTGCAGGCTCTGTAGCAGTGCTTGCTGCGGGGGCTGGTGTCGAGCTGGCCGGAGCTGGTGTGGCAGCCGCAGCCTTGGGTTCAGCTTGCGCAGCGGCAACGGGCGCTGTCACCAACAATTGCTTGTCCTGCGATGTAATGCCATTGGAAGTCGGTGTGGACAGTGGCGCACACGCGGCTAGAAGAGAAAGGGAAAGTAAAAACAGTCTATTAGGAAGCAATTGGCTGCACCTGTCAGAATTTTGAATTGTCGCGATAGTAGTCGAGGGAGTGGGGTGAGTCAAGGTGAAATTGCCATACAAATCAATGTTGATGGGCTTGTGCGAGCATTTTATGGCGCAATATGCAGTGTTTCCGGGGGCAGCTTGTTCAGGTGCCTCTGCCACATGGCCAGATAAGCGGCCTCCAGTTTCTGCACCTGGCGCTCGGTGTTGAACAGCGGATGGCTCAATCTGTTTTGCGCCAGGAGAGCCTTGATGCGGGCCAATTCATGCGCTTGGGTGGCAAGCTCGATGGCGCGTTCTTCGTATTGTTGCGGAGTGCTGCAGATCAATTCTTCCAGGCCGATGGCGCTCAACAGACTGGCGGCAACGCGCGAGGCCATCGCTTCTTCCGGACAGCTTAATACGGGAAGACCCGCCCAGAGTGCTTCGGCTGCCGTGGTGTGGGCGTTGCAGTAGCGGGTGTCGAGGAAGAGATCAGCCAGGCGGTAGCGAGCAAGGTGCAGGTCGTTGGGCAGGAAGGCAGCGAACACCAGGCGCTCGCCACTGACGCCGCGCGCTTCAGCTTCCCGCCGCAGATTGGCAGTCACGGCCGGAGTGCTTGCCAGCAGCCACAACACGCTGTGCGGCACACGCTTCAGAATATTCATCCACACATCGAAATCGTGCGGTGTGATCTTGTTGTTATTGTTGAAGCAGCAGAACACGAAGCTGTTTTCGGGCAAGCCGTGTGCGGCACGAGTTTGTGTCGCATCCGCGATGGCTTGCTGATTGTCGAACAGGAAATAGCTGTCGGGCAGGTAGGCAATGTGTTCGCTGAAGTATCGTTGATGCTCGGCAGGAATGATGGTGTCGTCACCGATGAAATAATCCATGTAATCGGCGCCAGTGCTGTGCGGGAAGCCCAGATAGCTGGCCTGTAGCAGTGCCGGGCGCATAACAAAAATCTCGGGCCGGGCATGGGTGGTGTAGCCAGCCAGATCGATCAGGATGTCGATGTCATCGCGCTGGATGATTTCTGCTGCAGTACGGTTTTCCAGATCACTTAGCTCACGAAATACGTCGCAGCCCTGTTCCACATCGCGTCGCAGATCGCTGCCATCGCCCGGATGCAACGAGTAGCCATACACCTCGAACTGGCTGCGGTCATGCAGTGCATACAGGCGGCGTGTCAGTCGGGCGGTGGGATGGTTCCTGAAATCTGGCGACACGTAGCCTATCCTGATTTTTCCAGTTGCCCTGGCCGACCGTGTGAAGGGGGCTGAGTGCGCAATATTCTCCGTGATGCGCTGTGCGATACGTGTGGCCAGCTGCATACGCGCCGCCGCTGGCAAGGGCAGGGCGAAGGTGCGAAACAGCAGGGCGGGCTCGCTCATTTCGTTGGCGGCCTGGGGCGGGGCGGCTATCAATGCTGCAAAATCGGAGGCCAGCTTTCCCCAGTTTTGCCAGTCGCAATTTTCCAGTCGGGCAGCTTCGCGCAGCAGGTAGATGGTGCGGGGCGTGAATTCGCGCAACTCGCCTGCAGTGAGCGCTGCTGCTTGCTGCAGGCTTTGCATATAGGTAGTTGGGTCAATATTTTGCGCCATATCCAATGCCTGCTGTGATGCATCGAAGCGCTGCAGCATGGCTAGCGCCAGGCCTTTGCCGAAGTGTGCCTTGGCTGCTTGAGGGTTGATAGCCAGGGTGCGATCGTAGGCAGCCAGCGCCTCTTCCCACTGGCTGAGTGTCAACAAGGTTTCGCCCAGATTGAAGTGTGCGTGCTCCCATTCAGGCTGAAGCTGGGCCAGTTTGCGATTGTTGTCCAACGCTTCTTCCAGTCGCTGCAGACGCAGCAGCAATGCGCCTCGGTTCAGCAGCGCAGCAATAAAGCCGGGGTGATGCTTGAGGGCCTGATCATAGCGCTCCAGAGCGGCGCGCAAGTCGCCGCCCTGTTCCAGCAGCAGGCCCGTGTTCAACAACAGTTGCGCATCGGTGGGCGCGAGGTGCAAGGCCTTGCGGAATACTTGCAATGCTTCCTGAGGACGACCAAGTTCATTTAATACAACTCCCTTGGCGAGCCGGGATTGGATATGGCGAGGTTCGATAGAGAGGGCGCGCTCCAGCGACTGGAGTGCATCAGGCAACAGCTTGAGTTGATGTTGGCATGCACCCAGCAAATACCAGCCAGAAACATCACTCGGGTTATGTGAGCAGTGTTTGGCAAGCAAGGGCAGTGTCTGCTCGGCCTTGCCTTGTTCCAGCCATTGCACGGCAAGGTCAAGCATGGAATTTTAGCTACAGTTATTGTTTGGCGAAGGCAGCAACACCTTGAATATTGGCTGTGCCGTTATTTAATGAATATGAAAGCCCTGCACGTGAGGCATTCGTACCGGCAAAAAAGCCGTTAATTGAGGTAGTGCAGCCACATGCGCCACCACATGAACCTGTCGAACTTGTTGTTGCAAGGAAAGTCCCGGAGAAAGTTGCTCCGGATCTTGATGTGGCAGTGTTATCGCTCACTGTGTAGCTATTGGCAGAATTCGCAATGGTCATATTGACGCCCATCGTTGTAAGGGCGAAATCGACAGTGAGTTGTCCTGAAACGGCATAATTACTAGAGTTATCAGTCGCGGTTGGGTTGGTGTATCCCATCAGATTGTAAGTGGCTGTGCCCGTGGTTGGCATCGCAGCCGTGGGAATTCCTATCACGTAATGCAACACACCGGGTGTCATGGTAGGTATAGACCCCGTGCTTGAAATGTTACCTTCCCATCTACCCCAGCCGATGATGCCGTCAGTTGCAGAGAATGTTACAGATGCAGAACCTAAGTTGCCGGTTGCATTGACGCTGCTGTAGCTGGTTAACTGGCTATTGCTGTTAAACACAGCGTCAATAGGTGCTGGAACTGAGCCACTGCTGCCAATCAGTGCCACGCTGGGCTGGTACAGGTATGCATAGGACATGACGTATCCAGAACCTGATGTCAGACTGGGCAAATTCGGCAGGATGATTGCAGCCGGACTGCCCAGTGGCTGAATGCTTGCAGGCGGTGTTCTGGGTTGCTCGGTAGTGCTTGCTGGTGCGGTGTTGATGTTGGCCACGAATGCAGCATTTCCAGCTGTGACAACCAACAGCCCAACATTGTTGGTGAGCGATATTGCGCCTTCACCCACGCTCACAAATAGGCCGTCATCCCTGATCTCGGCTTTGTAGCCGGTGCCGCGTATGCCGATGGTGGCGCTAGGGGTGGCCACTTTGTAAGTGTTGCGGTTGATCTTGCCGATGGCGCCGGTAATTGCGCGCAAGCCGCCTTTCAACAGGCTGAAGAAGCCTTGTTCATTACCGTCGGTTTTGTTTTGGTAGTTGAATTGGTCTACGCGGAATAATGTATTGGGTTGTAGCGAGACGTAGCCGCCATCGGCAAAACGTACCTGGGCGCGGGCTCCGGCAGCTGTGTTGATGGCTTCGCCGGTGCTGATATCCGAGCCTTTGACCAAGGGGCGTCGTGTGCCATCTGCGGCGACGGCTTCCACGTTGCCGATGACAAAATCAGCGCGGCCTGCAGCTACACAATATCCAGCCACGGGAAAGGTGGCGGAGATGATGCCCAGCAAAACTGCCTGGCGGTTCAATCTGAAGCGGGGTTGTTGAGGGTGCATGATGTAATTTCCTCTCTGAATCTGTCGATCAGTTGAAACTCGGTTCAGTTGAAGTCGCGGCGCACGGTGATGCTGAACATGGTGCGTTCGTATTTGTTGATGACGATATTCGAATCGTTATTGGTGTAATTGAGGCTGGGCGTAACAGTCCATTTTTGTGCGGGGACATAGGCCACGGCCAATCTCAGGTCGGCTTGAGTATCTTTGCGCACGGTAAACGATAACGGGTCTTTGCCATCATGGTCACGATTTTCTACGCCGGCTGAAGCCAGCAGCGTGGTCTGTGGTGTGAGTTTCATTTCTCCACCGGCGCGTATGCCATAAAGGGTATTGCTCAGATTGGAGAGGCCGCTTTTCTGCGGACTCTCGGTGCCGGCATACACGCTGACATAGACTACTGGGGTGTAATTCCCGCTCAGCGTCGTGGCATAAGCCACACCTGCCACGTAGCGATCCGCGTTGCGGGCAGTCTGGCCGGGGTAGGTCAAGTTGGTGTACTGCAAATAGACGCTGCCCTGGCTGTTGTTATCCAGATTGCGCTGCCATTGCCCGGCTATGCCGGCGGCATCGCGATACGTCTTGCTGTCGAGCAGGAAACTTTGTGCCTGCAGCACCGCGGAGTAGCTGTCATCTCCCTGGGTAAGGCTGACGCCCACGTTGCCGTCTATGTTGGAGGTGTCAAAGCTGTGTTCTTTTGAGTTTGAGCGCTGGCCAATATTGCCGCCGCCTATCAACGCCCATTCCGGGGTGAGCAGATGGCGTACATTGAATCCGGCGGCAAGGCTGCCAAAGGAATCACGCTTTGCCACACCATTTGCATCGAGCAGCCATACGCCGCCCAGCATGGGTATCTGCCTGCTGGAGGTGGCGCTGTTTACGTTGCTGTCATCGCCCAGTGCGGCTTCTACATAGGCGTGGAAGGTTGTTGCCTTGTCACTGCGCTCAGTCTCGATGATGTCCAGGTATTTCTGGATGGTGGCGCTGACCTCTTTAGGCGGATTTTGCGCTTGTACTGTTTCAAACTCTTGCCTGGATGCGGCAATTTCACCGGTGGCCAGATATGCGCGGGCAATTTCGGCGCGGGCTTGCAGGTGGTTTGGCCTAACAGCCAGTACCCGTTCCAGCGCAAAGATGGCCTCGTTGGGTTTGCCGCTGTCAAGGGCTGCAAGGCCCAGTAGATAGTCATATTCGAAATCGCCGGCCATGATGGATTGGTAGGGGGCCAGCAAGGCGTAGGCTTCTTTTGCTTTGCCAGCTTTGATCAGCTCGCTTGCATTTGTCAGCAGTTTTTGTCTGGCAGCGAGTTGTGCTTCGCGTTTTGTCTTGGCTTCAGCCTCGGCAGTCGCTGGTGGGCGTGCCTGCGCTATGCGCAGTTCATTTGATGAGGTGTTGGCAGTTGTGCCGGGATTGGCTTGTTCTTTACTTGGCGTTTGTGCAAGCACATTGAACGTTGCGATGAAGGTGATGCCAGCAGCTGAGAAAAGCAGGTACAACAAGCGACAGACTTTCATCTCTAAAGTTCCTCGTTTTTGCCTGAAGGGCGAGGATATGCCTGATGCGGGCAAGGGTCAAGCGTGGCTGTTGTTACGCCACGCTCTTCGTCTGTAATTCAGTATTGTGGCTAGCTGTGAACTAGCGGCTCAATACCCGCTATTTAATTACCTCTTTGAGTTGTTCAAGGATGGCCGGATTTTGGCTACGGCATAACCTGAAGGTTAGCCTTCACCGAAACCCGGCGAATTTATTTAATCACTTCTTTTAACTGTTCCAGTATCGCCGGGTTTGGGCTACGGCCGCGCTACGCGCTTAACATTCGCTGTGCTCATGTTAGCCTGCACCGAAATCCGGCTATCCTTGGATGTTATTTAATTACCTCTTTGAGTTGTTCAAGGATGGCCGGATTTTCCAGGGTTGAGGTGTCTTGGGTGATTTCCTCGCCTTTGGCGATGGCACGCAGCAATCGGCGCATGATCTTGCCGGAACGGGTCTTGGGCAGGTTGTCGCCGAAGCGGATTTCATCCGGCTTGGCGATGGGGCCGATTTCCTTGCCTACCCAGTTTCGCAACTCTTCGGCAAGTTTCTTTGCGGCGGCGGCATCTGCGGGGCGCGCGCCCTTCAATACCACGAAGGCGACTACGGCTTCGCCCTTGATGTCATGCGGCCTGCCGACCACGGCGGATTCCGCAACCAGGGGGTTGGCAACCAGGGCGGATTCGATTTCCATGGTGCCTAGGCGGTGGCCGGAAACTTTCAGCACGTCGTCGTTGCGCCCCATGATCCAGATGTAGCCGTCTTCGTCACGATAGGCGGAGTCGCCGGCGAGGTAGGCGCCGCGCATTTCTTCGGGGAAGTAATTCTTCTTGAAGCGCTCCGGATCGCCCCAGATGGTGCGGATTTGCGAGGGGAAGGGGCGCTGGATGACGAGTGAGCCGCCGTGGCTCTTGCCGACTTCTTCGCCGGTTTCGTCCACTACGCCGATCTGGATGCCGGGTATGGGCAGCGTGCAGGAGCCGGGCTTCAGGGTTTCCACGCCAGGCAACGGGGCGATCATGTGGCAACCGGTTTCGGTTTGCCACCAGGTGTCCACGATGGGGCAGCGTTCCTGCCCTACCACGGTGTAGTACCACATCCAGGCTTCGGGGTTGATGGGCTCGCCCACGCTGCCCAGCAGGCGCAGGCTGGAGAGGTTGTATTGCTTGGGCAGGTCATTGCCCAATTTGATCAGTGAGCGTATCGCCGTGGGGGCGGTGTAGAAGGTGGTGACTTTGTGATCCTGGATCATTTTCCAGAAGCGGCCAGCGTCCGGGTAGGTGGGAATGCCTTTAAAATGACCTGGGTCGCGCCCATGGCGAGGGGGCCGTAAGTCACGTAGCTGTGACCGGTGATCCAGCCCACGTCGGCGGTGCACCAGAAAACGTCGGTCGGTTTGTAGTCGAACACCCAGTGCATGGTGAGCATGGTGCCGAGCAGATAGCCGGCGCTGGAGTGCTGCACGCCTTTGGGTTTGCCGGTTGAGCCTGAGGTGTACAGGATGAACAGAGGGTGCTCGGCCCCGACCCACTCAGGGTCGCAATGGGTGGGCTGGGCGTTGAACAGTTCATGCCACCAGATATTGTTTTTGTCGTTCCATTGCACTTCACTACCGGCGCGCCGGTAGACAATAACGCTGTGCACGCATTCGCAGCCATCCAGGGACAGGGTCTCGTCTACTATGGATTTGAGCGGCATCAGTTTGCCGCCGCGCATCTGTGCATCGGCGGTGATGACGGCGCAGGCTTGTGCATCGACAATGCGCTCGTGCAGGCTCTTGGAGGAGAAGCCGCCGAACACGACCGAGTGAATTGCGCCTATGCGTGCGCAGGCCTGCATTGCCACCACGGCCTCGATGCTCATTGGCATGTAGATGATGACACGGTCGTCCTTCTTGATGCCGCGTGACTTCAGGCCATTGGCAAACTGGCTGACACGACCATGCAGCTCGCGGTAAGTAACCTTGGTGACCTTTCCGTCATCGGCTTCGAAGATCAGCGCGGTTTTATCCGGCTGTGTCGCCAGATGCTTGTCCAGGCAGTTGTAGGAAACATTCAGTTCGCCATCTTCAAACCATTTGTAGAAGGGGGCTTTGCTTTCATCCAGCACTTTGCTGAATGGTTTGTGCCACGTAATGTTTTCGCGCGCGAGCTTGGCCCAGTACCCCGGGTAATCGGCTTGCGCAGCCTGCACCATGGCCTGGTATCCCGCCATGCCTGAAACGTTCGCCTGCGCCACAAAAGCATCGGAAGGCGGGAAAACACGGGTTTCATTCATTACGGATTCAATTGAGGTGGACATACGGGCTCCTGTGGTTGGCAGTTAATACTTGTTAAATGGTGGTGCAATAAAAATTCAAAGAGTACGGGTTGTCTGCTGCAGTCGGGGCGGCTAAATGCCGACCAGTTTTTTCAGGTCAAATCCCCATTTGGCAGCATCTTCAGCGCACTGGATGGCATCCGGCGATTTGGCAAGATCGATAATTTCCGGCTCGATGGGAGCATTTGACTTGGTTGAAAAGAATGCTTTCACAATGGGGGTGAGCAAGCTCTTCTCGGATTGTTGTATGACCACAGCCAGGCGGCCGGATTTCAATCTGAGCAGGGTGCCTGAAGGATGTATGCCTATGGTTTTTACAAAGGCGTGGAATACGTTTTTATCGAAGTGCCCCTCTTGCCATTCAGCCATTTTGCGGATTGCTTCAGCGGGCTCCCAGCCGGATTTGTAGCAGCGCACCGAGGTTATCGCGTCATAGACATCACACACGGCGCCCATGCGCGCAAACAAGGAGATTGCTTCGCCGGAGAGTTTGTCCGGGTACCCGCTGCCATCCATTTTTTCGTGATGATGCAGGCAAACTTCCAGTGCCATTTCGTTTACGCCGGGCGATCCCTTGAGGATTTCCCATCCGCGTTGCGGGTGATTTTTGATGACGGTGAACTCGTCATCTGTCAGGCGCCCGGGTTTGTTGAGCACATCTTCCGGGATCATCATTTTGCCAACATCATGCAGCAATCCTGCCATGCCAAGCTCCTGCAGCAGATTCTCTTCCAGGCCCATTTGCTTGCCCAGCGCAATCATCAGCGCACATACGGCGACTGAGTGCAGATAGGTATAGTTGTCTTTTGTTTTTAATCTGGCCAGGCTCAGGAAAGCTTCAGGGTTGCGCGAAATGGACTGGCCGATTTCGTCCACCAGCGAAGTGACCTCGGTCAGTTGCAGCGCCTTGCCCATGCGTGCTTCCTGAAACATGGAGAAAACTGCCGCCTTTGATTTGCTGTGGATTAGCCGGGCCTTGTCCACTTCTTCTTGCAGGGAAACACGGGGAATTGCCTTGGGGGTGAATTTCTCAGCTTGCAGCAGCGAGTTTTCTATCTTGTTTTTTTGATCTTCTTCGCTCTCGGCGGTGACACTGGAGTCTACGTCTATGCCTTTTTCAATGTCGATCCAGATTTCCTGTATGCCGCACTCGTTCAGTGTCTTGATATCCTGCGGGTCGGTGAGGGTGAAAGATTTTTTCCAGAATGGATGGTCCATCCAGCTTCCGCAGATTTCCTGCAGAAACATCCCCTGCTTGACATCTTTAACATGAATTTTTTTTAGCATGGCTAATTTACGTTTCAGATTCCAAGTGTAAGTGCATTTGCGTGAGTTTAATGGAAGGGCGTGCAACACACCAGATTTTCAGACTGACAAATTTGTAAGGTTGTTGTAAGTATTTTGGCCGGGTGTGCTATTTGCTGTAGGCTGGTATAGTCAATCCGGACTACATCCCTGTTATCGGAGTTGCCTATGGCTTTTCGCGTTCAGCTTAATCCGAGCAATAAGGTTTTCACGGCAGAAAAAACAGAAACATTGCTTGAGGCTGCGCTGCGCTCGGGAATTGCCCTGAATTACAGTTGCAGTACCGGGGCTTGTGGCGGGTGTGGTGGGCGCCTGGTTTCAGGGAGGGTGCGCGCCACTCAGCATCATGATTTTAAATTCCCGGATACGCAGCAAGCACAAGGGTATGTGTTGTTGTGTTGCTGTGCTGCAGATTCTGATTTGGAAATCGAAGCGCAGGAGGTTGGCGGGGTGGAAGATATTCCACTTCAACAAATCTCGACCAAAGTGGAGAAGCTGGAGCGCCTTCGGGAAGATACGATGATTTTGCATTTGCGCACGCCGCGTTCGCAAACCCTGCGTTTCCTTGCTGGGCAGCATATCAGCCTGGCTATTGAGGGCTTGCAGGCCCGCAACAAGTCGCTCGCCAGTTGTCCGTGCAATGCAATGAATCTCCAATTCCACATTCGCCGAGTTCAGGGCGATCCTTTTTCTGAATATGTTTTTAATCAGCTGAAGTTGTCTCAACAGATGATTATTGAAGGTCCGTGGGGTTCTTTTACGCTGGATGAGGCTTCCCAAAGGCCAATTATTTTTATCGCTTATGAAACCGGATTTGCCCCAATCAAGAGCATCATTGAACATACTTTCGCTCTTGAGGTTGGTCAGCCTATCCATCTCTACTGGATGGTGCGTGAAGCCGACAGGCATTATCTGCAGAATCTTTGCCGTTCATGGGTGGATGCGATGGACAATTTTCAATACACGCCGCTTCAGGGGGTACCTGTAACTGGAGTGAGTAGCTGGGAGGAATCAGGCATGCCCGGGCTTGACGTTTCCGATATGGATAGCATGGCAGCAGCAATTATTGCTGACTATCCGGATCTTTCAGGTTTTGATGTTTATCTGACGGCGCCAGATTCAGGTATGGAAAAAATCGTTCAGATATTGCAGCAGCACGGGCTTCCTCGGGCGCAGTTGCATCAGGATGTGATGCAGCGCTTTTAGTTTTCGCATTTAGCCAAAACGCAGTTTCATTACCAGCACTGCACCAGCAAGCAAGACGGTGATGCTGTTGGCAATGATGATGGGCCAGGCGGTGAGCATCACCCCATAAACAAGCCACATCACTACGCCACAGGTAAAAATCACATACATGCCTAGAGAAATGTCGTGAGTATGGCGAGTGCGCCACACTTGCCATGCTTGGGGAATGAATGCGGTAGTGGTGAGGGTGGCTGCAATGCTGCCTATCCAGTCATGCAAAATCATTGAGTGTTTTCCTTCATCCTTAAATCGTGACAGTGCGCTGGTGTGAAATTCCCAAGCTCAACTCGGGCTGTGTATGATCATTATTACATGCTGCGCCTCATCTCTGAGCCTGCTTGATGCGGAGTCACAGCCCGCTTTGCCCATGAGTCTAGTGGCTAAGGCTTAAAGAATAATATTGAATAGTGTTTGACGGGTTGTGGAAGCTTTGCTATAGTTCCGCTTCTTCGCTGACGCGGGGTGGAGCAGTCTGGCAGCTCGTCGGGCTCATAACCCGAAGGTCGTAGGTTCAAATCCTGCCCCCGCAACCCAACGTTGAAAAGTTTTTTAAACAGGTTGACGAAGTTTGATTGATCTGTATAATGCGCACCTCTTCGCTGCTAAGGCAGCAACTGCGAGAGCGGTAAAGTTCTTTAAAATTCAAATAAAACAACCGATTAGTGTGGGTATGTGGACTGGGGAATTAATTGACCGGCTTAGGCTTGGTTAATTAATCTCAAGACATAAAAGTAGTAGCTCACACGAAGTCGAAAATAGAAATAAATTCGCTTTGAGTGAGATCAATTGATCCGAAAGGATTGATTAAAATTGCATAGGAATTGAACTGAAGAGTTTGATCCTGGCTCAGATTGAACGCTGGCGGCATGCTTTACACATGCAAGTCGAACGGCAGCACGGGTGCTTGCACCTGGTGGCGAGT
>JAHFQY010000003.1 GCA_023259065.1 Nitrosomonadales bacterium
TCCGTGCGCGCGGCGGCGAGCTGTACGTGTTTGCCGATGCCAACACGCGTTTCCAGTCCAGCGATGGCGTGCATGTGATGCAAATGCCGGAACACGCAGGCTTTCTCAGCCCTATTCTGCACACCATCCCTTTACAGCTGCTGGCATATTACGTGGCATTGCAAAAGGGAACTGATGTAGACAAGCCCCGCAATCTGGCCAAATCCGTGACCGTTGAGTAAGCAAGCGGCGGCAGGCTGGAAGCACCGCAGCACAGGGCTCGCCACACCAACTCGACTTACATCAGCCTCATATTCGAGGACAGACTAGATGGCGACTATCGCCGTATTCAATCAAAAAGGCGGCGTGGGTAAAACCACCACCACCCTCAATGTTGCAGCCGCTCTGGCCAAGGCAAAGCGCCACCCTATTGGCATCGACATGGACCCGCAAGGCCACCTCACCCTAGCCTGCGGCCTGAAAAGAGACGATTCCGCCAAACTCAACATGGCGGAATTTTTCGAGCACAAAACACCCTTGGCAAAATTGCTGCGCGACACCCCGGCAGGCTGGCAGATCATCGCCTCGTCACTGGCGCTGTCCAAGATAGACGCACTCTACGGCGGCGACTCCAATGTCGCCAACTTGCTCAAGATCGGCCTCAAGGAAGAGCTGGCGCTGACAGGCGCGCCCATCCTGATCGACTGCTGCCCCATGCTCAGCGTGCTGACGCTGAACGCCTTGATAGCCGCAGACCGGGTATTGATCCCGGTCTCGGCAGACTATCTGTCACTACAGGGCGTGCACAGACTGGATTCCGCGCTCAACGTGCTGGAAAAGCGCATGAACCGGAAGTTTGAGCGCCGCATCGTAGTTACCCGCTTTGATTCCAGGCGCAAACTTTCCTACGACATCTACGACAAGATCAAGGATAGATATGGCAACCTGGTGTGCAACACGCGCATAGGCGAAAACGTGGCACTGGCCACCAGCCCCATGCACGGACTGGATGTGTTTGCCTTTGCACCGCATAGCCAGGCGGCGGCCGACTATCTGGCGCTGACCATGGAGCTGGCCAAGAGCGGGTTTTTTGAAGAGCGCCCGGCAGAATAGAGCAACAGGAAGAATAAATCAGCCCAGCACGCGCTGCTTCAACTCTGCAAACACATGCGATGGCGCAACAGCGCGCCAATCCAGCGGCGGCATCTCCAGACCATCCAGCGTATTTTTCACCAGCAGCCCAAGCTCTGTATCGCCTTCCATCAACAAACGCCGGCTGAAAAACAGCGTGTCCGGATCTTCGCGGCGCAGCGCCAGCATCAGAAAATCATAAGCGTTGGCGCTGATGGTCAGGTCGGCCACGGCGGTGTTTCTGCACGCAACCAGCCCTTTCCGGCCAAGGGTAAAATCAAATGCCACGCCGGCATCCTTGACGCGTATGCGGATAAACTTGCCGCGCAAGCCATCCATGGTGTCCGAGCGCAGCATGTCCCCCAGCGCCAGATTGACGGTCTGCACAAACGCAAGCGTGGGCGGATAAGCCGGCAGGCGCGAAACCAGGGCCGCCAGGGGTTTGGGGAAGGTGAAAGGTTTGATGTCCATAGCGTTCAGGCCGCTGCCTTATTGGGGTGCAGGCCGGTTAACAAGATTAATCTCAAGCAACTGCAGCGCATGCCTCTGCTGCTGAAAAGTGCTGCTCCATACCCGCACCACCGTGCCAATAGCCATTGCAGCACTCGGCTGGCGCCATCCTTTGTGTCTGCTGCAGCGCCAGCTCCGCTGTGACACGCTGCTCCAGCACATCGCGAAACAGCTGAATCACAGCAGCAGTGTGCGCAGACTGCGGGCTGATGCGCAGCACCTCCACGCCGGCTTCTGCGAGTGAAGGCAAATCACCAATCAGGTTGTGCACCAGGGCAGACTGCGTCTGGATACCGTTGATAACCAGGAAGGGCTTGCCTTCGCGCGTGCGCATGGTCTTGCCGTCCGGGTCATCAACGCACAGAAAGCGGCAATCATCCTTGGGCAGGTTGTGAAAGCGCGCGGTAAAACAGCGCGAGGAAAAAGCCAGCGGCAGCCTGCCATAGGCAAACACCTCGGTCTCCAGGCCGGCAGGCCGCGTCTGCTGCAGGTTCAATAGCGCAGTGCGCGCCATCTCCACCGGCATTACCCAGCGCTGCGCACCCAGGCTGGCCATGAGCGCCAGCGTCTGCTGGTTGTAGATATTCAGGAAAGGCCCGGCGACAAACGGCACGCGCCCAGCCAGCAAATTCACCGCCCCCATGTCATTGGCTTCCACCGCGAAGTCGCCATTGCCGGCGATTCTGCGCAGGGCTTTCAGGTCTGATTCCGACTCCAGCAAGGCCTGCGTGGAAAGCACCACCTGCTTGCCGCGCGCGCTCAGCATCCCGGCCAGCTCCAGCCAGTCGGGCAGGCGCAGCAAATGGCGGCGCGAGCACACCGTTTCACCCAGATACACAATGTCAGCACAGGAGGCCGCGATCTGCTCGTAAAACTCGAACACCGTGTCGCGCGGCCAGTAATACAGTATTGGTCCCACAGCCAGTTTCATCATTACAGTCCTTGTAACTTATTTCCACGGGCGGTTATACGCGCCCAGGGTTTGTTGCTGTCCTTCGGCGAGCTTGCCCAGCTCAGCGCTCCACGCCGGGCTTACTGCAAAGCTTTGCGGATTGCGCTTGCACTGGTCGATGGCGGCACGCCATACGCGGGTTACCTGCGCTACATAAGCCGGGCTGCGCTGGCGTCCCTCGATTTTCAGGCCGCGCACCTTGATGCGCATCAGCTCGGGCAGCAGCTCCAGCGTGTTCAAACTGGTCGGCTCCTCCATCGCGTAATAGGTTGCGCCTTCCACCTCAAAGCGCCCCTTGCACAGCGTGGGGTAGCCCGCATTCTCGTTGTCGGCATAGCGATCGATCAGCACGCCGTTGAGGCGCGACTCCATGCCCTGCGCAGTCTGTTGCCAGCGCACCGCCTTGGGCGGCGAGCACACCCCGCAATTGTTGGGCGATTCGCCGGTAACGTAAGAAGAAAGCGCGCAGCGTCCCTCTGCCATCACGCACAGCCCGCCAAAGCCAAACAGCTCCAGCTCGACTTTCGTGCCCTTGGCCAACTCCTCCACCTGCGCAAAAGACAGCACCCGCGGCAACACCGCGCGGCGCACGCCAAAGTGTTCGTGATAGAAGTTGATCGCCTCGTAATTGCTGGCCGAGCCCTGCACCGAAAGGTGCAGATGCAGCTGCGGGTGCGTCTTCATGGCATATTGCATCAGTCCTAGGTCGGCCAGGATGATGGCATCCATGCCGGTGTCGGCGGCGTTGTCGATGGCGCGCTTCCAGCGTTCCCAACCTTGCGAATGCGGGTAGGTGTTCAGCGCCAGCAACACCTGCGCACCCCTGGCGTGGGCATATTCCACCCCGCTACGGGCATTGGTCAGATCAAAATTCAGCCCGGTGAAATTGCGCGCATTGGTGTCATCGCGAAAGCCCATGTAAACGCAATCCGCACCGTTATCCACGGCGGCTTTCAGCGCTGGCAGGCTACCCGCAGGGCACACTAGCTCCAGTTTGTACTCAGGCTGCATACAGAATTTCCTTTTGCTCAATATACAAATCACCCTGGCGATGGCCGCGCCGTTCCAGCTCCAGCGCAATGCCGTTCAGCACATTCCACTTCTGCGAACACCACGCGGGCGCCAGCAAAATATCCGGCGTGGCGGTCGCGGTCACGCGGTGATACACGATGTGGGCCGGGGTGCGTTCTATCAGGTCGGCGGCAATGCGGATGTACTCGCCGCGCTCCAGCGGGCGGTACTCGCCGCGCCGCCACTCCAGCGCCAGCATGGTGTTTTTCACCACATGCAGCGGATGTATCTTCAGCCCGTCGGTGCCCAGTTCCAGCACCGTGTCCAGCGTGCGGTGATAGTGCTGCTCGGCCTCCCCCGGCAGGCCCACGATCAGGTGCGTGCACACGGGGATGCCCAATTTGCGCGCACGGCTGGCCGTTTCCTCATATTCCTTCAGCCCGTGGCCGCGGTTAACGCGCTTGAGCGTGGCATCAAACGCCGACTGCAAGCCCAGCTCCAGCCACACCACCAGCCCGCGCTGCTGGTAACGCAGCAGCAAATCCAGCACCTCTTGCGACACGCAATCCGGCCGCGTGCCGACAGATAAGCCGATCATGTCGGGCTCGGCCAGCGCCTCGTCATACAGCGCCTGCAGCGCCTGCACATCCGCATAGGTATTGGTGTAAGCCTGAAAGTAGGCGAGAAATTTCTGCGCACGGGTGCGCTTGAAGATGGCGCGCTTGCCGCCGTCAATCTGCGTGCACAGTGCTGGCGGGGTGCGCCCGTTGGGGCTGAACGAGGCATTGTTGCAGAAAGTACAGCCGCCCGTGCCCTTCACGCCGTCGCGGTTGGGGCAGGTAAAGCTCGCATCCAGCGCAATCTTGTGCACACGCTCGCCATGCTGTTGCAGCATGGATTGCCCGAAGGTGTGGACGTAATCAGAGAGCGCCATGAATCCCAAACCAGATGATTTTCTGAGCGCATAAACTTATATGGTATGGAAAATGCTGCTTTGATTTAGGTCAACTTGGCCTAGATAATTTGGCCTATACCGCAGATGTAGTGGCATATTCGGTTCGCAGCGCCCGAAGGCGCAGCAATAAAAAAGGAGCCGATAAAATCATCGGCTCCTTTTTCTAATGCAAGAACTGCTTCAAAGTACTGTTAATTCAATGGTATTGAACAGCAGACTCCTTGCACTTGCAGCGATCAACAGCAACACCCAAAGATCAGTGTTTGAACAATTGAATGACCGTCCAAACTGCGAAACCTGTAATAAGAATGACTGTGCCGAATGCGGCTACCGTTGCGATAAATGCCATGAGCTCTATTTCCTGAAAATTAAGGTTGATCAAAATCCTGAAATAACCGACTAAAATATTTGGAATAGTCTACTATTTGATTATTATTATATAACTAAATTACTAATGTATTATTCAAAATATCAGCCAACCTACCCAGAGCACCCGCTAGACGCGACTCCTGCACTCCTGATGGGGCAGCAGCAGCCAGAAAGCCACTTCCACTTTCTCTGTGTTAATGGCAATTTATGGCATAAACTGCCATACTGAAACGTGTGTTTCCTTTGAGAGATTTGCCATGTCCATGAATGTATCTTTACCCCCCGAATTGGAAGCTCGTGTTCGTCAGCGTGTTGAGTCTGGCATGTACGGTTCCGCAAGCGAAGTAATCCGCGAAGCGCTGCGCTTATTTGAGGCATACGAGCAGGTTAAAACTGTGAAGATCGACAGTTTGCGTCAGGATATTGCCGCTGGTCTGAGCGATGCAAAAAACGGGCGCGTAAAAGAAATTGATTTTGCAAGCCTGAAACAGCAAGGCCGCCAGTTGCTAAAAGCGCGCAAAGCGGCTGCCTGATGCCTCGCATTCGCTTTACCAGTTTAGCGGAAGCAGACCTTCTGGAACTGTGGCTGACTATTGCGGAAGAAAATTTGGTTGCTGCAGATGATTCCCTGGATATCATTCAGGCGACGGTCGCGATATTGGCTAATCAACCTGACATGGGTAGAGTGCGCCCAGAACTATCAAATGGACTGCGAAGCTTTCCGACTCGCACCCCATATATTATTTTTTATTTACCCGAAGAGGAAGGTCTGCTGATAGTACGGGTGTTGCATCACGCCAGAGATATCGATGCAGAGTATTTTTCCTAGGCAATGCATTGCGTAAGTGTATTACGTTTATACACCTCGAGGTGCCTTTTCAAGGCGTTATTACGGTGCCTATTTTATGTTAGGAGGCGAGGATGCATGCCGATCTGCCAACCGAAATCACTAAGCATCTACCTGACGGTTACCAACCCTCACAGGGAGTTTGGTTGGTGCTCCCTGAAACAGACACGGTACGAGACGGAATAACTACTGTTAATTCTTGGCTGCGTGCAGAAGATTGGTACCCAAAATTATTTCAAGATGTCATCTGGTTTGGAGATGATGGCACTGGAAATATGTTTGGCTGGAGGCTAAAACAACAAAAGGCCATTTTGTGGAATCCTGAAGATGGCGAAACGCCGTGGAAAGAAGGCAACGTCAAGTACCTATGGCAGTTTGTACTCAATGGGTATAAAGATGCCTCCTAACCTGGAATTCGAGAGGGACGCCTATCGGCGCCCCTCAATTTTGCATTCTATCCTGAGTAATCATTGTCATGTCTAAATCAGACGCACCTAGTTGTTTAATATGACTGAAATTGAGTTCATAGAAGCCATTGATTGCAAGTTCCCATACCAGCATGAGGGGAAGTGGCGTCAGATCATTGATCTTGGGGTAAGCATTTCGCCAAATTCAGCATTCATGGTGCTGCATGAAATTTGTCGCGCACCTCGTGAAGCAAACGTTGACACAGTGCTTCTTCAAAAAATGCTTTCTACTTGGTCTGCTAGTTTCAGCCATCCTTTGGTAGAAGTGGTTCTTCCGGCAGCCAGTGCAATGATCAGGGACGAGCTAATTTCAGTGGAGCAAGCCCTATCTACTATGAAAGATATTTCGCACTATCAACATCAGTACAACGCGCTTGCCATTCCATATTTTGCTTGTGACGATACCGAAGGTGAGGTTGATGATTTCCACAAAAAAATCATTGCCGAGTGGCAGCGCCCAACCTTACATTCAAGCGGGACGCACTAAAGCGCGTCCCTTAATTTTATCGGGTCTTGCGCATAAAGCCGCGCAAGGCAGATGAACTCAAATGTTATGCGACATCACCCATGAAAATCGTTGATATCATCAAGTTCCTCGAAACCAGCGAGGATGTGAACGGCCAAATAGAGGCATTCAGTGCCCTAAATGCCTCTGCCACCGAACAGGATTTACCTGCCTTGTTGGCGGGATTGAAATCGGATATGAGCAACTTTGCGGTGCGGGAGTTATTGGCGGAGCCAATAATCAACTTGGCCGGGGTCAAGGCACTCCCCGCGCTTATGGCCGCGTTGAGGAAAAATTTTGAGCAGGGCCATGACAACGATACCTTTCAGGCATTGCTCGCGGACTTAGCCGAAAGCGATCCGGAGGGTGTCAGGGTTGAGCTTGTGAAGTTAGCAAGGCATTCAAACAAGGAAGAACTGGAGGACATCAATTGGCTACTCGAATTCACTAGTGTCCGGTTAAGAATCGAATAGATTCAGTTGGTTGTTGCAATCGATGTTTTCTGATTGATCGTCGGTGCCCTGTAAGGCCTGCTGGATGGGCATCTTCTCGAACAGCGTGATCGACAGGATCTGTAGCAAAGTGTAGAGCGAAGCGTCCAGATTGAAGCGCTTCTTGACGATAGCGACGAGGACGTAGACCGAGACTGCGATCCAGATTTGTGATTTGACGGCATTCTCGGAGGTGCCATAGAAACGCTTGATACGAAGATGCTGCTTCACCCACTTGAAGAACAACTCCACCTGCCAGCGGCTCTTGTAGAGCGCGCAGATAGTTGCCGCCGGCAACGTAAAGTTGTTGGTGAGGAACACCAGCCTCTTGCCGGTTTCCGAGTCTTTGAAGCGGATACGCCGCAAATGATCCGGGTAGTCTTGCCGAGTAAAAACCCGTCGAGCGCAATCGTCAGGTCGCAGAGGATGCCGGTACTGCGATCCGTCTTGGCGGAATACACCCGATGCGCATCGAGATTCGACTTGGCGCGGGTGACGAAGAACGCTCCCGCCAGATGCAGGGTATGCAGGCGTACGAAATCGACATAGGCTCGATCCATCACATAGATGGCTCCCGCTTCCGGAATCAGCAGGTCGAGTGCCTTGGTGTCGTGCGTCTTGCCATCGGAGACATGAATGAAGGCGGGAATGCTGCCGCGCAAGTCCAGCAGCGTATGCATCTTCACCGCAGCCTTGGTCGTTCGGAAGTGCGCCCATGGGAACACCGACAGACACAGATCGATGGTGGTCGAATCCAAGGCATAGACTGTGTTGGTTATATCCAGCCCAAGATCTTCGCTGGCGTAAAGCTGTCTGGCTTGTGCGATCAAACGGTGGGCGAACTTCTCGTAAATGCGCCAGTCGCGCAACTCGTTGGCATCGGCCAGCGTAGAGCGGGACACCGCTTCGCGGATGCCCATGTGGTAGAGCTTGGCGGCTTGCGCCGACAGGCAGGCTTCGATGTCGCGCAGACTCTCGCGATAGGTGAGTTGGGCGAAGGCCAGAATACGGAAATGTTCCGCACAAGTCAGCGTCCTGACTCGATAGTCGCCACCATGCCGGGCGACGATGCGATGAAAGGTCTTCCAGGGCAGGAAGTCCATGATCTGGGCGAACAAGGTCTTGCCTATGTACATCGCGAACTCCGGCAGCAACAAAGCTGCCAGACTGCACGAAATACCGTTCGCCGTTCAAGTCGGAGACATTATCAAAACCTCCGAATGCGGCATCAGATAAGGATTCCAGAGTCATGGGATCGTTTTTAACCGGACACTAGTGAATTCACATTCGTGCTAAATTTCGTCGCGCTGTAATTCCGTTTCTAGTGTTGATGGCGGCCTGTGTAATAGGCCTCTCGCTTGTTGAGCAATACAAAGGCACTGTTATTGCACCTTGTGTTTTGGCAACTTCCGTCGTGTGGTTTGTTGCGATCCTTTACCAAATGTCGGCTTTAATCAATGCATGCTTGCCTGAATAACCGGCACAACTCGGCATTAGAGCGGGACACCTATCGGTGCCCCACAATTTTACGTTAGCAATCGTAATCATGGATCCACGCGTCGCCAAATTGAAAACGCCGCAGGAGTGTGCGACGTTCGCGAAAAATGCTAGCGAGCGCGGAGCGCCTCAGTTAGCGGAAGAAGCCCGACATAGGGCAGTTCAACTGCGAGCAGAAACTCATGGCGCAAAGAGCGATGTCGAGCGCGAGTGCCTTGAGGCTGTCTATGCCTACGAGGAAGTCCTCTCGGCCCAAAGAGGAAAAAGGCAAAGAGCCGGCCGCACTTGGCCAATGATTCATGAGCACGGAATTTTGCCGGCAGTAGAACGCATCGTCCTGAAAAGAACTGAATCGGTGGGCTACACGGCGCTCGCAGAAATGGGGCTGAAGGAATTTGCGTTTGAAGCTGTCATTCTTCGCCATACTGAGCACTTTTCGCCAGAGGCGGTAGCTCGTTCGCGTGAGCGCCTTGAGGAAGACGGCGATGGCTAACTCCGCGCTCAAGTAGGACGCAGAAGCGCAACACCTCTTGGATTCACGTCAGACCACCTCTCAATGTTAAGGGCGGCCAATGGAAAAGAAATTTGTGGATTACAACGGCACAACGGTAATTGAAGGTTGGCCCGAGAAAATTGAGGCCGCACAAGAAGAAACCACCTACATTATTGATGGCACCATCTATCCCAGAATTGCATATGGAAACGAAGAGGAGGACTGGGGGGCTAATAAAGGGCCATGCCATGATTGTGCCGTTATTAAAGGCCAATTACATGTACCGGGTTGCGACGGTGAGCGCTGTCCCGTTTGTGGCGGACAAGCAATGTGCTGTGACTGTGAATACGAAGGTGATGAGTAAGTTAGGCGGTTTAACATTCCAATCCACCGGATCGACTTCGGAGACTGGTGGATTCAAACGCTAAACCATGTTCCTGAACACCAACCACCCCACCCCCAGCGCAATCAACACCAGCAAGCCAACCCCCGCCAACAAGATGTGATTCCTGCGTTCCTGCTGCAGCAGCAACAGCCTGAATGCGGCATCGATTTTCTCCGGGTTGTGGCTGGTGAGCTGTTCGTGCAGCAGGCGCGGCAGTTGCGGTATCCAGTGCGCGTAATTGGGCGCTTCGGCCTTGAGGGTCTTGATAAAGCCGCGCCAGCCTATTTGCTCGTTCATCCAGCGTTCCAGCCAGGGCTTGGCGGTTTTCCACAGGTCCAGCTCGGGGTCCAGTTGCAGTCCCAGGCCTTCGATATTGAGCAGAGTCTTCTGCAGCAGCACCAGTTGCGGCTGGATCTCGATGCCAAAGCGGCGCGAGGTCTGGAACAGGCGCAGCAGCACGCGGCCGAAGGACACTTCGCGCAGCGGCTTGTCGAAGATCGGTTCGCACACCGAGCGGATGGCGGCTTCAAGCTCGTCTACGCGGGTCTCTGCCGGCGCCCAGCCGGACTCGATGTGCACTTCGGCCACGCGTTTGTAATCGCGGCGGAAGAAGGCGATGAAGTTCTGCGCAAGGTAGTGTTTGTCCACATCGGTGAGCGTGCCCATGATGCCGAAATCCAGCGCGACGTAGCGGCCATCAGCGGTCACCATGATGTTGCCGGGGTGCATGTCGGCATGGAAGAAGCCGTCGCGGAATACCTGGGTGTAAAAAATTTCCACGCCGTTCGAGGCCAGTTTCGACAGGTCGATATTGGCGGCGCGCAGCGCATCGGTCTGGCTGATGGGAATGCCGCTCATGCGTTCCATCACCATCACCGTGCGGGAACACCAGTCCCAGTACATCTCCGGCACCACCAGCATGCTCGAAGTGGCGAAGTTGCGCTTGAGCTGGCTGGCGCTGGCGGCCTCGCGCATCAGATCCAGTTCATCGTGCAGATATTTGTCGAACTCGGCCACCACCAGGCGCGGCTTGAGGCGTTTGCCATCCGCCCACCAGCGTTCCAGCAGGCTGGCGCCCACATCGAGCAGGGCGATATCGTGGGCAATGGTGTGTTCAATGCCGGGGCGCAGAATCTTCACCGCAACCTCGCGCCCGTCCGGCAGCACGGCAAAGTGCACCTGCGCCACGGAAGCGCTGGCGATGGGCGTGCTGTCAAAGCTCTTGAACACCTGCTCCAGCGGCTTGCCGTATACCTGCTCCAGCAGGGCCACCGCCTGCCCGGAAGGAAACGGCGGCACCTGATCCTGCAGCTTGGCCAGCTCGTCGGCAATGTCGGTGGGAATCAGGTCGCGGCGCGTGGACAGCATCTGCCCGAATTTCACAAACAGCGGCCCCAGGCTTTCCAGCGCCAGGCGCAAGCGCAGGGCGCGCGGTGCGCTAGTGTTGCGGGCAAACAGGATGAATCGAAGCGGCACCAGCATCCAGCGCGTGCGTTCGTGCGCGAGAATAAACTCGTCCAAGCCAAAACGCAGCGCAACGAAAATGATTTTGATCAGGCGTAACAGGCGCAGCATAGGTTCACTTTTTGGTTAATCGGTTGATGCGCAATTCGAGTCGCGCCACATCGTCGCGCAGCTTGTCCACTTGGCTGACAAAGCTGGCAATGTGTGCCGGCTTGGCCAGCAAAGGCTGTTCCTCGGTCCAGTATTCAGCCAGTGCCTGCGACAGGTTGAGCGAGCTGTCGCGCACCTGTTGCTGCTTGGCGCGGGCCAGTTGCACCAGGCGTTCGGCCACCACATCGCCGGTGACATGGCTGATGTCCTCGGCCGCATCCCAGCGCAGATGCCGGCTGAGGTAAAAAATTTCGGCGAGCAGGCTGGCATCGCCGGAGCTGTGAATTTGCGACAACGCGGCCTCGTCGTGCAGGGCAAGACGCGGTAGCAGGCTGGGGGCGATGTTGCACACCACATCCGGGCTGGCATTGGCGGCGGCCGCCAGCACGCTGCCATCGGGCTGCACCGTCCAGGCAAAAGAAAACGGCGCGACATTGAATCGCGCCGTCTTGCCCGCAAACCGCTGTAGCCGCTGCAACGCCCAACCGCTCTGGGTGAGCAGATGGTTAAGGGCGGTGGCGCTGAGCTGGAACATTGCTTAGCTGATTTGCTGGATGCCGGACAGCAGCCACACTGCCTTGTCGTCCTTCAGGTTCTTCTGCACATGCCAGATTTCGTCAAAGCTCTCTGGCGCGCCGTTATTCTCGCGCAGTTGGCCGCTCATGCGCACGCTGGCGATGGCGTGGTCATTTTCGGTAACCACTTCCAGCAGCTCGGCGTTCACATTCACCACCTCGGTGGTCTGCGCTGCGCTGCCACGCTCGGCGAACTGCATGGAAACTTCGGCATACATTTCCGGCGTGGTGTACTCGCGCACGTCGCTCAGGTCCTTGCGGTCATTGGCGGCCTGCAGGCGGATAAACGACATCTTGGCGCTGCGCAGGAATGCATCAACCGGGAAATCGGCTGGAATATTTCCGGCAACGGGTGCGGCGACAGAGGCGGTCGAGCCGGCATATTGCTGCGGCTCAGGCTGGCTGTAAGGCGCACCCTGGCCGGCATACTGCATGGCGGGTTCTTGCTTCTTGCGGAACATGGAGATCAGGAACATCACCAGCGCAACTGCCGCAACGATCATCAAGATGCTGCCGATTGCACCACCCATGCCGCCCAGACCGCCGCCCATGAACAATGCGCCCAGGCCGGCGCCGATGGCCAGGCCGGCCAGCGGGCCCAGCCACTTGTTGCCGGCGGCAGGTGCGGCGGCCGGGGCGGGAGCTGCTGCAGGCGCCGGGGCAGCAGTCGGCGCCTTCTGGGTTTGCTGTGGCGCCATGGTGCGCTGCTTGCCTATGCTGCTGCCGCCGCCAAAACGTTTGGCCTCGGCATTTGCGGCAAGAAGAGTCAGGCTGGCAAGGGTAAGGGTCAGCAACAACAGAAAACGTTTCATGTATTCCTCGATAATCTTGGGTTAAACAAACAATGCGGAAGTATAGCAAAGACGCCCGCTGCTACGGGGTTTGTTACTGATCCGGGCGCAAAATCAAAATGGGGGTGAACTGGAAAATTGCAATGCCACACCCGTCTGCGGATGCACAAAAGCCAATTCGCTGGCGTGCAGCAGCAGGCGCCCGGCACTGTTCAAGCCGCTGCCATACAGAGCGTCTCCCAGTATCGGATGGCCGCTGCTGGCCATGTGTATGCGCAACTGATGGGTGCGCCCGGTGACGGGCTGCAGTTCCACGTGGCTGGTGTCGCTGGCCGGGTCGTATGCCAGCAGGCGATAGCGGGTAAGCGAGTGCTTGCCCGTTGCGTGGTCTATCTTGCGCAAGGGGCGATTGGGCCAGTCGGCGGCGATGGGCAGGTTGATCTCGCCGTCAGCCGCGAGTTGGCCCTGAACCAGCGCCACATAGCGTTTCTCCACCAGACGTTCACGAAACAGGTAGGAAAGCTGGCGTTGCATCTCTGCACTGCGCGCAAACAGCATCAGGCCGGAAGTCGCCATATCCAGGCGGTGTACAACCAGGGCATCGGGAAATTGGCTTTGGGTGCGGGAAGACAGGCAATCCTGCTTGTCTTCCCCGCGTCCCGGCACGGCCAGCAGGCCGGCGGGTTTGTTGAGCAACAGCAGCGTGTCGTCGCTGTAGAGCAACTCTACAGCGTTACTTGTTGCTGTCATCGGCTGTTGCGGGAGGTTCGATATTATCTGCGGCTTGCCGGGATTGGGGCCTGTTCTTGCTCTCGTCGGCAAACTTGAAGCGGCCAAACAATACGCAGCCCTTCATGCCGATGTCGCAGGGGCGGTTAAGCACCCGCTGACAATTGCCATCAATCTCGTGCGGACAACCCCAGCCACCCATGTTGCAGCCTCGCTAAGCCTTCCTGACAAATTCCGATTTCAGCGACATCGCGCCTATGCCGTCGATCTTGCAGTCGATATCGTGGTCGCCCTCGACCAGGCGGATATTCTTCACCTTGGTTCCCACCTTCACCACCAGCGATGAGCCCTTGACCTTCAGGTCCTTGATCACCGTAATGCTGTCGCCGTCATTCAGCACATTGCCCGAGGCATCCTTTACTACGCGCTTCTCCTCGGCGCTGGCCGGTGCGGCGTCCTTGCTCCATTCATGCGCGCACTCGGGACACACGTACATGCTGCCGTCTTCGTAGGTAAATTCAGAACTGCACTGGGGACACTTGGGTAAACCGCTCACGAAATTTCCAGTATGTAGGTCGGGTTAGCGCAGCGTAACCCGACGATGTTGAGAGTGTTGCCAGAGATGTCGGGTTACGCTGCGCTAACCCGACCTACACATGCAGAGGGGCGCTTACAGCTTGTAGCCGCGATGCACCGCCACCACGCCGCCGGTCATGTTGAAGTACTCCACGCGCTCTAGGCCGGCATCCAGCATCATCTGCTTCAGCTCTTCCTGGCCGGGGTGCATGCGGATGGACTCGGCGAGGTAGCGGTAGCTGTCGGCATCGTTGGCAACCAGCTGGCCGATCTTGGGCAGCAGCTTGAAGGAGTAGAAGTCATAAGCCTTCTCCAGCGGCTTGGCCACGCGGGAAAACTCCAGCACGATGACGCGACCGCCCGGCTTGAGCACGCGGCGCATCTCGCGCAGCGCGGCGTCTTTGTGGGTCACGTTGCGCAGGCCGAAGGCGATGCTCACGCAGTCAAAATAATTGTCGGGGAAGGGCAGGCGCTCGGCATCGCACTGAGTGACTGGTGTTGCAATGCCATCATCCAGCAGGCGGTCGCGCCCCACGCGCAGCATGGCGTTGTTGATGTCGGTGAGCACTACCTGCCCGCTGGGGCCAACTTCCTTGAGGAACAGGCGCGACAAATCGGCCGAGCCGCCTGCCACGTCAAGCACGCGCTGGCCGCTGCGCACGCCGCTGATGCTGATGGCAACGCGCTTCCAGATGCGATGCAGGCCGACCGACATAAGGTCGTTCATGATGTCGTATTTGCTGGCGACAGAAGTGAACACACCGGCTACGCGCTTGGCCTTGTCCTTTTCGTCTACCGTTTCAAAACCGAAATGAGTCGTTTTGCTCATGATTAACTCCTGGGGAGGTTTCCATTACGCCCTCTCCCATAAAGGGGAGAGGGTGGGGGAGAGGGGTGATATTTTACTCTAGCCCTCTCCCTAACCCTCTCCCGCAAGCGGGCGAGGGGACAGTTTAGTTTAGCGGCTCTTGCCCGCAGCCTTCAGCTGCGCCAGATACTCCTGCCACATGGCGTCCTGATTCTTGCCGAAGCGATACAGCGTTTCCCAGGAATACAGGCCGCTGTCGTGGCCGTCGTCAAAGGTTATCTGCATCGCATAGCTGCCCACAGGCTCAACACTGCTGATGTTGACGTCCTTCTTGCCGACTTGCAGGGTCTCCTGGCCGGGGCCGTGGCCCTGAACTTCTGCAGAGGGCGAATGCACGCGCAGGAATTCGCAAGGCAGGTTGAAGCGCGAGCCGTCATCAAAGGCGATTTCCAGCACTTTGGATTTCTGGTGCAAAGTAATTTCTGTTGGGGTTGTCATGGGTTTCAATCTGAAAAAAATAAATTAAAAGGAGCGAATTTTCTTGAGCATGGCGGTGGTCGAGCGCTCGTGCAGGAAAGGGATGCTGTGCACGCTGCCGCCCCAGGCGCTAACTTCCTTGCTGCCGACTATCCTGTCCGGCGTCCAGTCGCCGCCCTTGACCAGCATGTCCGGATGGCAGGTCAAAATCAGGTCGATGGGCGTGTCTTCATCAAACAGCACCACCAGATCAACCGCATCCAGCGCGGCCAGCACCGCCATGCGGTCATCTTCATGGTTGACCGGGCGGTCGTCACCCTTGCCCTGGCGCTTTACCGAAGCATCGCTGTTTACGCCGAGAACCAGCGCAGCGCCCAGTGCGCGAGCTTGTGCAAGGTAAGTAACATGGCCGCGATGTAGCACATCAAAACAGCCGTTGGTAAAGACCAGCGGTCTAGGCAGCGTTGCAACACGCTGAGCCAGGTCCGCACGAGTGCAAATCTTGCGTTCAAAATCAGGGGTGGGGTACACGCTAATATCATGAGCCTCGCGAAGTGAGACATTGTCCCCCTCGCCCTGCGGGAGAGGGCGGGGGAGAGGGAAACGGTCATGACGGGATTCATCATCAGGAGTGGCTCTTGCCATGACCGCTAGTCCAGGTATTCAAATACGCGCACAACCTTCTTGACGTCGCGCGTAGTGCTGGCAATCTCGGTAACAAATTCAGACTCGCTGCGGGTGACCAAGCCCAGCAGGTAAACCACGCCATTCTCGGTGATCACCTTGACGTGTTCGGCGCGTATACGATCTTTGCTTTGCGTGAAGCGCGATTTGACGCTGCCGGTAATCATGGCATCGCCGCTGCGCGAGGTCAGGCTGGCCAGGGGGCCGATTACCAGCTCGTTGTTGATGTCCTTCACATTCTGCACGCCGCCGATAATTCTGAAGATGTCCGCTTTCACCGTTTCATTGGGCACCTCGCCGGTGGCCAGCACCATGCGGTTGTAGCTGGTGATGTTCACGTGCACGGTATCCTTGTACTTGTCCTTGATGCGGCTGTTGGCGGTGTCTTCAATCGTGCCGTCTTCAATGTAGGTGCCGGTGGTGCGCCTGTCATCGCCCTTGGTAATCACCGGTACGCAGGCAGTCAACGAGCCAACTACAGCAACAAGCACCAGCAAACCAAAGACACGAGCAATCATCAGGCTTCTCCCAGCAACAAGTGATCAATGCCATCACAGATGCAATGCAGGCTCAGCAGGTGAACTTCCTGTATGCGCGCAGTGCTCTTGGTGTTGACGCAAATATGGATATCGCCCTCGCGCAGCATCGCGCCCATCTTGCCGCCGTCGCGGCCAGTGAGAGCCACCACCAGCATGTCGCGGTCATGGGCAGCCTGGATGGCTTCCACCACGTTGGCAGAATTGCCGCTGGTGGAAATGGCCAGCAGCACGTCGCCGAGCATCCCCAGCGCGCGCACCTGCTTGGAAAAAATCAGGTTGTAGTTGTAATCGTTGGCGATCGAGGTCAGGATCGAGCTGTCGGTAGTCAGTGCGATACAGGCCAGGCCGGGGCGCTCCATTTCGAAACGATTGACCAGTTCAGCGGAGAAATGCTGCGCATCGGCAGCCGAGCCGCCATTGCCGCACACCAGAATCTTGCCGTCGTTCATCAGGCAGGCAACCATCGCCTCTGACGTCTCGGCGATGGGTTGAGTAAGCGCGTCCTTGCTTTGCAGCTTGACCTGGGCGCTGTCTTCAAAGTGTTTGTGAATTCTGACGGATAAGTCCATATGCGAAAATACGGGCAGTTGCGTGAAGCCGGATTTTAACCGAAATCAGGCGGCAAAAGCATTCTTGACCCATTCGATGCCATGGCTATCCACGGATTGCATCAGGATGGCGTCAAAGCGGCAGGGCGGAATATGGCTGAGGGTGGCCAGATAATGTTGTGCGGTGCGCACCAGCTTGGCCTGCTTGTGCGCATCAATGCTGGCAGCGGCGCCGCCAAAAGAAGCGCTGCTGCGCAGACGCACTTCCACAAAGACCAGCGTGTCCTGCTGCTGGCAGACCAGGTCAATCTCGCCAAAGCGGCAGCGGTAGTTGCTGTGCAGCAGCTTCAAACCCTGGCGTTGCAGAAACTGCGCGGCCAACTGCTCGGCCTGCGCACCTGCCGTGCTCATTTTGCCGTTTTGCTGGCCGTGCTTTCCGCAGCCTTGCGTGCAGCCAGTTCCGCCGCTCTTTCAGCCGCCTTCTCTGCGGCCTTGGCCGCATTGATGGCATTCAGCGCTTCCGGCGTCAGGCCGCGCCCCAGCCTGAACAAGGCAGGTACGGACTCGCGCTGGAAGGTATTGGCTTCCTTCAGGCGTATGCGCCCGGTTACCCCTTCCAGCTGGGAGTTGCGATGGGTGTTCAGGCGCATCGCCTGCAGCAGGCGGAAGGCATCAACGCCCAGTGCGTACAGGCGCTCCATGTCGGCTTCCAGCGGCGGATTGGCGTGCGGGTACAACATGACGGCAGAGTGCTCGGGCTGCACCATCCACGGCATATCGACAAAGCGTATGTCGTTCAGGTCAAAGTTGGTGAGCGTATCGCCATTGCCGTTAAACAACTGCGACGTGCCATAAACCGGCAGGCTGGGGTTGAAATACGGGCGGATCAGGCGTGCTGTGGCGCTGTCGGCTGCGAGGAAGGCCACATTGCTGGGCGCAACAGGCGGCGGCAGCGGGCGCTTGGGCGCAGTCGGCTCGCCGTCTGCACCCACGGCAGAAGCGGCAACCGGCGGCGACATCCCGGGCGGCCAGGGCGCCACGGGCAAATCGCTCAGCGGGGTGGGGTCATTGTTGTACAGCACTTCTGCCGTGATATTGCCGCCCAATGCCTTCCATTCTGCGGCAAAGGCCGTGGCCAAGCGCCTGGACAAGGGAGAGCCGGTCATCACGATGGTGGCGTCGTGGTACTTTGCCTTGAAAGCCAGCTGCGCAATCTGGCGCGCTTCGGTGTCGGCTGTCAGGCCGTAAAAATACAGCTTGCCAGCGCTGGATCGGGTCTCCGTTACATTCAACGCCAGGGTGGGCACCGCAATGTCTGGGTAGCCAGCCAGAACCGCCACGCCATCGCGCGTCAGCGGCCCGGCCACGGCTACAGCGCCATTGGCCAGAGCCTGACGGTACAGCGTGATAACGTCACGGCTGTCGTCCGCGCTGGCGTAAACGCGCACCGGCAGGCCTTGCTGCACCTTGCCTGCAGCCGCCTGGAAACCTTGCTGCACGGCTTCGGCTGCGCGGGCAAAGGCGGCAGACTTGAGTGGCAGCAACAGCGCAATGTGCGGGGCCGGATTGTCGGCCGATGGCAGGGGCAGCGAGCCGGGTGGCAAGTTGCTCATCTCCAGCGAGCTGGGCGGAATGCTGGAAAGCGTGGCTTGCGGCTGGGCCGGCGTGGCAGCAGTGGCCGGGGCGGCGGGCGCGGCGGTAGGCTTGTCGCGGGTGGCGCTGGCACAAGCGCTAACGTATAGTGCCACCAACAAAATAAGCCAGAAGGAAGAACGTTGCATAGCGGTCAAAAACTGAAATTGGAGTGCGCATTATATGTAGTCGCGACCCCGATTGGGAATTTGCGTGATATCAGCCTGCGTGCGCTGGACGTGCTGACCTCCGCCGACACCATCGCGGCGGAGGACACGCGCAACACCGCCCACCTGCTCAACCACTACGGCATTGCCGGCCAGCGCCTGCAGGCCCTGCACCAGCACAACGAGCGCGGCGCGGCCGACAAGGTCATCGCCCTGCTGCACCAGGGTCAGGCCGTGGCCCTGGTGAGCGATGCCGGCACCCCCGCCGTGAGCGACCCTGGCGCCCTGCTGGTGGAGGCCGTGCGCGCGGCAGGCTTTCGCGTCATCCCCATCCCCGGCGCCAGCGCCGCCGTGGCGGCCCTCTCGGCTGCCGGCTTGGCCACGCCACATTTTTTGTTCTACGGCTTCCTGCCCAACAAATCTGCCGCACGCTGCAAGGAATTGCAGACATTGATAGAAGCGCCCTATACCCTGGTATTTTACGAAGCACCGCACCGCATCCTCGAATGCGTGGCCGACCTGCATAGCGTGTTTGGCGATGAGCGCGAGATCGTGCTGGCGCGCGAAGTGACCAAGCTGTTCGAGAGCATCCATCGCTGCAAACTGGGTGCGGCCACGGATTGGCTGAACAGCGACCCCAACAACCAGCGCGGAGAATTTGTTGTGCTGCTATCAGCCGCACCAGCCCGTGCCGAAGGGCTAAGCGCCGAGATCGAGCACGTGCTGGGTGCCCTGCTGGCCGAGCTGCCGCTCAAGCAGGCCGTGCAACTGGCCGTGCAGATCACCGGCGCGGGCAAGAACGAGCTATACCAGCGCGCGCTGGAAATAAAGAAACAGGAATAAATAAACTAGAATGACCACCATGGAACTCAAACTCACCCGCCCCGACGACTGGCACCTGCACCTGCGCGATGAAGCACTGATGCAATCCGTGCTGCCCGACACCGCACGCCAATTCGCCCGTGCCATCATCATGCCCAACCTGCGCCCGCCGGTCACCACCACCGCGCAGGCCGTTGCCTATCGCGAGCGCATTGTCGCCGCCATCCCCAAAGGCATGCAGTTCGAGCCGCTGATGACGCTATACCTGACCGACAACACCAGTGCGGAAGAAATCAAAAAGGCCAAAGCCAGCGGCATCGTGCACGCGGTGAAGCTGTATCCGGCAGGCGCCACCACCAACTCCGATGCCGGCGTCACCGACTTGCGCAAGACCTACGCCGCGCTGGAAGAAATGCAGCGCTGCGGCATGCCGCTCCTGGTGCACGGCGAAGTCACCAGCAGCGACATCGACATCTTCGACCGCGAGGCCGTGTTTATCGACAAGGTGCTGCAACCCGTGCTGAAAGACATGCCCGGCCTGCGCCTGGTGTTCGAGCACATCACCACCAAGGATGCCGCAGAGTTCGTCGCCAGCGCCCCCGACAACATCGCCGCCACCCTCACGCCGCAACACCTGCTGTACAACCGCAACGCCATGCTGGTAGGCGGCATCCGCCCGCACTTCTACTGCCTGCCCGTGTTGAAGCGCGAGACGCACCGCGTGGCGCTGGTGAAAGCCGCCACCAGCGGCAGCAAGAAATTTTTCCTCGGCACCGACAGCGCCCCGCACGCCCAGCACACCAAGGAAAATGCCTGCGGCTGCGCCGGTTGCTACTCCGCCCACACCGCCATCGAGCTTTACGCCGAAGCGTTCGAAGCAGCAGGCGCACTGGACAAGCTGGAAGCCTTCGCCAGCTTCTGCGGCGCAGATTTTTACGGCCTGCCGCGCAACACGCAGCAAGTCACCTTGCGTAAGGAAGAGTGGGAAGTGCCAGCATCAATGGGGTTTGGCGAGCACAGACTGGTGCCGCTAAGGGCGGGGGAGAAGATGAGGTGGAAGCTGGTGGGGTGAGGGGTAATTGTCAGGGCAATTGGGGGGTGTAGAAAATGATACATTCAATTAAAACAAATGATTCCATAAAAACTTTCAGATTAGGCACCTCAAAGGTGCCTTTCCAGGCGTTTTTTAGGGTGTCTACTTTACGTTAGAGGTGGCACTTCACTTGTGATTTAGTCTTGCGGTAATGGTGCCAGTTCTTGCGTTCTATGCTTCGTTGATTCTGCGCATCCGTTTGCGCCACGCTGTTCGAGTTTTTTGGTAGAGTTCTGTGTCTCCGCATTTCATGCAAAGTGTGTCGCGTGGTGCAAGCCGGTCACTCAGTTGTCAGTTTTTGTGGGTGTTTGTGGTTATGCTGTTGTCTGCCACTTTTTTGTTTTGTTCACTGGTCGGGAGCGTGCAGTGCATTTAATTTCGAGTTCTAACCCTACGCTCAAGCGGGACTGGCCGATAAGCGTCTTCTGTTCCAGTTCGGTGGTGCTGCGAGTTCAGCACTTTTTTACAGGGCTGCGGTCGGCCAGCCCCTTAGCTACACGTTAGAGATAAGGACTATGTGGCTCAAATATAAAAAACCGATTGTTATCGTGTCTCTAGTATTTGTTGTTATGTTTTGTCTCGCTCTTATTTTTGAAAACTATAGAGCAAATCAATGTTCACAGAAATGTTCAAGTTCTGGAGCGCAAGGTTACGAATACAAAGGGGTGTCAGGGTATTATCGAAATCTAAAACCGGAAACGTGCATATGTTTAAAATAATTGTTATCTCTAACCCTGCGCTCAAGCGGGACGCCGCAAAAGCGCGGCGCCCCTTAGCTTCACGTTAGGCGTACAAGAATTAATGTCGCACGATTTCATATTTTGCATCAAGAACCCTGGCCCAAGGCCAGCTTATTACCTTATTGCAGAGCATCTCTGGGGCGCTGGATGCAACATCGATTCCGATGGTAACAGTCGCACGCCAGATGACACTCATTGGACAGAGCTTACTTTATCTTTGCGTGGAAAATCATCGGTTCGCATTGACATTAACCCTTTGTCCATTGACCCATTAGTATTGGCAGTACGCTCATCGCAAGAATCACTTTGTCGGCAAGCTGCACATTTTATTGTTAACTGCTCGGGTGGTGAACTTGAAAAGAACGCCTAACCCGGCATTCGAGAGGGACGCCTATCGGCGCCCCTCAATTTAACGTTGGGCGTAAAAGAAGAAGAGCATGTATCCGGTCATGAACAATACTAAGTGGGAGGAATTGCGCCTTGCCATGCATGGCCTCGGCAATCTTCATCCGCAATGGCGCACGAAGTCTACCGATTCCGACTTCGTGAGCCCTTGGGAAGGCGAGTGGTTCTACCATTTCTACGCAGGCGGTTATAAGGACATCGAGTGGGTTGAAATTAAAGTAAGCTCCTCTCAGCAAGATGCTGTCGTTCTTTCGGCGTTGAAAGCCATTCACGTACCTGGTCAAAAAACAGATGTTGGGTACAAACTTTATGGCTATTTGACGGAGGGGAAACCGGTTGAGTACATATAGGCCCAACCCGTCGTTCAAGCGGGACGCGCTAAAGCGCGCCCCTTAACTTTACGTTGGGCATAGACATGGAACAGTTACCTCAATATCCACAAGTTGATAACCTGAATCTAGTTGGTACATATCCCGCAACAGCGAAAGCGGGCGGAGGCTATGTTTGGGATGCGGTACTTGAATACAGGGTATGGTGTCATCCTGAAAACGGTGCCCCAGATGAAGATGATGGCGGTGATTATTATTACCCTTTCGCTGACTACGCTGAGGCTCTCAAATTTTCAAAAAACACTAAGGGTGCTGAAGAACCTCTCGCTCTAATTCTCCAGGAAGAGTACATAAGTGAGCCCGAGCCAGGACAATACATACACATGAAGAAAAGAAGAATTGCTGAATGGCCTGTTGTCTTTCTTAGTCGGCCTCGTCGTGATGCGCATACAATCCCAAACTTTATGTCACCTAACGCGCCAAGTAATCGTCTCGACATATTGCGAGGGCTTGCAAAGTAATGGGCTCGTGTGTAGACAAAGGCATGCCCAACCCGGCGTTCGAGCGGGACGCCGCAGAAGCGCGGCGCCCCTCAACTTTACGTTAGGACATTCATGACTACAGTTTTAGCCAATAGATTGATTGGCGGAATATTATTACTCGTCTGGGGTTTTGCTAAACTTCATTTCGATAGATTAAGTCGGAAAGAAGATTTAGAAGAATTGGAAGCCATAAAAAAACGTTACGAGCAATCGCCATATAAAATTGGCTTTCTAGAGTCAATGCTAGCATTATTTGGTACTGTTGGCCCTAAGGCAGTTCATATTTTTTATGCCCCATTTTTATCTTGGGTATTGATAATTATCGGTAGTGTTTTTGTGCTGGATGTTTTAACACACCTCTTCTATATGTAATGTTGCATCCTAACATTGCGTTCAAGAGGGACGCCGCACAGAAGCGCGTCGCCCCTTAACTTTACGTTGGGCTTCTCAAGTCCATCACCTTAGCAACTTAACCTACTCGGAACACCAATGAAGCAGAACGCATGGGATTGGGACGAACAGGATCTTCTTGACCTCATCAGACTTGGCGTTCAAGAAGGGCTTGAACTCGACTACAAGCAATGCGACGCACTTCAGCGATCCGACGGCAGGAAGAACGAGATCAGCAAAGACGTGTCAGCCTTTGCCAATTCCGCTGGCGGCGTTATCGTTTATGGAATGAAGGAAGATGGGCATGTCCCGACGAAGATTGATGTCGGATTTGATCCGAATGAAATTTCGAAGGAATGGCTTGAGCAAGTCATCAATTCCAGAATTCAAAGGCGAATCGACGGCGTTCGCGTAAATCAAGTACCGCTACTCACAACCTCTCCGGGGAAAGTCGCATATGTGGTTTTTGTCCCCGCAAGTATCCGAGCTCCGCACCAAGCAGCGGATAAGCGTTTCTACAAGCGCTTCAACTTCGAATCGGTTCCGATGGAGGAATACGAAATTCGGGACACTGCAAATCGATCAGCAGTTCCCGACCTTGATATTGAGTTCTCATTTGTTCCCGATGGAAGCAAGGTATCGCTATCAGGCGATGGCGCGTATTACTCCGAGATCGAGCTTATTGCAATTATTTCAAATTCAGCTCAAGCGGTAGCAGAGTATGCCGTCATCCACATCTTCATCGATAGCCGAATAGGGTTGGCAGCCCCTAGTTCGGACGTTCGACTGAATACGGAGACCGAAACGCTAAGCCTCGACGGCGTAGATTTGACTTTACGCAAACTAACCATCTTGTGGGATCGGTCAAAGGGATTACCGATCTTCTCTGGAATATCGGCTCACCTGCCATCGACCCCGCTGAGGATCTCCATACCAAAGGGGGATGATGCTCTCCCTCTCCGATACACCATCGGCTCCCCAGGAATGGCGATCAAGGACAAGTGGGTGTTTCTCAAGATTCAAGACGCCACTGCGACGTTCATGCGCCTGAAGGACTCCTAATGTGCACAGCGCGACTGCGGCCCAACCCATCAATCCACCGGACGCTGCGCGATGAAGCCGCGCAGCGCCGGTGATTTCAAACGTTAGGTCTATGTGATGGGGATAATAGCCGGTTACATATTTTTCTTTGTATGGCTTGTTTGGCCAATGATTCGTATTATCAGATCGCCGCATACGTCAGGTTTGCGGAAAGCATGTTGGGCTGTTGGAACGTTCCTCCCATTTTTTGTAGCCGTCTTAATAACTAAACTAGTGCAAAAACTTGCTCTAACGGAACCATGGGCTAGTGAAGTTTTTAACAGCACAGTTGGCGCCTTTATATTAGTAATGGCATTTTTAGTTGGTGGTTGGGTGGTGCTTGCAATATATGACGCAATCCACAAAAAGACCTAACCTTGCCATAAGGACTTCCCCGTCAAGATAATTTTCGAGACTCACATGGGTTTCTCCGTTTCATCAATGCCCTGCTTGGCACAGAGCGCATTTCAAATATAAAAATCACTGCTGCTATCGCGGTACGCCGTCACAAGAACAGACTGCATTTCCATAATCGGCCTTGTTGAACAAACTGCGTTCGGGCCATGATATAAACCGCTCCACTTGCCCTCATTCGTTCGTCGGGCTTGCCACCACAGCAGGGATCAGCTGCCGAGGTTGTTGGCTCCCATCAGGTTAGCCAGGTTCGCAAGTGGTCGGTCTGACCTGTTTAGCTATCGCGTTTCTTGTCGCAGTGGTTTGGACTCCGTTGCTTCATTAATTTCCTCTCCGACTCAAGACTGCTCGCCTATGGCGTATTTCTGCCAGGCATCCAGGTCGTAGGTCTCTCCTTTCGCCAGCAAGGCCCATAACTGCCGGGCGTGTTTGTTGGCGATGGCGACCAGGGTCTTGTGGTAGCCCACGCGCCCGTACAGGTGCATGACCCATTGCTGCATCCGGTTCAGTTTGTCCGGGGCTTTCTTCAAGGTGGCTTGCAGTGATGAGCGTGCCCCCTGCACCAGCAGGCTACGCAGGGAAAATCCGGGGCAGGCCTTACATTTGACATGTAATTGTTAGACCACGTGATTTTCTTGTCGGCTTCGCCTTGACGTAGCGTACGCTTAAGCGTACCATACAATATCTTTGATATTGTGAGGTGCAATATGAACACGCTTACCGCCAGCGAAGCTCGCGCGAATCTGTACCGGCTCATTGATGAAACGGCTGAATCTCATCAGCCCATCATCATTTCCGGGAAGCGCAGCAGTGCTGTTCTACTCTCTGCAGAGGACTGGAGTGCAATTCAAGAAACCTTGTACCTGCTTGCCGTGCCCGGTATGCGCGAATCCATAAAGGCAGGTATGGCCGAACCCCTCGCAAAGAGTGCGAAAGAGCTTAAGTGGTGAAGTGGGAAATTGTTTATGCCAAGCAAGCAATGAAAGATGCAAAAAAACTTGCTGCAAGCGGCCTCAAACCAAAGGCGCAAGAATTGCTCGCAGTACTTGCCAACGATCCATTCAAAAATCCTCCGCCCTTCGAGAAACTGGTCGGTGATCTTGCAGGTGCTTACTCGCGCCGCATCAATATTCAGCACCGTATCGTGTACGAAGTCTTAATCAAAGAGAGAACCGTTCGTGTCCTGCGTATGTGGACGCACTATGAATGAGCAAATTGATGCAGATAAGGGGCACGAAATGCATGACCATGCCTCACTACTGCCCTTTGCTTCCGCGTTAGCGCACTTTCCGAAAAGTAGTACAATGCCCGCATGAGCACCATCTCCATTTCCGACATTCTTGAGCTCCCAGTACAGGAACGCATTCGTCTTGTTGAGCTTATCTGGGACAGTGTTGCTGCGGTTCCCGAGGCGGTGGAAATTTCACCCGCACTCAAGGCTGAACTCGAAGCACGTTTGGCGGAGTTCGAGGCAAACCCGGAAGCTGGCTATTCCTGGGATCAAGTGAAAGCCCGCCTTAAAGATGGTTCATGGCGTTCCGCCTGAAATTTTATGCGCGAGCGTTGCGTGAAATTGGCGAGGCTCAAGAATGGTATGAGTTGCAGAGTCCCGGCCTCGGTGATGAATTTATCGCCGCAATGGAGTTGCAGTTGAAACGTCTGGAGCAAGCCCCCCTGCTTTATGCTGAAGTCATTCCCAATGTTCGCCGCGCTCTCCTTCCCCGCTTTCCTTACGGTTTGTTCTATGCCGTGAGGGGCAATCTCATCAGTGTCCTGGCAGTGTTACATGATGTCCGCAATCCCAGGCTATGGCCCCAAACCCGCTAACCCTGCTCACGCGGGAATGGCTTCACGTTATGTGCAAGGAGTAATAAACAGTGGTAGGTAAATTGCGTAACAACAAGAAGCTGCAATCCATTAAAGTTGCTGATATCGACATCGCACTTCAAATGTTAGAGAGGTATATGGATGCGCAGGTTATCAAGCTCCTGCTATCATCTCTGGAAGCACTGAAAGCAGAACCGCAAAATGAGGCCTGCCAGGCGCAAGTGATACATGCGTTCGATGCGCTGGGTCAGTTTCAAGGCGCTGCATTAACCTATGCTCCCTATCTCAACATCTTTGTTTCTGATGATCCCTTCGGCGATTAGCGTAAGCCTGGTTTCTTGATGAAGTTTGTCCGTTATTCCGACTGGAAGCAGCTACCAGAGAGTGCTGATGCACTCTTTGTGCAGGGAGAGAAAGACAGTATCTTTTTCTCGCGCCCGTGGTTTGAGTGCCTGACTACCACTGCACTGGATGATGATCACACCATGGTGTTGGCCTGCGTGGTGGACGGGAACAGGGTGATGGCGATTCTGCCCTTGATGGAGAGCGCCGGGAGCAAGACCTGGTACTCTCTCCGGCACGGATTTACTCCGCTATATAGCCTGTTGCTTGCGGATGATGATCAAGAGCGGGTGCTCTCCTGCCTGGCCCAGGCTTTGAGTCAGTTACCGCTTAAAGGATTGCTGCTGGAGCCGGTTGCCGACGATGATGGCAAGATAAATGGCTTGAAGAGATTCCTGGAAACAGCCGGATTTAGCTGTGAACATATTTTCCGGCTCTATAACTGGACTTATCGCCTGCAGGGACAGTCGTATGCGGAGTATATGGCGGGTCGCCCTGCCCAGTTGCGCAATACCATCTCCCGCAAGCAGCGCAAACTTGAACGCGAGCACGGTTACAAAATTCGCCTTTTTATCGGGGATGAAGTGCTGCGCGGCATGCCCGATTACTATGTGGTCTACAATGCCAGCTGGAAGCAGAATGAGATCAGCAATGCGGGCTTTCAGGATTGCTTTGTAGAGGACTTTTCAAGGGTGGGCTGGTCCAGGCTTGCGATTCTGTATATCAAGGGGCAGCCCGTCGCTGCACAGCTCTGGTTTGTACGCCACGGCAAAGCGAGCATATACAGACTTGCGTATGATAAGGCGTGGAGGCAGTATTCAACGGGTTCAATACTGACCAGTTTCCTGATGGAGTACGTGATCGATACCGACAGGGTGGAGGAGATCGACTTTCTGACGGGCAATGATGCCTACAAACAGGACTGGATGTCTGAACGCAGGGAACGCTTCCTGTTGAGCTGTGTAAAAAATAAAAGCCCCGCAAGCAGGTATGCCAGGGTTGTTGAATCACTGAAACATATGTTGAAAAGAGGATAAGGAATTAACATGAAACAATTCGTATTAGTTTATCTGGGCGGTAACCAGCCATCCAGCCAGGAGGAAGCCAGGAGTCACCATAGCAAATATGTGGAGTGGTTGGCATCGCTCGGTGACGCACTTGTCATTCCTACCATTCCATTAAAGGATACGAACACTGTAAGTTCCAATGGTGCTGTAAGAGAAGGCGGGAGTAGCGCAATGTCCGGGTTCTCGGTTATCAAAGCGGAATCTATGGAGGCCGCACTATCGATGGCGCAAGCCTGCCCTTTTCTTGAAATTGGCGGCTCGCTTGAGGTGTCTGAGATGATGCAGATACCGCTTCAGTAATAAAATTCAGAATGAAATTGCAGGGTCAGATGCCTTACATTTGACATGCAAAATGTAAGGGCTCCAGCTTTCATTATTCCTTATTCGCCGGTGAGCTCAAATGTTGGGTGGCACAAATTCTGTTGGATAACCTGAAACGAGAGGAGACAAAAGAATGAGTGACGATAATCAACAAATCGAGAATGTTGTTCGTGCGTTTAGCGATTGCTGGAATAGGCATGATATGGAGGCGTTTGCCCAGTTGTTTGCCGAGGACGCCGAATTCGTAAACGTCGTAGGTCTGTGGTGGAAAGGCCGCGAGGAGATCAAGCGCGCTCACGTGGCAACGCATGCCACGATGTTCAAGAACAGTCGCCTCACGATAGACAAAGTCGCTATCCGCTTGGTGACGCCGGATGTTGCCGTTGCGCGTTCATCGTGGGAACTGAGCGGCCACCTCAGTCCGGCGGGGGAAGCTCTTCCCGGGAGGAAGGGAATCTTGATGAATCTCTTAGCACGCACAAACGGTATATGGAAAATCATTGATGCTCAGAACACCGACATCATCGAAGGTGTTCTCGCGCCGCCGCAACATGGCAAACGGAATTGAGTCACATGGGGGCTGCAGCCCCAGCGGTCGCTCCAAGCACCAAATTAAAGGGGCGCAATAAGCAAAGGGCGTTGTGCGCCTGTCACCACTAGATTCGGCGCGTTTGTTGCAACCAAAGTGCCGGGCCTGAGTGCTTGGTGTCATTGCAATTCAAAAGGAAATATTCATGTTCATGATCGAATACAAAGATATTGGCTGGTGGTACTGGCTGGTGACCGCATGCATGCTGAGCGCCGGTGTTGCCGGATACCCGAATGGGTTTGCCCTCGCCATAGGCCTAACCATGTTTCAGTTGCTGCACTTCATGTTGCGTGAGCGCAGTATCACTGCATTCCCGGTGCAAGTACGCTTCTGGTATCTGCTGCTGCTTCTGGTTGCACTTCCGCAGCCGCTGCAGGTAATTTACTGGATACCAACGATAGGCACGTGGGCACAGCTGATCTTTGGATACTGCACGATGGCGCGTTGTGTATCCCTTTTTCCATGGAATCGTGATCAGCGTTTCTCCGTCGCGTTATTGAAAAGAACCTTCCTGTCGCGCCCCGTTCGCGGCAATATATTGCAGGGCCAGCCACCCCTGAAATAATCAGCAGCTATCATCAGGGGTGATATAGCCAACGATTAGACTATCGAGATATTTTCTCATATGCCTCAATTCCAATATTTAGATACAGCACCTGCACTAGGCGACCGCATTTACCTGCATCCCTCCTGCCAGATCATCGGTGATGTAACCATTGGCGACGACAGTTCGGTGTGGTGCAACACTGTGCTGCGCGGTGACGTGAACCGCATTGTGATCGGGCGCGGCAGCAATGTGCAGGATTTGACCATGTGCCATGTGTCGCACAAGACACCGGAAAAGCCGGAAGGCTCGCCGCTGATCGTGGGGGATTATGTGACGATAGGTCACTCGGTCATCCTGCATGGCTGTAGCATAGGCAACGAATGCCTGATCGGCATGGGCTCTATCATCATGGACGATGTGGTGATTCCGGATCGGGTGATGGTGGGTGCGGGCAGCCTGGTGTCGCCGGGCAAGGTGTTGCAAAGCGGCATGCTGTATGTGGGGCGCCCTGCAGTTGCGGTGCGCGCCTTGACAGACAAGGAGTTTGCCTATTTGAAATATTCGGCAGAACATTACATGCGGGTGAAGGGCAATTATCTGAATGGCGCGTGAATATCGCCGCGAATAATCGAGGAACAAGCATGAATACGCCACCTGACAACAAGATTTCCAATCCCCATGACGCCATGCAGATTCTGCGCGATCTGGATACCGGCATCATGAATCATCTGGCCTGGTTGAAAAAGCTGCACCGCGCCCTGATCTGCAATGAAACGCCGTCGGAGGCCGATTTGTCTGCGGACGCGCATTGCCAGTGCAAATTCGGCCGCTGGTACTACCAGGGTGGCAACCATCCCGAGCTGCGCGCAAGCCCGATATTCCAGGTGATTGGCGATCTGCACAAATCCATGCATGACGCGGCGCGCGGCCTGCTGCAGAAGCAAAGTGCGGGGCGTGCAATCACTTACGATGAATATGACGCATTCATGGATCAGGCAATTTCGTTCAAATGGAAAGTGCGCTGCCTGCAGTTTGAAATCGTGAAAAGTATCTGTGTGGTCGATCACCTCACCGGTGCGTGGAACCGCCAATCCATGCTTGCCAAGCTGGCCGAGGAGATGGAGCGCATGAACCGCAACGGCCTGTCCAGCTGCATCTGCATGATGGATATCGACCATTTCAAACAGGTTAACGATGGCTACGGCCACCCGGCGGGCGACCAGGTATTGCAGGCTGCCGTGCACTTTGTAAGCGAGCAACTGCGCAAATATGATTCCATCTTCCGCTACGGCGGTGAGGAATTCCTGATCTGCATGCCCAATATCAGCCTGCAGGCAGCAACGCTGACGTTGGATCGCCTGCGTGCAAAGCTGGAACAACTCAGCATTCCCCTGGCTGACGGTCAATCACTCAGCATTACCGCTTCTTTCGGGGTGGCGGAGATGAAAACCGCGATATCCATACAGGACACCATACACATGGCCGACCACGCCCTGTTGTGTGCCAAATCCAAAGGCCGCAACCAGGTTTGCATGTGGGAAATTGAAGAGTAATTGTTTGGCCGGAGCGCTGGTGTGTTGAATTTGCGTGCCGCCATTTCCGTAATGCGCCGTATTTTTTTATGATGTAAACGCACCCCGCATTGCAATACCCACAGTTAACTTACTCAAGGAGAGCTCAATGAGTTTCATGCTGGTTTTCTTCGCTATTCTCCTCATCGCCGCAATCTACTTTGTCAGCCTGTACAACAACCTGGTGCAGCTCAAGCATGGCGTGAGCAAGGCCTGGGCCAATATCGACGTGCTGCTCAAGCAGCGCCACGACGAGCTGCCCAAGCTGGTAGAGGTGTGCAAGCAATACAAACAGTTCGAGCAGGAAACCTTGCAGCGAGTGATTGCGGCGCGCTCACAAGTGCAGACTGCGCGCGAGGGGCAGGACATCGAGGCGCTGGGCAAGGCCGAAGGGGCGCTGCGCATGGGCCTGGGCAACATCTTTGCCGTGGCCGAGGCCTACCCGGAACTGAAAGCCAATGAAAACTTCATGCAGTTGCAAACACGCATCACCGGGCTGGAGAACGGCATTGCCGACCGCCGCGAGCTGTATAACGAATCGGTAAACATCTACAACGTGGGCATCGAGCAATTTCCCGCCGTGATGATAGCCGGTGCGTTCAACTTCACCAGCAAGCCCTTGCTGGAATTTGCCGCCGCCGAGAAAACCGATGTCGACATGAAATCGCTGTTCAGCTAAAACACCATGTTCAGCTCGTTGCGCCGCAGCTATGCGGAGCTGCTTACTTCCGGCGCGCAGTTGCTGTTGCTGGGGGTGGGCTTTCACGTGGGCACACGTGAGGCGTGGCTGATCTGTCTGGGCTTGATGCCCGTGATCAGCCTGTTCGCATGGTATTCATCGCTGCACCGCCTGCGCATCATCAGCGGCACGCCAACCTCCAGCGTGGCCTCCGCAGCGCAGGGTTATGTCGAGCTGCAGGGACGCGGGCGCGACTACGAGCCGCGCCTGATCAGCAAGCTCAGGGGTCTGCCCTGCCTTTGGTACCGCTATCGCATCGAGGAAAAAAACGGCAAGAACGAGTGGAGCATAGTCGATAGCGGTGAAACCAGCGAGCCTTTCCTGCTGGATGACGGCAGCGGCACGTGCATCGTCGATCCCAGCGGGGCGGAGATACATACCAAGCACAAGGATAGCTGGAGCGAGGCGCAATATCGCTACACGGAATGGAAATTGATCGGCGGGGATTACGTCTACACCCTGGGCCAATTCATGACCAGGGGCGGCAGCACGGTGGAAAGCTCGCTAAACGAGGAGGTGAAACAGGTATTGGCGGAGTGGAAGCTGGACATGCCCAAACTGCGCGAGCGTTTCGACCTCAACAACGACGGCATATTTGACGACAAGGAATGGATGCTGGCGCGCCAGGCCGCCAGGCGCGAGGCGGAAAAGCGCCTGGCAGCGGCGCGCGCAGAGCCCGATATGAATTTCCTGATGCAGCCGCGTGACGGCCGTTTGTTCCTGATCAGCAATATCGACCAGGACACACTGGCGCGGCGCTACCTGGTCTGGTCGTGGCTGCACGTCATCATATTGCTGGGCTCGCTGGCAGGGTTGACCTGGATGTTGAGCAAGCCTTGATGACTATCAGGGTTTACTGGCGAGTGCGTGCTTTCTCGTAAAGCGGAATCACCGTAGGCAGCAACGCCTCGATCTGCTCCACGCGATTTTGTTCGGCAGGGTGCGTGCTCATGAACTCGGGCGGGTGGCCGCCGCCGCTGACCTGCATCATCTTCTTCCACAGGCTGACCCCGGCGCGCGGGTCGTAACCGGAACGCGCGGTCAGCTCCAGGCCGATGACGTCCGCTTCGCTCTCGTCAGTGCGGCTGAATTTGGTGGCTATCAAAGCTTCATAAACCGTGCCGGCCACCTCGGATGAGGCGCTGCCCAGGCCCAGCAGAGCCGAGCCCAGGTCAATTGCGGCCTGCGCGGCAATCGCCTGCGACACCTGCTCGCGCGAATGTTCGCGCAGGGCGTGGGCAATTTCGTGGCCCATCACGATGGCGATTTCATCATCACCAAGCTGTAGTTGATTGATCAGGCCGGAGTAGAACATGATCTTGCCGCCGGGCATGCAGAAGGCATTCAGCTCCTTGCTGCCGAGCACATTGACCTCCCATTTCCACCCCGGCGCATCAGCGCGGAAAACGGCAGTCTGCGGCTCAAGGCGCTTGGCGATGGCCTGCACGCGCAACAGCATGGCGTGATCCTGATTCAGCGTGCCCTTGGCGGCCGCGTCCTTTTTCATCTTGGCATAACTCTGCGTGGCGGTTTGCTCCAGCTGGTCGGAAGAGATCAGCATCAGCTGCGAGCGTTTCGCCCCAACCGCACCTCCGGAGGTGGTGGTCTGGCAGGCGCTGAGGGAGAGCAGCAACAACGAGGTTGGCAGGATCAGGTTAATTCGCAATAGATTCATGGTGCAAGACATGGTTCGGTTAACAGCCGAACATTTTATCACGGCGCAATTGTGCACAAGGCACTGCCCGATTTTATAATGATGGCCAGTCAGTAATTTGGGCACACGCGCCCGACAAGAAAGAGAGAAACTCAGTGACCCAACCAGACCAACAAGAAATTCTGCGCGCCAAGGTAAACCTGGAAACCTCGCGCATAGCGTGGAAAGAGCTGCAGCGCTATTTCGCCAGCGGCTCTGCAATTGCGGTGAGCAGCAAGCTGGATCTGGTCGAAGTTGCGTATCAGATGTCCGCAGACAACAAGGTGCAAGTCGCGCAGTGGCTGCAGGAAGGAATGGTGGGCAAGGTGAGCGACGAGCAGGCCGCAGCGTGGTATGAGGAGGATGCCGACATGTGGGCCGTGGTGATCAGTCCGTGGGTGCTGGTGCAACAAGTCGGATTGCTGAGCTGAATACTAAAAAAGACAGTTGTCCGCAGATTACGCAGATTAAATTGATTATCTGTGTACCCGCAGGGCACAAGAACCTCTTCGAGGTAATCTGCGGATCGAACTGATTTTTATGAGCTTATCGGCCTGCAGGATTGCTCTGTCTTACTTTTTGGATGCAGACCAGTTGTAAGCGCGCACTTTGCCCTGGGTATCAAACTTGATTTGCAGGATTTTGACCTTGGCTGTGCTCATGTCGGGCAGCTCGCCTTCGGCGTAGTAGTAAGCCCACTCATCAAAACGCTCGCCATCAACGGCCAGGCTCACGCCCACGCTGGTGGGTTCGCCCAGCCAGTTGCGCACCTGGGCTTGGGTGGTGACGCCGCGCTCGATCTTGGCGGCGAACACGCCCACGTCAAAGTCGCGGCCTACTTGCACCGTGCTGCAGGCAGAGAGCACGGCCAGGGCAAAAAACACAGCAGAGATACGGAGAAACTTCATGGCAAATCCTTTAAGTGAAATGAACCGCGAAGTATAAATTATTTTTTCCTTTTCATTGCCGCCTCGATTTGCTGGCACAGGGTCTTCAGTATCTTGATGCGCGCAAAGTTCTTGTCGTTGGCCTCCACCAGCGTCCAGGGCGCAATTTCAGTGCTGGTGCGGTCTATCATGTCGCACACGGCGCGTTCATAGTCGTCCCATTTCTCGCGGTTGCGCCAATCCTCAGCGGTAATTTTGAAGCGCTTGAAGCCGATCTTTTCGCGCTCCTTGAAGCGGCGCAACTGCTCGTCCTTGCTGATGGCCAGCCAGAACTTCACCAGCACGGTTTTATTGTCTACCAGCTGCTCTTCAAAGTCGTTGATTTCGCTGTAGGCGCGCATCCAGTCCTGCTCTGAGCAGAACTTCTCCACGCGCTCGACCAGCACGCGCCCATACCAGGAACGGTCAAATATGGTGACGCCGCCGTTGCGCGGAATGTGCCGCCAGAAGCGCCACATATAAGGCTGGGCGCGTTCTTCCTCGGTGGGGGCGGCAATCGGAATGATGCGGTAATGGCGCGCATCCAGTGCTGCAGTGATGCGGCGCACGGCGCCACCCTTGCCGCCGGCATCGGAGCCCTCGAACACGGCAATCACCGACATCTTGCGAAATCTGGGGTCACGTGTCAGCAGGTTGAGTTTGCCCTGGTATTTTTCCAGTTCGGACTCAAACACTTTTTTCGCCAGCTTCTGCGCCATGTCGAGTTTGTCGAAAACGTCGAGCTTGTCGATGGGTGCTTGCAGCGGCGCGCCTTTGACAGCGGCTGTCTTGGCCGGATGATCCAGGCGCTTGCGCAACGTTTCCAGCAGGATCTTGCCCACAGTCAGCCCGCGATAGCGCGGATCGGTGCCCTCTACCACCATCCACGGCGCCTCTGCGGTGCTGGTTTCGCGCAGCGCATGCTCGGAAACCTTGCGGAACTTGTCGTAAATCTTGAAGCGTTCCCAGTCGGTATCGGTGACGCGCCAGCGTGTCTTGGAATCTTTCTCCAGTGACTTGAGGCGCTTCTTCTGCGCATCCTTGGACAAGTGAAACCAGAATTTGAGTATCAGCGCGCCCTCATCAGTGAGCATTTTTTCAAAGCGGTTGATCTGGTCTATGCTCTGGGCAAGCTGGCTGGCCTTGGTCTTGCCCATGACGCGCTGCACGATGGGAGCGGTATACCAGGAGCCGAAAAACATGCCGATCTTGCCCTTGGGCGGCAAGGCGCGCCAGAAGCGCCACATCTGCGGACGCTGCAATTCTTCATCCGAGGGGGAGCCCATGGCATGGGCCTGCATAAAGCGCGGGTCCATCCACTCATTCAGCAGGTTGACCGTCTCGCCCTTGCCCGCGCCGTCTACCCCGCCCACCAGAATAATCACGGGGAAGCTGGCCTTCTGGGCCAAGTCAAACTGCGCGTCGAGCAGGGCTACACGCAGCTTGGGCACCTCGGCATCGTAAGTGGCTTTGTCTATCTTGTGACCGAGTTCTGCAGATTCAAACATGATAGTTCTCCTGAAGGTTATAACTGATCGGGCGCAATCACCAAGCGCAAATTGGTCTGCGTATCGCCCTCGCGGGTGCGACGTGCCAGCCACCATACGGCGCCCTTCTTGACGCTGAAGCTGGCGTTGCTGGCGCATAGCAAGTGTGCAGCCACCGCGCCCAGGGTGGGCTGGTGGCCGACAATCAGAACGCAGCCATCACCATGCTGCCAATTGGCGGCCTTGAGCAATGCGCCTACGGTAGCGTTGGGAGCAAGGGCCGGCTCGGTAGTGAAGTGCCTGGTCAGCGCATGAGCGGTTTGCTGCGTGCGCCTGGCTGGGCTGGCCAGGATGCGCGTGTCCTGCGGCAGGCGCTCGCGCAGAAAGGCGGCCATGCGCTCAGCCTGTTTCAGCCCCTTGTCGGTGAGCGCGCGCTCGAGGTCGGGAATGCCATCGGCAGCCTCGGCATGGCGCCACAGTATGAGTTCCATGGCAACTCCTGGGAAATATTACATTTCGGCTGGAAGAATATACCGTATATACTGTTTTTACCAGAATCAAATCATTCAGGAGAGCAACATGACCGTGAAGAAAAGCGCACCCAGAACCAGCAGGACAGCACAGCCAAAACCGGGCGCAAGCGTGCGCAAGATTGCGGCCAGAAAACCGGTTGCCGCCAAGGTAAGCGCAACGGCCAAGCGCACGCCAGCCAAGCCCGCAATAAAGCCGGCAGTGGTGGCGAAGGCGCATGAGAAAAAAACCAAAAAGGACAAGAAGGCGGGCGGGAAAATCAAGGTGGTGCGCGACAGCTTCAGCATGCCGCAGAATGATTACGCCAGGATAGGCGAGCTGAAACAGCTGTGCCTGAAGGCGGGCGTGCACGTGAAGAAAAGCGAGTTGTTGCGCGTCGGTTTGCAGGCCTTGGCCAAGTTGAGCGCCGCTCAACTGCTACAGGCTGTGGCCAGCCTGGAAAAAATTAAAACCGGTCGCCCCGCAGGCAGTCAGGCAGAAAAGTAACGCAACACTAGCCGGCTTCCGGTTCCGTGACCGGATGCTTGCTCAAGTCCTGCAGCAAAAGCAGCTGGGCGCACTTGGGTGCGCTGCGGCGTGAGGGATTCTGCTTGTAGTGGCCGTCTGCATCCATGATCCAGGATTGGTGGTTGTCGCGCAGATAGATATTCAGCCCCTCATCGAGCACGCGTTTCTTCAGCTTCTTGTCGAGCACGGGAAAGCACACTTCAATACGGCGGAAGAAATTCCGGTCCATCCAGTCTGCGCTGGACAGATACACATCATTGGCGCCGTTGTTGCCAAAATAAAAGATGCGCGTGTGCTCCAGGAAACGACCGATAACCGAGCGCACGCTGATGTTGTCGGACAAACCTTTCACATCGGGGCGCAGGGCGCACACGCCGCGCACGATCAATTCGATTTTCACCCCGGCCTGTGATGCCTCGTACAGTGCCGTAATGATTTCCGGCTCCAGCAGGGAATTCATCTTGGCAATGATGTGCGCGGCTTGGCCCTCGCGCGCCAGTTTGGTCTCGCGCTGAATCGCGTCCAGCACCTGGCTGTGCAGGGTGAAGGGTGACTGCCACAAATGGTGCAGCTTTCCCGCCTTGCCCAGGCTGGTGAGCTGCACAAACACCTCATTTACATCGGCGCAGATTTCCTCATTGCTGGTGAACAGGCCAAAGTCGGTGTAAAAGCGCGCCGTGCGCGGGTGATAATTGCCGGTGCCCAGGTGCACGTAACGGCGCAGCTTGCCATCCTCGCGGCGCACCACCATCAGCATCTTGGCATGTGTCTTGTGGCCCACTACGCCATACACCACATGCGCGCCCACTTCTTCCAGACGGGCAGCCCAGTTGATATTGGCTTCTTCGTCAAAGCGCGCCAGCAGTTCCACCACCACGGTGACTTCCTTGCCCATGCGCGCCGCTACTATCAGCGCCTCCATCAGCGCGGAATCAACACCGGTGCGGTATACAGTCTGCTTGATGGCTACCACGCCGGGGTCGGTGGCCGCCTGCTGGATAAAGTCGATGACCGGCTTGAATGACTGGAACGGGTGATGCAGCAGGATGTCGCTCTTGCGTATCACCTTGAACATGTCCGCGCCCTTTTTCTGCAGCACATTGGGCACGCCGGGCACGAAGGGCGGAAACTTCAAATCATCGCGCGCGACCAGATCGGGGATGCCCATCAGGCGCACCAGGTTCACCGGCCCATTGACGCGATACAGATCATCCGCGCTCAGTTCAAATTGCTGCAGCAGGAATTCAGCGGTCTGCTCCGAACAGTTATCGGTAATTTCCAGGCGCACGGCATTGCCAAAGTGACGCTGCGGCAGCTCGCCCTGCAATTTGGTGCGCAGGTTTTTTACTTCTTCGTCATCCACAAACAGGTTGCTGTTGCGCGTGACGCGGAACTGGTGGCAGCTGGCCACCACCATGCCGCCAAACAGCTCGCCCACATGGGCGTGCAGTATGGAGGAAAGAAACACAAAGCCGTGCTTGCAGCCGCTGATCTCGGGCGGCAGTGGTATGGTGCGCGGCAACACCCGCGGCGCCTGCACGATGGCGCGGGTCGAGTTGCGCCCGAAGGCATCCTTGCCTTGCAGCTCCACGGCAAAGTTCAGGCTCTTGTTGAGTACGCGCGGAAAGGGATGTGCCGGGTCTAGCCCGATCGGGGTCAGCACCGGCATCACTTCGTTGAAGAAAAAATTCTTTACCCAGGTGCGTTGCGCTTCGTTCCAGCTGGTGCGGCGCAGGAAACGCACTTCCTGCTGTTCGAGTGCGGGCAGGATGTCGTCATTGAGTATCTGGTATTGGCGCTCGACGATCTGGTGCGCCTGTTTGCACACCAGGTCAAACACATGCTGCGCATCCATGCCGTCCGCGCCCACGGCCACGCCTGCCAGGCCGATTTGCTCCTTCAGGCCGGCGACACGAATTTCAAAAAACTCATCCAGATTGCTGCTGACGATGCACAGATACTTCAGGCGCTCCAGCAGCGGAACACGCACATCTTCAGCCTGTGCCAGCACGCGGCGGTTGAATTCCAGCAGCCCGAGTTCGCGGTTGAGAAACTGCTGTGCCGGAAATTTCTTGCCCACGCGAGGCTCCTTGCTTACTTGGCGGGCGGAACGTAGCCCGGTGGCATCTGCGACGATTCGCCGAAGAAGTAATTCTCCATCTGTGCGGCCAGGAAGTTGCGCGCCTTGATGTCCGCCAGGTTGAGGCGGTTCTCGTTCACCAGCATGGTCTGGAACTTGATCCAGCCGGCCCAGGCTTCCTTCGACACATTTTCGTAGATGCGCTGGCCCAGTGCACCGGGGTAGGTTGGTCGATCCAGTCCTTCTGCTTCGCGACCGAGTTTTGCGCAGTGAATCATTCTTGCCATCTATATTCTCCATTCCATTATTGTGAAGCCGGATTATGACACTACTGTGAATGTCATATCCAACGTGGGGTTACTTGAGTGATTTTACAAACACCTTTGAGCGACGCTGGAAGTTGTACAGCACCTTCTTCTGCGCAGGCAGCTCGGAGACGTCGGTCTCGGTAAAGCCGCGTTCGACAAACCAGTGTGCCGTGCGCGTGGTCAGCACGATGAGCTTGCGCAGACCCTGCACCCTGGCCTCGGCGCTGATGTGCTGCAGCAGGGCGTCACCGTAGCCATGGCGGCGGTAGGCGGGCTGGATGGCGAGGCAGGCCAGCTCGGCCGTTTTCTCGTCGGGAAACGGATACAGCGCGGCGCAGCCGATAATGCGGTGGTCATGCTCCAGCACTACAAAACGCTCGATCTCGCGCTCCAGCAATTCGCGGCTGCGCCTTACCAGTATGCCCTCGGCTTCCAGCGGCTGCAGCAGCTGCAGGATGCCGCCGACATCATCTATCGTCGCGTCGCGCAGGGTGTTGAGCGAGCTTTCCACCACCATGCTGCCCACGCCGCTGTCGGAGAACAGCTCCTGCAGCACGGCGCCGTCGAGATGACGGCTGATCAAATGGGTGCGCGCCACCCCCGCCTCGCAGGCGCGCACGGCGCAGGGCAGGAACAGCGCCACGTCGTCGGGCAGCTTGCGCTTGCCGTTGAGTACGGTGTTGGCGTTGGCTATGGTCAGCTCGTGCAGCAGCTCGCCCTTCTTGTCGGTGACGCCGTCGGTGTCCATCAGGAACACCAGCTTGTCGGCGTCCAGCGCAATGGCGGTGGCAGTGGCCACGTCTTCCAGGGTGAGGTTGAACACTTCGCCGGTGGGCGAGTAACCCAGCGGTGACAGCAGCACCACCTCGTTGAACGCCAGCCTGTCCCGGATGGCGGCTGCGTCCACCTTGCGCACGCAGCCGGTGTGCAGCAGGTCCACGCCGTGGATCACGCCTATCGGTTGCGCGGTGATGAAGTTGCCGCCGGCCACGCGGATGTCGGCATTCGCCATCGGTGAATTGGCCAGACCCATAGACAACAGCGCCTCGATCTCGAAGCGCACGCGCCCCACGGCCTCCTTTACGCACAGCATGGTGGCGGCGTCGGTGAGGCGGATACCATGGTGGTAGCGGTCATCGATCTGGCTGTGCGACAAATGCTGTTCGATTTGCGGGCGCGCGCCGTGCACCAGCACCAGGCGCACGCCCAGGCTGGCGAGCAGGTTGAGGTCGTGCGTCAGCTCGACAAACTTGCCGTCGGCCACCACCTCGCCGCCAAACGCGACCACAAAGGTCTTGCCGCGAAAGGCGTTGATATAGGGCGCTACTGAGCGGAACCAGGTAACGAATTCGGCTGAGGCAAAGGAACTTAACACGACAAGGGCGCTCCGAGAGAATGAGGGGGAATGGCTTGATTCCCGTCCGAGGCGTATTGTGGCATCATTCTCACCATAAAGTCCAAGGCAACAGTCCATGCATTTCACCACGGCACACATACGCAATCTCGCCCGCGCTACGCTGGCGTTGCTGCTGTTTGCGCAGGGCATGGTGGCGGCGCAAGCCTGTGTCATGCCCGTGGCCGATCCGGTACAGGCTTTTGCGCCCGCCATGGAAGGGATGGCGATGCAGGGCGAGGAGCACATGCCCTGCCACGAGCAGCCGGGCGAAAACAAGAATGCCTGCCTGGTGCATTGCACCCAGGCCGACCAGATCAGCGCAGAGCAGGCAACACCGGTATTCCTGCCTTCCAGCAGTACCGTGCTGGTGCTGGATGTGCCAGCAGCACCCATTTCAAATACTCCCCGTTTCAATTCCGACCGGCTTGCTTTCAACAGCGGCCCGCCCATCTCCATCCGTTTCTGCACCTTCCTGATTTAGCCGTTCTCCGCCAGGCGCGCACTGTCACGCGCGCTTGTTTTCCTCCCTGTGCGGGAGAGAAAAGCTTACTGGAGAACCATCATGGAAAGACTATTCATCACATTCATTTTGCTGCTGTGCAGCCCGCCGCTGTTGGCGGCTGCGTCCGTGCCCGGCGCGGACATGGCGGGGCTGTTGCAGTACCTGGAAGACAACAGCGCCGAGCTTAATGTGGCACGGCTGGAGAGCAGTGCGGCAGAGCAGCGCAGTGAGGCAGCCGGGGTGTTGCCCGACCCCAGCGTGCGCATCGAGTGGCAGGACATCAACCAGCCCGGCGGCGTCACCCTCAACCCCAGCCGCGTGGGTGCGGTGAAGTATTCCTACCTGCAACCCCTGCCGGGCTGGGGCAAGCGCGATGCGCAGAAGCAGGCAGCCGAAGCCGGCGCCAAACAGATGCAGGAGCAGCAGCGCGGCGTGCGCGCCGAGCTGCGCAGCCGCCTGAAGCTGGCCTTCGCGCAGTATTACCGCGCCCATAACGCACTGCAGCTGAACCAGGACCTGAGCGGCTTTGCCGCCAGCGCCGCCAAGCTGGCGCAGGAACGCTACGAGCGCGGCCTGGGCAAGCAGCAGGACTGGCTGAAGGCGCAGCTGGATGTGGCGGCGCTGCAATCCGAGCGCTTTACCCTGCAGGCCGAATACCAGCGCACCCGGGCGCGCATCAACGCACTGCTCAATCGCCCCGTCAATGCACCGCTGGCCGAGCCGCAACAACTGCCGCCTGTTCCCCAGGCGGCAAAACTGGAAGATGCTTATCTGCAGCAACGCCTGCAGGAATCCAGCCCGCAGCTGTTCAGCCAGAGCGCACAGAGCAGCGCGGCGCAGGCCAATATGGAGTTGACGCAAAAAAACCAGACGCCAGATTTCGTCGTGGCGATTTCACCCATACAGCGCGGCGACAGCATCAGCAGCTGGGACGCCATGCTGGAATTCACCATCCCGCTGCAGCAGGGCGCGCACAGCGCACACCGGCATGAAGCGGCGCAGCAACTCTCCGCCAGCCAGGCGCGCGAGCAGGCGCTGGCTCAGGCGCTGGCCGCCGACATCAGCGAGCACGGCGCCGCCCTGCGTGCCGCCAGCGAACAACTGCAGCTGATACGCACACAAACCCTGCCGCTTACCGAGCTGGCCTACAAGAGCGTGTTGTCCGGATACCAGAACGGCAATATGGATTACGCCACGCTGTGGCAGGCGCGCCGCGAGCTGCAGCGCAACCGCGCCGACGAACTGGATGCGCAACTCGCTCAACAATTGCATCTGGCAGAAATAGAGCGCCTGATAGGAGAAGAGTTATGAAACAAGCAAAGATACTGGCCCTTGTATTGGCCCTGGCTGGATTCGCTTACGCCGGATATTACTTCGGCACGCATGCGCAGTCTGCGCAGGGCGCTGCCAAGGCGGCTGATGCACCGCGCAAGATTCTGTACTACCGCAACCCCATGGGCCAGCCCGACACCTCGCCCGTGCCCAAGCAGGACAGCATGGGCATGGATTACATCGCGGTGTACGAGGGCGAGGACGAATCTGGCGGCACGGTGACCGTGTCACCCGAGAAGATACAGCTGCTGGGCGTGCGCACCGAGGCGGTGGCTATGCGCTCGTTACAGCGCAAGGTAAGGGCGACCGGCATGCTGGAAGTGGACGAGCGCAAACAGCAGTGGGTGGCGCCGCGCTTCGACGGCTGGGTGGTGAAACTCAACGTGAACCAGACCGGGCAGCAGGTCAGCGCCGGCACGCCGCTGCTGTCGGTGTACAGCCCGGAGCTGGAGAGTGCAGTGCGCGAATACCAGCTGGCGCGCGAATCCGGCCTGGCCGAGGTGGAGCAGAGCGCGCGCCTGCGCCTGAGCAACTGGGGCATCGCCACACAGGATTTGACCCATGATGACAAAGGCGCGACGCAGCTACTGTTGCGCGCGCCCATCAGCGGTGTGGTGCTGGAAAAGAAAGCCATCAACGGTGCGCGCTTTGCCGCGGGCGAGGTGCTGTTCCGGCTGGCTGACCTGTCCGGCGTGTGGCTGCAGGCCGAGGTGGCAGAGCAGGATCAGGGCGGCTTGCACACTGGGCAGAAAGTTGACGTCAGCGTGGACGCCTATCCCGGCGAGGAATTTAGCGGCCGCATCAGCTTTGTCGCGCCGGTGCTGAACGAGATGACGCGCACCCTGCGTGTGCGTGTCGAGTTGAACAACCACAGCGGGCGTTTGCGTCCCGGCATGTTTGCCGCAGTGCAGATAGAAACCGGTGCGAAGCAAAAGGTATTGAGCCTGCCGCTGGCGGCGGTAATCGACAGCGGCGCCCGCCAGACCGTGCTGGTGCAGGTCGCGGAAGGCCGCTTCCAGCCGCGCAGCGTCAAGCTGGGGCAGCGCAACGAGGAGTGGGCAGAGGTGCTGGAAGGCCTGGGCGAGGGCGAGATGGTGGTGAGCCGCGCCAACTTCCTCATCGATGCGGAAAGCAATTTGCGCGCGGCATTGTCGGGCATGCAGTCCGCCCCATCTGCTGCGGGACAACAGGGAGGCGAGCATGCTCAAGCACATCATTGAGTGGTCGGCGCGCAATATCGCGCTGGTGCTGATAGGCACGGCGCTGCTGGTTGCCGCAGGCGTTTATGCAGTGGTGAAAACGCCGCTGGATGCGCTGCCGGACCTGTCCGACGTGCAGGTGATTGTGTACACCGACTACCCCGGCCAGGCGCCGCAGGTGGTGGAAGACCAGGTGACCTACCCGCTCACCACCGCGCTGCTGGCCGTGCCCAAGTCCAAGGTGGTGCGCGGCTTCTCCTTCTTCGGCAGCTCCTTTGTGTACGTCATCTTTGAAGACGGCACCGACATCTACTGGGCGCGTTCGCGCGTGCTGGAATACCTCAACAGCGCCAGCGGCAACCTGCCGCGCGGCGTTGCACCGGCGCTGGGGCCGGACGCCACCGGGGTGGGCTGGATTTACCAGTATGTGCTGACCGGCGCACAGCACACCCTGGCCGAATTGCGCACGGTGCAGGACTGGTATGTGCGCTACCAGCTGACCAAGGCGCAGGGCGTGGCCGAGGTGGCCAGCATCGGCGGCTTTGTGCAGCAATATCAGGTAGTGGTCGACCCGCGCAAGCTGCAGGCCTATGGCATCCCGCTTAACCGCGTCACCCAGGTGATACGCGACAGCAACCGCGATGTGGGCGGGCGCAGCGTGGAGATGGCCGAGAACGAATACATGGTGCGCGGCCGCGGCTATCTGCGCGGGAATGCTGACATCGAACAGCTGGTGCTGCGCAGCAGCAAGGGCGTGCCGGTGTTGCTGCGCGATGTGGCGCGGGTGGAGCTGGCGCCGGACGAACGGCGCGGCCTGGCCGAGCTCAACGGCGAAGGTGAGGCGGCCGGCGGCATTGCGGTTGCGCGCTATGGCCAGAACGCGCTGGAAGTCATCGCCAGTATCAAGGCCAAGCTGGCGGAGCTGGCCCCCGGGCTGCCGCAGGGTGTGAAGGTAGAGGCGGTGTATGACCGCTCCGAGCTGATCTACCGCGCCATCGCCACCCTCAAGAGCACGCTGCTGGAAGAAAGCCTGATCGTGGCGCTGGTGTGCCTGCTGTTCCTGCTGCATGCGCGCAGTGCAATGGTCGCCATCATCATGCTGCCCATAGGCATACTGATGAGCTTTATCGCCATGCGTTTGCTCGGGCTGAACTCCAACATCATGAGTTTGGGCGGGATTGCAATTGCGATGGGCGCGATGGTGGATGCGGCGATAGTGATGGTGGAGAACGCGCACAAGCATCTGGAGCGGGCTGCAAACCCCTCCCCATCCCTCCCCTTGTCAGGGGAGGGCGCCGCCACTCCTCCCCTGACAAGGGGAGGCCGGGAGGGGTTAGCATTTGATTTGCGCGCCAGCGCCATCCTGGAAGCATGCAAAGAAGTCGGCCCGCCGCTGTTTTTCTCCCTGCTCATCATCACCGTTTCCTTCCTGCCCGTCTTCACCCTGGAAGCCCAGGAAGGCCGTCTGTTCGCACCGCTGGCCTTTACCAAGACCTTTGCCATGGCCGCTGCGGCGCTGTTGTCGGTGACACTGGTGCCGGTGTTGATGCTGCTGTTCATCCGCGGCCGCATTCGCCCGGAAGCGCAAAACCCGCTGAATCGCGGCATGATCGCGGTGTACCGCCCGCTGCTGACGACTGCACTCAGCTACAAGCCAGCCGTGATTGCGGGTGCGCTGCTGCTGATGCTGGCCACGATTTATCCGTGGAGCAAGCTGGGCAGCGAGTTCATGCCGACGCTGAACGAGGGCACGCTGCTGTACATGCCCGCTTCCCTGCCCGGCATGTCGGTGACCAAGGCGGCCGAGCTGATGCAGACGCAGGACCGCATCATCAAGAGTTTCCCCGAGGTGGCTACGGTGTACGGCAAGGCCGGGCGGGCGCTGACGGCGACCGATCCGGCGCCGCTGGAGATGTTCGAGACGGTGATCAACCTCAAGCCTGAGAGCGAATGGCGCAAGGGTATGAACACCGAGAAGTTGATCGCCGAGATGGACAAGTCTCTGCAATTCCCCGGGGTGGCCAACTCGTGGACCATGCCGATCAAGGCGCGCATAGACATGCTCTCCACCGGCATACGCACGCCGGTAGGCATCAAGGTGTTCGGCAAGGACCTCAACGAACTGGCGCGGCTGGCGCGCGAGATTGAAGGCGTGGTGCGCCAGGTGCCGGGTACTTCCAGCGCCTATGCCGAGCGCCTCACCGGCGGTTATTACCTCAACATCGAACCAGACCGCGCACAGCTGGCGCGTTATGGCCTGAACACCGGCGAGTTGCAGGAAGTGGTGGCAACCGCGCTGGGGGGCGAGATGGTGACCACCATGGTGGCCGGGCGCGAACGCTTTGCCGTGATCGTGCGTTACCCGCGCGAGTTGCGCGCAACACCGCAGATGATCGCCAGCCAGGTATTGGTGGCTACGCCGGATGGCGCCATGCTGCCGCTGGGGCAGCTGGCGCGTATCGAGCTGGCGCAGGGCGCACCCAATATCCGCACCGAAAACGCTCTGCTGTCGGCCTATATCTACGTGGATACGCGCGAATCCGACCTTGGCGGCTTCGTTGCGCGCGCGCAGCAGGCGGTGAGTGCGCAGGTAAAATTCACGCCTGGCTACTACGTCACCTGGAGCGGCCAGTTTGAATACATGCAGCGCGCGGCGGAGAAAATGAAGATCGTCATTCCGCTCACCCTGGTGCTGATCTTCCTGCTGCTTTACCTGCAGTTCCGCAGCATCACGGAAAGCATGATTGTGCTGCTGTCCGTGCCCTTCGCGCTGGTGGGCGGGGTGTGGCTGCTGTGGCTGCTGGGCTATAACCTGAGCGTGGCGGTGGCGGTGGGCTTTATTGCGCTGGCCGGGGTGGCGGCGGAGACCGGCGTGGTGATGCTGGTCTATCTGGATAATGCCTGGAATGAAAACCGTGCTGCCAAGCGAACCAGCATCGCAGATTTGTATGCTGCGGTGATGCAGGGCGCGGTGGAGCGCGTGCGCCCCAAGATGATGACCGTCGCCGCCATCATGGCCGGACTCCTGCCCATACTGTGGAGCAGCGGCACCGGCTCGGAAGTGATGCGCCGCATCGCCGCGCCCATGGTGGGTGGGATGGTGACCTCCACCGTGCTGACCCTGCTGGTAATTCCGGTGATTTATGTGCTAGTGAAAGAGCTGCAATTACAAAAAACTGATTTCGCAACGACAAGGAGTAGACCATGAGAAATGAAATGCTGGCAGCAACATTGTTATTGGCCTTGGGCGCCGCGCCTGTATGGGCCGAGACCCACGCCGGGGCGCATGCGCAGGGCAAGGTGACGCAGGCCACGCATCAGGGCACGGGCAAGGTGGTGGCGACCGAGCGCGAGAAGCTGAGGGTAAAACTGGAGCATGGGCCGATTGCATCACTGAACTGGCCGGGCATGACCATGGATTTTGCGGTCAGCCGCGCAGCCTTGCTGGACAAGCTGCAGCCGGGTGCGCGGATCAACTTCACCCTGGTGCCTGGGGATATGCCCGGGCGCTGGGTGATAGACAGGGTTGAAGTGAAATAAATTGACTATGCCGGGATGGGTGGGGCAATTGCTGCACTCATCCGGCCCGCATCAGCTGCGGCAATTAAAGAATGCAGGGCTGGGTGGCGGAAAATTTTGCCTGGTTTTCTTTAAGCAGTGTCTCGAATTCAGTTGCTGAGACGGGCTTGGAATAAAGGTAGCCCTGTGCGTAGTCGCATGCTGCGGCCGCGAGCAGGTTGCGTTGAATTTCGGTTTCCACGCCTTCCGCGATGACTTTCAGCCCGAGTTTGTGGGCCATCACGATAATGGCTTCGGATAGCGCCATGTCGTTCGGGTCTGTTGCCAGGTCGCGCACGAAGGACTGGTCTATCTTGATGTAGTCGATATCAAACTTCTTGAGATAGGACAGCGATGAATAGCCGGTTCCAAAGTCATCAATTGAAATCTGTATACCTGCATTGCGGAACTCGAGCAATTTTTCTATCACATTGTTTTCTGCGCCCAGCAACAAGCCTTCGGTAATTTCAATCACTATGCTTTGCCCGGGCATTTTCAGTTCAAGCAAGTTTGTGAACCAGGTTTTGTAACACTGGTTGTCGGCGCTGTGAAATTGTCTGGGCGACATGTTTACGCTGATTTGCAACGCCGGGTTATAGGTATTCCGCCATTGTTTCACCTGGCGCGCCGCTTCCTTGAATACCCAGTTGCCAATCTCGATGATCAGGCCGGTTTCTTCGGCCAGGGGAATGAATTTTGTCGGGCTGATGATGCCCTGCTGGGGGTGGTACCAGCGTATTAGAGCTTCTGCCTTGTCGATACGGCCGGTGGACAGGTTCACGATAGGCTGGAAATAAACCTTGAACTGGTTCTCGGCCAATGCGGAGCGCAGGTCATTGATCAGGCGCAATCTGCTTTGTGCGGCTTGCTGCATTGAGCTGGTGAAGAATTCAAAGCGGTTGCGCCCGTCATTCTTGGCGACATACATGGCCTGGTCGGCATTCTTGAGGAGGACGTCGGCAGTCGTTGCATCGTCCGGATACAGGGTGATGCCTATGCTGGCCGATATATGCACCATTTCGTCATTCAGCTGGTAGCCATCAGACAATTGGCGCAGGATGTCGCGCACTATGCGCAGTATGCTGCTGGCGTCGTCCAGCTCGGACAGGATAACGGCAAACTCATCCCCGCCCAGGCGTACCACGGTATCAATTTCGCGCACACAGGCGACAATGCGCTGTGCCGCCTGCACCAGCAGCATGTCGCCTATGTGATGCCCCAGCGTGTCATTGACCTCCTTGAAGCCGTCGAGATCGATAAACAGCAGAGCCAGCTGGAAATCGCCACGGTGCGCTTTCTTGATTTCCTGTTCGATACGGTCCTGAAACATGGCGCGGTTGGGCAGGCTTGTCAGCAGGTCGTAATTGGCCTGCTTCCAGATCAGTTCCTCGGATTTTTTGCGCTGGTCAAGTAGGCTGTTGAAGCCGCTCGCCATCTCGTTGAAGCTGTCGCCCAAGAGCTTGAACTCATCCCGGGTCTGCAGCCGGATGCGCCTGTTTGTATCACCCCTGGCAAAGGCGTGAGCCGAAAGCACCAGCGACTGTATGCTGTTTATGGTGGCGTAATAGATGCCGGTCGCAAAATATATGACGACCAGCAGCAGGATCAGGACGATGGAAACTATTGTGTCAAACTCGCGGTCCGTCCGGTCTATACGCGCCTGTATCAGCGCTTCGCACTCGGGCAATATGGTTTCCGTCAAATGTGCGTACTTGCTGTCTATCAGCGTGGTGCTCAGGGCAAAGAAATCTCCAGGCCGGGTGGCAAAGCGCCCGGTGAAAACATCCTCGCGCAGCAGATTGATCATCGTCGCTGTAGAGTTGGCAAAATCGCTTGATGCGGCAGGCAGGGAGTTTTGCAGCGCCGGATTGTAAAAAGTCGATTTGTTGATGTTGCTCATCAGCTGTGGCAGCGCGTCTTCAAGCTGGGCAACCAGCCCGCGAATATTCTGGATTTGCGCCTCGTTGCCACGCTTTCCAGATTGCAGCAACAGGGTGCCATAGGCGCGGATTTGCCCCAGGTGCTCTATGGCATCGGGTAGCCTGTTGAGCATGGTGTCTATCAGGTAGCTGGAGCTGATCTCCGGATCCAGGGTGAGGCCATATGCATCGGCAGTGGCAACCTCAATCGACAGCACCTCCTGGATCAACAGCGTATGCTCGGAAATATTATCCTCGGCTTTCCAGTCCAGGCCGTTGTTGCGCAGCTTGTCCCAGCGCCTCCTGATTTTTTGCCAGTCCGGACTGGATGCAAGCTGCGCGGGCAGCTTGTTCTCCAGCACCGCTATTGTGCGGGTTAAATCAAGCTCAACATCAGCGCGGTTTTTGTGCATGGAGCGGATGCCGCTGAGCTCGCCGGCAGAAAGGCCGCGATGCTGCTGGGCCAGTTGCACGACTCTGGAAAAAGGTTTGATCAAGGCCAAACCCTCCAGTTCGCGGCGTGAATTGTTGATGGTCAGGTCATAACTGACCAGAAGTTTATAGGTCACCACCGAGGTGGCAAGCAGGGAGAGGGCGCCCAGCAGTGCGAGTTTGTGCGTGTAACCGAGCCGGTTGGTCAATGCGATGGCAGGTAGAAGGACATTCCGCATAAAGATTTTGTGCCTCATGTGGTGCTTGATCAATACTGCTGGTCAGGGCACGTGTACACCATGCCCGCCACGAGCCGCGCTCTTAAGCTGATGGCCCAATACCGTGCTGCCTCAGGCAGCGCCGCCCACCATAACAAGGCGGCGGCTGAAAATCAAACCGTGGTCAAGCCCAGCGAGCACCAGTCCTGCATGCCGCCGCGATACCATTGGAGCTTGGCTGCAGGATAGCCGAGTGACATCAGGGTGCGGATGTAGTTGGGCGTTTGCCCGCACCACGGGCCATTGCAAAAGATGGTGAGAGTGCGTGCCGTGCTGAAATCGTACGCGCCTGCCGCCCCTTGTACGCCAAACAGTTGAGTAAAGGTGGCGTTGACTCCGGCCAGATCGGTGGGCTGTCCAACGCTGTTTTGCGCGTAAGGAATGTTGATCGCGCCGGGTATGGTGCCTTTTGCGTACCAGTCCGGGGTGCGCGAATCTATCAGCATGAGGCTCTGTTCACCCGTGCGGATGCGGGCTAGACAATCCAGCACTTCCAGCTCCCCCAGCGTTGCTATGCCCGGAGCCAGTTGCATGGGCTGTATGCAATAGGGCGGGCATTTGCGCGCGGTCAGGGCGAATTCTGCGCTGATGGTTGCCGCCGGGTTCTGCTCGCGCTGTATCAAAATCGGCTTGCCTTGATGCAGCACTTCTACCGCGGCCAGGCCGGCGCAGATGTTGTAGTCGGTCATACGATTAATCCTCGTCCAGCAGCTTGCCGGCTATCGCCCAGTTTTCATCCGGCAGCTCATCGAAGGCAATGTAGGTATAGGACGCGGGCTTGTGCGCAATGCGCTCCAGGGTGTCGGTGATTTCGGCGGCGATCTTGGCTTTCTGTTCGCGGCTGAGGCTGCCGGCGATGCGGATGTTGACGTAGGGCATGGTTGCTCCTTGAAAGATGGATCAAATTAATTAAAGTCGCCCCACAGCGTTTGCAGTGCGGCGATGCCGGCGATGGCGGCGGTTTCGGTGCGCAGCACGCGCGGGCCGAGCAGGACGGGCACGAAGCCGGCTTGCTGCGCCATAAGCGCCTCTTCAGGGGTGAAGCCGCCCTCGGGGCCGATCAGCAGGGTAGCCGCACCCTGTGGTCGGGCTTGTGCGTGCAGGGCGGTGGCGCCGTCGGGCAGCAGGATGAATTTGCTGCCGGCTTGCATGTCGGCAAGGGCGAGCCAGTGGCTGAGGTCTTGCGGGGCGTGTATCTGCGGCAGGGTGTTGCGGCCGCATTGTTCGCAGGCGGCGATGGTGACGCCGCGCCAGTGTTCGCTGCGCTTCACTATGCGCTCGCCGCTAAGTTTTGCCACGCTGCGCTGGGTCTGCACCGGCTGGATTTCGGTGACGCCCAGCTCGGTGGCCTTCTGCACCACCCAGTCCATTTTCTCGCTGCTGCTCATGGCTTGCGCCAGAGTGATGTGCAGCGGGGGGACGCTGCCGGCGGCGCATAGCTGCACCTGGTCCAGCACCACTTGTTTGCCGCTGATGCTGGCTATGCGTGCATCTACTGCATTCCCCTCGCCGTCAAAAACCTGCACCGCATCGCCTGTGCGCAGGCGCAGCACGCGCGTGGCATGGTGCGCCGCGTCAGCGGGCAGTTCGAAGCTGCCGCTGTCGGGCAGTGTTTGCGGGCAATAAAACCGGGGTGCGGACATGGTCGGGATTCAAGGGCAGGGCTAGGCCGTGATAATATAACGGGCTCAACGATAAGTATAATTCTGGAGCAACATTATGGTGAGCTTGCAACCCCCCGTATGCGATTTTGGCTGGAAGGCGCGTGATTTCAATCTGCTGGGAGTGGATGGAAAACGCTATACGCTGGAGAGCGTGCGCGGCAAGAATGGCCTGCTGGTGATGTTCATCTGCAACCACTGTCCCTATGTGAAATCCATCCGCGAGCGCATTATCCGCGACACGCGCGAACTGCAGCAGCACGGCATCAACAGCATCGCCATCATGTCGAATGACCCGGCCGACTACGCGGAAGATTCCTTTGACAACATGAAGCAGGTCGCGCAGGAATTCGGCTACCCCTTCCCCTATGTGTGGGACGAGACGCAGCAGATCGCCAAGGATTATGGCGCGGTGTGCACGCCGGACTTCTTCGGTTTTAACGCCAAGCTGGAGTTGCAATACCGCGGCCGCCTGGATGCGTCGCGCAAGGAGGCGGTGGCGGATGCATCGCGCGACCTGTTTGAGGCCATGATGGCGGTGGCCAGCACCGGCAAGGGGCCGGCCGAGCAGATTCCCAGCATGGGTTGCTCGATCAAGTGGAAAGACGCGGCGTGAAAAAACCACTGGAAGTCGGCGGGAGCACCAATCCTGGCATGAGTGCCATGCTGCGCGCAGTGGTGGCGGCCGCCAAGCTGGTGGCGGCTGAAGAGATCATGCCGCGCTACATGAAAGTGGCGCACCAGCTCAAGAGTGACGGCAGCCTGTGCACCGATGCCGATATCGCCGCGCAGGAGGCGCTGACGCGCAAGTTGCAGGCCATCCTGAATGTGCCGGTGCTGGGCGAGGAGATGAACGCCGCACAACAAAACGATTTGTGGGGTGATGGTCATCAGGACGTGTGGTGCATAGATCCCATCGATGGCACTTCCAACTTTGTGCGCGGCTTGCCTTACTTTGCCGTATCCATCGCGCTGATACGCAACGGCCTAAGCGTGCTGGGCGTGGTGTACGACCCGGTTGCGGATGAGGCGTTTGCCGCCGAGAGCGGGCGCGGCGCATTCCTGAATGGCGTGCGCATGGCACGACGCAATGTCACAAATGAATTGTCCGGCGCGCTGGCCAATGTGGACCTGAAGCGCCTGGACAGCAAGCTGGCGGCGCGGCTGGCGAGCAAGCCGCCGTATGCTTCGCAGCGCAATTTTGGCGCCAGCACGCTGGACTGGTGTTATACCGCGGCGGGTCGCTATGACGTGTATTTGCACGGCGGCCAGAAGCTGTGGGATTATGCCGCAGGGTCGCTGGTGTTGCAGGAGGCGGGCGGGCAGGCGTGTTGCCTGGAGCTGGATGATTTCGCCCGGGGCGATGTGTGGCGGCGCTCGGTTGTGGCATCGCTGGATGCAAAGTTGTTTGAGGAATGGAAAAACTGGTTGCGGACACAGCATTGAACTGTGTAGCAAGGCAGGCTCGCTCTTGAGCCGGTACGAAAGGCGGTAGGCGTGAAAATATTGATACTGGGCGCCGGGCAGGTTGGCTCTACGGTGGCGGAAAGCCTGGTGAGCGAGGCCAATGACATTACCGTGGTGGATCTCGATGGCGATAAGCTGCGCCAGCTGCAGGATCGCTTCGACCTGAGCACGCTCACCGGCAATGCATCACATCCTTCAATACTGGAACAAGCCGGAATCGCCGATGCCGACATCCTGCTGGCGGTGACGCAAAGCGATGAAGTCAACATGGTGGCCTGCAAACTGGCGGCCAGCCTGTATAACACCCCGACCAAAATAGCGCGCATACGCGCCACCGATTACTTGGAACACCCGCAGATATTCAGCAAGGATAATTTCTGTGTCGATTTTTCCATCTGCCCCGAGCAAATACTCACCGATTACGTGTGCAAGCTGATCGAGTTTCCCGAGGCGCTGCAAGTGCTGGAGTTCGCCGACGGACACGTTTCCCTGGTGGCTGTGCGCGTCTATGAGGGCGGCCCGCTGGTAGGCAATCCGATCAGCCACATGCATATGCACATGCCGCAAATTGATACTCGCGTTGCGGCGATCTTCCGCCAGGACAGGCCCATTATTCCGGAAGGTGACACGGTCATCATGGCAGGGGATGAAATCTTTTTCATCGCGGCCACCGAGCATATACGCACCGTGATGAAACAGCTGCGGCGCATGGACAAGCCGGCCAAACGCGTGATGATAGTGGGCGGTGGAAATATCGGGCGGCGCCTTGCGCTGGCGCTGGAAAATGACTATCAGGTAAAGCTGATCGAGTACAACAAAAAGGCCTGCGAAAAACTCGCCGGCGAACTTTCCAAAACCCTGGTGCTGCATGGCGACGGCACCGATGAGAATCTGCTTCTGTCCGAGCATATTGGCGATGTGGATGTTTTTTGCGCGCTGACCAACGACGATGAAAACAATATCATGGCGGCGCTGCTGGCAAAGAGCGGCGGGGCGCACAAGGTGATATCGCTGATCAATCGCAGTGCCTATGTGGGGCTGGTGCAGGGCGGCAAGATCGACATTGCGCTGTCGCCGGCGCACGTCACCATAGGCTCGCTGCTGGCCTATGTGCGCCAGGGCGATGTGGCGGCGGTGCACTCACTGCGGCGCGGCGCGGCGGAAGCGCTGGAGCTGGTTGCGCACGGCGATCGTCAGTCTTCCAAGGTGGTGGGGCGCCTGATCGGCGAAATTGACCTGCCCAAGGGGGCGACCATAGGCGCGATCGTGCGCAACGGGGTGGTGATCATGGGCCACCACGATCGCCTGATCGAGCCAGACGACCATGTGATCGTGTTTGTGATCAACAAGCAGATGATACGCAAGGTGGAAAAACTGTTTCAGGTCGGGCTGGGATTTTTCTGATGGGCGGCAATCGACCAAGCCGGTTCCTGAACATGCGGCATGCTAGCCGGGAACGCATATGCTGCGCGCACTAACCGTTCTCCATGCCCTGGGTTTGATGCTGGTGGTATTCAGCATTGCCTATGTTCTGCCCATGGTGGCATCGCTGATTTATGGTGACGAGACCCTGATAGATTTTGCCCTGGCGATGCTGGGGACGTTTGCTTCCGGCCTGCTGTTGTGGGTGTTGACGCGGCGCTACCGGGGAGAGTTGTCGATACGCCATGGATATTTGCTGGTAGTGGTGATGTGGACGGCGATGCCGCTGTTTGCCATGATACCGCTGCTGCTGGTGCTTCCCAATCTTTCCCTGACCGACGCCTATTTCGAAACCATGTCCGGGCTGACCACAACGGGAGCAACCGTGCTGACCGGCCTGGATACCCTGCCGCCGGGAATCAATCTGTGGCGGCATGAACTCAACTGGCTGGGCGGCATGGGTATCATCGTGCTGGCGGTGGCCATTCTGCCCTTGCTGGGCATCGGCGGACGGCAATTGTACAAGGCCGAAACGCCCGGCCCGATCAAGGATGCAACGCTGACGCCGCGCATTACGGAAACGGCGCGCAACCTGTGGCTGGTCTATCTCGGCATCACCATAGCCTGCGCCATATCACTTAAAATTGCCGGCATGTCCTGGTTTGATGCGGTGTGCCACGCTTTTGCCGCATTGGGGCTGGGCGGCTTTTCCACGCATGATGCCAGTGTCGGTTACTTCAACTCGCCCGCGATTGAGGCGGTGTTGATTGTGTTCATGCTGCTGGCGGCGATGAACTTTGCCACGCACTTCATGGTGTGGCGACAAAAAAGCCTGAAGCTGTATTTGCACGATACTGAAGGCATAACCACTGTCATGGTGGTGCTGGCGAGCTGCCTGGGTATCGGTTTTTACCTGTGGTGGCAAGGCACCTACCCGAATTTCTGGACGGCGTTGCGCCATGCCAGCTTCAATCTGGTGTCGCTGGCGACGGACTGTGGTTTTGCCGGCGAGGACTTTAACAAGTGGCCGATCTTTGCACCCATGTGGATGCTGTTCCTGAGCAGCATCACTGCCAGTTCCGGTTCCACCGGGGGCGGCATCAAGATGATACGCACCATAGTCCTGTTCAAGCAGGCGGGGCGTGAATTCCGCAAATTGCTGCATCCGGCGGCGGTCAATCCCATGAAAATTGGCGGGCATGTTGTCCCCAACAACATCGTTTTCTCGGTGCTGGGTTTCATCTTTTTGTATTACATGAGCGTGGCCACGCTCACCTTTGCCCTGCTGATCAGCGGGCTGGATTTCATATCCGCGTTTTCGGCCATCATTGCCTGCATCAACAACGCCGGGCCGGGCCTGGGAGTGGTGGGGCCGGCAGGCAACTATGGCGTGCTAAGCGACTTTCAGACCTGGGTCTGTACGCTGGCGATGTTGATAGGCCGCCTGGAAATTTTTACCCTGCTGATCATTTTCACCCCGCGCTTCTGGCAACGCTAGAATAATATGCGCTAAAACATTGAACAGTATGTGTAAAGTGCGGTAGCATCGCAGGCAATTACGATTAAGCGCGCAATTACAGTAAACGGTCGGGCTGAAAACCAATGTTTATGGAAGAAAAAAAGTGAGCGAAAGCAATCCTCTGGCTGGCATAAAAGTGGTTCTGATTGATGACAGCAACACCATCCGTCGCAGCGGGGAAATTTTTCTTTCCCAGGCAGGTTGCCAGGTTGTATTGGCTGAAGACGGTTTCGATGGTTTGTCCAAGGTGGTCGATACCAAGCCCGATATCATCTTCGTGGACGTGATGATGCCGCGCCTCGATGGTTACCAGACTTGTGCGCTGATCAAGAATCATCGTGAATTCAAGAACACCCCGGTGGTCATGCTGACCAGCAAGGACAGCCTGTTTGACCGGGCGCGGGGCAAACTGGTGGGGGCTGATCAATATCTGACCAAGCCCTTCAGCAAAAAAAGCCTGACCGATGCGGTCATTATGCATACACAACAAAAGGAGAGTGATTATGGCTATTAAACAGATACTGGTGGTGGATGATTCCGCAACCGAGCGTCACATCATGGGCGAGATCCTGACTAAGCAGGGCTTTACCGTGACGTTTGCCGAGGACGGTGAGTCGGGCGTGGCCAAGGCCAAAGCTGACAAACCCGACCTGGTGATCATGGATGTGGTGATGCCGGGCCTGAACGGCTTTCAGGCGACGCGCGCAATTACCACGGATGAAGTAACCAAGCATATTCCGGTCATTATCTGCACCACCAAGGGCCAGGAAACCGACAAGATCTGGGGTGAGCGCCAGGGCGCGAAAGATTACGTGACCAAGCCGGTGGACGGCGCCGAACTGCTGCGCAAGATAGCCGCACTTAACTAGCCATGGCCAAGCGTTTCAGTCTGCGCGAATTCCAGCAGAACGTGCTTAACCGCCTGCAGGAGCAGGCGAGTGCGGGTGACCGGATTACCACGCTGGGGGTGCAGGTGGGGAGCGAAAACTGGCTGGTGGACATGACCGAGATCAGCGAAGTTCTGGAGGTGCCCAGAATGACGCCGGTGCCCCTTACCAAATCGTGGTATCGCGGTGTTGCCAATGTGCGCGGAAATATATACGGCATCATTGATTTGGCCGCTTACACCAGCCATGCTGAAACGGCGCAGGATGCGCAAAGCAGGGTGCTGCTGCTGGGGCAGAAGTACTCCTTCAATGCCGGCTTGCTGATCAGCAGGGTATTGGGATTGCGCAATGCCAGGGAGTGGCAGCGCAGCGAGCAGGATGGAACAGAGCGCTATCAGGACGATAGCGGACAGATGTGGACAAAACTCGACATAAAACAGTTGCTGCAACAGCCCGAATTCATGCAAATCGGGGCGTAACACTAAGCTCACCCGGAAGGACACAAGATGGCACTCAAAATCAATATACCGTTTAAATTGAACAACCCCTTCAAGAAGGGGGCGAGCGCACCCAAGAAATCTGCCGGGCCCATGGCCATCCCCCTTATCGGGCATATGTCCATAGGCAAGCAGCTGCAACTGCTGGGTGTGTCGCTGCTGGTATTCCTGATGATCGCAGTGGTGTCGGCGTATTTTGATAACCGTGCCGCGTCTTACGGTACGGTGTACGTGGCGGAATCTTCCAAACTGCTGATGTTGTCGCAACGCCTGGCCAAGGATGCGCAGCAGAGTCTGTCGGGTAACTTCAATGCGTTCGAGGGCTTGACCCAGAGCCGCCAAAGCATGACCGAGGTGATGACCACGCTGGACGTGGGCGACGCGCATCTGCCGCCTACCCGCGGCAAGCCGCGCGAAGCGCTGGATGAGCTGATTCCGCATGTAAAGAAAACCGTTGCAAACGTCAAGATCATGGAAGAGGGCCGCACCGGCCTGTTGACCTTGTCCCGCGCGATTACCGTTATCAACTCGATGGAACTGGAACTGCGCGGCATGACGCAGCAGTTGATGGAACACACCAGAAGCCCGGAGGCCACGCGCTTCACCTTGCTGATCGAGCGTATGGCCAAGGATGCGACCTCGATGCTGGCGGAAGTGTCCAATGAACAGCTGGCATCCCTGGGGAAGGATACACAGGAAGCCGACGAGCTGCTGTCCAAGTTCCCGCTGACCGATCCGCTGGTGTCGGACATACGTGAGTTGTTTGACGGTTACCGCGTGGCCTCGGACACGATCGTGGCCAACTCGCAAAACCTGGTGGGTGCGAAGCAGGCGGGTAAGGCGATTTTTGATACCAGCGACCAGTTGCTGGAGCAGGCGCAAAAACTGACCAACGCCTACGAGGGCTCGCTGTCCAACAGGATCACCAGTTACACCATGGTGGCCGCCGGTGTAATGGTTATCTTGCTGTTGGCGCTGCTGGCCAAGGTGTATCTGGAAGATTCGCGTCATCGCGCACAGGAAGCGGAGCACGTAAACAGCGTTAACCAGCAGGCGATTTTGCGCCTGATGAACGAACTGTCCGATCTGGCTAACGGAGACCTGACAGTCAAGGCGACGGTGTCCGAGGATATTACCGGCGCGATCGCCGACTCGGTCAACTACACCACGGACGAGCTGCGCAAACTGGTTGTGGGTGTGAGCTCGGCCTCACAGCAGGTGGCCAAGGCGACCAGCGAAGCGGGTGCAGTGACCAAGGAGTTGCTGGTGGCGTCGCAGAAACAGTCGGAGGAAATTCGCGATGCGGGTAGCGCGGTAGAACTGATGACCAAATCCATTCAGGAGGTTGACGCCAGCGCGGCCAAATCTGCCGAGGCGGCGCGCAAAACACTGGAAGTGACGGTGCAGGGTGCGCAGGCGGTGCAGAACTCCATTTCCGGCATGGACGGCATTCGCGAGCAGATCCAGGAAACCTCCAAGCGCATCAAGCGGCTGGGCGAGAGCTCGCAGGAGATTGGTGAGATCGTGGACCTGATTTCGGACATTACCGAACAGACCAACGTGCTGGCGCTGAATGCGGCGATTCAGGCGGCGTCGGCGGGTGAGGCGGGCCGGGGCTTCTCGGTGGTTGCGGAGGAGGTGCAGCGACTGGCGGAACGTTCCGGCGAGGCGACCAAGCAGATCGGTTTGCTGGTGAAGGCGATTCAGAGCGATACGCACGATGCCGTGTCGGCGATGGAAAAGAGCACGCAGGGTGTGGTTGAGGGTGCCAGGTTGTCAGACGCTGCGGGTCAGGCGCTGCGCGAGATTGAAGAGACCACGCACGAACTGGCTGACTCGGTTAACAGCATTTCCGTATCGACCCAGATGCAGACAGACATGGCGACAGAAGTGGCTTCGGTGATGAAGGAAATTCTGCAGATTTCCAAGCAAACTGCTGACAACACACAACGTACCGGACACTCTGTAGCGCAATTGGAAAAATTGGCAACGGATCTGAGCGGATCCGTTTCAGGCTTTAAGCTTTAAGCGAGGCCAAGCCGTAGAATGGTTGATACCCGGCAATTTAATTCACTACCACTGCTGTCGGCAAAGCATGGGCTGGATAGTTCGCTGTCCATAGTTGGAAGCGAACTGGAAACGTATTTCTCAGAGGGTGTAGCCGGCTCACAGCACTTGCAGGACGCGCTGGCGGAGCTTCATCGTGTCACCGGTGTGTTGCGCATGCTGTCCCTGGATGGCGTCGCCGTCTTCAGCAATGAATTTGAAAATGCCCTCAATGAGATAAAGTCGCAGCAGCAGGCGCCCTCGGCCATGCAGCGGGAAGTCGTGCTGGGCGCCATGCAGGCGCTGACGTATTATCTGGATGCGCTGGCCAGCGGGGCGTCCAATACCGCCCTGCGCCTGTTCTACACCTACCAGGAGCTGCACCAGTTGCGCGGACTGGAAAGCGCCTTCGAAGTCGATCTGTTTTTCCCCGATCTGGATGTCACACTGCCCGCCTCCGTTATGGAAGCGCCCGCCGGCAATGATGCGCAGGCGCAGATTAAAACCTCCAGGGCGCAGTACCAGCAGGCGCTATTGAAGTGGTTGCGCCAGGATAGCCCAATCGACGCATTGCGCACCATGCGCGCTGCAGTGATGACCGTGATGAGCTGCGTGCCGCAGAATCAGGAACGCGCATTCTGGTGGATTGCTGCCGGTCTGCTGGATTGCCTGATACTGGACGGACTGCCGCCGGAATTGAGCGCCAAGAAATTGCTTGGGCGCATAGATCTGCAGATGAAATCACTGGCCGATCACGGCCGCGCCGACGAATACGCGGCAACCTGTGAAATGCTGTACATGCTGGCGCGCAGCCATTCGGTGAACGATACGGTGGAAAGCATCAAACAGGTGTACGCCTTGTCCAGCTACCTGCCGGAAGCTCCCCCGCTGCCGCCCGGAGAGACTGCTCAAGTTCTGGAACAGATGCGCCATCACCTGAATACGACCCAGGAAATCCTGGAGCGGTACGTAAAGGGCGATGCGGCCACCAGCCAGGCTTTCACCGAGCATCTGGAACGGCTCTACGCCCTGTCGGAACAGCTGGATCCGAACACGCTGCAATTCCTGTGCAAGCAGATGTACGCCGCAGTGTCACATCCGGACGATCCAGACGCTGTGCATAACATCATGTCGGACATGACCATGGGCTTGTTGTTGCTGGCCAATGGCATTGAGCATTATTTGATACTCGGAAACAATTTCCACGAGCAGGTTCGCATCATAGGCCAGCGCCTGCAGGCGGCGGCAGATCTGGCGCCGCTGGATGAAGAAAGCATGGACAACCTGATTGCCTTGCACTGTCAGGGTGCGGAGCATGAAGTGTTGATTCCGCTGGCAAGCGAGATGAAAAACAACATGCAGCAGGTTGAGCTGATCCTGAGCGCGTTTTTCAACGACAACGGCAAGCGTGCTGAATTGGCTCCCTTGCGCAGGCAGCTGAGCCAGGTGCACGGCGGCCTGTATATTCTGGGCCTGGCAACGCCAGCCAGATTAATGTCCGGCTTGTTGCAGTGCATTGAGCGCTATATAGGCGGGGGCAATCCGGCGGCCACGGAAATGCATAATGTCGCTTCAGCAGTGAGCGCCCTGGACGCTTATGTAAACGATCTGGCGCAGGGACAGAAATCGGACAGCAGTGCCATGGAGCCGCTGGTCGAAGCGCTGCACACAGAACAGGCGCCGGTCGCCGAGGAAGAGGCGCCTGCTGCTGCAATCGCTCCGGTGGGCGTATCGGTGCGCGAGGGCGGCGAAGACGACGAATTGCTGGAAGTCTTCCTGGAAGAGGCGCAGGAAGTGCTGGAAACGCTGCATGCCAATCTGCTGGCCTGCCAGGACAATCCGCATAACCGTGAATCCTTGATTACCATCAGGCGCGGCTTCCACACCCTGAAAGGGAGCGGACGCATGGTGGGCCTGACCAATCTGGGCGAGGTCGCGTGGGCGCTTGAGAAGGCGATGAACAAGTGGTTGCAGGAGGAGAAACCGGCCACACCGGCCCTGCTGGAAATGATAGGCGATGCCGAGGTTCTGTTTGAGCACTGGGTGGACAGGTTGCGCACCGGCGCAACAGCCCTGATCGACACCGTTGCCCTGCTGGCTGCCGCGCAACGCATAGAAAACGGAGTCGAGGTGGAAATTCCGGTGGCTAAAGCAGTCGTGCCGGAAAAGATTGAAGAACTGGAGACGATCGCCACAGAGCCGGAGGTGCAAGCGCAGCCGGCACCCGAGCCGGAAGGCGTGTTGATAGGTGCGGTGACTATCTCGCCGGTGCTGTTCAAGATAGCCACGGAAGAGGCGGCGAGCAATGTGGCTGCGCTGCAGCGCCAGGCTGCCGAGTTGCGCGCAGCAGAGATCCCGCTTGTTACCTACGACAGCATGCGTGCCGCCCATACCCTGGCGGGCATCAATCGCACCATGGGAATCAAGCAAATCGCGGAACTGGCGAGTGCGTTCGAGCTGTGGCTGCAAACCCATCTGGATGGCCCGGCAACGCTGGATGAAGAAAAATTGGCCCTGCTTGACCAGACTGTCGCGCGCCTCGATGAAATGAACCAGCAGCTGCGCAGCATGCAGGAACCACAAGCCCAAGCGGAACTCATCGCACAATTGCAGGCAAGCAAAATCCAGGCTGCAGCAAGCGCGGAGCAAGTCAAACCAGCGGAGTTGGCGGCAGCAAACGATACCGAAGGCTTGGCGCTGGCGCTGGATGCATTGCAGTTCGGCCAGGAAGAAGCAGAACCGGAAAAGATCAATTTTGCAGAGCTGGAGTTGATGGCTCCAGAGGAAGACAAGGCGCTGGATTGGCAGCTCCCGGTGACCCACGACAGGGAGCTGGAGCCTGTTGCACTGGAACCCCTGACAGAGCCGCAAACCCAGGCAGAAGCGGAAACTGCTTTCTCCTTCAAGCTGCCAGAAATTGAGCAGGAGCCGGAGTCGCCAGGGTTATTGCAAAGCAGTGCGATAGAAGATTTCAAACTGGCAGATCTGGAGCTTCCCGCTGCAGCAACCGAAGCAGGGCTGCATGCAGAACCCGCCACCGAGTTTGAGCTGGCGCTACAGCCTGAACAGATGGAAACGGAATTTCTGCCAGAAATTGCCCCCGTCGAACAGCTGGTGGCCGAGATGCCTGCCGAGCCAGAGGCCGCAGCAGAACCAGGGGCGGCAGCAGAAGTGGAACAGCTGGATGAGCTGATTGCGGTTGCGCATGCCGAAGAAGAATTGCTGCGCGCCCAGCAAACCCCCAAACATCGCACCGTGCAGGACGATCTGGATGAGCAATTGCTGCCCATCTTTCTGGAAGAGGCGGATGAGCTTTATCCGCAGATCAGCAATGAAATGCACGCCTGGCGCGAACAACCTGAAGCTTCAAGCGAAGCACTCAAGTATGCGCGCAATCTGCAGCGCAGCCTGCACACGCTGAAGGGCAGTGCGCGCATGGCGGGCGCGATGCGTCTGGGTGAGCTGACACATCGCGTGGAAGATTGCCTGGAAAAGGTTCTGGCTGGCGGCCAGCAAGATGCGGCCCAGATGGACGAGCTGGACAATTATTTCGATCGCATCGCCAACGCGCTGGAACAGCTGCGCCAGGGGAAAGCTGTCGAGGCGCTGGAGCCGGAAGCAGAAGCTGTCGCGAAAGAGCGTGTTGCCTCCGAGCAGCCGGCGGCAGCCAAGGTTGCCGAGACAATTCAGCCCATACGCAAGGTGGCCCAGCAGCTTGAGGCGCAGGCGGAAAAGCAGGCTGAGAGTATTGAGGAACGCGGCGCCGCGGCCATGTTGCGCGTGCGCTCGGATGTGGTGGATACCCTGGTAAACGAGGCCGGCGAAATCAGCGTGGCGCGCTCGCGCATCGAGATTGAATTGCGCGCGTTCAAGGACGGCTTGCTGGAGCTGACTGACAGCGTGAACAATATGCGCAAGCTGGTGCGCGAGATCGAGATTCACGCCGAGGGCCAGATGCAGGCCCGCGTTACCGTGGCCGGAGACAGTGCGGAGAAATTCGACCCGCTGGAGTTCGACCGCTTTACCCGCTTCCAGGAATTGACACGCTTTATGAACGAAGGCGTGCACGACGTGCAGACCGTTCAGCAGACCCTGCTGAAAAATATGGACGAGACTGCCAAGGCGATGTCCGCGCAGGCTCACCTCAACCGCGAGTTGCAGCAGACGCTGATGTCGATACGCATGTTGCCGTTCTCCAGCATCAGCCAGCGTCTGTACCGCATCGTGCGGCAAACCGGCAAGGAGCTGAACAAGAAGGTCAACCTGGAATTGCGCGGCACTGAGGTTGAGCTGGATCGCAGCGTGCTGGAAAAAATGACGGCGCCGTTCGAACACCTGCTGCGCAACTCCATCGTGCACGGACTGGAAGACGCCGCCCAGCGCGAGGCAAAAGGCAAGCCGCCGCTGGGCAATATCGCGCTGTCACTGCGTCAGGAAGGCAATGAGGTCGTGTTTGAATTTATCGACGACGGCGCCGGATTGAATTTGCCCAAGTTGCGCCAGAAGGGTCTGGAGCGCGGCTTGTTGCAGCAGGGGGAAACCTTCAGTGACGAGCAGCTGATGCAACTGATATTTGCCACCGGCCTGTCGACTGCATCGGAACTCACCGAGATCTCCGGCCGTGGTGTGGGTATGGACGTGGTGCGCAGCGAAATCATGAGCTTGGGCGGGCGCATTGATGTGTTCTCGGAAACCGGCAAGGGCACGCGTTTCGTGATTTACCTGCCATTGACTCTGGCGGTGATGAAAACGCTGACCGTGCGTGCGGTGCAGCAAATATACGCAATTCCATCAGTGATGGTGGAACAGGTGCAGCAGATCAAGCCGTCTGCACTGGAAGCGCTGTACCGCGAAGGCCGTGTCGAGTGGCAGGACAAAATCTATCCGCTGCACTACCTGCCCAGCCTGCTGGGCGACTACGAGCACATGCCGGAAATCAAACCGTATAACGCGGTACTGTTGCTGCGCAGCGGCGAGCAGCGCATGGCGTTGCATCTGGATGAGCTGCTGGGTAATCAGGAGGTGGTGGTCAAGAACATCGGCCCGCAACTGGCGCGCCTGCCCGGCATCGCCGGCGCCACGGTGCAGGGTGACGGCAGGGTGGTGTTGATCCTGAATCCGGTGCAGTTGCTGCAACAGGTCGAGACTACGCATGAAGTCACTCCTGCGGCAGTAGTGGAACCGGTGCACCGCACACCCGTGGTGATGGTGGTGGATGATTCGCTTACCGTGCGCAAGATTACGACGCGTCTGCTCGATCGCGCCGGCTATCAGGTGGTAACGGCAAAAGATGGCGTGGATGCGCTGGAACAACTGGTCGACATGACGCCCGACTTGATGTTGCTGGATGTGGAAATGCCGCGCATGGACGGTTTTGAGCTGACCAAGCAGTTGCGCCGTGAGCCCAAGACGCTGCTGATGCCCATCATCATGATTACCTCACGCACGGCTGACAAGCACAAGAACTACGCCCTTGAGCTGGGGGTGGATGAGTATCTGGGCAAGCCCTACCAGGAAGAAGAACTGCTGGAGAATATTGCGCGCCTGCTCTCGGCTCGCGCCGCCGCATAAGCTGCAGCCGGTATGAAGGCTGCAGCTGCAAATTGTTATCGCAGTACTGCAGGTTTACAATGGCGCCATGTCTCAACTCGACCTCAGTAATCATTTCCTGATCGCCATGCCGGCGATGGCAGATCCCTTTTTTGTAAAATCACTCACCTATGTGTGCGAGCACAACGAGCAGGGTGCGCTGGGTCTGGTGGTAAACCGGCCCGTCAGCCTCACGCTGGGTGAGTTGTTCGAGCAGATCAAGCTGCCGCTCAATGCGCCGGACATGGAAGGCGTGCCCGTGCATTTTGGCGGCCCGGTGCAGACGGATCGCGGCTTTGTGCTGCACGAGCCGGCCGGTGAATGGCAATCCACCCTGAATATCAATGGCAAGATCGGGCTGACCACCTCCAAGGATATTCTGGAGGCGGTGGGTCAGGCCAGGGGACCGAAAAACCTGCTGGTGACTCTGGGATATGCAGGCTGGTCGCAGGGTCAGCTGGAGCACGAGATTTCGCAGAATGCCTGGCTCACCGTGCCGGCGACGGAACATATCCTGTTTGATCTTCCCGCGGAGGAACGGCTGGCAGCGGCCATGGCCTTGCTGGGCATAGACTATGCCTCGCTCTCGGAGGAATCGGGGCATGCCTGAGGGCACTGCAAGCGCGATATCTGCGGAGATCCCCAAGGGAACATTGCTGGCATTTGATTTTGGCAGCAAGCGCATAGGCGTGGCAGTGGGCAATTCCATTGCCTGCACAGGACAGGCGCTTACCACCTTGCACGGCGAGCAGAATGACCAGCGTTTTGCGGCGATCCTGGCGCTGATACAGGAGTGGCAACCGGTGGCATTGATAGTCGGCCTGCCCTGCAACGATGACGGAACGCCACACGAGATGACCCGGCAATGCACGCGCTTTGCGAACCGCCTGAAAGGGCGGTTTAAATTGCCTGTCATCCTGGTGGATGAGCGTTATACTTCCGCCGCCGCCAGCTCGCAGCTGAGCGAAATGGGAGTGCGCGGCATCAAGCAGAAACCGCTGCTGGACCAGGTAGCCGCGCAACACATATTACAAGCCTATTTTGACGAACCCACCATGGCGCTTATCGCATGAACAATCCACAACTGAACAAACACGGTGAGTTGCAACATCTGCTTTCCACCGAGGGCTTGCCCGCGCGCATCCTGACGGACATCCTCGACCGTGCGGCCGGCTTCGTGAATGTGGCCGAGCGCGGGGAAATCAAGAAGGTGCCCCTGCTGCACGGCAAATCGGTGTTCAACGTGTTTTTCGAAAACAGCACGCGTACCCGCACCACCTTCGAGATTGCCGCCAAGCGCCTGTCCGCAGACGTGGTGAACCTGAACATCGGCTCCTCTTCGACCAGCAAGGGCGAGACCCTGCTCGATACCGTGGACAATCTGTGCGCCATGCACGCCGACATGTTCGTGGTGCGCCATGCACAGAGCGGCGCCGCGCACCTGATCGCCAAACATGTGGCGCCGGAAATCAGCGTCATCAATGCCGGCGATGGACGTCACGCGCATCCCACGCAAGCCTTGCTGGACATGTTCACCATACGCCACTACAAAAAAGAATTTCACAACCTGCGCATTGCCATCGTCGGCGATGTCCTGCACTCGCGCGTGGCGCGCTCGCAGATACACGCGCTCACCACGCTGGGTGTGCCGGAGGTACGCGTGATTGCGCCCAAGACTCTGTTGCCGACCGGCGTGGAAAAAATGGGTGTGCGCGTGTTTCACGATATGGTGCAGGGCTTGCGCGACGTGGATGTGGTGATGATGCTGCGCCTGCAGAATGAGCGCATGCAGGGTGCTGCGCTGCCCTCGGCGCAGGAATATTTCAAATACTACGGCCTGACCCAGGAAAAACTGGCACTGGCGAAAGAGGACGCCATCGTGATGCACCCCGGCCCGATGAACCGCGGCGTAGAGATAGATTCCAGCGTGGCCGATGGTTCGCACTCGGTGATCTTGCCGCAGGTAACCTTTGGCATTGCGGTGCGCATGGCGGTAATGAGCACGCTGGCGGGGGCAAAATGAACATACACATCAAGAACGGACGTCTGATCGATCCGAAGAACATGGTGGACTCACTGCAGGATATCTACATCGCTTCAGGCAGGATCATCGCCACGGGCAAGGCGCCGGCCGGTTTTTCTGCGGACAAGAGCATCGATGCCACCGGGCTGGTGGTTGCGCCCGGCCTGATAGACCTGGCAGCGCGACTGCGCGAGCCAGGCTATGAATACAAGGCCACGCTGGAGTCCGAGATGGATGCGGCCGTTGCGGGCGGAATTACCTCGCTGGCCTGCCCTCCGGATACCGATCCGCCGCTGGATGAGCCGGGGCTGGTGGAGATGCTGAAACATCGCGCGCGTGCGCTGAACCAGGCGCATGTCTACCCGGTGGGGGCGCTGACTTACGGCCTCAAAGGTGCGGAGCTCACCGAGATGGCCGAGCTAGCCGATGCAGGTTGCATGGCATTCAGCCAGGCCGATGCGGCGCTGACCGATACGCGCGTGCTGATGCGCGCGATGCAATATGCGGCCACCTTCGACTTTGGTGTGTGGCTGCGCCCGCAGGACAGCTTTCTGGCACGCAACGGCGTGGCGCACGACGGTGAAGTGGCCACGCGGCTGGGTCTGCCCGCCATCCCGGTGTGTGCCGAGACCATCGCGCTGGCCACCATGCTGAAACTGGCGCGCGAGACGGGAGTGCGTTTGCACATAGGACGCATTTCCAGCGCCGAGGGTGTGGAGATGGTGCGTGAGGCGAAGAAGCAGGGGCTGCAGCTGACCTGCGATGTATCGATGAACCACACGCATTTGTCGGAAATGGATATAGGCTACTTCGACTCCAACTGCCACCTGATACCGCCATTGCGCAGCCAGCGCGACCGCGCAGCACTGCGCGCGGGTTTGCTGGACGGCACCATCGATGCGATATGCTCCAATCATTCGCCGGTGGATGAAGACGCGAAACAGTTGCCGTTTGCAGAAGCCGAGGCCGGTGCAACCGGCCTGGAACTGTTGCTGCCGCTGGTGCTCAAATGGGCCGGGCAGGAGAAAATTGCGCTGAGCGATGCAATCGCCAAGGTGACGGTTCAGCCTGCGCGCATACTTGCCGTGGATGCGGGCCACTTGACAGTAGGCGCCGCCGCCGACATCTGCATATTCGACCCGGCCAGATACTGGAAGGTGGAGGCTGCAGCGCTGAAAAGCCAGGGCAAGAATACCCCGTTCCTGGGCATGGAGTTGCAGGGCAAGGTGCGCTATACCCTGGTCAATGGTCAGCTGGTGTATCAAAGCGAGTAAGGTGCAAAATAGAAGCAACAGGGCGCGACAGGTTTTATCCCGCGCCCATGGCATTACCCTGAAATTTAATTAGGTCTTTCTTCATGAACCCATTGCTAGATTTTTCCGGCCTGCCGCGTTTCGCGGAGGTCAGGCCAGAACACGTTACGCCTGCGGTAGAGCAGTTGCTGCAGCATAACCGCGAGGTGGTCGAGAAGCTGCTGGCAGACAAGACTGCTCCAACATGGGAAAATTTTGTCTTGCCGCTGGATGACGCCAACGAGCAGGTTTCTCGCGCCTGGGGCCAGGTCAGCCATTTGAATGCGGTGATGAACAGCCCGGAGTTGCGCGAAGCGTACAACAGCAACTTGCCCGGCATCACCCAATATTACGCAGAGCTGGGGCAGAACCCGGCCTTGTATGCAAAGTACAAGGCGCTGCGCGCCAGCCCGGCGTTTGCACAGTTGAGTGCAGCGCGCAAAAAAAAAATAGAAAACGAGTTGCGCGATTTTCGCCTGAGCGGCGCAGAGTTGCCGGATGACAAGAAGGCGCGCTTTCTGCAAATACAGGAAGAGATGTCGGCGCTGTGTTCGCGCTTCAGCGACAACATACTCGATGCCACCAATGACTATACCGTGCTGATCGAGGACGACACTGAGCTGACCGGCATTCCGGCTGATGACCTGCAGGCAGCGGCAGAAGCAGCACAGACGGCAGGGAAAAGCGGCTGGCTGTTTACCTTGAAAGCCCCGTCATACATGCCGGTCATGCAGTATGCAGATAATCGTGCACTGCGCGAGAGGATGTATGAGGCCTACAGCAAACGCGCGAGCGAATTCGGCAAACCGGAATTGGACAATACACCCCTGATCTCGCAAATCCTGAAATTGCGGGCAGAGGAAGCTCAGTTGCTGGGTTACACCAACTACGCCGAGTTATCGCTGGCCAGCAAGATGGCCAACACGCCGCAACAGATACTGGAATTCCTGCGCCAGCTCGCGCAGCAGGCACGGCCCCATGCGGAAAAAGATCTCGCCGAGTTGCGCGATTTCGCCCGCACACAACTCGTGCTGGCTGACATGCAGCCATGGGATACGGCTTATGTAAGCGAGAAGTTGCGCGAACAACGCTATGCGTTTTCGGAGCAGGAGGTGAAGCAGTATTTTCCTGAAGACGCGGTGCTAGCAGGAATGTTCAAGGTGGTGCAGAGCATTTACGGCTTGAGCATGAAGCCGGCCAGTGCGCCGGTGTGGCACGAGACGGTGAAGTTTTTCGACATGCACGATGCCGACAACAAGCTGATCGGCCAGTTTTATGTTGACCTCTATGCGCGCGGCAGCAAGCGTGGTGGTGCATGGATGGATGACGCGATGACGCGGCGCAGGGTGGCCCCCAGCATCCACGTGCCAAGCGGCATACAAACCCCCGTGGCCTATTTGAACTGTAATTTTGCCCCGCCCGTGGGTGGCAAGCCCGCGCTGTTTACCCATGATGAAGTCATTACGTTATTCCATGAATTCGGCCATGGCTTGCATCATTTGCTCACCGAGGTTGAGGACATGGGCGTATCAGGTATCAGCGGGGTAGAGTGGGACGCAGTGGAGCTGCCCAGCCAGTTCATGGAAAATTTTTGCTGGGAGTGGGATGTGCTGGGCAGCATGACGCGCCAAGTCGACAGCGGCAACAAACTGCCGCGAGAGTTGTTTGACAAGATGCTGGCGGCAAAGAATTTCCAGATAGGCATGCAAACCTTGCGCCAGATAGAATTTTCCATCTTCGACATGCGCGCGCACAGCGACTTCGATGCGCAAGGCAATAAAACCGTGCTGCAACTGCTGGATGAAGTGCGCAAGGAAGTTGCCGTGCTGATGCCACCAGCGTACAACCGCTTTCCCAACAGCTTTTCACATATATTTTCGGGCGGCTATGCTGCAGGCTATTACAGCTACAAATGGGCCGAAGTGTTGTCAGCCGACGCATACAGCCTGTTTGAAGAGCATGGCATACTGAATGCGGAAATTGGCGAGCGTTTCCGCAAGGAGGTGCTGGCAGTGGGTGGCAGCCGTGATGCCATGGCGTCATTTATTGCGTTTCGTGGACGCGAGCCCAGTATCGACGCACTGCTGCGGCATAATGGTTTGATTGAAAGCAAGTCAGTTCATCGTTAACTTTACAGGTAGATCGATATGAAGAAATTCATGATGATTGCGGGAGTGTTGTCTGGCCTGATGAGTGTTGCACAAGCAGATTCATTATTTCGCTGGGTAGACAGCGAAGGAGCGGTGCATTACGGAGACAGACCTGCAACTGACGCCGTAAAGGTGGAGCCAAAAAAATTCACCGCTCCAGAAGTCCCGGATGACGGCATACTTCCCTATCAAACCCGCCGGGCAAAACAGAGTTTTCCGGTTACCTTGTACGTAACAGAGCGCTGCGGTGAGCCCTGCATGCAAGCGCGTGCATTCCTGAACAAGCGTGCAATTCCCTTTGCCGAGAAAGTATTGGGATTGAAGGACGAGAATGATGAGTTCAGACGAATCTCCGGGAGTAACGTAATACCCACGCTTGCAATTGGTAAATCATTTTTAAAGGGATTTGACTCAACACAATGGGGTAATGAACTGGATTTTGCGGGTTACCCCAAGGAAGCCTATTACGGTGCGCGGCCAATTCAGCCGGCGCCACAGAAAGAACAAGAAGAATCTTCGGTGCAAGCTGAATGAAAATTGCTACCTGGAATGTAAACTCGCTCAAGGTGCGCCTCGAGCAAGTACAAAATTGGCTAGCTGCAAATCAACCGGATGTCCTGTGCCTGCAGGAAACCAAAACCGAAGATGCAAAGTTCCCGCTGGCCAAAATTCAGGAGACTGGTTACCAGGTGGTGTATAGCGGACAGAAGACCTATAACGGTGTCGCCATCATCAGCAAACAGCCTGCAACGGACGTGCAATATGGTATCCCCGAATTTGCCGATGAGCAGAAGCGCGTGATCGCTGCTACGATCAGTGATGTGCGCGTCATCAACGTCTATATACCCAATGGGCAGAGTATCGACTCAGACAAATACCAATACAAACTGGCATGGTTGGCTGCATTGCAGTCATGGTTGAAGGATGAAATGCGGCGCTATCCCAAGCTGGTTTTATTGGGTGACTACAATATTGCACCGGAGGACCGTGATGTGCACGACCCTGCTGCGTGGGTTGGCAATGTATTGGTGAGTGAGCCGGAGCGTGCGGCTTTCCAGGGTTTGCAGCAACTGGGTCTGCGCGATGCGTTTCGTCAGTTCGAGCAGGCTGAAAAGTCATACAGCTGGTGGGACTACCGCATGATGGGTTTCAGGCGCAACCAGGGGCTGCGCATCGACCATATTCTGCTCAGTTCGGCTATCACCTGCAGTTCATGCAGCATTGATAAGGCCCCGCGCAAACTTGAGCGTCCTTCGGATCACACGCCTGTGGTTGCCGAGGTTATCTGAAATGAATGAGCGGGCCAGTGGCCCGCTCATTCATTTCAATGGCTCTGTGGCCAGTAGCTTAGAAGGCGTAGCCGATACCCAGTGAGACAACAGGATAGAGTTTGATTTTTGCTAGATCCTGATCTAATTGTGCCTGTGCAGCTGCAACGTCATTGGCAGCTGCGCTAGCAGCGGAGCCAGTAACCGAGAGTTCGGATTTGGGTGAGCCGATAAACATCACGCCTATGTCTGATTTAAACGAGAAGCCGGTCTTGCTTGCGCGCCCACTCCAGCCGAAACCGATATAAGGTGCGACCTTGTTGAAGGTTACGTTAGCATTCAGGCTGGAAATCTGGCTGGTAAGGTATGTGGTGCCATTGATGGTGAAGGTAGATCCCACGGGAACAGCAGTCATCGTAAAATCATTGTTATTGAAAATGATGCCGGCAGTCAGGTGGGTGTAACCTCCAAACACATGCCAGTCAGCCAACGCGGCTACGCTACCCAATTTGAAGGTGGCGTCATAGTTGATCTGATCCTGGTTGGTCTGGAAAGTGTAATTGAGTTTGCTCAGGCTGATGCGTGCAGCCACATTTTCACTTAAGGGTAGGGAAAATCCGACGCCGGCGCCGATACTGGAAGCGTGCAGATCAATATCCACTCTGGCAGATTCGGCATGCGCAGCAAGAGGTAACAGGGTCAATGCGCTACCAAGCAAAATGATGTTTCTCATGGGGGCTCCGAAATTGAATGCCGTGCTGATCAGGCATGAATATTGAAAATGAAATAAATCAACTTAAAGCAGGCGCATTTTGGCAGCTTTTCCCGTTTTGATCCATAGCAGGCAAAGTGCTAGGTATTATCAGTATCCATCCCCAGCTCTTGTATCTTGCGCGTAAGCGTATTGCGCCCCATGCCCAGCAGTGTGGCAGCCTCGATGCGACGACCACCGGTATGCTGCAATGCCTGAGCGATCAGGGTACGCTCGAATTGCTGGCTGAAGCTGTCGAGAATATGCGGCTCGCCGCGTTGCAAAGCGAGCGTGACCTGTGCCCCCAGTGAGCTGCGCCAGTCACCCGAGGGTGCGCTGGTTGCCTGGTTTTCACGCCAATCTGGAGGCAGGTCGGCAATTTCAACCTGCTGGGTTGGCGTCATCACGGTAAGCCAGTGGCACAGGTTTTCCAGTTGTCTGACGTTGCCTGGAATGTCCTGCGCGGCAAGATAGCGCAATGCAGTTTCGCTCAGTGTTCTTTGCTCCACTCCCAGTTCGCGCGCGCTCTTGTGCAAAAAATATTTGGCCAGCAGGGGAATGTCCTCGCGGCGTTCGCGCAATGGCGGCAGGCGCAGGCGGATGACGTTGAGGCGATGGAACAGGTCTTCGCGGAACAGGCCTTGCTTGACGCGCTCGTCAAGATTCTGGTGAGTAGCAGCAATGATGCGCACATTGGCCTTGATCGGCTGGTGGCCGCCGACGCGATAAAAATTTCCGTCTGACAGTACGCGCAGCAAACGCGTTTGCAGTTCGGCGGGCATATCGCCAATTTCGTCGAGGAACAGCGTGCCACCCTCGGCCTGTTCAAAGCGGCCGCGCCGCGTGGCCGCTGCACCGGTAAAGGCGCCGCGTTCATGGCCAAACAGTTCGGATTCCAGCAGATCCTTGGGAATGGCTGCGGTGTTGATGGCGATAAACGGCTTGTCTGCTCGCGGGCTGTGGCGGTGCAGTGCATGAGCCACCAGTTCCTTGCCAGTGCCGGACTCGCCGTTGATCAGCACGGTGGCATGCGAGTGAGCGAGACGGCCGATGGCGCGAAAAACTTCCTGCATGGCGGGCGCTTGCCCGAGAATATCAGGCGCCGCAGAGCTTTCATCGGCGGGAGAGCTCTTGCGCTGGCTTTGCTCCAGGGCGCGGCGGATCAATTCAACCGCATAGTCTATGTCGAACGGTTTGGGCAAATATTCGAATGCGCCACCCTGAAACGCAGACACGGCGCTTTCCAGATCCGAATAGGCGGTCATGATGATGACGGGCAAATAAGGGTAGCGTTCGCGCAGATTTTGCAGCAGGTCGAGACCGGAGCTGCCGGGCATGCGTATGTCGCTGATGACCATTTGCGGTGTCTCGCGCTGCAGTGCGGCCAATGCCTCATCAGCAGAGGCAAAACTTTTGAATTCGATGCCTTCACGCGCCAGTGCCTTTTCAAGCACCCAGCGTATGGAGCGGTCATCGTCAATAATCCAGACTGGTTTTAGCATGGGATTCACCGGTTATTTTAAGGGCAACATCACGCTAAAGCAGGTGCGCCCGGGTTCACTGTCAAATTCAATGCTGCCCTGATGCTGGCTGATAAAATCCTGCGCCAGGGTAAGCCCGAGTCCGTGGCCGTCACTGCGCCCGGAGACCAGGGGATAAAAAATCTTGTCACGCAGATGCACTGGAACGCCGGGCCCATTGTCGATAACCTGTACCATCACGGCCAGGCGATGGCGCTTCTTCATCAGGGTAACCTGGCGCGAAATACGTGTGCGCAGGATGATGTTGCCTTTGCCCTGCATGGCTTGCGCCGCATTGCGCACAATATTCAGGATGACCTGTATCAATTGCTCCTTGTCGCCATGCAAGGACGGCAGGCTGATATCGTAATCACGCTGTATTTGCAGGCTGGCGGGAAACTCGGCGAGCACCACGCTGCGCACCCGTTCCAGCACCTCATGAATATTGAGCGCCCCAAAATGGGGCTCGTGTTGCGGCGTCAGCAGGTTCTCCATCAAAGAGCGCAGGCGGTCGGCTTCCTGAATAACTACTTGGGTGTATTCGCGCAACGCGGGTTTGTCCAGCTCATGCTCAAGCAGCTGTGCTGCGCCACGTATGCCACCCAGCGGATTTTTGATTTCATGCGCAAGATTGCGCAACAGCAGCCGGTTGGCCTGGGTCTGGTCTATCATTTGCTCTTCGCGCGCCATTTTGAGCGGGCGATCGATGGTGTGAAACTCGAGCATTAAAGCATAGGGTTGAAGCTGCAGTTGGGTAGCGGTGCAGCTCAGGTGGTATTTGTTTCCCGTAGCATATGTGCCCAAAGTCAGATCATGCTCAATATGGCTGGCATGGTTGGCAAGCGCCGACTGTATGGTGCCGAAGAGTTGCTCGGTATGGGTAAAGGCATATTGCAGGGGGTGGCCAAGCAAATTGGTTCGGCTCAAGCCAAAAAGATTTTCTGCCGCCGGGTTCAGGTAGGCGACGCGCGACTGCTCATCCAGCAGGATGATGGCAGTTGTGAGATGCTCTAATGTGGGTAGATTCGAGAGGGGCATGAGAATCTATAAAGCAGAAAGCATGCCAGAGAAGTGGTTAGCGGAGGTTGGAAATTTCTTTCTTTAGTGCATCTATATTCTTTTCGTGCATGGCAACCTCGTCTTGAGCAGCTTTCACCTTTTCTTCATATTTGGCCACGTTGCGCAAGGTTTTCCCATCCTTTGTTTTATAGACCTCGGGATTACCTTCCGTATCAGCCAGATTTTTTTTCGCTTCCTCTAACAGCTTTTCCTCGGAAACCAGCTCATCTTGCAGAATAGCGAGGCGCGTGGCATCGCGGTTCTTTTGGGTCTGAGTATCAACCTTGGGAAAATCCTTGGGGCCAGCTCGTGGCGCCTGCATGGTAGGTAGCGGTTCAAGGTTAAGTTTTTTTCCGCCCTTCAGGGGTTCGCTGGAGTAAGTGACATGGCCGCTTGCATCGACGCGTTTGTATATTTCAGCTTGTGCCAGATTGACGCAGCCCAAACAAAATACAACAAAAAGATAATAAGCTGACTTCATGGTGTAACCCCGATAATGGAGTGGGAAGTATAGGTCATGCCGGATGCCGTGACAAACAGCCGTGGCGATCAGGCGGGCGCAGAAATGCAAACGGGACCCGAAGGTCCCGTTTTGCATGCTGCTGATTGCTGCTTAGATGCTGTAGTACATGTCAAACTCAACTGGGTGAGTTGTCATGCGGACACGGTTAACTTCGTCCATCTTCAGCGCGATGAAAGCATCGATGAAGTCGTTGGAGAACACACCACCGCGGGTCAGGAACTCGCGATCCTTGTCCAGGTTGGCCAGAGCTTCATCAAGTGAGGCGCACACTGTTGGAATCTTTGCATCTTCCTCTGGTGGCAGGTCGTACAGGTTCTTGTCTGCTGGATCGCCTGGGTGAATCTTGTTCTGGATACCGTCCAGACCAGCCATCATCAGTGCGGCGAAGCACAGGTATGGGTTGGCTGTAGGATCGGGGAAACGTGTTTCGATGCGGCGAGCCTTGTCGCTGGCTACATGCGGAATACGGATGGAAGCAGAACGGTTCTTGGCGGAGTAAGCCAGTTTTACCGGAGCCTCATAGTGTGGAACCAGACGCTTGTAGGAGTTGGTGCCCGGGTTGGTAATCGCGTTCAGTGCCTTGGCATGCTTGATGACGCCGCCGATGTAGTACAGAGCAGTCTCGGACAGGCCAGCATAGCCATTGCCTGCAAACAGGTTCTTGCCGCCTTTCCAGATGGACTGGTGCACGTGCATGCCGGAACCGTTGTCGCCAACGATAGGCTTGGGCATGAAGGTTGCAGTCTTGCCGTACTGGTGTGCAACGTTGTGCACGATGTATTTCAATTGCTGGGTCTGGTCGGCGCGATGTACCAGGGTGCTGAACTTGGTGCCGATTTCGCACTGTCCGGCAGTCGCTACTTCATGGTGATGAACTTCCACTTCGATGCCGATTTCTTCCAGCGCCAGGCACATTGCAGAGCGGATGTCATGCAGCGAGTCTACTGGTGGAACCGGGAAGTAGCCGCCCTTTACGGTAGGACGGTGGCCGGTATTGCCGCTTTCATATTCCTCGGCAGAAGACCATGCGGCCTCTTCCGAATTGATTTTCAGGGAGCAGCCGGACATGTCGATGTGCCAGTTCACGGAATCAAAAATGAAGAACTCTGGCTCAGGACCAAAGAATGCGGTATCGCCAATGCCGGATGATTTCAGGTAAGCCTCGGCGCGCTTGGCGATGGAGCGTGGGTCACGGTCGTAGCCCTTGCCATCGGATGGTTCGATAACGTCGCAGGTTATAACCAGTGTGCTTTCGTCCATGAACGGATCGATGAAAGCAGAAGCAGGATCGGGCAGCAACAGCATGTCGGAAGCCTGAATGCCTTTCCAGCCGGCGATGGAGGAGCCGTCAAAAGCGTGGCCATCGGTGAATTTGTCTTCGCCAAAATATTTGGCTGGCACGGATACGTGCTGCTCTTTGCCGCGCGTATCGGTAAAACGCAGATCGACGAACTTGATTTCGCCGCCTTGTATGGATTTCATTGCTTCTGCTGCAGACTTGAACATTATCGCTCTCCCAATAAACGTAAAAACAAAACTAATAAAACTGAACCGGAACTGAATCCAGATGTGAGCACAAAGCGTGCCACATCAAAAGCTGTGCGAAAGCGGCCATTTTGCCATAACCATCAGGGGGAATGGGTAAAATTATGTGCGCCAATATGGGGCGGGATAGCACTTGTTTGCACCATTATGGTGCGTCACTGTGGTAAAGCTTGATGCTGCGGAAATAGGGATCGTCTGCGCAAATGTCAGAAAATTTGTCCAGACAGCCTTTAAGTTGGTGCGCAGTGAATTTTTTATGCGCATCCAGAAACAACTCGACATCGACCTTACCATCCAGATAGTGCAAGACTACACGAGTATAAGGAAGGTGCGCATCTCCCATGCGATCCAGCAAGTGGCTGAGCAGGGCTGCACGGGCAGGCAAGTGAATGTTGGGCTTGGCGACAGCGTCATCTTCGGGATCTATATGTACCATGACGTCGAGCACATGATGGCCGCGCAGCACGGCTTGTCTGGCAGATTCGGCAATAAAGTGACCTTCTGACACGCTGATTTTGGGGTCAACCAGAATGTGCGCATCGACCAGGGCGTTATCCGCCATCTTGCGCGTGCGCAACTCATGCAGGCTGATGACGCCCGGCGTCTGCATCAGGGTGGCGCGAATTTCGGCCACCTCTTCTTCCGACAGGCCTGTATCCACCAATTCTGACAGCGCCTCCAGCGCAAACTTTGCGCCCATGTGCGCAATCATCCCGCCCACCACCGCTGCGGCCACCAGATCGAGGAAGGTGTAACCCAGCAGATTGCCGGCAATGCCCACCATGACCACCAGTGAGGATGCTGCATCGGAGCGCGCATGCCAGGCATTGGCGACCAGCATTTGCGAGCGTACACGTTGCGCCACTGCCAGCATGTATCTGAACATTCCCTCCTTGGCGGCCAACGCCACCAGGGCAATCCAGAAGGTAAAGGGGTGCACGGCCTGGACGTTCTCGGGATGCTGCAGGCGCAAGCCGGCAGAGATCAGCAGACCCACGCCGAGAGCGGCCAGGCTGACGCCCAGTATCAGTGAGGCGGCAGTTTCAATGCGGGCATGGCCGTAGGGGTGCTCGGCATCGGCGTGCTTGTTGCCGTGGCGGTTGGCAAACAGCACCAGCACGTCCGCCAGCAAATCGGAAAATGAATGCAGGCCGTCGGCCATCAAGGATTGTGACTTGCCGAAAAAACCGGCCAAAACCTGCAAAACTGTCAACAGCATGTTGATGATGATGCTTACCCAGGTACTCTTCTGTGCGGCGGCAAAGCGTTCCGGATGAGCGGGTTCAAAGGCGTCGGGCTTGCCGTGGGCATGCGAGTGGGCGGGATTTTTCATGGCGCTTGCGCTAGTATGGAAAGACACCGCGCAGAATAGCATTTGCGGGCCACATTATGAATACTGGCGAGGGAACATCATGGGCAAAATAACTGAAATTCTCAGCGTTGCGCAAAGCCGTGCAAAAGACATGGGCCTGCCCTATGAGGGGTCATTGATGCCGGATGAGGCCTACACCATCATGCAGATGGCGCCGGGTGCAAAACTGGTGGATGTACGCTCGCGGGCGGAGCTGGATTTTGTCGGACGCATACCGGGAGCGGTAGAAATTGAGTGGGCCAGCTATCCCGGCATGAAGCCCAATCCGCATTTTCTCGCGGCGCTGGAACAGCAAGTGGACAAGGAAGCGCTGCTGATGTTTATTTGCCGCAGCGGTCACCGCTCACACTATGCCGCCAATGTGGCGACCCAGGCGGGCTATAACGACTGCTACAACGTGCTGGTCGGCTTTGAAGGCGACATGGACGCCAGAAAACATCGCAATGTGAGCAACGGCTGGCGCGTGCTGGGGTTGCCGTGGGAGCAGAGTTAAACCCCTGACCAGCTCACCCACCCCGTGTAATAAGTGACCAGCACCACCAGGCCGAATGCGATCCTGTACCAGGCAAACACGGTGAAATCATGGCTGCTGATGTAGCGCAGCAGCCAGCGCACGCACAGGAAAGCCGAGACAAACGAGGCAACGAAGCCTGCCGACCACATACCCAGATCATCCATGGCAAGCAGGGCGCGCTCCTTGTAGAGCTCATACAGTGTTGCGGCAATCAGCGTGGGCATGGCCAGGAAGAAGGTGAATTCCGTCGCCGCCTTGCGACTCAAGCCGAAGAACAAGCCGCCTATGATGGTGGCGCCCGAGCGTGAGGTGCCGGGTATCAGCGCCAGTGCCTGTGCAAAACCTACCTTCAGTGCGTCTTTCCAATTCAGGTCATCCACCGAGTTCACGCTCACCGTGTGCTTGCGCTTCTCCGCCCACAAAATAAACAGCGCACCAATGATGGAAGTTGTTGCCACCGTAATGGGATTGAACAAGGCAGCCTTGATGTGTTTGCCGAAAAGCAGCCCGAGTACGGCCAGCGGCAAGAAAGCGATGGCCACATTGAGGATAAAGCGTTTTGCGCTTTCCTGTCCTTGCGCCAGGCCGCTAAACACCGTGGCAATCTTGGCACGGTATTCCCACATCACGGCCAAGATGGCAGCAGACTGAATGACGATCAGGAACAGCTTGCCGCGCTCATCGTTAAAACCGAGCAGGCTTTCTGCCACGATCAAATGGCCGGTGCTGGAAATGGGGAGGAATTCGGTCAAGCCTTCCACCACGCCAAGGATGGCGGCTTTAAGCAACAGCAAAATATCCATGAATCAGTTCGTTGTTATTCGTTAATGGGTTGCTGCCGCCGCAGCTTCAGCAAGACAGGCGGCCAAGCGCGATGCGACGGTTGATGCGAATGCGCTCTTCATCGGTCAGCTCCGGCCAACGCGTGACTTCTTCGAAGGTGCGCAGGCAGCTGCGGCACACATCATCGCCCAACGCAGTGGTGCAATGGCCCGTGCACGGGCATTGGGAAGTGACCTCGGGAGAGAAGGACGTATCATGCAAATGCATGGCGCATTATAACTCGGGGAGAGTCAAGTGCTCCAGCTGCGCTAGCCAGGCCAGTGCTCCATCACGCGAAGTGCCGCACATTTCGGTCGAAGGTTGCAGCCCGGCGCAAAACGCCGGCCGTTCCGGTTTGCCAAACACCTTGCAGCGCAGCGCCTCATCCAGCTGCACGCACGGCACACCGGCGGGCTTGCCGTCAGGCATGCCGGGCAAGGGCGAAGTGATGGAGGGCGCGATGCAGCAGGCGGCGCAGTGGGGGCGGCATTGCGCCTTTTTCATAACGGCTCCAGCAGCTTGATGAAATTGCGCTTTGCCTTGAAACGAATGCGCAATTCAGCCAGATAGCTGTGACGCTCATCCCTGAGTAGCAATGGCAGTAACTTTTTGAGGAAATCCAACGACTGCTCGTAACTCCGGTTGCCTCCAAGGTCAGCCCAATATTCCACCTCATGACGATAGATAGGCACACTGATTTGTGGATGGGCCTTTCTTGCCTGGTCGGCCAACATTAACCACAATGGCCTGCTTGTCACACAGCCACGGGAAACGGCCACGGCTTCTTCCACTCTCTTTTCCTGCAACAGAATTTCCAGCCGCATGCTGACATCGCGCAAGGCGTCCGGTTTGCGTTTTCTTGCGTGTTCCCACGAGGTAAGCTCGCGTCCCTCCAGAAAAGTAAATGCACGTTTGCGCCAACTGGCTGCATGTTTGCCTGCCTGCTTCATCAGCGCGAAAAAATGTTCTGCCGACGGCCAATGCTCAAACCATTGCCAAAGCAAGTCATTTGCTTCTTCATCCAAACCGTCGTGGCGGTAACAGGTCGACAGCTCCACATAAAAGCCTGGATCATCCGGAAACAGTCGATGCGCCTTTTCCGCCCATGTCAGCGCATCGCGCTGGCGGTCATATTCGCGGTACTGCGCTATGAGATTCCGGTAATCACATGGCTCCTGCAATTCACGTACCTTGAGTGCCAGCAGTGCATCACGGTCATCGTTAAGTGCATACCATACCTCCAGCATGCGTGTTAATTGTTCGCGCTCCAATGATTCGTCGGTCATGGACCAGCGGTTTTTGGGTTTCACGAACGGCGGCAATTTGGCATGCGCCGCTTCGATACAGCGCCCATACTCCGCCCACGCCGCATCGCCCAGCAGCGGGCGATAAGCCTTCGGATCGAAGAAACCCCAGCCGTCCGCCAGCATCAGCTTGAAAAAACGCCCACCGAATTTTTTGTCCGGCTGCAAAGCCGCCATCGCCTTGCGATGCAGTTTGGCTAGTTCCTCCATCGCGCCGCTGATGGCGCCCGCCGAATCGTCGCTTTGCTCCAAAGTCTTGAACAAGCGCAGCAGCGCATACTCGGCTGCTTCTGCGCACACGGCGGGGCGGGACTTCACCAGCCCGTGCAGCAACTCAGCGACCTGATCCACACGCCGCGCAAAGTCGAAGCTCTTGCGGTAATCCACAAAGCCACCTCCACGCAACAGAGCGCCGATCACCTTGTTCAGCTCTGCACCACTCTCTGCTTGAGTGCTCTTGTGCCAGAACAGTAAATCCTTCTCCACTTCGCGGTACTCGGCGGCAATGGAGAGGAGCTTGTCCACCAGCAATTCCGGCGGCTGGGCGCGCAGGAAAGCCGCAAGTGAGGCGTCGGTAGTCGGCGTTTCTGCAGATGCAAGATCACCGCGTGCCGCCAGCGCCAACGCGACCTGATGCTTGCAAAAATCGCCATCTGCCGCCGCCGGGCAACTGCAATCGCCGTGCAGATCGCCCCCGTCCAGAAACAGCGCCACGTCATAACATGCCCCGCCGCGCACACTGCCGGTTAATTGATGTGCAGAAACCTCCTCCACCTGCGCCCGGCCCTCTTGCGCATACTTTTTTCCGCGTGCAAAAGCACCATCGCCCGCGAGATTGCGCAGGGTATCGTCGTCAACTTGAGACCAGGAGAGGGAAGAAGAAGTCATGGCGCGATTATACCGGCGCTTGACTCAAGACATGATCGCTGGCTTAATTAGCTCATAAATCAGAGCCAAACAAGGAGCAGAATTATGGCAATGGAAACGATACTGTCCGACCTCTCTGTCAGCATGACGGAGTTCAAGAAAAATCCAAACGATGCCCTCAGAGAATCGGGAGGGCAAACGGTTGCGGTGCTCAGCCACAACAAGCCTGCCTTCTACATGGTGCCACCAGAACGCTATGAGGCCATGCTGGAAGAACTCGACGACTTGCAGTTAGTACGCTTGGCAAAGGAGCGCCTCAAGCAAAAGGGCCGCGCCGTCGAGGTGACGCTGGATGACCTCTAAGCAGGCCAAGACACCCACGAAATATCGCCTCAAGTTTGTGCCGGATGCATGGCGCGAGTGGCAGGCGCTGGACGGCTCAATCAAACAGGCCCTCAAGCCGCTGCTGGCAAAGCGCCTGCAAAACCCGCATGTGCCGGGTTCGCTTCTGCACCGAGAGTTGGCAGGCTGCTACAAGATCAAACTGCTCAAGCAGGGTTACCGTCTGGTGTACATGGTCGAGGATGGCGTACTGGTTGTGCTGGTGCTGTCAGTAGGGAAACGTGCAGACAATGCGGTGTATCGGGCGGCAGCAAGGCGGAATAAATGATCTGAAGATAGGGCAGAAATATCCAAGCAATCAGGAGAAAACTGTATTCAACAACATATAAAGGAGTAATGAAATGATTACGTCTATCCCCACCCTTGATGAATCCATCGAACGCATGAAACAGGAAATTATTGACGATATCAAAGCCGGGCGAGTGCCCGCAGATTGCTCCTCATTTTCCGCCCTGCATGATTATGTTGATGCCAATTGCTACGGTGGATTCTGCGAAGAGAATGAGATGGAAGCATTGATGGATCACTTCGGTGGACTTAATGAAGAAGAAAGTATGCCTGCCGCCCTGATTGATTATCTGAACGAAGCCCAGAATTCGATTGACCGCTGGATTAAGGGTGGCGGGATACAGTAACCACGATAGGCTGCTTTGAGTGAAAAAAAATACAATTCGCGGCTCTGCCGGGGTTTCTTACTCATTTCTCTTGGGTTTCGCAGGGCCATTCAACGAGTTTACTATTCCCATATTGTATTTCTGATGGTAACCACGCCAACTGAGACTCCCCAGATTTTCTGAGCCCGCACTCCCACAGGACGATGACACGCCATCCTTCTTTAATCAGCGCTCGGGTATTAGTTCGGTCACGTTGGATGTTCTGCTTGAACTTTGCTTGCCACATTTTCACGTTGCTGGCAGGCGTATAACTCAGACGACACCCTTTATGTCGATGCCAAAAACAACCCTGTACAAAAATTACAGTCTGGTACTTGGGCAAGCAAATGTCCGGCGTACCGTGCAACTCACGAACATGCAACCGATAACGAAATCCTTTGGCATGAAGAAAGCGCCTCACCCTCATTTCCGGCTGAGTATCTTTGCTCTTGATGCCCGACATCATGCGGGATCGGGTCGATTTATCGACTATGTCTGTCATTCTTGGTAACCTCTGCCGAGTTTCCATCTACCTTAGCCGAATTCATGCCGCAACCAAAACCCATTCCCATAGTTGACTTGTTTGCAGGGCCCGGAGGGCTGGGTGAGGGTTTCTCATCAGTTGATGATGGCAAAGCATTCAAGATAATTGTATCCGCTGAGATGGATGCCGCTGCTCACAAGACTCTTCGTTTGCGTTCGTTTTACAGAATTCTTCGCCGAAAAGGCGGCGAGTATCTGGAGAGCTATTACCGATACTGCAATGGTGAGGCAGCATCGCCATATAATCAGTCTACATCAACAGAGTGGGAGCAGGCAGGCAAGGAGGCCAAGCAAATTACTCTAGGTACGAAAGATGGAAACAAAGTACTTGATAACATTCTGAATGAAGAAGGCATAGGCTCAGAAAAGCCATGGGTTTTGATCGGAGGTCCGCCTTGCCAAGCCTACTCTCTCGTAGGCAGAGCGCGAAACAAAGGCAAACTAGATTACAGGGCAGAAGAAGACCATCGCCATTTTTTGTATCAGGAATATTTGCGAATCATCCAGCAATACAAGCCCGCTGTATTTGTAATGGAGAACGTCAAAGGCATTCTTTCCTCGAAGATCAATGAACAATTAATTTTTCACACCATCCTCCGTGACCTTGCTGACCCAGATCTTGCGATATGTAAAAAATCTGGAGTGGGGTACAAGATACATTCCCTGGTTACCTCAACCGTATTTGATTCCAGCAGGAATCCAGAAGATATTGATGTACGAGATTTCATTATTCGAGCAGAGGAATATGGCATACCACAAGCGCGCCACCGCGTAATTTTGCTGGGCATCAGGGAAGATATCGATGCAAAACCGGGCAAACTCCTGAAACAGGAAGAGATGTCTTTTGATAAAGTGACAAACGACTTACCTAAGTTGCGAAGCAAGCTGAGTAAGGAAACGGACAGCGCGGAAACTTGGGCTAAAGTAGTAAGGCAACATTTGATTGAACTTGCCCGTGATGCAGCACGCAAAAAAGACTATCCAAAGCTGGCGATTGAGCTTGAAAAATGCGCAGCCAAAATCTCGTCGAAGCTTGAGTCGGGTAATTTGCGCAAAACAAAGCCAGAAAATGTAAAACAGCCGTTCCCAAAACTTAGCTGGTGGTATTCAGATCGCCATCTGAAGGTTTGGCTAAATCATGAAACGCGTGGGCATATGAATAGCGATCTTCGTCGATACGTCTATGCGGCAGCCTTCGCAAAGGAAAATAAACGCTCCCCCAAAGGCCATGAAGAATTCAGCTTAAACGGGCTGGCACCAGCTCACGCCAATTGGGAAACAGGGAATTTTTCTGACAGATTCAGGGTGCAACTTAAAAACTCACCTTCAACTACGATAACCAGCCATATTTCGAAAGACGGACACTACTTCATTCATCCCGATCCTTTGCAGTGCCGTAGCCTGACAGTGCGAGAAGCGGCACGGTTGCAAACATTTCCGGACAACTATTTTTTTCAAGGCAACCGAACGCAGCAATTTCACCAAGTTGGGAATGCTGTCCCGCCTCTATTGGCGAGATATATAGCCAGCATTGTCAAAGACATACTTCCGGAATAAATCGCTGCGTCACAGTACATTTGTGAAATGTACTGCTTGTACTTCAACTGTATACACTATATATTTGCGCCCCATAGGCAATTAATGCGCGAGTATAGGGGCGTACATGAGCGAAATTATTCAATCTAAGAACAGAGAAAAATTCATTGAACTGGCGGAAAAACGAGTATCGCGAGTTATCAAGGATATTCGTTTAGTGGGCAACCTCTCGAATCGAAGTAACTATACGTATACGCAAGAAGATGCACGAAAGATTGTAAAAGCCTTGCGTGATGAGGTTGACGCACTAAAGGCTCGATTCGATGCAAAAGGTGGCGATGCAAAAGCAGTATTTAAACTCTGACGAACCAGTCAGCGGCAGAGGTTTACATGAAATGGCAATTTGAGGAATACCCCAATTCACTAGTCGAAACTGAGGTAACACAGCGAAATCAGTTCCGAAACGACGAGGCTTTCAATATTTGATTGGTCGGCCAGTAATAGCCTTGGATCTGATGGAGGCAGGAAAATTATGACAGCAAATTGGTGGTTCGAGCGTAAGCGGCGTGGCCAAAAATCACGTGATCCAATGCAGGCGAGTTTTTTTACCAACTCGAGTATAGACGACGATACACACGCATTGGTGCGTGAAGCGATCCAGAATTCGCTGGATGCGAAATCGGATCGCTTATCGACAGAACCTGTGAAGGTACGCTTCTCCTTAGGGTCTCACGCTGCGGCAACTGGTGTGATGGCGCGTTATGTGTCGGACGAGGCATGGCAACATTTCAATGCCGAAAACAATGGACTGGTGTCCCCACCAACGGCGTCTGATGTTTGCAGGTATTTGGTCTATGAGGATTTCAACACGAAAGGACTCGTGGGCGACGTAATGTCCGATGAAGCACAATCGGAGAACTCATTCTTTTTTTTCATGCGTGCCGAGGGGCAGTCCGGAAAGAAAGAGGGCGAACTAGGGCGCCACGGCATAGGGAAGTACGTCTTTCCCTATACCAGTGGTATCCGTATGTTCATTGCGGCCACTGTTCGAATCACGGATGGTCGTTGCCTCATAGCCGGCCAAAGTGTGCTTAAGTCTCATCAAGTGGATGGTGAGCGCTACACGCCAGATGGCTGGTGGGGTGGAATAGAAAGGGATGCTAAGGATGACAATTTCCCACTTCCTGTAGAAGATCCAATCCTCTTTGCACAGCTCGTTACGGACTTCGGTCTCGCAAGATCATCCGATCAGTCGGGTTTGTCACTTATCATGCCTTACGTTCAGCCGGAGGTGACGGTCAATAAACTTTCTGAGCACGTGGTCTGCGAATACTTCTGGCCGATAATGAATGGCCAGTTAGTGGTCGAGGTAGTTGAAGACGGGCAGTCGCGTATGATCGACAGCTCCAGTATTCGTGAGAAACTTGATGGGCTTCTACTGCCCGGACAAATTGATCAGATTGCTCCATTTACAGCGCTCACCTCAAGGGCTCTCAATAGTGGGAGCTATCCGACTTTCGAACTGAAACCTCCTGAAGTGCCGTCGCAGCCAAAGTGGGATAAGGACTATCTGACCAAGGAAAAAGCAAGTCAGATTCACGAAGAGCTATCGAAAACTGATGGATTCATTCGTGTTCGTTGCTATCTGCACGTGCAGGAAATCAGCACGAAAGAAGCGAGGAAATCACACTTCGATATATATCTGTCCAAGGATGTCTCAGATATTTCGCGTAAACCTCGGTTCCTGCGTGAAGGCATCCTCATCCCTGAGGATCGCGTGCCGAAGGTGCGCGGCTATACAAGCATGGTTGTGATAGAGGAGGGGTCGCTCGCGACACTGCTCGGAGATTCAGAAAATCCGGCACACACAGAGTGGGAAAAGAATGCGACCAAGTTCAAAGGCAAGTACCGTTGGGGGGCTACCACCATTGATTTTGTCCGCCTTTCTGTAAGAAATTTTCTGCATCTGATGAGTCAAGGGGATGAAGAGGAGGATGTTGCGATTCTCTCTGATATTTTCTATCTCGATCTGCCCGAGAACGATGATGATGTTCCTGGATCTCGCAAGCGTGCGAAACGTGAAAAGCCCGAGCCAGGCACAGTGCCGCCTATCGAGCCACCACCGCCACCTCGCCCTCAGTCCTATCGGTTGGCCAAGTTAGAAGACGGCTTCATCCTCAAAGGTCCCACTGAGAATCTTCAGCAAAGACGCAGATATGTTATCAAGGTTGCGTATGACTTTGCTGGGGCATCGAAAGCTCGTGCATTGAAGCAGTGGGACAAGAAGGATTTTGACCTTGGCAAAGCAAGCAATGTCTGTGCTCCCGAAACTGAGAATATGAGCAACGTTGTTATCGGTGGTAACACTGTGGCATTTGAGGCAGACACGAATGATTTCATTCTGTCTGTCCACGGGTTTGATCGTCGCAGGGACATAATCGTGGACGTAGATTCGGAGGTGGTGCTCGATGAAACGGTTTAACTACACGGGTCGCAAAAAAATTCTTCGCGAGGATGTGAAGATCCGCCTGCAGGGAAATTTCAACGATAAGCCAATCGTCGATGTAGTGATGAATCTCAGTGATTACGGCTTTCCGCAGGAAAGCAGCGTCTTTCTGGAGCCACAACGAAAAACCCGCTTCATGAGAATAGAGCTGGGCGAGGCTGCGAACAGCGTCAGGCGAAACAGCATTAAGCTGACAGAGTTTGACGATGCCCAGGACATCGACTTTCGGGTGAAAGTAGTCGATGCATCAAAGGGGCTGCTGCTGGGTATTGCGGAAAATATCAAGCCATACAGCAAAGATGACCAGCTTGACGAAAACCAGCAGAGCATTCTGCCGGTTTCAAGTGTTGATTTGTCTTCGGCTGGAGTGCTATGGCGCATTTCGCAGGATGACCAGAAGGCCGTTTTGGAGATAGAGCGTGAACTGGGTAGCCGTGATCAGGTCGTGCGCTCGTTGATGTTCAGAGCATTCATTTTGCCTGCAGCAATGCGTCAGATTCTGGTTCAGGTATTGTCTGAAGACGATTGGGATGAGGAGTTTTCTGATCCGCAGGATTTATCTACCAAGTGGCTGTTGTTTACGCGTCAGATTGGAGCTGGCATGCCTGAGAAGAACGCCGCAGATCGAAATGAGGAATGGATCGATACAGCTGTTAGGATTCTTGCGAACAGGATTGGTGTTCGCCGGGAGGCAATTGAAGCCTCTGCTGAAGGAGCATGGAAATGAAAATAATGCGAATGACCGAGCAGGGCAAGCTCCGCTTCATGGGTTTTCTCGACAGTCAGAAGACTGATCAGCCACAGGCATTTCCTCAGGAACTGCTGACCCCATCGGAGTTTGCTGAGCCCATCGGTGGAAACAGCGCAGTGCTTGACGGTTTGAATCTTGACGACAAACTGGCAACAGCCAAGGTGCTAAATGAAATTGTCGTAGACTTGGAACTGATATCAGCAGAGAGAGACCAGGGCTTCTGGACGTGGTGCTCTGCATATCTGTTCGACCGGCTCTGTAAAAAATCCGGAGGCAAATTGGCACCGGGTGAGATGCCAATTTGGGTGGCTGAGCCCGACAACTGGCAGCGCTACTATAGGCACTATCTTGCTTCAATCTGGCGTGTGTATGTTGCTCACCGTGAGAAGGTGGAAGAGCTCGTAGTGCTTCTGAACGGGCCTGTGAATACACCAGGAGAACTATGGGCGCAGATAGCAGCAACGCAGACACTTATTACAAACCCGTCTATGATCGATGCGGTTCATTACCTCTACTGGGATAAAGAGAACCAGACAAGGAAGCGAGGTGCCGGAGGAGAGAGTCCAAGGCGCCTTACTAAAGTGTTAAGACAATTTGAGCGAACCTATGATTTTGTGGCAATGACTGGAAGCCAGATCGTTGAACTATTGCCGTCTGAGTTCGATCGTTTCAAGGAGCTGAATGCGGCATAAACTTTAGCAACACATTGTGCTGAGAAGAGTTAGTTATGAAACAGGCTACTGCGCTACCCCAATTTTCGGTTGATAGGCAATAGTCTGCACACAAAGGGTTTACGCCTTGTGATAAACCTCCGCCCCCTGCTTCACAAACTTCACCGGCTTCACTTCCATTCCTTCTTCCAACGCTGCTTGCTCGGATAGGCCTTCCTTCGCGGCGCAGTCGCGCACGTCCTGGCTGATCTTCATCGAGCAAAGGGCCTCTTGTTGACATCAGAACGTTCGTTCTCTACGATGCGGAAGCCGTTTCGCCAACCGGTGATACAAGTCGCCGACTGACATTTCCCTGCATCCCATATCGAGGAGTCCCGAGCATGCGGCCCCAGCCAGCCATCTTTGAAGAACACGCGATCCGTCGCGTGTATGACGAGGCCACTGAGACATGGTGGTTCTCGGTTGTGGACATCGTGCAGGTGTTGACGCAACAGCAGGATTATCAGACCGCCAGAAAATACTGGAACAAGCTGAAAGAGCGACTAGGCAAGGAGGGTAGTGAGTCGGTGACAAATTGTCACCGACTGAAATTGCCTGCCGCAGACGGCAAGAATTACCTCACCGATGTTGCAACTGCCGAGATCCTGCTGCGTCTGGTGCAGTCTGTGCCCAGCCCGAAGGCCGAGCCGATCAAGTTGTGGCTGGCGAAGGTGGGTTATGAACGGATGCAGGAGATGGCCGATCCCTCACTCTCGCTGGAGCGCGCCCGCGAGACTTGGCAGAAACACGGACGCAGCGAGAAGTGGATTCAGCAGCGCATGACCGGGCAAGAGACGCGCAACAAGCTGACCGACTATTGGAAGGAGCACGACATCAAGGAGGGCGAGGAATACGCGATCCTCACCAACATCATTCATCAGGAGTGGGCCGAGGTGGATGTCAAAACTCACAAGACGATGAAGGGGCTGAAGACGCAAAACCTGCGCGACCACATGAGCGAGGCCGAATTGATCTTTACTGCGCTGGCAGAACTGTCCACGCGCCAGATCGCCGAGAGCGTGGATGCGACGGGTATGAACGAGAATGAAGATGCCGCGAGGAATGGCGGCGGTATCGCCCGGAAAGCTCGGCTGGAGCTGGAAGGTAAAACCGGAAAGAAGGTGGTTACGACAGAAAGTTATTTGCCCCCTGCCAGGAAGAAACTGGAAAAGAAATAAGCACGTGACCGGCACAAGGAGTGACACATGGCAAACAAGCGAGTCGACGAGCAACATCACCAGACCTTCGATGGCATACGCCAGTTCGATGATGAAGACAACGAATACTGGCCTGCGCGCCAGCTTGCGAATGTGCTGGAATATTCAGAGTATCGCCATTTCCTGCCGGTTATCGAGCGCGCCCGCGAAGCCTGTCGCAACAGCGGTCATCCCGTAACGGACCATTTCGAGGATGTCCTCGAAATGGTCGAGATCGGTTCGGGCGCGAAACGCCAGATCGCCGATATACGCCTCTCGCGTTATGCCTGTTACCTTATCGTCCAGAACGGTGACCCTTCCAAATCCGTTATCGCTAACGGCCAGACCTATTTCGCCATGCAGACCCGGCGGCAGGAACTGAGCGACAACGATGCATTCGCGAAACTATCGGAAGACGATAAACGCCTCGCCATTCGCAACGAATTGGCCGAGCACAACAAGTATCTTGCCGCAGCAGCCAAGGATGCCGGTGTGGAAACTCCGCTGGACTACGCGATCTTTCAGGATCATGGCTACAAGGGGTTGTACGGCGGGCGTGGTGCCAAGGATATTCATGCCGCGAAAGGGCTGAAGAAAAGCCAGAAAATACTCGACCACATGGGCAGTACCGAACTCGCCGCCAACCTGTTCCGCGCCACGCAAACGGAAGAGAAGCTGCGCCGGGACGAAGTGCGCGGGAAGCAGAAAGCCAACCAGACCCACTATGAAGTGGGCAAGAAAGTGCGCCAGACTATCGATGAACTGGGCGGCACCATGCCTGAAGCGTTACCGGTGCCGGAGGCGAGTATCAGGCAACTGGAGAGCGGCAAGAAGAAAGTGGAGAAGAAATAACTTGTGGCGGTCACCATTGGAAAGGTAATTCTGCCTTTAGGAAGCGCGCTGGTTTATTCGGTTTTGTCGCACCGGCGAAGGCCGGTGCCCAGTTGAATTAAGGCGCTGGATACCGGCCTTCGCCGGTATGACGGACAAATCAGTGCTTCCTTAGGTGTTTAGGCGATGCGGGCATCACGCCTTGTGATAAACCTCCGCCCCCTGCTTCACAAACTCCACAGCCTTCACTTCCATTCCCTTTTCCAGCGCGGCTTGCTCGGATAGGCCTTCCTTGGCCGCAAAGTCGCGTACGTCCTGGCTGATCTTCATCGAGCAGAACTGCGGGCCGCACATGGAGCAGAAGTGGGCGACCTTGGCGGATTCCTTGGGCAGGGTTTCGTCGTGGAATTCGCGCGCGCGGTCCGGATCGAGGCCGATGTTGAACTGGTCTTCCCAGCGGAATTCGAAGCGCGCCTTGCTCATCGCGTTGTCGCGGATTTGCGCGCCGGGGTGGCCCTTGGCGAGGTCGGCGGCGTGGGCGGCGATCTTGTAGGTGATGATGCCTTCCTTCACGTCGGCCTTGTTGGGCAGGCCGAGGTGTTCTTTGGGCGTGACGTAGCACAGCATGGCGGTGCCGAACCAGCCGATCATCGCGGCGCCAATCGCGCTGGTGATGTGGTCGTAGCCGGGGGCGATGTCCTGCGTCAGGGGGCCGAGCGTGTAGAACGGCGCTTCGTGGCACCACTTCAGTTGAAGGTCCATGTTCTCCTTGATCATGTGCATGGGCACATGGCCGGGACCTTCGATCATCACCTGCACGTCATGCTTCCACGCGATCTGGGTGAGCTCACCGAGCGTTTTGAGCTCGCCCAGCTGTGCTTCGTCGTTGGCGTCGTAGATAGAGCCGGGGCGCAGGCCATCGCCAAGCGAGAAGGTCACGTCGTAGGCCTTCATGATCTCGCAGATCTCTTCAAAGTGGGTGTAGAGGAAGTTTTCCTTGTGGTGTGCGAGGCACCACTTGGCCATGATGGAACCGCCGCGCGAGACGATGCCGGTCATGCGCTTTGCGGTCATCGGGATGTAGCGCAGCAGCACGCCAGCGTGGATGGTGAAGTAGTCCACGCCCTGTTCGGCCTGTTCGATCAGCGTGTCCTTGAAGATTTCCCAAGTCAGGTCTTCGGCCTTGCCGTTCACCTTTTCCAGCGCCTGATAGATCGGCACGGTGCCGATAGGCACGGGCGAGTTGCGGATGATCCATTCGCGCGTTTCGTGGATGTTCTTGCCGGTGCTCAAGTCCATCACCGTGTCGCCGCCCCAGCGGATGGCCCAGGTCATCTTTTCCACTTCTTCCTGGATGCTGGAACCCAGCGCCGAGTTGCCGATGTTGGCGTTGATCTTCACCAGAAAGTTGCGGCCAATGATCATCGGCTCGATTTCGGGGTGGTTGATGTTGGCGGTGATCACGGCGCGGCCGGCGGCGACTTCGCTGCGCACGAATTCGGGTGTGATCTCCTTTGGCATGGCCTTGCCGAAATTCTCGCCGGGGTGCTGCTTCTGCAACATCTCGGAAAGGCCGTCACGGCGCTGGTTTTCGCGTATCGCGATAAACTCCATCTCGGGCGTGATGATGCCTTTGCGGGCGTAATGCATCTGGGTGACATTCATGCCGGGCTTGGCGCGGCGCGGTGTGTGCTTGAGGTTGAAGCGCATGTCGGCCAATGACGGGTCGTTCAGGCGCTGCTGGCCGTATTCGGAAGTCAGGCGCGGCAGCGCCTCGGTGTCGTCGCGCTCGGCGATCCAGGCTGCACGCAGTTCATCCAAACCGGAGCGGATGTCGATTTGTGCCGCTGGGTCGGTGTAGGGGCCGGAGCAGTCGTAAACATAAACGGGCGGATTTTTTTCCACGCCGTTGTTCAGGTGCGTGTCGGTCAGGGTGATCTCGCGCATCGGCACGCGCAGGTCGGGGCGACTGCCTTGCACGTAAACCTTGTGCGAGTTGGGCAGCGGCTTGATCGCGGCAGCATCGACCTGTGCGGATTGGCTGAGGAATTTGGGAGTGGCATTCATGATTGGTGCTCCAGAAAAGTTGAGGGAGCACCGCCGGTGGCTGGACGCTTCCCTACGACGGCATTATCCGTACAGGTTCAAAGGGTGTTTCTCACTCCGCCATAATGTTGTGGCGAAGACCCCCACGCAAGCGCTGCAAGTTACTGGAAACAGGCCTCAAAAGCAAGCCGGCAGGTTACATTGAGCGCGGCAGGTGGTATTGTTATACTCAAGTCGATTTCAAGAGTGTCATTGCAGACAGCAAAGGGGCAGGCGCATGAACAACAGGGAACAAGCTCGATTCAATATGGTTGAACAACAAATCCGGCCGTGGGGTGTGCTGGATATGGGTGTGCTGGACCTGCTGCCCCTGGTCAGGCGCGAACAGTTCGTGCCGCAAGGCATGGAGGCGCTAGCATTCATGGAGATCGAAATACCGCTGGGGCACGGGGTGGCTATGTGGCAACCCAAGATGGAGGCGCGCGTGTTGCAGGAATTGCACATTCAGCCTGCGGACAAGGTGCTGGAGGTCGGTTCGGGCAGCGGCTACCTGGCAGCCTTAATGTCGCATCTGGCAGCCCATGTTACCAGTGTCGAAATCGTGCCGGAGCTGAGCGAATACGCCGCGCGCAAGCTGACTTCGCAGAATATCGAAAACGTATCCGTGGTTGTGGGCGATGCGGCCAACGGCTGGGGCACAGAACAATACGATGTGATCGTACTGACCGGCTCGGTGCCCATGGAGCCGGAAGCCTTGCTGAAGAATCTGCGTGTCGGTGGGCGTATGTTTGCTGTGGTGGGCAACGCCCCGGCCATGCAGGCCAGATTGATTACACGCACGGGGCCGGAAACATTTCAGCGCGTGACCTTGTTCGAGACAAACATGATGCCGCTCAAAAATGCACCGCAACTGGAACGATTTGTATTCTGATCGATCGAATTGCCCTATTCAACGCGTCATGCATGATGCGCACACTTTTAAGGATTGCTTGAAAAACGCGCAGCATCTGTATAGTATTAGCAAATTCTAATATTCAGGCCGACCATGAAAAAATCCAAGCTATTTTTAGTTGTGTTATCCACTTTGGGCTTCAGTATACCGGTATCAGCGGCTGACCTGCTGGAGACCTACTATGCAGCACAGGGCCAGGATTCCGTATTTGCCGGAGCGCGTGCATCGCATCAGGCGGGGCAGGAAAAGCTCACGCAGGGGCGTTCGTTAATGCTGCCCAGTGTGAACCTTACAGCAAACAGCACATACAACAACAACGAGACTCAATATAACCCCGTTGTGCCATTTCCATATTCAGGCACCAGCCGCTTTGTCAATAATGGCGCGGCAGTGACCCTGGTGCAGCCCCTGTTCCGCCAGAACAACTGGGTTGTATACACCGAATCCGAGCTGCAAGTGGCACAGGCTGATGCGCAATTCAAGAATGCAGAGCAGGATTTGATCCTGCGTGTCGCGCAGGCCTACTTCGATGTACTGACGGCGCAGGATGGCGTGAATCTGACCGCTGCGCAAAAAACCGCCATTTCCGAGCAACTGGCGCAGGCCAAGCGCAATTTCGAGGTGGGCAGTTCCACGATTACGGATACTCACGAAGCACAGGCGCGCTACGACTTGATTCTTTCCCAGGAAATTGCGGCGCAGAGTAATCTGGAAATCAAGCAGCGCACACTGCAACAATTGACTAATGCGGTGACCCAGCTGCAGCCTCTGGGCCAGGGGTTCAAGCTGGAAGCACCGCAGCCTGCTGACGTGGATAAATGGGTGGAACAGGCGCAGCAGGGTAATCCGCAATTGGCTGTGGCGCAGGCCAATGCCGAGATAGCCGAGAAAGAAGTGGCGCGCAATCGTGGCGGCCACTACCCCACGCTGGATCTGGTAGCCAGTTATGGCAAAAACAAGATCAGCCCTGTGGGTGAAGATCCCAATCTTGCGCTGAATTCGGAATCAACCAATGCATCAGTGGGAGTGCAGTTGAATATCCCACTGTTTCAGGGTGGGGCAACGCAATCCAGATGGCGCGAGGCCGAAGCCAATCGCGACCGTGCCAAACAAGAACTGGAAAGTGCGCGTCGCAATGTAGACCTGCAAACACGGCAGGCATACGTTGGCGTGGTAAACGGCATTGCCCAGGTGAACGCACTGCAGCAGGCATTGAAATCCAGCGAAAGCCTGCTCGAAGCCAGCAAGCTGGGGCAGGAAGTGGGCGTGCGCACCAACCTGGATGTGCTCAATGCACAGCAGCAACTATTTTCCACCAGGCGTGATTTGTTTCAGGCGCAATACAATTATCTGATCAGCCGTCTGCGCCTCAGGGCAGCCGCCGGAACATTGGCGGAAGACGAATTAACCCAGGTCAATCAGGCTCTGCATTAAATTGGGCAATAGCGCACAGAGAATGTGCGCTTTACCTCAAAGATTGTTTTTTTCCTGCAGGCACAAGCGCAAATTTTCACGCCAGTCCCCGGCGCTCAATCCAAACGTACGCAGCAATTTGTCGTTAGCCAATACCGAGTTCATCGGGCGTGGGGCAGGCAAGGGATATTCCACTGACGGTATGGCCAGGAGGTTGGGCATGGGTTGCACTGCAGCCATGCCCAAAATTTCAGCAGCAAAGCCGTGCCACGAGACACTGCCGGACGAGGTCGCGTGGTAGGTGCCGCTGCCTTGTGCGAGTGCTTCGCTACCTTTGCCGGGCGCATAGAGCTGCGACAAAATCAGCGCAGTAACTTCGGCCAGCGAGCGGCTCCAGGTTGGCGCACCAATCTGATCGTCAACTACGCGTAATTCGTTGCGTTCACGCGCCAGACGCAGCATGGTCAGCAAGAAGTTCTTGCCGCGCGTGCCATATACCCAGCTGGTGCGCAAAATCAGGTGATGACATCCGGCGGCCCGTATTGCCTGTTCACCCGCCAGTTTGGATTTTCCATAAACGCTTAGCGGGTTGGGTATGTCCTCTTCCACATAAGCGCCCTGCTTGCGCCCGTCAAAGATGTATTCGGTCGAGTAGTACACCAGCAGTGCGCCAAGCTTGTGTGCTTCTTCAGCCAATATGCCGGGCGCAATGCCATTGATGGCCATGGCCAGTTCCGGCTCCGATTCGGCCTTGTCCACAGCGGTATGTGCGGCAGGGTTAACGATAATGTCGGGCTTGATTGTTTGCACTGCCTTGCGAATGGCATCCACCCGGGTGAGATCCAGATCGTCAACATCCAGCGCTATGACCTGCCCCAGTGGCGCCAGGGTGCGTTGCAACTCCCAGCCTACCTGGCCATGCTTGCCGGTGAGCAGGATTTTCTTCAAGCAAACACCTCTGCATCCTTGAAGGCCTTGCCGGCCTGATCCTTGGCTGAGAGCAGCGGCGTCGCTCCGGCCAGCTGCCAGTCTATCGCGAGGTCAGCATCATTCCAGGCAATGGAGCGTTCATATTCGGGCGCCCAATAATCGGTAGTCTTGTAGAGAAACTCGGCGTAATCGCTCAGCACAACAAAGCCGTGAGCAAAGCCGGGCGGTATCCACAGCATGCGCTTGTTGTCAGCCGACAGGTTTACCCCCATCCACTGGCCGAATGTAGGCGAGCTCTTGCGTATATCAACAGCAATATCCCACACCTCACCGGCAACAACGCGCACCAGCTTGCCCTGCGGCTGCTGAATTTGATAGTGCAGTCCGCGCAGCACATGACGCGCCGAACGCGAGTGATTGTCCTGCACGAAGCTAACGGAAAGGCCGGTGAGCTGCTCAAAGGCCTTCTGGTTATAGCTCTCGAAAAAGAAACCGCGCGCATCACCAAAAACTTTGGGCTCGATGATCAGCAAATCCGGAATGGTGGTAGGAACAATCTGCATATCAGTCATTAATCTTTCAGCAGGCCCAGCAAATATTTACCATAGCCGTTCTTGGCCAATGGTTGCGCGAGTTGATTGAGCTGCTCGGCCGAGATGTAGCCCTTGCGGAAGGCGATTTCCTCGGGGCAGGCAATCTTAAGCCCCTGACGCTTTTCCAGGGTTTGCACGAAAGAGCCGGCTTCCAGCAGTGATTCATGCGTGCCGGTATCCAGCCAGGCATAACCACGGCCCATCATTTGCACATCCAGCTTGCCGCGATCAAGGTATATCTGGTTAACCGTGGTGATTTCGAGTTCGCCGCGTGCCGAAGGCTTGATCGTCTTGGCGATTTCCACGACATCGTTGTCGTAGAAATACAGACCTGTTACAGCGTAATTCGATTTGGGCTTGAGCGGTTTTTCCTCAATGCTGAGCGCACGACCGGTGGAATCAAAATCAACCACGCCGTAACGCTCGGGATCCTGCACGTGGTAGGCGAACACCGTGCCGCCATCCTTCTTGCTGGCAGCAGCGCTGAGCAAACTCTCAAAACCGTGGCCGTAGAAAATATTGTCGCCCAGCACCAGCGAGCAAGGGTCGTTGCCGATAAACTTCTCGCCGATGATAAAGGCTTGCGCCAGACCATCGGGTGAAGGCTGCTCAGCGTAAGAAAAATTCATTCCCCATTTGGCGCCATCGCCCAGCAGGTTGCGGAACAGCGGCAAATCATGCGGCGTGGAGATAATCAGCACATCACGAATCCCCCCCAGCATCAGCGTGGTCAGCGGATGGTAAACCATGGGCTTGTCATAAATCGGCAACAGCTGCTTGGATATGGCCTGGGTAACCGGATACAAGCGTGTGCCGGAGCCGCCGGCCAGAATAATTCCGCGCATGTGCGAGGACTGAGGACTGGGGGCTGAGGGCTGAGTACGGGGTGCTGAGGATGTCATGTTATTTCCTTTGTTTGCTTACTGCAGATCGTAAACCACCAACAAGTCGGGCTACCTCATCACTGAGTAGCGTAGCCTCGTCAAATTGCGTTGTTGAAATGTAGCCAATATCGAGAGCAAGGTATAGCTGCGAGCGTAGTTCGCCGCAGGATGCTTTTGCGATTACTAAAAACTGATGGAATTCAGGTCTGCCGCCACGCTCGAAGCCTTCTGCAATATTTGACATCACTGAAACCGCGGCACGCTGAATTTGATCTTTAAGCCCATAATCCTTGGCGAATCTTTCTGTGGCAGTAAGGCTATAAATCAGCCGCGCCAGCAGGCGCGCTTTCTGCCAAGCTATCAACTCCTCGAATCTGGAAATAGACATCGCCCCGCCCCTGTTCTCAGTCCTCAGTCCTCAGTCCCTTATACTGCTGTTCCATCCAGTTTTTATATTCGCCGCTGGTCACGCCTTGCACCCACTCGGTATTTGCCAGATACCATTCCACTGTTTTGCGCAAACCAGTCTCGAAAGTCTCCAGCGGTTTCCAGCCCAATTCGCGCGCAATCTTGTGGGCGTCGATGGCGTAGCGTTGATCATGGCCGGGGCGGTCAGTTACATAAGTGATGAGTGACGAGTGACGGGTGATAGCGGCATTCGGCTTGAGCTCGTCGAGAATGTTGCAGATGGCATGCACAACTTCAAGATTGGTTTTTTCATTCCAGCCGCCGATATTGTAAACCTCGCCCACTTTTCCTTTGCTTAACACCAGGCGCAAGGCGCGCGCATGGTCATCCACATACAGCCAGTCGCGTATGTTGTCGCCCTTGCCGTAGATGGGCAGCGGCTTGCCGTTGACGGCGTTCAGGATGACAAGCGGGATCAGCTTCTCGGGGAACTGGTGCGAGCCGTAGTTGTTGGAGCAATTGGTGGTGACCACAGGCAGGCCGTAGGTGTGATGCCAGGCGCGCACCAGATGGTCAGAAGATGCCTTGCTGGCAGAGTAAGGCGAGTTGGGCTCGTAGGCTGTTTCTTCGGTAAAGAAACCGGTCGCGCCCAGGCTGCCATACACCTCATCGGTGGAAATGTGATGGAAACGAAAAGCTGATTTGCGCGTGGCATCCAGTGCATTCCAGTAATTGCGCGAGGCTTCCAGCAGGGTATAGGTGCCTACGATATTGGTCTGGATGAAAGTAGCCGGCCCGCTAATGGAGCGATCCACATGCGATTCCGCGGCCAGGTGCATCACCGCATCTGGCTGGTAGTCGCTGAACAGGCGTGCAACCTCGGCAGCATCGCAAATATCGACATGTTCAAAGTGGTAACGCGGATTGTCTGCAACGGAAAACAGGGACTGGAGATTGCCGGCATAGGTCAGTTTGTCGACGTTGATAACCGTTGCGTCAGTTTCGTTGATGAATTGGCGGATGACTGCAGAACCGATAAACCCGGCGCCGCCAGTGATTAGAATTTTAGTCATGGGATGATATTTTGAATCTCGCAAGAGCGCATGAACGTGGGATTTTACAGGAATCCAGATAAAGGTGGCTGTTGCGGGCTGCGAATACGAGAATTCGCCTAGTGCATGCTTGTGGAAGTAATCAGGGTGTTGCTGATCAGTGCAAGGGCTCGTTCGGTTGCACCGCGATTCGCCCTCACAAAATCCATTCCGGCACGCCCCATGCGGGTCATGCGCTCATGCTGGCTGAACAGCTCCCGCAGTTGCAACGCGACCTCATCGGCACTTGCCACGCGCAGCGCAGCGCCACGTTCCACCGCCAGCCTGCTGGCCTCGGCAAAATTGTAGGTGTGCGGCCCGATCAATACGGGCTTGCCAACGGAGCACGCCTCAATCAGGTTTTGCCCGCCAAAGGGCAGCAGGCTGCCGCCAATATAGGCAATGTCGCACGCCATGTAATAGGCAAACATCTCGCCCATGCTGTCGCCCAGCAACACCTGTGTTTCCGGAGCGACCGGCTGGTCTTCGCTTCTGCGCTGCACGTGCAGTTGATAACGGGCGCACAGCCCGGCCACCTCATCGAAGCGCTGCGGGTGGCGCGGCACGATAACGATCAGGAGGCGAGGAATATCAAGTTGCTTCAGCGCTTCCAGCAGCAAGATCTCCTCGCCCTCACGTGTGCTGGCGGCGAGAAACACGGGGCGGTTGATGCCCATGTTGCAGCGCAGGTTGAGGCCCAGCTCCAGCATGGTAGATGGCGCCTCGATATCGTATTTGAGATTGCCCATGACAGACACATTTGCAGCACCCAGCTCCGTCAGGCGCGCGGCATCAGCTTCAGTCTGGGCGGCAACGCCACTCAGCTCACCCAGGCCTAGTCGCACCAGATTCGGGTAGCTCGCATAACGTGCGGCTGATTTTTCTGAAAGGCGCGCATTGAGCAGCAACAAAGGCAGGCGAGCGTCATGGCAGAAGTGAATCAGGTTAAACCAGATTTCTGTTTCCAGGAGTATGCCAACGCGCGGCTGAAAGTGGCGCAGAAAGCGCTTTACGGCAAAGGGGTAATCATAGGGCAGGTAAACGCGCAGCACCTTGTCGCCATACAGCTGCTCACTGGCGGCGCGCCCGGTGGGCGTGGTGTGGGTGAGCAGCAGCTGATGGTCAGGGTAGGCGGCTTGCAAACGCTGCACCAGACTGGCTGCGGCGCGTGTTTCACCCACCGAGACGGTGTGCAGCCAGATCACGGGTTTGTTGCTTTTGCCGGGATAAAACCCGAAACGCTCGCCTACGTGCTTGAGATATTCCGGCTGTTTGCGTGCACGCCATGCCAGATGGAAAAAAACGTAGGGCAGCAATAGCCACAACAGGGTGGTGTAAATTCGGCGCGAGTTAATCATGGTGCTCCAGTAGCCGGGTTAGCTGATTGACGACATCCTCCACCTGAATCAGCGCCATGGCATTCGGGTTGTGCACCCGGGTATTCCACGGCACCCGCTCTGGATCCTTGCCCAGAAATTTGCGCACGGCATCAGGATAACGGTTGACCAGATAGCGTTGCTGTTGATAGGGCCCGCTCAGGCCGGGCGAGGCCACGGCATACAGGCCGACCACGGGCGTATTCATGGCGCGTGCAAGGTGCACGGGGCCGGTGTCCGGCGCGACCAGCACGGCGGCTTTGTCGAGCAGGGCGGCCAGTTGCTTGGGAGTGGTTTGGCCGCACAGGTTCAGCGTGCGCTCCGGGGCGATGCTTGCCAGACGCGCACAACATTCACGCTCGGCAGGCGTGTTGCCGCCGGTAAGCAGGAATCCCGGGTGCCATTTTTTTGTGGCATCGCGTATCACCTCGGCGTAATTCTCTGGCAACCAATTGCGCTCAGCCTTGCTGGCAAATGGGTGGATGGCAATCAGCGGGCACGGCAGGCGTGCAAGCTGCTCTTGCGCCCATGCCCGGTCAATATCCGCAACAGGCAGCGTGCAGTCGGCGGGGGCGGTCTCGGCGCCCAGCTGCGTGGCGAAGGAGAGAAAACTGTCCACCAGATGTGAATTGGCAAACGGAATGGACTGATTGCAGAACAGCCATTGCCCCTCACGCGCACGAGTGCGATCAAAACCGATTTTGACAGGGGCGTGCAAAGCCGGATACAGCAGATTGATGCGCAGATTGGCCTGCATGGCCAGTACCACATCGAACGAACGCTGCCGGAACGCCTTGTAGAAAGCGCGGTAATCAGCCAGTGACCTGGGCTTGTCAAAAATTTCGAACTGCACCCCTTCCAGTCCCTGCAAGAGCGAATAAGCCAGCGGGCTGGTAATCCAGGTAATCGTTGCCTCGGGAAAGCTATGCTGCAAATTGCGCACGGCAGGCACCACCATGGCCACATCACCCAGTGCGGAAAAACGCACGATGGCAATGTTCAACTTGGATGAGCGGGTAAGGATCATGTGAGAAAAAATGGAAATAGAGCGTTAGATACGCCCGGTATCACTATTGATCCGGCATGATTCATTTGAGACTCCGTCATACCGGCGGATAACCAGCGACTTGCCCGCTTGCGGGCTTAGTCGAATGGCTAGTAGTTCCATCAGGCGGGTATCCATGCCATAAATACACTGGGTTCCCGCCTTCGCGGGAACGACAACAGAGAGAATAAATCGTGCCGGATCACTAAAACACATCTGGACATTTTCTGGAGGCGTGAAAAATACGCAATAGTTCGACTGTTTCACGCTTTACTCGGTATGGCACGATGTACGGATACCGAACAATGACTAACTCACGTGTTTTTGGGACTCGTCCCGCTCGCCCTGCATTAGGTTGGTCTGCCAAAATTTGAACACTACTTAGCATGTGACTGACAAATTCAGTCGCAGCACTTGGGTTGTCTTGGGCGATGTGTTGGGCTTCCTGATCAAGGTTGCGCAGTGCTTGCCGCAACCACTTAACCCGCATGGACGCCCCAATTGCTGGTGACTGCAGTTATCTCATCATCTGTAGCAAAATCTCCGGCATCGGTTTCCCCGATGGCTTTATGTATTTCCGCAATTTGCCACGATTCCAGGTCAATATAGTGCGTAATCGCTTCTTGTGCTAAAAACGATTTGCTACGCTTGGTAGCCTCGGCAAGCTTGTCCAGTTTAGCTTTAACGTCCGCAGGGATGCGCACAGTTAATACAGATGACCCGGTGCTCATAAGAACCCCCATGAGTTGGTTGTATACATGCTGTGCATAGTAGCACTTCATGACTTGGCAAGCGACCAATGCAGGCATGGAGGCTTTTGCTAAAGCTGAAGTGGACGGCAACCTGTAATTTATGTACATTCTGACGTATATTTATATGTACAGATGGGAGTTGCCATGAGACAAGTTGCTTTTACCGAACTCCGCAACCACGCCAAAACTTTTTTTGATTTAGTGGAAACTGGCGAAGCCATTCGGGTGATGCGTAACGGCAAGCCAATTGCCGATATTGTGCCTGTTGCCCCCGATCTACCTTCGTGGAAACGCAGAACTACACAACCGTTAGTGTTGGATGGCGTTTCAATCAGCAAGATGATTCTCGAAGACCGTGAGGCATAATCCGGATGAGGGTTTTTTTCGACTCGTCAGCATTCGCAAAACGTTATGTGCAGGAGCCAGGCACAGAAGCCGTATTGTCGTGGTGTGACCGTGCTACTGAAATTGGGCTGTCAGGCATCGCGCTGCCGGAGATTATTTCAGCTTTCTGTCGTCTGCAACGCGAAGGCAATATCACACCGATTCAATATCAACACTTGAAGTTGTCGCTACTATCTGACATAGAAGACTTGGCGATTTGACACCGGTGGTTGTCCGACAAGCAATCTTGAGCTTGGAGGGTAATGTGTTGCGCGTTATGGATGCGATACATATTGGTTGTGCGGTGGCGCTGCAGGCAGATGTATTTGTGTCGGCGGATCAGCGTCAATGTGAAGCGGCATCAAAAGCCGGGCTAACCGTGGAAAAAGTCTAAGGAAACGCGGATTATGTGAGTAGCAGGCTAAATCCAGTTCCTCACACCCCAGCTCTCCGCCATCCTCCCTCAGTCCTCCGCCTCCAGCCCCCAGCACTCAGTCCTCAGTCCTCAGTCCTCAGTCCTCAGTCCTCAGTCCTCAGTCCTCAGTCCCCAGCCCTCAGTCCTCAGTCCTCAGTCCTCAGTCCTCAGTCCTCAGTCCCCAGTCCTCACCCCTTGAATTTCCATACGAGAGGTTGACTGGAAAACCGCCTGTTTGGATTGGCCAAATTGCCGCCGCAGCATAGAAAAAACAAGGTAAAAGACGCAAGGTGCAAGTTAACTGCTTTTCTTGTACCTTGAACTCCAAAATTCTGTTTGGAGATAGCCATGTCACTGCAAAGTTATGAAGCCATATACGACCATGGGCAAATGAAATGGTTGGGTGAGAAGCCTCAGGTTGAAGAGGCAAGAGTCATCGTCACCATACTGTCGGAGAACATTACTGTTGTAACTGCAGCGAGGCACCAGCCATCAGCGCGAATTGCAGGTAAAGGCAGGATTGTTGGTGACATTATTTCTCCAGCAGAGCCAATTGAAAATTGGAATTGTGCAAAATGATCGTGCTGGACACGCATATCTGGGTGAACTGGGTTTTGGTGGAGATGAAGCTCTGACTCCGGCGATTGTCCAAGCCATGCAAAAAGAAAGCCAATTGTCTGTATCTGCCATCTCCTGTTTTGAGGTTGCTCTGTTGAGCAAACGAGGGAGGCTGGAGTTGACATTGCCGGTTGAAGAATGGCTATCGGAAGCGCTTGGCAACTCAGGTGTGGAGCAATTACCTTCTGCGGAAGAGTGGGGGGAACTTCGCTGTACTCGCAACGAATTCACTCACGAATACCCCAAAACGACCAGAGATCGTTTCGAACGACTGCAGTTTGCGCTTGCTGCCGCAAAAAAACAGATTGGCTAATTTTTTAAGTTAATTACCCAATAAGGTGCGAGTATAATATTAGGCATCAAATGATGCATAAATTAACGACACGAAGGGTATCCCATGCGTACCACGCTCAACCTTGACGACGAATTGCTGGCTCAAGCCCAGAAGATTAGCGGTCTGACCGAGCGCACCCAGTTGATCCGCGAGGCACTATTGGCACTGGTGCAACGGGAAAGCGCCCGCCGTTTAGCTCGACTCGGCGGGACAGAAGCCCAACTGAAACCCACCCCCCGTCGTAGGGCTTCGTCAGAATGATTCTGGTGGACACGTCGGTGTGGATCGACCATCTTCGGCTTGGGGATGTCGATTTATCTGCTGTACTGCAAGAAGGGCGGGTGAGAATGCATCCGTTTGTGGTGGGGGAGCTAGCCTGCGGTAACTTGCGGGCACGCGACGAAGTGCTGGGGCTGCTACAGTCGCTCCCCCTTATTCCGGTGGCTACCGACAAAGAAGCACTGTTTTTTATTGAGGAGCATGCACTCATGGGGCGGGGCATTGGCTACGTGGATGCTCACCTGCTGGCATCGGCTCGGTTGGGCGGGGCTTTGCTCTGGACACGAGACAAAAGATTGAAGGCCATTGCTACTGAACTTGGGATGGCACAAACCGAAATGCAACACTGAATAGGCAAGTTAAGATATAGCTCTATTTTTGACCAGCCCACAGTCCTGAAAATTGATGCTCTGAAGCGGCAATAATCCATATCGGATGGTGCGTGATTCCATAATGGCGGTTAAGCAGACGTTGAGCTATTGACACTTGATCAGCATCTTTTAGCAGTTGTGAATTCAGACTCCAAAGGAAAATAGTCCCC
>JAHFQY010000036.1 GCA_023259065.1 Nitrosomonadales bacterium
GCTGTCTGCGCTCAATCCGCAAATTCGTGCCTTGCAGCGCCGCCTGATTGGTTATGCCGAAGAGGTGGAGATGGATGCCGCCGGGCGTGTGCTGATTTCTCCAGCCTTGCGCACATATGCGGGTCTGGACAAGCGTGTGATGCTGATCGGTCAGGGCAAAAAATTTGAATTGTGGGACGAGGCCAAGTGGCAGGCGCAACAGGAGGTCGCGCTGTCGTTCGGCAACGGCGAGCTGCCGCCCGGGCTGGAGGGTTTCACTCTGTGAGTGTGGGTGAGCCACGCGCTCCTGGGTTGCAGCAGGAATCAGAGTTGGTGCATGAGACGGTGTTGTTGCATGAAGCGGTTGATGCGCTGCAGATAAAAGCGGGCGGCATTTATGTGGATGGCACGTTCGGGCGTGGCGGGCATAGTCGCTTGATACTGCAAAAGCTGGGGGCGGATGGGCGCCTGATCGCACTGGATAAGGATCCGGCGGCCGTGGCGGTGGGCAGGGAAATCGGCGACAAGCGCTTTCACATGGTGCACAGCGGCTTTGAGCATTTGGCAGATGTGTTGCGCGGCTTGTCGGTTGAGCGGGTGGATGGCGTGTTGCTGGATTTGGGGGTTTCATCGCCGCAACTTGACGATGCGCAGCGCGGCTTCAGTTTTCGATTTGATGCGCCGCTGGATATGCGCATGGATACCAGCAGCGGCATGACGGCGGCACAGTGGTTGGAATCGGTGGATGAAGGCTTACTTGGGGAGGTGATACGTGACTATGGCGAAGAACGGTTTGCTAAGCAGATTGCAAGGGCGCTTGTTGCGGCGCGCAAGGAACAGCCAATTCTCACCACGCGGCAACTTGGCGAAGTGGTGGCTAAGGCCGTGCGCACACGCGAACCTGGGAAAAATCCGGCTACGCGCACCTTTCAGGCTATACGGATTTATCTCAACCGCGAACTCGAAGAGCTCGCGCACATCCTGCCGCAGTGCGTTGACTGCCTGAAGCCGGGAGGGCGATTGGCCGTGATCAGCTTTCACTCGCTGGAAGACCGCATCGTGAAGCGCTTCATGCGCGATATGGCGCAGGGGGATAAATTCCCGCACGGCTTGCCGATACGCGCAGCGGACATTCCGCAAGGCCGGCTGAAAGTGATAGGCAAGGCGGTGATGCCGTCGCCACAGGAAACGGAAATCAATCCGCGCGCACGCAGCGCGGTGCTGCGCATAGCCGAGCGCAGCGGGAGCGAGAGTGGCTAAGCTGAATTTATTGCTGTTGTGCTTGTGCATCGCATGCGCGTTAGGTGTTGTGACTTCGCAACACAAGGCGCGCAAATTGTTTGTTGAAATGCAAAAAGAAAAAGACCGGGCGCAACAGATGGAAGTGGAGTGGGGGCAATTGCAACTGGAACAGAGCACCTGGGCGATGCCGACGCGCGTGGAAAAAATCGCCAGTCGCCAGTTGCAGATGCAATTGCCCAAAGGGGCGCAGATACAGTTTGTGCGCATGGATCAATCAGGCGTTAGCCAATAATCAAACATGAAATACGCCAGCAGCATTAAAACCACAGGACAGACCGCACTGCCGCCATGGCGTTCGCGCGCGCTGTTTGTGCTGCTGTTGCTGGGGCTGCTGGCACTGCTGCTGCGCGCAGTCTATCTGCAGGGAATACACAACGACTTTTTGAAGCAGGAGGGCAATGCGCGCTATGGCCGTGTTGTGGACATCAATGCGCATCGCGGCATGATTGCAGACCGGGCGGGCAACCCGCTGGCGATCAGCACGCCAGTCGAGTCCATCTGGGCCAGCCCGCAAGATGTTGAAGTGACTGCGCAGCAAATCATCAAACTGGCGCAGATCATGGGTATGGATGCCAGCGAGGTGAAAAAACGCCTGCAGGACAAATCGCGCGAATTCGTTTATCTCAAACGCCAGCTGCCGCCCGAGCAGGCGGAAAAGATCGTCAAGCTGGGCGTGCCCGGCCTGGCGTTGCGGCGCGAGTACCGGCGCTATTACCCCAGCGGCGAGGTCACCTCGCATATCCTTGGCTTTACCGATGTGGATGACAACGGCCAGGAGGGGATTGAATACGGCTGGCAGGCCAGGCTGGGCGGCAAGAACGGCACGCAACGCGTGATCAAGGACAGGCGCGGCTACATCGTGGAGGATGTGGCCAGCATTCGTTCGCCCAAGGCCGGCTCTGATGTCGTGTTGAGCCTGGATAGCAAGATCCAGTTCCTCGCCTATCGCGAGATCAAGTCTGCAGTCGAGCAGCACCATGCCAAGGCCGGCTCCATCGTGGTGCTGGATGCCAAGAGCGGCGAAGTGCTGGCCTTGGCCAACTGGCCCAGCTACAACCCGAATAACCGCGAAAAGCCCGCGGTTGCAGTGATGCGCAACCACGCAGTGACAGACCTGTTTGAGCCAGGCTCGACCATGAAGCCGTTTACGGTGGCGACAGCGCTGGAAAACGGCATGATCAAGCCGAATACGCTGATCAATACCCAGGGTGGCGTCTATACCGTGGGTGGCCGCAAGATTCACGATACCCACCCGGAAAACTCCCTTACTGTTGCGGGCGTCATACAAAAATCCAGCAACGTGGGCGCGGCCAAAATTGCGCTGATGCTGCCCGCCAAAAATTTCTGGAGCGGCCTGAATGAAAGCGGCTTTGGCGAGCTTACCGGCAGCGGATTTCCGGGCGAGGCGCCGGGAAGATTGCGCGATTACAAGACCTGGCGGCCTATCGAACAGGCCACCATGTCCTACGGCAACGGCATTTCGGTCAACCTGCTGCAGCTGGCGCGGGCATATACCGTGTTTGCCAACGATGGCGAGATGAAACAGGTCACCATGCTGAAACAGGATGTTCCTGTGCTGGGAACATCGGTGTATTCGGCTGAGACGGCACACGCGGTGCGCGACATGCTGGAAATGGTGGTCAAGCCGGGCGGCACGGCACCGTTGGCGCAGGTAACCGGTTATCGTGTGGCAGGCAAGACCGGCACCGCGCACAAGCTGGAGAACGGGCGTTACGTTGACCGTTATGTCGCCTCGTTTGTGGGCTTGGCGCCTGCATCCAATCCGCGTTTGATCGTGGCGGTGATGCTCAACGAGCCGGCCGGCAAGGAATACTACGGCGGCCAGGTTGCCGCGCCCGCCTTCAGCAATGTCATGGGGGCGGCGTTGAGGTTGCTGAATGTGCCGAATGATGCGCCGCTGAACAATGTGCTGCAGCCTCCGGCCGAGATTATCAGGGAGGACGCATGACATTCCAACCTGAACTCCTGGCCGCCATGGGGGTGGAAATCAAGCGCCTGGTGACCGATAGCCGCGAGATTGTGCCGGGCGACACCTTTGTGGCCTATCCCGGCGGGCAGGTCGACGGCCGCAATTTCATTGCGCAGGCCATCGCTAAAGGCGCCAATGCGGTGATATACGAAAAGTTTGTGTCCGGGCACCCGTCGGAGGCGCAGCATTTTAGCTGGAATAGTGCGTGGCAGGTGCCCAATCTGGCGGTAAGCGAATTGCGCAAGCACGCGGGGGCAATTGCGCACCACGTCCATGCGCATCCTTCCGAAAAATTATGGATGGTCGGGGTTACCGGCACCAATGGCAAGACATCATGCAGCCATTGGCTGGCGAAGTCGTTCAATGCGCTGGGGCGCAGAGCGGCATTGATCGGCACGTTGGGCAACGGCTTCCCGGGTGCGTTGCAGCCCACGCTGAATACCACGCCGGATGCGATACGCGTGCACAGCCTGCTGGCCGAATATGTGCAACAGGGTGCGCAAGCGGTGGCGATGGAGGTTTCATCACACGCGCTGGAACAGGGAAGGGTGAATGCGGTGCAGTTTGATGTTGCATTGCTGACCAACCTGAGCCGTGATCACCTGGATTACCACGGCGACATGAGCAGCTATGCCGCCGCCAAGCGCCGCCTGTTTGACTGGCAGCAGCTTAAATATGCGGTACTCAATCTTGACGACGCATTTGGCAGCGAGCTGGCGGAGCAGCTGAACGATGCCGAGGTTGAGGTTATTGGTTACGGCCTCACGGACCAGGCATTGCAGCAGGCCGAGCGGCTGGGGCTGCGCATGGTATATGGCGGCAATCTGCACATGGATGCGCAAGGGCTGACGGTGCAAGTGCATTCCAGCTGGGGTGGCGGTGAATTGCGCAGTGTTTTGCTGGGGCGTTTCAATGCCGCCAACATGCTGGGCACGCTGGCGGTGTTGCTGGCAAGCGGCGTGACATTGCAGGAGGCATTGCACGAGCTGGCAAGCTTGCAAGCCGTGGCGGGGCGCATGCAAACGCTGGGAGGGCAGGGCCGGCCGGCCGTGGTGGTGGATTACGCGCACACCCCGGATGCGCTGGAAAAAGTGCTGGATGCGCTGCGTGAAGTAACCGTGGCGAGCGGCGGCCAGCTGATCTGCGTGTTTGGTTGCGGTGGCGATCGAGACCGCGGCAAACGCCCGATGATGGGCAAGGTGGCCGCGCAACGCGCCGATGTGTGCATCATCACCAGCGACAACCCGCGCAGCGAAAATCCGCGCGACATTATTGCCGCCATCTTGCCCGGCGTTGAGTCGGGTGTGGCTGAATCCCGGGGCGTCTACCAAGTGGTGGAAGATCGCGCCCAGGCCATTGCACAGGCAATACAAGCGGCACGGGCCAACGATACCGTGCTGCTGGCGGGCAAGGGGCATGAGGATTATCAGGAAATCAACGGCGTGAAAATGGCATTCAGCGATATTGCAGAAGCACAGCGCGCGTTGAATATATGGAACAAAGGGGCGCGCGCATGATGCTGCTGTCGCAAGCCGCGCAGGTGCTGGGCGGCAGAATAATAGGCCGGGACGTGGAGTTCAGCGCGGTGGCCAGCGACAGCCGTGCCATTGCTGCCGGCGACCTGTTTGTGGCGCTGCAGGGAGAAAATTTTGACGGCAGCCAGTTCGTTGCCATGGCGGCAGCCAGCGGTGCCGTGGCCGCGCTGGTGAATGGCGCCAGCTATCGCGGTGTGGAGCCTGCGTGCCCGCTATTGCTGGTGGAAGATACACGCCTGGCCATGGGCAAACTGGCTGCCTGGTGGCGCAATCAATTTGCCATTCCGGTGGTGGGTATCACCGGCAGCAACGGCAAGACCACGGTCAAGGAGATGCTGGCAGCCGTGTTGCGCGAGGCGGCAGGCAGGGATGCAGTGCTGGCGACACAGGGTAATCTGAACAACGACATCGGCATGCCGCTCACATTGCTCAAACTGCGCGCGCAACATCGCTATGCGGTGATCGAGATGGGCATGAACCATCACGGCGAAATTGATTACCTGACGCGGCTTGCCTGCCCCGATGTGGCCGTCATCAACAATGCGGCCGGCGCGCATTTGGCGGGGCTGGGCTCGCTGGAGGGAGTGGCAAAGGCCAAGGGCGAAATTTTTGCCGGTTTGAGCGCGGCAGGTGTGGCGGTGATCAATGCGGACGATGCGCATGCTGCGATGTGGCGCGAGTTGGCCAGTCCGCATCGTGTGATCGAATTCGGGCTGGAGCAACAGCCGCAGGTGAACGCGCAGTGGCAACCGCACAACTACGGCGCGCGCATGGAAGTGCGCACGCCGCAGGGCGAGTTTTCCGCCACCCTGCAGGTGCCCGGCGTGCACAACGTGCGCAATGCGCTGGCAGCAACGGCAGCGGCCATTGCGCTGAATGTGCCGCTGCCGGCGATCAGCGCCGGGCTGGAAAAATTCGCGGGCGTGGCCGGGCGTTTGCAGCGCAAGACGGCCTTGCACGGCGCCACGCTGATAGACGACACCTACAACGCCAACCCGGCTTCGCTGCGCGCCGCGCTTAAAGTGCTGGCGCAGGCCAAGGGCAAAAAGCTGTTGGTGCTGGGAGACATGGGCGAGCTGGGGGCGGATGCGGCGCACATGCACTCGGAGATCGGTACGGAAGCACGCAATATGGGGGTGAACAGGCTGTTTGCCCTGGGCGACCTGAGCGGCTATGCAGTTGAGGAATTTGGTGCGGGTGCGCGGCATTTCTTGCGCATCGAGGATTTGTACGCGGCTTTGGAACAGGAACTGGATGCGGATAGCACGGTGCTGGTCAAGGGCTCGCGATTCATGAAAATGGAGCGGGTGGTGCGTCATTGCACTGCGCTGCAATAAGGGGAAGGCATGCTGCTGTCACTGGCTCAATGGTTGGCGCAAGACATACGCGTATTCAGCGTGTTCAACTACATCACGCTGCGCGCGGTGCTCGCCGCAATGACGGCGCTGATCATTTCCTTCCTGGTCGGGCCGGCCATGATACGCAAGCTGACTGCCTACAAGATCGGCCAGTCGGTGCGCACAGATGGCCCGCAAACGCATCTGGTCAAGGCGGGCACACCCACCATGGGCGGCGCCCTGATCCTGACCTCGATTGCCATTACCACCTTGTTGTGGGGTGACCTGCACAACCAGTACATCTGGGTGGTGCTGCTCACCACCATGGGCTTTGGCGCAATCGGCTGGGTGGACGATTACCGCAAGGTGGTGCACCGCAACCCCAAGGGCCTGTCGGCCAAAGCCAAGATGTTCTGGCAATCGCTGATCGCATTGGTGGTGGCGGCATATTTGTGGCAGCACGCCAGCCTGCCTGCGCATACCGAACTGATCGTGCCATTCTTCAAAAGCGTGGCGATACCACTGGGCGCCGCAGCTTTTATCGTGCTGGTGTACCTGGTGATCGTGGGTACCAGCAATGCGGTGAACCTGACCGATGGCCTGGATGGCCTGGCGATCCTGCCCACGGTGATGGTGAGCGGTGCGCTGGGAATATTTGCCTACGTGGCGGGTCACGTGGTGTTTGCCAAATATCTGGGGGTGCCGCACGTGCCGGGTGCGGGTGAGCTGGCGGTGTTTTGCGGCGCCATCGCGGGTGCGGGCCTGGCTTTCCTGTGGTTCAACGCCTACCCCGCTGAAGTGTTCATGGGCGATGTGGGTGCGCTGGCGCTGGGGGCCGCATTGGGAGTTGTGGCGGTGATCGTGCGCCAGGAGCTGGTGCTGTTCATCATGGGCGGCGTGTTTGTGATGGAAGCGGTGTCGGTGATGCTGCAGGTGGGCTCGTTCAAACTCACCGGCAAGCGCATCTTCCGCATGGCGCCGCTGCATCACCATTATGAATTGAAGGGCTGGAAAGAGACCCAGGTGGTGGTGCGTTTCTGGATCATCACCATGATGCTGGTGTTGCTGGGGTTGGCAACGTTGAAATTGCGCTAAACGGGATACGTGCAAATAAAACATGACGCAATGGTCTGACAAATCGGTGCTGGTGCTGGGTCTGGGTGAGACCGGGCTGTCGCTTGCGCGCTGGATGAGCGCGCTGGGCGCACGCGTGCGCGTGGCCGACAGCCGGGAACACCCGCCCGGGCTGGAAGAGCTGCGCGCGCAATTCCCGCAGATGGATGTGCGCTGCGGGATATTCCGCAGTGAATTGCTGGATGGAATAGAGTTGATTGCGATCAGCCCCGGTGTGCCCGTGCGTGACCCCTTCGTGCAAAAGGCGCTGGCACAGAAAATTCCGGTGGTCGGCGATATCGAGTTGTTTGCGCAACTGCTGCCCCAAGACAATGCGCCGAAGATCATTGCCATCACCGGCGCCAACGGCAAGACTACGGTCACCAGCATGGTGGGTGCGATGTGCCGTGCCGCCGGGATGGACACCGAGGTGGCCGGCAATATTTCTCCTGCGGTGCTGGATGTGCTGCTGCAGCGCAAGGGCAAACAGCCGGATGTGTGGGTGCTGGAGCTGTCCAGCTTCCAGCTGGAAACCACCAGCTCGCTGCGTGCCGATGCGGCAACCGTGCTGAACATCAGTGAGGATCATCTGGATCGTTACGACGACATGGCGGGCTACATTGCCGCCAAGGCGCGCATCTTCCGTTGCAATGGCGACGGCGGGGTGCAGGTGCTGAATCGCGATGATCCGGAGAGCATAGGCATGGCCTTGATGGGGCGTGCGCACTCAAGCTTTGGCCTGAACACACCGGCACTGGGCATGGATGACTGGGGCATAGAGGTTGAGGGCGGCGATGTGTGGCTGACCCAGGGCAAGCGCCACGTGCTCAAGGCCAGCGAGCTGAAAGTTTCCGGGCTGCACAATGTGGCCAATGCGCTGGCAGCGCTGGCCTTGTGCCGCGCCATTGATTTGCCGCTGGCGCCGCTATTGGGCGCGTTGCGCAACTTCAAGGGATTGCCGCACCGGGTGGAGCCGGTGGCAGAAATCAACGATGTCATTTACTACGATGATTCCAAGGGCACCAATGTCGGCGCTACTGCCGCGGCATTGATGGGCCTGGGCAGGCCTGCCGTGGTGATACTGGGCGGCGACAGCAAGGGGCAGGACTTCACGCCGCTGCGCGCGGCGGTGGAGCAGCATGCGCGCGCCGTGGTGCTGATCGGACGCGATGCAGGAAAAATTGCGGCTGCGCTGAATGATTGCGGTGTGCCCCTGCTCAACGCCACCGATATGGACGAGGCAGTCAAGATCAGTGCGGCACAGGCGCAGCCGGGTGATGCCGTGCTGATGTCGCCGGCCTGCGCCAGTTTTGACATGTACCGCAACTATCTGCACCGGGCCGAGATGTTCATCAATGCAGTGCGCAGCCTGCAGGAGGAATCGAAATGAACCTCGCCAGCATGAGCATGTTTCAGCGCAATGCAACACGCCAGCCTATGGCGGACTACGACACCGTGCTGGGCTGGATCGTGGTTGCCTTGCTGGCGCTGGGTCTGGTGATGGTGTACTCGGCATCGATAGCCACAGCAGAGGCCGGCAAGTTCACCGGTTTTCAGCCCGGCTACTATTTGCTGCGCCACACCATGTTCATCGTGGTGGGGCTGTTTGCCGGGATAGCGGTGTTCCAGATACCGCTGCAGACCTGGCAGAAAATTTCTCCCTACCTGTTCGTGCTGGGTGTGGTGTTGCTCATGCTGGTGCTGATTCCCGGCGTGGGAAAATCGGTAAACGGCAGCCGTCGCTGGTTGTCGCTGTTTGTGTTCAACCTGCAGCCGTCGGAGCTGATGAAGCTTTTTGCGGTGCTGTATGCGGCGGATTACGCGGTGCGCAAGGGCGCGGTGAAAAACAGCCTGATCAAGGCCTTCATGCCGATGTTCGTAGTCATGTCGCTGGTGGGAACCCTGCTGCTGCTGGAGCCGGACATGGGTGCGTTCGTGGTGATCTGCGCTATAGCGCTGGGCACCCTGTGGTTGGGTGGCTTCAACCTGAAAGTTTTCGGACTTCTGGTGGTGGCGCTGCCCGCAGCGTTTTATGTGCTGATTGTTTCATCGCCCTATCGCATGCATCGCGTAACCAGCTTTATGGACCCCTGGGCGGATCCCTATGGCAAAGGCTATCAACTGAGCCATGCGCTGATCGCGTTTGGCCGCGGTGAGTGGCTGGGCGTGGGGCTGGGCGCCAGCGTGGAGAAATTGTTCTACCTGCCGGAGGCGCACACCGATTTCCTGCTCGCCGTGATTGCGGAAGAACTTGGGTTTGTAGGCGTCAGCATCGTGATCCTGCTGTTCGGCTGGCTGATCGTGCGCGCCTTTGCCATAGGTCGCCAGTCGGTGATGCTGGATCGGCAATATGCGGCGCTGGTGGCGCAGGGTATCGCCATCTGGCTGGGCGTGCAGGCCATGATCAACATAGGCGTGAACATGGGCGTGCTGCCCACCAAGGGGCTGACCCTGCCCTTCCTGAGCTACGGCGGCAGCGGCATCGTGGTGAACTGCATCGCCATCGCCATGCTGCTGAGGGTGGATTGGGAGAATAGAAGGATGATGCGCGGGGTTTCGATATGAGCCGCAACATCCTAATCATGGCCGGCGGCACAGGCGGCCACATTTTCCCTGCTCTCGCCGTAGCCGACTGCCTGCATAAAGACGGCTGGCAAGTCACCTGGCTGGGCGCACCCAACAGCATGGAAGCCGAGCTGGTGCCCAAGCATGGCTATACCGTTGCATGGGTGAAGTTTTCCGGCTTGCGCGGCAAGGGTTTGCTGCGCAAGTTGATGTTGCCGTTGAACCTGTTGCGCGCGCTGTGGCAAAGCGCGGTGGCGCTGTTCAGGCACCGGCCTGACGTGGTGCTGGGCATGGGCGGCTACATCACCTTTCCTGGTGGAGTGATGGCTGCCTTGTTCAGGAAGCCGCTGGTGATACATGAACAGAATTCGGTGGCGGGATTGAGCAATAAAGCCTTGGCAAAGTTGTCGGTACGCGTGCTGAGTGGTTTCCCCGGTGTGCTGGCAAAGGCGGAGTGGTGCGGCAATCCGGTTCGCGACAGCATTGCTGCACTGGCGGAGCCGGCAGTCAGGTATGGCGCGCGCAGCGGTGTGCTGAATGTGCTGGTGGTGGGCGGCAGTCTTGGCGCGCAGGCAATCAACAGCTGTGTGCCGCAAGCCATGGCACTCATGCCCAAGGATGTGCGTGCACAGGTGATACACCAGACTGGCAAACAGCACTTTGACGCTGTGAAACAAATTTATCAGCAGGTGGGTGTGGCTGGAGAAGTGAAGGCATTTCTGGACGACATGGCGCATTACTACGCATGGGCAGATGTGGTGATTTGCCGTGCGGGCGCACTGACGGTGGCCGAACTGGCGGCAGCCGGTGTGGCCAGCATCCTGATCCCTTTCCCGCATGCGGTGGACGATCACCAGGCCGGCAATGCGCGCTTTCTGAGCGAGCGCGGGGCGGCGGTATTGCTGCCGCAGAATGAAATGCAGCCGCAAAAATTGGCGCAGCTGTTGCAGGAAATGACACGCACCAGGGCGCTGGCGATGGCACAAGCCGCGCGCGCGCTGGCGCAGCCGGCGGCAGCTCAGCGCGTGGCGCAAATTTGCAAGGAGTTGGCAGCATGAAGCACAAGATCAAACACATCCATTTCGTGGGCATAGGCGGCGCCGGCATGAACGGTATCGCCGAGGTGCTGCTGAATCAGGGTTTCAGGGTAAGCGGTTCGGACCTGGCCGATAACGCGGCAACCCAGCGCCTGAAAGGCTTGGGCGCGACAGTCTATGTGGGCCATGCGGAAAGCAATTTGATACACGCCGATGCGGTGGTGGTGTCGACTGCAGTGAGCAAGGATAACCCCGAGGTGGTGGCGGCGCGCGCGCGCAACATCCCCATCGTGCCGCGCGCCATGATGCTGGCCGAGCTGATGCGCTTGCGCCAGGGCATCGCCGTGGCGGGCACGCACGGCAAGACCACCACCACCAGCCTGACCGCCAGCGTGCTGGCCAAGGGCGGGCTGGACCCCACTTTTGTTATCGGCGGCAAGCTCAATAGCAGCGGCACCAATGCCAAGCTGGGTAGCGGCGAGTTTCTGGTGGCTGAGGCGGATGAGTCCGATGCCTCGTTTCTGTACCTGCATCCGATACTGGCCATCGTGACCAATATCGACGCCGATCACATGGAAACCTATGGCCACGATTTTGCAAAATTGCAGCAGGCGTTCGTGGACTTCATCGAGCACCTGCCGTTCTACGGCCGCGCCATGTTGTGCGTGGACGATGCCCATGTGCGCGAGATCATGCCGCGCATCAGCAAGCCCATCACCACTTACGGCTTTGCCGAAGACGCGCAGATACGCGCGGTGAACGTGCGCCATCAGGACGGCAGGATGTGCTTTACCGCGCTGTGCCGCCACAACACTGTGCCGCTGGATCTGGAAATCACCCTCAATTTGCCCGGTCTGCACAATGTGCAAAACGCACTGGCCGCGATTGCGGTGGCGCTGGAAGTTGGCGTGGAAGGCAAGGCAATCGTCGCGGCACTGGCCGAGTTTGAAGGCGTGGGCCGGCGTTTCCAGCGCTACGGCGAGATTCCGCTGACGAGCGGCGGCAGCTTCACCTTGGTCGACGATTACGGCCATCACCCGGTGGAGATGGCCGCCACGCTTGCCGCGGTGCGCGGCGCCTTTCCGGGGCGGCGTCTGGTGCTGGCCTTCCAGCCGCATCGCTACACGCGCACGCGCGACCTGTTTGAAGATTTTGTAAAAATTCTGGGCACGGTAGATGCCTTGCTGCTGGCCGAGGTGTATGCCGCAGGCGAGGCAGCCATCGTTGCCGCAGATGGACGCGCATTGATGCGCGCACTGCGGGTAGCCGGACAGAGCGAAGCGGTGTTCGTGGAGACCATACAGGAAATGCCGCAAGCCATATTGAACATGGCACAGGCGGGGGATGTAGTGGTCACCATGGGCGCGGGCACCATCGGTGGCGTGCCCGCGCAGGTAAAAAGCTTGGCATCGGGAAAGCCATGAACATGACAGAAGCACAACACTTTACTGCTGACGGACTGCGCGGAACGCTGCAGCAGAACGTGAGCATGCGCCGCCACACCAGCTGGCGCGCGGGTGGTTGTGTGGAACGCATGTATCAGCCAGCCGATTTGGCCGATCTGCAATTGTTTCTGCGTAGCCTGCCGGCACATGAGCCTGTGCTGGCAGTGGGCTTGGGCAGCAATTTGCTGGTGCGCGATGGCGGGTTGCGCGGCACCGTGCTGTTGATGCATGCCGCGTTGAAGGACTTGCGCATCGAGGCGGATGGCAGCATCTACGCGCAGGCGGGAGTGGCGGCTGCGAAGCTGGCGCGCTTTGCGGCCAACAACAATTTGCGCGGCGCGGAGTTTTTTGCCGGCATCCCCGGCACGGTGGGCGGCATGCTCACCATGAATGCGGGTTGCTATGGCAGTGAAACATGGAGTTTTGTTGAACGTGTGCAGGTGATGACACGCAGCGGTGAATTGCTGGAGCGCACGGCGCGTGACTATGACATTGCTTATCGCTCAGTTGTGAAACGGGAAACGGGAAACGGGAAACGGGAAAAGCATGATTCGTTTCACCTTTCACCTTTCACGTTTCACCAGGACGAATTCTTCGTCGGTGCGTGGTTCAGGTTGCAGGCGGGGGATGGCGAAGCATCGCGCCAGGATATCAAGGCGCTGTTGTCCAAGCGCATTGCCTCGCAGCCCTTGAATCTGCCCAACGCGGGCTCGGTGTTCCGCAATCCGACAGGGGATTATGCGGCGCGCCTGATTGAATCGTGCGGGCTCAAGGGCAAACAGATTGGTGGCGCGCGGGTGTCGGAGAAGCACGCCAATTTCATCGTCAATATGGGCGAGGCAACGGCAACCGATATCGAGAGTTTGATTGATGCAGTGCAGGCGCAAGTGCTGGCTGCAACCGGCATCAAGCTGCAGTGTGAAGTGCGCATCGTGGGTGATGCAGCAGGAGGAGAAGCAAAGTGACAGATTTTGGAAAAGTAGCAGTGTTGTTCGGCGGTCGATCAGCCGAGCGCGAGGTGTCGCTCAAGAGCGGAGCTGCGGTGCTGGCTGCGCTGCAGCGCAGCGGCGTGGATGCGCATGCATTTGACCCGGCCAGGCAGGATTTGCATGAGTTGCTGGAGCAGGGGTTTCAGCGCGTGTTTATTGCGCTGCATGGCCGCTTTGGCGAGGACGGCACGGTGCAGGGCGCGCTGGAGTTGATGGGCATACCCTATACCGGCAGCGGCGTGCTGGCCAGCGCATTGGCCATGGACAAGTGGCGCACCAAGCTGGTGTGGCAGGCCGCAGGCTTGCCGGTGCCCGACTACACCCTGCTTACGCCGGCCAGCGACTGGAATTCAGTGGTGCAGCAACTGGGCTTGCCCCTGTTTGTAAAGCCGGCCAATGAAGGCTCCAGCGTGGGCATCAGCAAGGTCAAGAGTGTGGCTGATTTGTCGCTGGCCTATGCGGAAGCGGCAAAACACGATGCGCTGGTGATTGCCGAGCGTTACATCGGCGGCGGCGAATACACCGCCGCCATCGTCGACGGCCGTGCGCTGCCGGTGATCAAGATTGAACCGGCCAACGAGTTTTATGACTATGAAGCCAAGTATTTGCGCGACGACACGCGCTACCTGTGCCCGAGCGGTTTGCCCGCTGCGCAGGAAGCTGAAATGCAACACCTGGCGCAGCTGGCATTTGCGCTGATCGGCGGAGCCGGCTGGGGGCGGGTGGATTTTCTGGTGGATGAGGCAGGCAAGCCTTACCTGCTCGAGATCAACACTTCCCCCGGCATGACCGACCACAGCCTGGTACCGATGGCGGCGCGCCATGCCGGCATGACTTTTGAACAGCTGGTGGTGAAAGTGCTGGAGCTGGCAGGAGGTAACAAATGAAGTTCGCGTTTGCTCCCTCTCCCCTAGTGGGAGATAACCAGCGACTAGCCCGCTTGCCGGGCTTAGTCGAATGGCTAGTAGTTCATCAGGGTTGGGGAGAGGGTTATGTGGGATAAACCGCATTTGCTGCGCATGATCGCCAACACGCTAATCGCTCTCAGCCTGGGGCTGCTTGCGTATGGTGCGTTGCGTTATGTGCTGCAATTGCCGGTGTTTCCATTGCGCAGTGTGCAATTGGCTGCCGTGCCCGTGCACGTGGATGTTGAGCAGCTGAACAAGGTGGTGAAAAGCGCGGTGAGGGGGGGCTTTTTCAGCGTGAATCTGGAACAGACCCGGCTTGCATTTGAGCAGCTGCCCTGGGTGCGCAAGGTGAGCGTGCGCAGGAAGTTTCCCTGGGGCCTGGAAGTGAGCATTGAGGAGCATGTGGCGCTGGCGCGCTGGAACAGTGCCGAGCTGGTCAATACGCATGGCGAGGTGTTTGCCGCGAAAACGAGCGAATCCCTGCCGGGTTTTGTTGGCCAGCCCGACACCTCGGCCCAGGTGACGGAAATGTACACGGCCATGGGCAAGCAGCTCTCCGCCATCGGGCAGGAGATTGCGCAGATCAGCTTGTCACCGCGTTTCTCCTGGCAGCTCAGGCTGCATGAGGGCATGGTGCTGGAGTTGGGGCGCGAGCAGATGCAACAGCGACTGGCGCGCTTTGTGGCTGTTTATCCCTACAGCCTGGCGTCGCGGGGACGCACGGTGAGCCATGTGGATTTGCGCTATCGCAACGGCTTTGCGGCGAATACGGTGGTGGGGATGAATATGCGGGACGGAAACGGCGCTACAGCAGCGCAGGGTTCGGGAAAAGGATTTAGAGGGTGAGTCTATGAGAATGAACAGGGAAGCTAAAAATCTGATTGTGGGCCTGGATATCGGCACCTCGAAGATAGTCACCATCGTCGGGGAAATCATGCCGGAAGGCACGCTGGAAGTGATAGGCGTCGGCTTGCATGAATCTTCCGGTATGAAAAAAGGCATGGTGGTGAATATAGATGCCACCGTTGCCGCGATTCAGCGTTCACTGGAAACGGCCGAATTGATGGCGGATTGCAAGATTACCGAGATCATTACGGGGATCGCCGGCAGCCATATCAAGAGCGCCAACGGCAAGGGCATGATCAAGATCAAGGACAAGGAAGTGGCGCAGGCGGATATCGACCGCGTGGTGGAAACCGCCAGTTCTTTGAGCCTGCCCAGCGACCAGCAGACACTGCACATACTCGAGCAGGAGTTCTGCATCGATGGCCAGGAGGGCATCAAGAAGCCCTTGGGCATGAGCGGCATGAAGCTGGAAGTGGAAGTGCACATCGTCATCGGTGCGGTGGCCGCGGTGCAGAACATTCTGAAGTGCGTGCACCGCTGCGGTCTGGAAATGACCGAGATGATTCTGCAGCCGCTGGCATCGAGCAAAGCGGTGCTGGAAGACGATGAAAAAGATCTGGGCGTGTGCCTGGTGGATATCGGCGGCGGCACCACGGACGTGGCGATCTTTACCGGCGGCGCGATACGCCATACCGCGGTGATACCGATTGCCGGCGACCAGATAACCAACGACATCGCGATGGCATTGCGCACGCCCACCAAGGATGCGGAAGACATCAAGATCAAATACGGCTGCGCACTGCGCCAGCTGGCCAACGATGCGGACATCGAGGTGCCGGGGGTGGGCGAGCGCGGTCCGCGCATGCTGTCGCGGCAGACGCTGGCCGAGGTGATCGAGCCGCGCGTGGAGGAGCTGTACTCGTTGGTACAGACCGAGTTGCGCCGCAGCGGTTTCGAAGATTTGCTGTCTTCCGGCATCGTGATCACTGGTGGCAGCAGCGCCATGCAGGGCATGGTCGAGCTGGGCGAGGAAATTTTCCACATGCCGGTCAGGCTGGGATTGCCGCGCTATGTTGGCGGATTGTCGGACGTGGTGAAGACACCGCGCTTTGCAACTGCGGTGGGACTGTTGTTATACGGCATGGAGCAGCACCAGCGTCAGGAGGTGGCGCGTCAGCATTCCGGCTCGTTCAAGGACGTGCTGGCAAGAATGAAGGAATGGTTCCAGGGAAATTTTTAGGTTTGCTTTTGTAGGCTTCAGGGTGTTGGTTGGAATTTAATCAAGGAGAAAAATATGTTTGAGATAATGGATGCGCAACCACAAGGTGCAGTGATCAAGGTCATCGGTGTGGGCGGCTGCGGCGGCAACGCGGTTAACCATATGATCGAGCAGGCTGTGCAGGGCGTGGAGTTTGTGGCCATCAACACCGACGCGCAGGCGCTGCGCAGCAATCAGGCGGTTAACCAGCTGCAAATCGGCAGTTCGTTGACCAAGGGCCTGGGCGCGGGTGCGCGCCCAGAGGTGGGGCACGCTGCCGCACAGGAAGACCGCGACCGCATCGCCGAGTTGCTCAAGGGGGTGGACATGGTATTCATTACCGCTGGCATGGGCGGCGGCACCGGCACCGGCGCTGCCCCCGTGGTGGCGCAAATTGCCAAGGAAATGGACATCCTGGTGGTGGCCGTGGTTACCAAGCCGTTCGAGCATGAGCGCAAGCGCATGCAGCTGGCTCAAGCCGGCATCGAGGCTTTGTCCGAGTTTGTCGACTCACTGATCATCGTGCCCAACGAAAAGCTGATGACCGTGCTGGGCGAAGATACCACGCTGCTGGAAGCCTATCGTGCCTCCAACGGCGTGTTGCAGGGCGCGGTGGCGGGTATCGCCGAGGTGATCAATGTTGACGGCATGATCAACGTGGACTTCGCCGACGTGAAAACCCTGATGTCGGAAAACGGCATGGCCATGATGGGGTCGGCAACAGCCTCGGGAACCGATCGCGCACAAAAAGCAGCCAAGAGTGCGATGTCCAGCCCCTTGCTGGAAGACGTGGATCTGTCCGGCGCGCGCGGCGTGCTGGTGAACATTACTGCCAGCGCCAATTTCACCATGCGCGAGTACAAGGATGTGATGAACAGCGTGCGCGGTGTGGCGGCAGAGGATGCCACCGTGATCGTGGGCCAGGTGTTCGACGAGAACATGGGCGACGCGCTGCGCGTGACCATCGTGGCAACCGGCCTGGGCAAGCCCAATCGTGCCAGCCAGCCCAAGCCTGTGCTGGCCTACGAACAGCAGCAGCGTACCGGTACGCATGACGCGAGCGCCGTAATGGGGGTGGATTATCGTGAGCTGGAAATGCCCGCCGTGATGCGCACCAACCGTCACCGCGAAGCAACGGTTGAGGCGATGAAACAGTCGGGAGTGGATACGCTGGATATTCCATCATTCTTGCGCAAGCAGGCTGATTAAGCCGAAAAGGCTGGTGCATGGGAAAATTCCCTATTTGCCGCAATGGGTTATAAGCTGTGTTAAAATGCGGGCAGTGATTTTGTCAGGCTTGGGACTGGACTGAGATGGTTAAGCAGCGCACGTTAAAAAATTCGGTGCAGGCAACAGGTGTTGGATTGCACACAGGCGAAAAAGTCTACCTGACCTTGCGCCCCGCACCCGTGGACAACGGTATTGTGTTTCGCCGCGTGGACATGAACCCGGTTGCCGAGCTCAAGGCTGATGCAATGCTGGTGCATGATACGCGCCTGTCCACCTGCCTTGAGGCAGAAGGCGCACGCGTGGCGACGATTGAGCACCTGATGTCGGCATTTGCCGGTTTGGGTATAGACAACGCAATCGTTGATTTGACCAGCCCCGAAGTGCCCATCATGGATGGCAGCGCGGGAACCTTCATCTTCCTGCTGCAGTCGGCCGGGATAACTGAACAGTCAGCGGCGAAAAAATTTATTCGCGTCAAGAAAACCGTCGAGGTCAAGGACGGTGACAAATGGGTGCGCTTCGATCCGTTCAATGGCTACAAACTCAATTTCACCATCAATTTCTCCCATCCGGTTTTTACCAGCACCAAACAGGAAGTCACCGTGGATTTGGGCGAGCACTCCTATATCAAGGAAGTGAGCCGCGCGCGCACCTTCGGCTTTATGCATGATGTGGAGAATATGCGCGCCCAGGGCTTGGCCCTGGGGGGTAATTTGGACAATGCCATCGTCATGGATGAGTATCGCGTGATTAACCCCGACGGGTTGCGCTCGGATGACGAGTTTGTCAAACACAAGGTGCTGGATGCCATCGGCGACCTGTATCTGCTCGGTCACCCCCTGATTGGTGCCTTCTCCGGCTACAAATCCGGCCATGCGCTGAATAATGCCCTGCTGCGCGCCATGCTGGCCGATGAATCCACCTGGGAATTCGTTACCTACGACAAGAATGAAGAGGCGCCTGACTTCCTGCGCCTGCAATTACAGGCTGTGTAGCTGGCAAACGGATGGCGTAAATGCTGATACGTTTGCTCCTGGTTATTTCCGCCTTGCTGATTGTTGTGTCAGGAGCGCTTTACCTGTTTACCGATAACCCGCGTTACCTGAAGTTTGCCTGGCAGGTGGTGCGCTTTGTGTTCCTCGTTGCCTTGATCTTTGTCGTGCTGCTGGTGCTGGAGCGCTATGCCCTGGTGGGTTGGGGAGTGTTGCGATACTAGTGTTTATTTGCCCGAACCCAGGCGCATCAGGTCTTGCAAGGCGCGCTTCAGGGGGGAGTCCGGGAGTGTGTCAGCCAGCTCGTTAAGCTGTTGTTTGCCGCTTTGGCTCAATACGGGCTTGGCGACAGCTGCAACCGGTGGCGGCTGGCTAACTTGCACGCGAACTTGAATTAAAGTAACCTCTTGGCCGATATTCTGCAGGTTTCTTAGCAGATCCGGGGTCATTTGACGCAATTTTGCAGCCACCGCACTGTTATCGGCGGCTATGGTCAGGACATGTTGCTCATATTGCATGACGCGACTTGCACGTCGCAGGGCTGCAGGCAAGCCTTGCTCATATTGCTGTTGTAACGTTGCAAGTTGTTTGGCCTTGCCAGTGAGCTGGCGCAGTTCCTGGCTGGAGGCTAAAAACGAATTCAGACGTTGCGACACGGCATCAGTAATTACAAGAGGGAATAAGCATGAATGTTATTCTAGTTTCCAATCGCTTGGCAAAGGCACGCAATATTACCCTGAACGGCACCCATCTGCTGTTGGGTAGTGTGCTTTTCCTGATCGTATTTTTGGCCGCAGTCCTTGCGGCGCAGTACGCCATAGTGCGGTTTCAGCCGGGAAGTGTAAGCAATGAGCTGCGCTTATGGCTGGCCAGCGCCCAGAATGCCGAACAGATCAAGCAGCAGGCGTATATGCGTGAAAGCCTGGACACCATGGCGGTTCGTCTTGGGCAGATGCAGGCGCAGTTGCTGCGTCTGGATACGCTGGGCAGCCGCTTGGCCAAGCTTACCGGGATGAAGCCGCAGGAATTCAATTTCAATCAGGTGCCTGCACAAGGCGGTCCGTACGTCCCCGTGACCCAGCAGGATGTCTCGTTGAACAGCATGAGCCAGCAGATGACCAGTCTGGCCGCATTGCTGAGCGACAGGAGTGACAAGCTGGCAGCCCTGGAAACCTTGCTGATGCAGGACCGATTAAGCAAAAAGCTGCTTCCTTCTGCGGCACCGGTCAAGGTGGGGCTGTATTCATCAAACTTTGGCTGGCGCCTGGATCCCTTTACCGGAAAAAATGCGATGCACGAAGGGGTTGATTACATGGTGCCTGAAGGTACGCCCATTTCTGCCGCCGCAGGCGGTATTGTGGTGTATGCGGATGCGCATCCCCAATATGGTAATATGGTCGAGATTGACCATGGCAATGACATCATTACGCGCTATGCACATGCTTCCAAGCTTCTGGTTACAGTTGGGCAGGTGGTGAAGCGCGGACAGGAGCTTGCCAAGGTCGGGAGCACGGGTCGCTCCACTGGTAATCACCTGCACTTTGAAGTGAGATATAAAGGCATGGCTCAGAACCCTGTGCGTTTCCTGCAAAACGCCGCGAGTTAAACAGAGCAGCTTTAGAACTTGAGGGTGAGGTGTTTTACCTCACCCTTTTTTATTCAGGCCGACCGTAAATTAACGCAGGAAAGAAGAAACTCCGAACATGATTTCCAATTTGCTCAAAAGTGTATTTGGTAGCCGTAACGATCGCCTGCTCAAACAATACCGCCAGTCTGTAACAACAATCAATTCGCTGGAAGCCAAAATCGAGGCGTTGACCGATGATGAGTTGCGCGCCCAGACCGCCGCTTTCAAACAACGGGTGCAGCAAGGCGAGTCTCTGGATGCGCTGCTGCCCGAGGCGTTTGCCGTGGTGCGCGAAGCGGGCAAGCGTGCGCTGGGAATGCGCCACTTTGATGTGCAGTTGATAGGCGGCATGGTGCTGCATTACGGCAAGATTGCCGAGATGCGCACGGGCGAGGGCAAGACGCTGATGGCGACGCTGCCGGCATACCTGAATGCCTTGTCCGGAAATGGCGTGCATGTGGTGACGGTGAACGACTATCTGGCGCAGCGCGATGCGGAATGGATGGGGCGCTTGTACCGTTTTCTGGGCTTGTCGGTGGGCGTGATTCTGTCGCAAATGGATCATGCGGACAAGCAGTCCGCCTATGCGGCGGATATTACCTACGGCACCAACAACGAATTTGGCTTTGACTACTTGCGCGACAACATGGCCACTGAGGCGCACGAGCGCTTCCAGCGCGGCCTGAATTTCGCCGTCGTGGACGAGGTGGACTCCATCCTTATCGACGAGGCGCGCACGCCGCTGATTATTTCCGGGCAGGCCGAAGACAATCTCGATTTGTACACCAGCATGAACCGGCTGGTTCCGGGCCTGGAGCGGCAGCAGGAAGAGAATGGTCACGGCGATTACAGCGTGGACGAAAAGAACCAGCAGATACTGCTGACTGAATCTGGCCACGAACATGCCGAAGAGTTGCTGGCCAAGGCCGGCTTGCTGCACGCCGGCGGCAGCTTGTACGATCCTGCCAACATCACCCTGATACACAATCTGTACGCCGCGTTGCGCGCGCATGTGCTGTTCCACAAGGATCAGCACTATGTGGTGCAGAACGATGAAGTGGTGATCGTGGACGAATTCACCGGCCGTCTGATGTCTGGTAGACGCTGGTCTGACGGCCTGCATCAGGCGGTGGAGGCAAAAGAGGGGGTGGCCATCCAGAAGGAAAACCAGACCCTGGCCTCCATCACCTTCCAGAATTTCTTTCGCATGTACAACAAGCTGAGCGGCATGACCGGCACGGCTGATACCGAGGCTTACGAGTTCCAGCAGATTTACAACCTGGAAACAGTTATCGTGCCGCCGCATCGTCCCACTGTGCGCAAGGACCTGATGGACCAGGTGTACCTGACCACGCGCGAGAAATTCAATGCCGTAATCGCCGACATACGCGATTGCTACCAGCGCGGCCAACCGGTACTGGTTGGTACGACATCGATTGAGACCTCCGAGCTGCTGTCCAAGCTGCTGGAAAAGGAAAAGCTGCCGCACCAGGTGCTGAACGCCAAGCAGCATGCGCGAGAAGCGGAAATTGTGGCCCAGGCTGGGCGCCCTAAGATGGTCACCATCGCCACCAATATGGCCGGTCGCGGCACCGACATCGTGCTCGGCGGTAACGTGGAAAAACCGATAGAGTTGCTGCGCCTGGACACCAGTCTGGACGAGGCTACGCGCAACCAGCAAATCGACAAGCTGCGCGCCGAGTGGCAGCCCATCCATGACCAGGTTCTGGCCAGCGGCGGCCTGCATATCATCGGTACCGAGCGGCACGAATCACGCCGTGTCGACAACCAGCTGCGCGGCCGTGCCGGACGTCAGGGTGATGCGGGCTCCAGCCGCTTCTACATGTCGCTGGAAGATCCGCTGTTGCGCATCTTTGCCTCGGACCGCGTAGCGGCCATCATGAACAAGTTCAAGCTGCCCGAAGGTGAGGCGATTGAGCATCCCTGGGTGACGCGTGCAATTGAAAATGCGCAGCGCAAGGTTGAGGCGCGCAATTTCGACATGCGCAAGCAGATTCTGGAATATGACGATGTTGCCAACGACCAGCGCAAGGTGATCTACCAGCAGCGCAATGAATTGCTGGAAACCAGGGATATTTCCGAGACGATTGCCGCCATGCGCGACAATGTGCTGGATGACACGATCAGCGAATATATTCCGCTGCAGAGCATGGAAGAGCAATGGGATGTGCCCGCGCTGGAAACGGCCCTGATGGCTGAATTCCAGCTCGACCTGGCGCTGGTGCAGTGGCTGGAGCAGGACAAGCAGCTGGACGAGAACGGCTTGCGCCAGCGCGTGCTGGACACGGCGCGGCAGCAATACCAGGTCAAGGTGGATCGCGTGGGCGCTGAAGTGATGCACGGCTATGAGCGCCTGGTCATGCTGCAAAGCCTGGATACGCATTGGCGCGAGCATCTGGCGGCGCTGGATCATTTGCGCCAGGGCATACATCTGCGCGGTTACGCCCAGAAGAACCCCAAGCAGGAATACAAGCGCGAGGCGTTTGAGTTGTTCTCGGCCATGCTGGAATCGATCAAGCGTGACGTGACGCAAACGTTGTTGAATGTGCAAATCCGCAGCGAAGAGGATATCGTGGCGGCAGAGGCTCCGCATGCGCCGGAAAATGTGCAGTATCATCATGCTGATTACGATGAGGCGCTGGGCCACAATGAAGAAGCCGAGAGTGAAGGCGTAAAAACGGTTGTGCGCTCGGGCGAAAAGGTCGGTCGCAATGATCCATGCCCGTGCGGTTCGGGCAAGAAATACAAGCAGTGCCACGGAAAGTTGAATTGATTACTTGAATTCATAACTGAGGAGGTCACCCATGAATACGCACGAGCTGATCCTGAAAACATTGCACAATTCCAACCTGACCGAGGAATTGCGCGATGCGGAAATTGAAGCGCTGGCGAATATCATGTCGGTGCATGAATACAAGGCGGGTGAGTACCTGCTGCAGCCCGGTGACACGCGGCTGAACAAAACCCTGATGGTGCTGGCCGAGGGCGAAGTGGAAGCCACAGCCACCGTGGCGGGAGAGAATGTCACGTTGCACTTGCTGCAGCCCGGCGACATCGCGGGCATCATCACTTTCGTGGGCGGCGATGTGTCGCAGATCAGCGCAACCGTGCTGGTGAAAAAAGACTGCAAGATGCTGCTGCTGGAACGTTCACGTTTCGAAAACCTGCTCAATACCAATCCGGCCATCGTGTATTACATCATGCGCGGCTTGGTGCGCCATGTGCACGGCATTGTGCGCCGCATGAACATGCAGTCGGTTGAGATGAGCAACTACATACACCGCACAGGCGGCAGATATTAAGGAAAGAACGAATGCCGGTTAATTTGACATCACCAGTTGCAGCCGAGCTGCTGCCAGTAAACGGTGTGCTGCTGGGCTGCACCGAAGCCAATATCAAGAAACCCGATCGCAAGGATTTGCTGGTCATGCAGATTGACTCGCAATCCACCGTGGCAGGCGTATTTACGCAAAACCGCTTCTGTGCCGCGCCGGTTATCGTGGCGCGCGAACATCTGGCTGCCGGCAAGGGTATACGCGCGCTGGTGGTGAACACCGGCAATGCCAATGCAGGCACGGGCGAGCCGGGCATGGTGAGCGCACGCTCCACCTGTGCTGCGGTAGCCAAATTGCTGGGCTGTGCGCCGGAGCAGGTGCTGCCGTTTTCCACCGGCGTCATCATGGAGCCCTTGCCGCTCGACAAGATCGTGGCCGGCTTGCCGCAAGCCATGGCCAACCTGAAAGCCGACAACTGGTTTGCTGCCGCGAACACCATCATGACCACGGACATTGTGGCCAAAGGCGTGTCGCGCCAGCTGCAGATAGACGGCAAGACCGTCACCGTCACCGGCATGTCCAAAGGCTCGGGCATGATTCATCCCAACATGGCCACCATGCTGGGCTACATCGCCACTGATGCGGCCATTGCGCAATCCTTGCTGCAACAGATGGTAAGCGAAGCGGCCAACCGCTCATTCAACTGCATCACCGTGGATGGCGACACCTCCACCAACGATGCGCTGATGCTGATCGCCACCGGCAAGAGTGGTGTTGCCATCAACGATGCGAATCGCGCACAGCTGCAGGCGGTCATCACCGAGGTTGCCACCCTGCTTGCGCAAGCCATCGTGCGCGATGGTGAGGGCGCGACCAAATTCATCACCATCAAGGTGGAAGGTGGCAAGGACGAAGCAGAGTGCAAGAAAATCGGTTACGCCATCGCCCATTCGCCACTGGTTAAGACAGCTTTCTTCGCCTCCGACCCCAACCTCGGCCGCATCCTCGCGGCGATCGGTTATGCAGGGGTGAACGACCTTGATGTCACCACACTGAAGCTGTATCTCGACGATGTGCTGGTCGCCGAGAATGGCGGGCGTGCTGCGAGTTACAAGGAAGAAGATGGTCAGCGCGTTATGCAGCAAAGCGACATCACCATCCGCGTGGTGCTCAAGCGCGGCGCGGTAAACGCCACGCTGTGGTCTTGCGATTTTTCCTACGACTACGTCAAGATCAACGCCAGCTACCGCAGCTAAGCCGGAAATGGACAGCATGGATCGAGTATTCAAGCGCGCAGAAGGGCTGCTTGACCGCCTGGATACCATGCTTGCGCCGGCCATTGCAACGCCGGACTGGAATGCTGCACATGCCTTTCGCTGGCAGCGCCGCAACGGGCGCGGCTCACTCCACGCTGTACACCATTTGCACAAAATTTCACTCGGCGACCTGCAAGACATAGACCAGCAGAAACAGCGTGTCGAACAAAATACGCGCCAGTTCGTGCAGGGGCGCCCCGCCAATAACGTGCTGCTGACCGGAGCACGCGGCACCGGCAAGTCTTCGCTGGTCAAGGCTCTGCTCAACGAATACGCAGCGCAAGGCTTGCGCCTGATCGAGATAGACAAGGAGGGCCTGGCCGACCTGCCCGAGATTGTCGAGCTGGTGAGCGCACGCTCCGAGCGTTTCATCCTGTATTGCGACGACCTTTCCTTCAATGATGAAGAGCCGGGCTACCAGGCCTTGAAGGCCGCGCTTGACGGCTCGATAGTGGCGCTGTCCGACAATCTGCTGATCTACGCCACCTCCAACCGCCGTCACCTGATGCCGGAATATATGCAGGAGAATCTCGCCACCAAATATGTAGGTGACGAGGTGCATCCGGCAGAAGGTGTGGAGGAGAAAATTTCCCTGTCTGAGCGCTTTGGGCTGTGGGTGTCGTTCTACCCCTTTACGCAGGATGAATACCTAACTATCGCGGCGCATTGGGTAAAGCAGTTGGGTGGCTTGCCGTTTGCTGAGGAGACGCGGCGGGAGGCTCTGCAATGGGCATTGATGCGAGGCTCTCGCAGTGGGCGCGTGGCTAGTCAGTTTGCTAGGGATTGGGTGGGCAGGATGTAGGTTGGATGGTGCAAAGCGAAAAACCAACTTCAACAACGTCGGGGGTTGCCCGACAGCAAGTTACTTTCTTTTGCTTCGCCAAAAGAAAGTAACCCAAGAAAAGGCGACCCCAGATCCGCCACCTCTTCGAGGTTCCCTGCGTTGCTCGTCTGGTCAGGCTGCTGCGGAACTCGCACGATCCGCTTCGCGGCCACGTACTCAAACAGTCCTCGCCGAAATCC
>JAHFQY010000037.1 GCA_023259065.1 Nitrosomonadales bacterium
TCCAGATGAATCTCATCCTGAACCTTGTTATCGAATAAAGCTGCACGCCAGCTTGCTCCTTGAGTTTTTTGTTCCACACCGACTTCGACGCTGTCTGTTGTTTGTGGCCGCAAAAACTGGAATTGCTTCCCGGCTGGCGATGACTCGTATATCTCATCCACATTGGCAAAACGGAAACTGCGACCTATACGGGCACTAAAGGCATATTCACTGTTAACCTGTTGTCGAAGCCCCAGTTCGTAGGCATTTCTAGATTCATCAAACGAACCAGGTGGAGCTCCTGTATCCCAAGGCATCGCCCCCGGCGCACTGCTGTTCAGGACATCGTCGGCGCTTATGGAAATCCTCTCGTTACGCACGCCGGCCATCAAGGTTGTCGAGTTTGTTATATAAGTCGTATTTTGCAGATACCAGGCGCTGTTTTGCTGCGACATGGTTACATGATTAATTGGTTGCCCTATATTTGCCACGGCATCCGAGATACGCAAATCGTATGCCCAATGGTGCACATCCACACCGGCGACCAGAAAACCTGCCCCCCCAATTGTATGGGGCACCTTGATGCTAGGCGTGAGCGAAATTACATTCAAATCACTTTCACGGTAATTCGGGAAGCCGGCAAAATCAAAATATGATTGCTGGTTTTTGCTGCGATACGCCAACCCGATGTCCGTTTCGACGTCTGCAAAACGTTGTTTCAAGTCCAGCCCCAGCGTATTGCCATCGCGAGTCGCGTAATCCAATGGCGTGGAAGTGCCGCGCGGATCCGTCTCCACCTGGTTAATCCCCGCGCTTGCCTGCACCAGTCGTGCGCCCGGGAGACGAGTGGTCTGCCTATCTGCGCCTGCTTTCACCGACAACTCGCCAGCATCCAGCAACCAACGCATGCTGGCCATCGCATCAGCCTGCTCGTCGTGGTTATTGGCACGGTAACCATCCGATGTCAATTTGCTTGCGGTTACATCAATTCCAGCCTTGCCGGTGAAATAGTTAGCATTGGCTTGCACCTCATTCATTCCGTAGCTGCCGGTTTTTGCACTTATCTGCCCGCCACCGCCAACCTTGCTGGCAAACTTTGTAATTACATTGATCACGCCATTGGTAGCTCCGTCACCATAAAGAACGGCCCCGCTTCCGCGCACAATTTCGATACGCTCAATTGAGGTAAATGGGATTGACGACCACTGCACTCCAGAGCCATCCGGATCCGTAATACGCCTGCCATCCAGAAGTATCAGCGTATTTTGCCCTGCTGCAGCACCAAAACCGCGCAGGTCGACGGTGGCACCCGTCGCATTATTTCCAAACAAGTCGCGCACTGATATGCCCGACTGCTCCGATAGCAGCTCCGGCAGGGTGCGCGCGCTGCTCTTATTGATGTCATCGCTAGTGATAACCGTTACATTGACCGGCTTGTCCGCATAAGTATCTTGAAAGCGTGTGGCCGTAACCACGACTTCGCCAAGATTTTCATTATCAGCCGCAGATGCGATAGGTGACAGCGCGCACAGAATGGCGGCCAGAAGCTTAGTGTGTTTCATTTGATTTTCCCGAGTATCTGTTCCAGGCGACCCCGCTGGAACGTTAACGACACAGGAAATACCGGGCAGTGAGAAGGTGTGATAAACATGCCACCGTCCATGCGCCTCCCGCAGCATTTCCTGAACTTTGTCCAAGGCCGGTATCCGGGCTCACAAGACTAGACGCATCGCCTTCCCATGATTGCTCACAGTGGCTGATTGACACGTCCACACTTGCTTACCGTTGCGGGGGCAGCACAGGCATTGGAATTTTGATTCCGCACCTGTTTCCCGTTTAACCAAATGACCTGAATCACTCAGCACCTTGAAACGCCCGCATTATAACAAATATTTTCAATACACGTTTTAGCCACTAAACCACTTTCAAAACATTTTGTTACCATTTGACTTATCAGGGTTTTTAAATTTATAGTGCGCCCTATGCAAGCCGAACTCGATGCCCTGGAGCAAAAACTGGATCAATTGGTGCAATTGAGCCTGCGCTTGCGCGCCGAGAATCACAAGCTGCGCCAGGATCTGGTAACAGCCCTGAGTCACAAGCGCCAGGCGGAAGACAAAATCAGCACTGCGCAATCCCGCCTTGAGCATATCCTGACTATCCTTCCCGAAGACACTGCATGAGCAGCGACAAAATAAAATCACTGGATGTCACCATCCTCGATCGCGAATTTCGCGTCGCCTGCCCCGATGACGAGCGCGATGAACTGCTCGAAGCGGTAGCTTATCTCGATAGAAACATGCGCGAAATTCGCGATGCCGGCAAGATCACTTCCATTGAGCGCATTGCCATCATGGCCGCACTCAATATCGCCCACGAGCTATTAACCACGCGGCTTGGCAGCGGTTTTGACATGTCCGATTTTAAGCGTAGAATGACTTCCATGCAGACAAGCATCGACACCGTGTTAGCGGATCAGAACGAGTTATTTTGACAAGACAAAAACCAGAAATCTGGTTGAAGGTTTGTCCCCTGCAGTGTTCGTCAGGCTCATAATTCTTTGAACCAATAAGCTTTGCTTAGGTCGCGCCCTTTAATGTTGCTGTTGTGCGCATCCCTTGCGGATGTACCTGATGCGACCGGGAACCGACCCTCTTGAACCCAGGTTCAAGATATTGAGTCAACGGCACAGGCGGGGGACTTTATTCCGGGCACGACTTTGTGTGCCCACCAATAATGCGACTTTGTCGCATTATTTTTTTTGGCTGAAAAATATGCGTTACTGGCTGATGAAATCCGAACCCAGCGATGTCAGCATCGATGACCTCGCCAATCTTCCCAATCAAAGCGTGGCCTGGTATGGCGTGCGCAATTATCAGGCGCGCAATTTCATGCGCGACCAGATGCACATAGGCGACGGCGTGCTGTTTTACCACTCCAACTGCAAGGAACCCGGCATCACCGGCATTGCGCGCGTCAGCAGCAGCGCCTATCCGGATGCCAAGCAGTTCGACAAGAACAGCAAATATTTCGACCCCAAAGCCACCCAGGAAACACCGCGCTGGTTCAACGTGGATGTGCAGCTGGTAAAAAAAACCAATCTCATCTCCCTGGCTGAGCTGCGCAATCACCCTGAACTGGAGCACATGCGCACCCTGCAACGGGGCAATCGCCTCTCCATCACCCCGCTCGATCCGGCCGAGTGGAAATTCATCACGGGGCAGCTGGTGCGCAACTAAAATATGGAATGGGTGATTGCCTATCTGGCACTTGGCGCAGTTGCGGGGTTTCTGGCCGGGCTGTTTGGCGTCGGCGGCGGCCTGATACTTGTGCCGGTTCTGTTGCTCCTGTTCGATGCACAGCACTTCCCCGCTGCAAGCGCGCTACACATGGCGCTGGGCACCTCGATGGCGACCATAGTCTTCACCTCCCTGGCCAGCATGTACAAACACCACCAGCACGCTGCAGTGAACTGGCGCGTGGTACGCGACATTACGCCCGGCATCCTGCTCGGTGCGGCACTGGGAGCCTGGTCTGCTGCATCCATTGCGCCGCGCGTACTGGGTATCTTCTTCGCACTGTTCGTGTATTTTGTCGCCGTGCAAATTCTGCTTGATGTTCGCCCCAAGGCATCGCGCCAGTTGCCCCGCTTCACAGGAATGAGCAGCTTCGGCATCTTTACCGGCTGGATCAGCAGCCTGGTTTCCATCGGTGGCGGCACCATCACCGTTCCTTTCATGGTCTGGTGCAACGTGCCGCTGCGCAAGGCCATCGGCACCTCGGCCGCCATCGGCTTCCCCATTGCCGTGGGCGGCAGCGCGGGCTACATCTTTACCGGCATGAGCCTCCACGCATTACCCGCACCCAACCTCGGCTATATCTATCTGCCCGCCCTGCTCTGGGTGGCGCTCGCCACCATCAGCACCGCACCACTGGGCGCAAAGGCCACGCATCGCATGCCGGTGGCCACCCTACGCAAATTATTTGCCTTGGGTTTGATTGTGCTGGCGACAAAAATGCTGCTTAAAGTTATGCTGTAGCACATGGCGCAAAAATATTATGCGTTGTGCATAAATCCAACTTTCACAGATAAAGAAAATTATGAAAGCACAGAAAAACACCATGCAGCCAGCCAAGAAAAGTCACCCCAAGCCGGTTTTGATGATTCCTCTGCGACGCTGCGGTAGCCATGCATTGCGCCTGCGCCTTAACGCCAACCCGGAGTTTTTCTACGCTCCGTATCCCTTGCATATCGTGGACTTCATGCCCCTGGTCGATCTGTATGGCGACCTGCGCGATGACCGCGCTTATTTCCAGATGGTGGTCGATGTAATCGGTTTGCAGGCAGTCAGCATGGTGAAGTGGCCGGATGTCGTCTTCGATCCGGTGGATATATTTGAGACCATCAAGGATGAGCCGCGCAGCGTGCATCGCATCGTGTGGGAGCTGCTGTTCCAGTGCGGGATCAAACACGGCGCCAAGGTGGTGATGGACAAGTCCCTGGACAGCGTGCACTACGCTGCCGAGTTCCTGAAACTGTTTGATGACATGCTGTTCCTCAACGTTGTGCGCGACCCCCGCGCCCAGATCAACAGCATGAACCGCGCCATCATCCACGACTTTGACACCCTGCTCAACACCATGACCTGGGTCAAGAGTTACGCAGTTGCCAGCAAGCTGGCCGCGCAGTATCCGGAGCGCGTGCTTACCATACGCTACGAGGACTTTGTCGCAAATCAGGAAGTCGTGCTTAGGAAGATTTGTGATTTCTTCGGCATGGAATTCACCCCCGCCATGCTGGACATTTCAAAATCCAACGAGGCAAAACACATCTCCACCATGTCGGCCCTGTGGGAATCCAACGCCAAAGCCCCGATTGCGGCCAACGTGGACAAATTCAAGAAGACCCTGTCTGTCGAAGAGATTGCCATTATCGAAACGCTGGCTGGCGAGCAGATGGATTACTTCGGTTACGAGCGCATGTCCGAGGGGAAAGTGAAGATCACCGACAGCATGATTGCCGCCGCCAAAGAACGCAGTGCAGCCAAAAGGAAACTAGCCTGGGAAGATCTCGCACAAAATGACCATCGCGATTACACACTGCGCCAGTTGCGCATCAATTATCTGCGCATGGTCAACGACAGGTTGATTGCATCCAGCACCAAATAATCTATGTCGGGCAGTACTGCGCCCGGAAACTTGCCAGGAACGTATCCAGCTCACCCACTGGCAAGCGGTTGATGCCGGCCGCGCCCTTGCGTCCACCGCCCGTGGCAAATTTCAGGCACAGCGTGTCCGCTCCCTGCAAATTGGAAATGGGCGCACGCACACTGACCGTGTAATCACCGTACTGGTTGGTGGTAAACACGGCGTGCGCACGCGCAGGAGCAGCACTGGCCAGCCTGTTGGCAAAGACCCCGCTAACCCGCCTAGCCCAGGCCGCATCCGGCATTACATAGGCTGCACAGTGCGTATCTTCATGCTGTGGCTGCAGCGCATCTGCCAGGGCGGTATCCGAGCGCAGACCTGCATCCAGCCTTGCAAATGCAGCAGACCGGGCGACAAACTCCAGCGGGTCGGCATAGGGCTTCATTTCCGCATACAGCTGTGCGGGATGGAAGTGCAGGTCTTGCAGAGTGTCGCCATAGCCGTTGTAATTCAGGCATTCTCCCAGGCGTGCCAGCTTTTCGATTTGCGCTTGGCTCAGGCCGGCTGAGCCAGCCAGCTCAGCGGCGCTTTTTTCCAGATTGTCGCCAAAGGCGGCCGTGATGGCCCACAAGCGATGCAGTCCCTTGAGGTGGCGGTCAACCAGGATGCTCGTGCACGCACCGGCAGACAGATCAATGTGCGTCACCAGCCTGGAATTTTGCGGAATTTCGCCGGCGTGATGGTGATCGAAATATTCAACACTCGCGCCGGCTTCCAGCAAACGCATCAGCCCCGTGCGATTGCTGTCTAGCGAAATATCCAGCACGGTTACACGATCACCTTTACCCGCTTCAACCTGGTCCAGCAGCTTGATGTCGCGCTTGACCCCGGTTACCAGCTCCGATTCCACCGGCTCGGCCAGACGCAGCTGGTGCAAGGCGCACAGGCCATCGGCATCACCATTGAACACATCTATCCGGCGCATGGGTCACTCCTGCCGAAAGCGATGCGAAATCTTGTGCAGGATTTCAGACACGCTGTCCTCTACACTCGACTTGCTGGTATCGATCACCATGGATGGCCGCTCCGGCGTTTCATACGGGGCGGATATCCCGGTGAAATCATTGATCTCTCCAGCCCGCGCTTTTTTATACAAACCCTTGGGATCGCGTTGCTCACACACATCGATTGCCGTGTCCAGGTGCACTTCGACAAACCGGTCAGCCCCAACGATATCGCGTGCGGTTGCGCGATCAGCACGGTAGGGGGAAATAAATGCCGTCACCACAAACATGCCCGCATTATTGAACAACTTGCACACCTCACCCAAGCGCCTGATATTTTCCGTCCTGTCATGCGGCGCAAAGCCAAGATCCCGGCTCAAACCGTAGCGTATGTTATCGCCGTCCAGCGTATAGGCAGCATGGCCGTTCAATATCAACTGCCGTTCCAGTTCGATGGCTATGGTTGATTTGCCCGAGCCACTCAACCCGGTCAGCCAGATTGTTGCCGCCTCATGACCCATCAGTTGCACCCTGTCCTCGTGCGTTACCTTGGCTTCAGTCCAGGTGATATTGTTGCTGACTATTTTTCCGTGCTTGGGCGGGTGCGATCTTCTGTCGACACACTTGTTTTCCATGACAACTCCATCTCAATGGCGCAGCAATTGAATAAATTTTCTTATTATCAAACTACATTGACGAATCGAAATACGGAGACATGCTAACCCAGAAAAATCTTCCGGGGGGATCATTGTTTGTTGAATTCAGACAATCGAACAGCTAGTTGACAGCAAGCTTTTTTTCACTGCGCTTATGCGCCCAGATAAGCACGCTGTACCGCATCGCTGCCCAACAGACAGTCAGCGCCATCACTCAGCGTTATCTTCCCTCCCTCCAGCACATAGCCGCGGCTTGCCACTTCCAGCGCCAGCTTTGCGTTCTGCTCAACCAGTAAAATGGAAACGCCCTGCGCTGAAATCTCGCGTATGGTGGTAAAAATCTTCTCCACCATCATCGGCGCCAGCCCCATGCTGGGCTCGTCCAGCATCAGCAAGCGGGGTCTGCTCATCATCGCGCGCCCCATCGCCACCATCTGCTGCTCGCCCCCGGAAAGCGTGCCAGCCAGTTGCGCACGGCGCTCGGCCAGGCGCGGGAACAGAGTATAAACAAGTGCCAGGTCTTGCACAATTGCGGCTTTATCATCACGGCAGTACGCCCCCATGTGCAGGTTTTCCTCCACGCTCATGCGCGCAAACACTCCACGCCCTTCCGGCACCAGCGCCAGCCCGGCGCGCACGCGCTGGTGTGCCGGGAGGTTATGCAGCGACTGCCCGGCGTAGTGCACCTGGCCCGTGCCGGGCAGCAGCCCGGCCAGCGCTTTGAGCGCCGTGGTCTTGCCGGCGCCATTGCTGCCTATCAGAGCCACCAGCTCGCCCTGTGCAATATCCAGGTCGATACCCTTGAGCGCATGGATGCCGCCATACGAAACTTTCAGATCGCGAACTTCGAGCAAACTCATGTGCCACCCCCGATATAGGCGGCGATGACGGCCGGATCATTGCGCACCTCGGCAGGCACACCCTCGGCGATTTTCTTGCCGTAGTCCAGCACCGCCACACGGTCGCACAAGCCCATGATGAGTTTCACGTCGTGCTCGATCAGCAGCACGGTAACGCCGCTGTTGCGTATGGTTTGCAACAGCACTCTCAGGCTTTCTGTTTCAGTTGCATTCATGCCGGCAGCGGGTTCATCCAGTGCCAGCAATTTCGGCTCGGTCGCCAGGGCGCGCGCAATTTCCAGGCGGCGCTGTTCGCCGTAGGACAAATTTTTGGCCAGGGTATGCGAATGACGGTGTATGCCCACGTAACGCAACAACTCCAGCGCACGTTGCGCAATTTCCCGCTCTTCGCGGCGCGCGGCCGCATGCCTGGTCAGTGCCGCCCAGATGCCACTGTGCGTGCGCAGATGGCGGCCCACCATGATGTTTTCCAGCGCGGTCATATTGGGAAACAGGCGGATATTCTGGAAGGTGCGCGCAATGCCAGCCTGCGCCAGCAGGTGCGGCTTGCAGCAGGAAAACGAAGTGCCGGCAAAGCTGAAGCTGCCGCCATCGAGCTGATACAGGCCGGTCAGGATATTGAACAGCGTGGTCTTACCGGCGCCGTTGGGCCCGATCAGGCCGTATATTTCACCGCGCTTGATATGCAGAGACACCCCCGACAGGGCGGCAAGCCCGCCGAAATGTTTGCTTACCCCGGAGAGCTTTAGCAAGTGTTCACCTGGATGCGTCATACACCGTATCCTGTTCCTGTTGTGCCTCGCCGTCGTGCGCCTCCAGTTCGCGCTGGCGCTGGCTGGAAGGCCACAGGCCGGCGGGGCGCCACAGCATCACCACGATCAGCGCCACCCCGAACAGCAGCATGCGCAGGCTTTCCGGATCGATCAGCGTCTTGCCGAACAAGACCTGTTGCACAGGGCCTGCACCATTGCGCAGCGCTTCCGGCAGCACCACCAGCAGCACGCCACCCAGAACAACACCGCCGATGTTGCCCATGCCGCCCAGCACCACCATGCACAGGATCATGATCGACTCCATCAGGCTGAAACTTTCCGGGCTGACAAAACCCTGAAAACCCGCAAACAAACCGCCCGCCACGCCGCCAAAGGTCGCCCCCATGGCAAACGCCAGCAGCTTGATGTTGCGCGTGTTGATGCCCATCGCGGACGCAGCCACCTCGTCCTCGCGTATCGCCATCCAGGCACGACCTATGCGCGAATCCTGCAGGCGCAGTGATATGAAAATCACCAGCAGGGTGAGCGCCAGAAACAGGTAGTAATGCAGGTGGACTGACGGCAGTGTAATGCCGAATAACTCCTGGCTACGCCCCAATGAAAATTCCGCCACGCGAATGGCATCGATCTGGCTGATGCCCTGCGGACCGTTGGTGATATTGAGCGGCGCATTCAGGTTGTTGAGGAAGATGCGGATGATTTCGCCGAAGCCCAGCGTGACGATGGCGAGGTAGTCGCCGCGCAGCTTGAGCGTGGGCGCACCCAGCAGGGCGCCAAAGATGCATGCCAGCGTGGCGCCTATGGGCAGCACAATCCAGAAGGGCAGATGCAGACCGAACTGCGGCGACCCCAGCAGCGCATAGGTGTAGGCGCCCACCGCAAAAAATGCGACATAGCCCAGATCGAGCAGGCCGGCATAGCCCACTACGATGTTCAGCCCCAGCGCCAGCATGATGTAGAGCAGAGCAAAATCGACGATGCGTACCCAGCCGCGCCCCAGCAGCGCATCGGTGGCAAACGGCAGCACCAGCAACAGCAAGCCCAGCGCGACAAACGCCAGCCAGGCGTTGCGCTTGTTCGGGCGCAGAAAGTCAGGCACGTTCCGCAACGCGTTCTCCCAGCAATCCGGACGGTCTGAAAATCAGCACCGCGATCAACACGATAAAGGCAAACACATCCTGGTAGTTGCTGCCGAACATGCCGCCGGTGAGCGCGCCGCTATAACCCGCGCCCAGGCTCTCGATCAGGCCCAGCATCACGCCGCCCAGCATCGCCCCGCGCAGGTTGCCGATACCGCCGAGAACCGCAGCAGTAAAGGCTTTCAGGCCCAGCATAAAGCCCATGTAATAGTGCACGATGCCATAGTTGGCACTGACCATGAGGCCGGCCACCGCTGCCAGCGCCGAGCCCAGCATGAAGGTGGTGGAAATCACGCCGTTGATATTCACCCCCATCAGCGCTGCCGCCGAGGGATTCTCGGCCACTGCGCGCATGGCTCGCCCCAGCCGCGTGCGATGCACCAGCAGCAGCAAGCCCGCCATCATCAGCACGGCCACCAGCACAATGGCAATCTGCACTTCATTGATCACCGCACCGCCTATGCTGTGCGAGGCATTCGGCAACAGTTGCGGAAAGGCGTGGTACTCGCGCCCCCAGATAATCATCGCCAGCGTTTGCAGCACGATGGACACGCCGATTGCGGTAATCAGCGGCGCCAGGCGTGGTGCGTGGCGCAAGGGGCGATAGGCGACGCGCTCGATGCCGTAGCCCAGCGCCATGCACACGCCCACTGCCGCCAACAGACTGAGCAGCAGCACCAGCACGGGCGACAGCGCCGTTGCCAGCAGCACCTTGATCACCGCCAGCGCCACCATCGCCCCCACCATCACCACCTCGCCATGGGCAAAGTTGATCAGGCCGAGTATGCCGTACACCATGGTGTAGCCGAGGGCGACCAGCGCATACACGCTGCCCTGCACCAGGCCGTTGATGATTTGTTGCAGCAGAATTTCCACTTGCGCCCTACAAAGAAAAAGCGACACGCATCGTGTCGCTTTGGTTTGCCTGCATCATTATCAATGTTTTGCAGCAGGCGCGCCGCCCACCGTTTCAATGACACTCCACTTGCCCTGCTTGACTTGATACAGGGTGATTGCACCGCCCTTGAGATCGCCTTTTTCATCGAACATGATTTTGGCAGTCACACCGTCATGACTGATTTTTGCCAGCTCCTGCAAATACTTTGCCGACTCAACCGAGCCTGCTTTCTGCATGGCAGAGATCATCACGTTCACGGCATCGTAGCAATACGGCGCATACAACTGGATAGGCTGTTTGAACTGCGCCTCGTAGCGTTTTGCAAACTCTCTTCCTCCGGGCATCTGATCCAGCGGCACACCCGGCAATGAGGCATACATGCCCTCGGCTGCCGCGCCCGCCAGCTCTATCATCTTGGGCGTATAGCCGCCGTCACCCATCATAAATTTTGCATTCAGGCCGAGCGACTTGAGCTGCTTGACCAGGGGCACGCCCTGAGGATCCATGCCGGCGTAAAACAACAGATCCGGCTTCTTGCCCTTGATCGAGGTCAGCACCGCAGTGAAATCCATGGCCTTGTCCGAGGTGTATTCATGCGCCACGATTTGCGCTCCGCTCGCTTCGGCAGCCTTGATGAATTCGTCGGCTATACCCTGGCCATAGGCGGTACGATCATCAATCACCGCAATGTTCCTGGCCTGCAGATTCTTCGCCGCAAACTCACCCAGTACACGCCCCTGCTGGGCATCATTGGCCATCACGCGAAAAGCTGTCTTGTAGCCCTGCGCGGTGTATGCCACGGCAGTGGCAGAAGGGGAGATTTGCGCGATGCCATTGTCGTTATAGATTCTGGCTGCGGGTATGGTCGTCCCCGAATTCAGGTGGCCAATCACACCGTTGACCCTGGCGTCCACCAGCTTCTGCGCCACGATGGTGGCCGCTTTCGGGTCAGTCTGGTCATCCTCGCTGAGCAACTCGAAGTGCGCCTTGCGTCCGCCTATCATGATGCCCCTGGCATTGGCATCCTCGATCGCCATGCGCGTGCCGTTTTCGTTGTCCTTGCCGATGTGCGCCTGCGCCCCGGTAAGCGGAGCTGCCGCGCCTATCTTGACTACCAGCGCGTCGCCAGATGTATTGGTGGAAGTGGTTTCGGATTTGCCGCAGCCAAGCAGCATGGATGCCAGCAGAGCAGAGAACAGCAGTGCGCCTGAGTTACGTAACATGATGGATAGTGCCCGCAAAATAAGGCTTGGATTATGCGTAGCGCCAGCCCACCTTGTCAATTTCCATACAAAAAGACCGGCTTGCGCCGGCCTTAATCATGCATCCATTTCGATCCACCTATTTGGTCCGCTTATTTGGCAAGCCCGAGGATGAATTTAACCAGCGTCTTGATATCCTCATCTTTTACCACCGCTGCATTGGGCGGCATAGGCATGTTACCCCAAACGCCTGCACCGCCTTTGGATACCTTCATGATCAGTCCGGCTTCCAGCGGGTAATCCTTGCCGGCAAATTGGTAGGTACTTGCACCCTTATATTTTTTGGAAACATCCATCCACGCGGGGCCCAGCTTCTTCGTGCCTATGGAGTGACATGAAGTGCAGTTGCTTTGCCTGGCCAGCAGCGGCATCGCAGCCTCACCCACCACGGCCACTTCCGCACTGGCCGGACTGCTACTGGCAGGCACTGCTGCGGCAACAGAAGTTGCAGTAGCAGTGCGGGGTACATCTTCAGTCTTCTCACATGCAGCAAGAAAGAATACCGCCAGCATTAACAGCAGTGGTCGCCTGGAAATACACTTCATATCTTTTGTCCTAATGAGTTAAAGGCTTCAGGGCTGGCTTTCCAGGCCGATAATGAATGCGGCCAGCTTCTGTATCTCCGCATCATTTGCGCCCAGGCCTCTGGCAGGCATTTTTGTTCCCGTCTTCCAGCCAAACTCGCCGCCATTGATTACATGCATGACGATCAGGTTCACACCCTCTGGGTCGCCCTTGTATTTTTTGGCAACATCCCTCCATGCGGGGCCTATCACTTTTTTCTCAATGGCATGACAGGCGCTGCATTTGGCCTTGCCCACCGCCGGCATGTCTTCCGCCATTGCCGCACCTGCAAACATCAGCCCGGCCGCCATCATGCCAGTAATAATCAACTTCATATCCACCCCCTGAATTATTTATTATTTAATTTTGACCTGTCTTGCAGGTGGGTTATTCTAAACGCCTGAGCCTGATTTACAAGTGGCAAGATCAGCGCCTGCGCCCTGCAATAGCCGGGCAATGACAGATTTACTTTACCGGTTTGGGCTTGTCTTTCAGGGTGGCACAAGCCTCATGCTGCATGCTCATATGCTTCTTGTCATGCTGCAACAAGCACGGCTCGCCGTTCTTCTCCATGCAATCTTTCTTGCCGTGCATATCGCACCCTTCGTGCATCTTGCCCATCTGTTGCATCATCGGGCAGGGCTCACCCGCCTTGTGCATGGAGTCCTTCATCCCCTCATGTACAGGACATCCGTCTTTTCCACCCACGGTAGCTGCAGCATTGCCTGTTTGCGCGGCTTGCACATCCACGCCAGCTGCCATGGCCGGCACCGCATATACCGCCACAGCCAGCACTATTGAACCTGTCCAGTGTGTTACTCGCATCTGATATTTCCTCATATGTATTGGTTAAATCGGGATAGCTAAATCTTTCTGCAGCAACTCGCGCAAGCCTGCCAGATCAGTGATTTCCGGCAGGCATTGCGTTCCCCGGCACAGCCAGGCCGCGGGTTTATGACCGAGTGGTTTGCGCAAAGGTTCCGGCAAACCGGCATGATTTTCCTGCAAGACCACACTGAACAGCCTGGCGCCATACACCTCGCACAGTGCTGCTCGCCACTCTTGCAGTGCGTCAGCCTCACCGCCCAGAATCAGTATGGGCAAGGGGACGAGGTATTCCTGCAGCACCGTCAGCAGGCTGGCAAAGCCGCCCGGATGCTCGGCCAGCGCTGGATAGTAACAACGCAGCACACGTTCACCCGCATCGATATATCTGCTGTTGCCTGTCAGGCGCCCCAGGCGCAACAGCGCCCGCGCAGCCACTGCATTGCCGCTGGGCGTGGCGCTGTCATGCACGGGTTTGGGCCGTTGTATCAGCTGCTCATGGTCGTGCGCGGTAAAGAAAAAATCGCCGCGCTCAACATCCTGAAACTGCGCCAGCAATACTTCGGCCAACTCCATTGCCCAGTGCAGATCGGCAGGATCAAACTCGGCCTGCAGCAGCTCCAGCAGCGCATCGAGCAGAAAGGCGTAGTCATCCAGATAGGCATTAAAGCGCGCCTGCCCGTCTTTATGCACGGCCAGCAAACGGCCATTAGCCCACAAGTTTTCTCGCAGGAAGGTGCGCGCACGCTGCGCCGATTGCAGCCAGTCGGCACGACCGAACACGCGCGCCGCATGCGCCATGCCCTTGATCATCAGCCCGTTCCACGCACAGAGTATCTTCTCGTCGCGCCCCGGGCGCACGCGCTGCTCGCGCCTGGCCAGCAACTTGGCATTGGCACTGGCGAGTAAATGTCCACATTCCTCTGCCGTCACACCCAAGCGTCTGGATATTTCAGCCAGGGTACGCGCTACACGCAAATGCCAGGCCCCATCAAAATTAGCAGGCTGGTCCAGGCCGTAATACAGCTCGCACACGGCATGCTCGGCTTGTGTCAGCGTAGCGCGCATCTCTTCCTGCGACCACACATAAAACTTGCCTTCCTCATGCTCTGAATCCGCATCCTGAGTGGAGTAATAGCCGCCTGACGGCGCTTGCATTTCGCGCATCACCCAGCCCGCAGTTGCCTCGGCAACCTGGTGAAACAAGGCTTCCCGGGTCAGCACCCAGGCATCCGCATACAGCGCCAACAGTTGCCCGTTGTCGTACAGCATTTTTTCAAAATGCGGAATTTCCCAGCGCTCGTCCACGCTGTAGCGAAAGAACCCGCCGCCGAGCTGGTCGAACACGCCGCCCTGCGCCATGCGCGTCAGCGTGAGCAGGCCCATATTGGAAAAGTTTGCATCGCCCCTGAACGCACCTTCACGCAGGCACAGCTCCAGATTGGCGGGATGGGGAAATTTGGGCGCGCCGCCAAAACCGCCATGCCTCGCATCAAAGTTGCTCACCATTGCCAGCATGGCGGTGGCCAAAGGCTGGGCAGTCATTTCGCTGCCGGGCGCCGGCTGCGGCGCCTGATTCAATGCCTGCGTCAGCCCTGCGCTCTCGCGCTGTATCTGCTCATTTTCCGCATGATAAAAATGTGCCACGCGCGACAACAGATCGGTAAAGCCCGGCAGCTGGTAACGCGGCGTCTTGGGGAAATAGGTGCCGCCGAAAAACGGCTGCTGCTGCGGAGTAAGGAACATGGTGAGCGGCCAGCCGCCGGCGCGACCGGCTATCATGCTGTGTGCAGCCTGGTAGATATGATCGAGATCGGGCCGCTCTTCGCGGTCGACCTTGATGTTGATGAAGTGCTCGTTCATCAGCGCGGCCACCTCCGCATCCTCGAACGACTCGTGCGCCATCACGTGACACCAGTGACAGGCGGAGTAGCCAATGGACAGCAGGATGGGCTTGTTCTGCTCGCGCGCCAGTGCCAGCGCCTGCTCACCCCAGGGATACCAGTCCACCGGGTTGTTGACGTGCTGCAGCAGATAGGGCGAAGTTTCGCCGGCGAGGTGGTTAGGCACGGCTTGCCCCTGCCGCTTTATTCCAACCACCTGCGCAATCGCTCATTTTCTTTCCAGTTGCGACACATCGCGCACCGCGCCTTTGTCCGCACTGGTGGTCATCGCCGCGTAGGCACGCAAGGCAGCCGACACCACTCGCTCGCGCTTAACTGGCTGCCACGCCTGCGCGCCTTTTTCTTCCATCAGCAGGCGGCGGTGGGCCAGCTCGCTGTCGGCTATTGCCAGGCGGATAGTGCGATTGGGAATGTCGATTTCTATCGGGTCATTTTCCTGCACCAGGCCGATGGCGCCGCCCTCAGCAGCTTCCGGCGAGGCATGACCGATGGACAGGCCGGAAGTGCCGCCGGAGAAACGGCCGTCAGTAAGCAGGGCGCAGGCTTTGCCCAAACCTTTGGATTTCAGGTAGGTGGTCGGGTACAGCATCTCTTGCATGCCCGGCCCGCCCTTGGGGCCTTCGTAGCGTATCACCACCACGTCACCCGCCACGATCTTGTCGGCAAGAATGGCTTCCACCGCGCTGTCCTGGCTTTCAAAGATGCGCGCGCGTCCCTGGAATTTCAGGATGCTGGCATCCACACCTGCGGTCTTCACGATGCAGCCATTCTCGGCGATGTTGCCGTACAGTACGGCCAGGCCGCCGTCCTGCGAATAGGCGTGCGCCTTGTCGCGGATGCAGCCGTTGGCGCGGTCGTCATCCAGCGTCGGGTAGCGCATGGATTGCGAAAAAGCGATGGTCGTGGGCACGCCGCCGGGCGCTGCGCGGAACAGTGTTTTTACCGCTTCATCACTGGTGCGCTTGATGTCGTATTTGGCCAGCGCGTCAGCCATGGTCTTGCTGTGCACGGTGGGCAGGTCGCTGTGCAACAGCCCTGCGCGATCCAGCTCGCCCAGTATGCCCATCACGCCGCCGGCGCGGTGCACGTCTTCCATGTGGTATTGCTGCGAGCTCGGCGCCACCTTGGACAGGTGCGGCACATGGCGCGACAGGCGGTCGATGTCCTGCATGGTGAAATCCACCCCGCCTTCACGCGCGGCGGCGAGCAGATGCAGCACGGTATTGGTGGAGCCGCCCATGGCGATATCCAGATTCATCGCATTCTCGAACGCCTTGAAGGTGGCGATGCTGCGCGGCAGCACGCTGGCATCGTCCTGCTCGTAATAGCGCCGCGCCAGCTTGACCACCAGGCGCCCCGCTTCCAGAAACAATTCCTTGCGGTCGGCATGCGTCGCCACCAGCGAACCGTTGCCCGGCAGCGACAGGCCCAGCGCCTCGGTCAGGCAGTTCATCGAGTTGGCGGTGAACATGCCGGAGCAGGAGCCGCAGGTGGGGCAGGCGGAGCGTTCCAGCTCCATCACTTCCGCATCGCTGACTTTGCTGTCGGCGGCAGACACCATGGCATCCACCAGATCCAGCATGACAGTCTTGCCGCCCCAGTTGACCTTGCCCGCTTCCATCGGCCCGCCCGACACGAACACCACCGGGATGTTCAGGCGCATGGCGGCCAGCAGCATGCCAGGGGTGATCTTGTCGCAGTTGGAGATGCACACCAGCGCATCTGCACAGTGGGCGTTCACCATGTATTCCACGCTGTCGGCAATCAGCTCGCGGCTGGGCAGCGAATACAGCATGCCGCCATGGCCCATGGCGATGCCGTCGTCCACCGCGATGGTGTTGAACTCCTTGGCCACGCCGCCGGCCTTCTCGATCTCGCGCGCCACCAGCTGGCCCATGTCCTTCAGGTGCACGTGCCCCGGCACAAACTGGGTAAAGGAGTTGGCGATGGCGATGATGGGCTTGTCGAAGTCGCCGTCTTTCATCCCGGTGGCACGCCACAGGGCGCGGGCACCGGCCATGTTGCGGCCGTGGGTGGTAGTGCGTGAACGATAGGCTGGCATGATGCGGCTTTCAGAAATAATATTAGCGAAGCTGCAATTCTAAACCATGGCGCAGCTCCGGGCACAGCGAGTTTGCGCTTCCCAACCACGAGCCGCGCAGGGTATTTCATGGAAATGCTTTAAACTGCGCGCACCATCCAATTCAAGGTTCACAGTTTTACTCTGTGCTAAATTCGCGCCCATGCTGATACATCCCCAATTTGACCCTGTCGCCCTGCATTTGGGCCCGCTCTCCGTGCACTGGTACGGCCTGATGTACCTGCTTGGTTTTGTGCTGTTCCTGTGGCTGGGCAAGATGCGCCTCCATACCCTCAAGCGCAAAAACTGGGACAACAAGATGCTGGATGATCTGCTGTTTTACGGCGTGCTCGGCGTGGTACTGGGCGGACGCCTGGGCGAGGTGCTGTTTTACCAGCCCGGCTATTACTTTTCGCACCCGCTTGAAATTCTGGCGGTGTGGAAAGGCGGCATGTCTTTTCACGGCGGCTTTATCGGCGTGATGCTGGCGATGGCCCTGTTCGCACGCCAGCGCAATATACAGTGGCTGCAACTGATGGATTTCATCGCGCCGCTGGTGCCGTTGGGCCTGGGCGCCGGGCGCATCGGCAACTTTATCAATGCCGAGCTGTGGGGACGTCCCACCGATGTGGCGTGGGGGATGGTATTCCCCAATGCGGACAACTTGCCGCGTCATCCTTCACAGCTGTATGAGTTTGCACTTGAAGGCCTGGCGCTGTTTGCGCTGCTGTGGATTTATTCGCGCAAACCACACCCCTCAGGCGCTGTTTCCGGACTGTTTCTGATCGGCTATGGCAGTTTCCGCTTTCTTGCCGAGTTCACGCGCACGCCCGACGAGGGCATTTTCGGGCTGATGACTTTTGGCGTGAGCATGGGGCAGTGGTTGAGCCTGCCCATGGTTGCGGCAGGCATTGCCATGATGATTTGGGCGCACGGCAAAGTGCGCGCCAAATCTTGAAGCCACGGCGCATGCGCCAGTCACTCACGAGCTGAATTTCCATGTACAAATCACTGTTGATCATATTATTGACTACCGGCGCACTTCCCGCCTCGTATGCGGCCAGTGATGATTTATTGCGCTGCGCCCGCATGACTGACGATCACGCACGCCTGCAGTGTTATGACAGTTTCAGCACCACACCAGCGGCTGCAGTCCCAACTGGCACAGCAGCCCTGCAGGCAGAGAATGATCGCAGCTATCTGAACAGGGCGTGGGATCTGGACAACAAGGATGATGATCTCCTGGGGGACAAGCTGTCGCCGCTGCGCCCCTACCGCAGCAACTATCTGATCGCGCGCAAAACTACCGAGCCCAACCGCCTGCCGTCTTCTCCCGCACCGGGTCACAGCAGCGCCACCCCTGCCGACATGGATGGCAGCGAGCTCAAGTTTCAGATCAGCCAGAAAGCCAAGATCCTGAATTCGCGCAGCTGGCATTTCATGGGTTTCACCAGCTTCCGCCTGTGGGGCGCGTACACCCAGCAGTCCAGCTGGCAGGCTTTCAATTCGCAGGATTCCTCCCCCTTTCGTGAAACCAATTACGAGCCCGAATTGATCGCGACTCTGGGCACGGGCAATCAGTACGGATTGAAGCTGGTGAATCTGGGCCTGGTGCATCAATCCAACGGCCGCGACCAGCCCGACTCGCGCAGCTGGAATCGCGCGTATTTGCAGGGCGGCTGGGAAACCGACACGCTATCTGCATTGGTGCGCGGTTGGTGGCGTATGCCGGAAAACGAATCACAGGACGACAACCCGGATATCGAGGATTACGTCGGTCGCGCTGAAATTGCCCTGCGCTGGGCACCGCTGGATGACAGCCAGGTAATCAACCTGATACTGCGCAACAACCTGCGCTCGGAATCGAACCGAAGTTTTGTGCAGCTTGACTGGGCCACACCTGTTACGCTGAACCAGTCAGCACGACTGCATCTCCAGTTTACCTCCGGCTATGGGGAAAGCCTGATCGATTACAATTATCGTCAGACCACCGTGGGCCTGGGTGTATCGTTCCGCGACTGGTAGCATTTATGCCCACTTCAGTTTGCGTTTCTTGACACACCACACACCTGCCACGATACTCCCCACATCGCATTAATTCAGGTCTTTAGCTTTGGACGAGTTATCATTGGGCGCGTTGTTAATTGCCCTGTTTTTTTTGCTCCTTTTTGGAGCTTTTTTCTCTTCTTCCGAAACCAGCATGATGGCGCTCAATCGCCACCGGCTGAATCATTTGGTGCGCAAGGGCAACAGGAGCGCAAAACTCACAGCAAGACTGCTGTCACAGACTGACAAACTGCTGGGCTCCATTCTTTTCGGCAACACCTTGCTCAATGTGGCAGCTGCAGCCGTCACCCAAATCATCATTCTGCGGCTTTTCGGTGAAAGCGAGTGGTGGATGCTGGCCGGAACACTGGGGATCACGTTCATTATTCTGGTGTTCAGCGAGATCATGCCCAAGGTGATTGCCGCCAGCTTTCCCGAGCGCGTCGCCCTGCCTTCCAGTTACATCCTGGCACCACTCAACAAGCTGTTTTATCCCGTGGTTTCCATTGCCACCGCCATGGTGCGCGGCTTCCTTTGGCTGCTGCGCATCAAGGTGCAGACGGACCAGAGCAAAAGCAAGGTCAGCATGGAGGAATTGCGCATGATGGTGCTTGAGGCGGGCAACTTTCTTCCGCGCAAACACCAGAAAATGCTGCTTAACCTGGTGGACATAGAACGCATCGCCGTGAATGACGTGATGGTGCCGCGCAACCAGATTGAAGCATTAAACCTGAACGCCTCTCCTGATGTTCTGCGCGGACAACTGGCCACTTGCCACCACACCTTGCTTCCAGTCTACGATGGCGCGCTGGATAACATCGTGGGCATCCTGCATGTACGCCGTGTACCCGCCCTGCTGCAGCGCGACGAATTCAACTCTGAGGACTTGCGTGAGTTATTGCAGGAACCTTATTTCATCCCCTCGGACACAACGCTGCTGTCACAACTGCAGCAATTTCAGGAGCGCCACCTGCGTCTGGGCTTGATCGTGGACGAGTATGGGGAGTTACTGGGACTGGTCACGCTGGAAAATATTCTGGAAGAAATTGTGGGCGACTTCACCACACAATCCCCAGCACAAACCGGTAAATTCATGCGCCAGGATGACGGCAGCCTGTTTGTTGAAGGCACAACGCTGTTACGCGACCTTAATCGCAAGCTGGGCATGCATTTTCCCCTGGACGAGGCCAAGACACTTAATGGCTTGATCCTTGAACATCTGCAGGATATTCCGGAAGCGGGAACCAGCCTGAAAATCAGCGGCTACCCGATCGAAATAATCCAGACTCAGGATCGGGTCGTCAAAGTTGCAAAGATCTTTCCCGCCCTCCTCAACCCGGGGAGCTAACACCTTTACAAAGCCCACAAAGCCGTGCATGATAAAGTGCGTTAAATATCATGCATTAGTATCAAATTAATCAAGAGTTACCCCATATCTCCCAGTTGTTATTTAGCTAAGGTATCGCCATGGCCACTGCAAGCAAACCTGCAAACAAATCCGACAAAGCAAATGAAAGCACCTATAGCTGGGAAGGCAAGGATAAAACGGGCAAAACCGTCAAAGGCGAAATGCGTGCTGCAGGTGAGGCTAGCGTCTCAGCATATTTGCGCCGCCAAGGCATACAAGTAAACAAAGTAAAAAAATCACGCAGCAAGGGTAAGGCTATCACTGAAAAGGATATTACTCTTTTCACTCGCCAACTGGCCACCATGCTCAAATCCGGCGTACCTTTGCTTCAGGCATTTGATATCGTGGGCAAGGGGCACAACAACCCTTCAGTTGCTCGCTTGCTGATGGATATAAAGACAGATGTGGAAACGGGGAGCAGCCTGGAAATGGCGTTTCGGAAGTTTCCTTTGTATTTTGATAATTTGTTCTGCAACCTGATCGGCGCAGGTGAAGCTGCAGGTATTCTGGATAACCTGCTGGATAAAATTGCCACATACAAAGAAAAAATACTTGCCATCAAGAGCAAGATCAAATCAGCCTTGTTTTATCCTGTATCCATTATCGTGATTGCCTTGATTATTACTGCGGTCATCATGATATTTGTCATTCCAGCCTTCAAGAAACTCTTTGACAGCTTCGGTGCCGACTTACCAACCCCTACTCTGGTGATCATGGCCATTTCTGACTGGTTTGTTGCATGGTGGTGGGCAATTTTCGGCATTAGTGGTGGCGGCATTTACGCCTTCTTCTACTTCTGGAAACGTAATACAACGATGCAGCGCAACATGGACAAACTCATGCTTAAACTGCCAATTTTTGGCGAGTTAATTCGCAAGGCAACCATTGCCCGCTGGACACGCACCTTGGCCACCATGTTTGCTGCCGGCGTGCCCTTGGTAGAGTCATTGGACTCTGTGGCAGGCGCTGCCGGCAATGCTGTTTATTTCGATGCGACCAAGCAAATTCAGCGTGATGTCAGTACTGGTAACAGCCTTATGTCTGCGATGCAGGATACTGGCGTATTCCCCAGCATGGTCTTGCAAATGGTCGCCATCGGTGAAGAATCCGGCTCCATTGACAGCATGTTGAACAAGATTGCTGATTTCTTCGAAGCAGAAGTAGATGATGCTGTAGAGGCTCTCTCCAGCTTGATGGAGCCTGTCATCATGGTTGTTTTGGGCACCCTGATCGGTGGCATGGTGATCGCGATGTATCTGCCAATCTTCAAAATGGGCTCGGCTGTCGGCTAAACACATATATAGATTGCTGGTGGCCTTACGCCATCACGCAATTATGTATAAATAATTCCAATAAACTTGCGCTTCAAACTTTGCAATGTCTTCACTGCAGCTGTTACATGATATTCCCGCCTTGTTTATATCACTCAGCGGCTTACTAGGCTTGCTGGTGGGCAGCTTCCTGAACGTCGTCATTTACCGCCTGCCCAAAATCATGGAGCGCGAATGGCAGGCGCAATGCGCGGAGCTCCATGGCAAACCAGCCACCCAACCTGAGCCGTTCAATCTCCGCGTTCCCCGCTCAGCATGTCCGCATTGCGGCCACCAGATCAGCGCACTGGAGAATATCCCGGTGATCAGCTATCTGTTGCTGGGTGGCAAATGTAAAAGTTGCCGCGCTCCAATCTCCCTGCGTTATCCGCTTGTTGAATCTGTCAGCGCCCTGTTGTGCGCGTTTGCAGCCTGGCATTTCGGTTTTGGCTGGGCCGCCGTGGCAGCCATATTGTTTATCTGGGCGCTGATTGCCCTGACCCTGATCGATTTCGACACACAGCTATTGCCGGACGACATCACCCTGCCACTGCTCTGGCTAGGCCTGCTGTTCAACCTTTACGGCACTTTCACCAGCCTGGGCAATGCTGTTGCCGGGGCCATGGTGGGCTATCTTGTGCTGTGGAGCGTCTACTGGCTATTCAAACTGCTTACCGGCAAGGAAGGCATGGGATACGGTGACTTCAAGCTCCTGGCAGCCATAGGCGCGTGGTTGGGTTGGCAGTTGCTGCCACTGGTTATCATGCTTTCATCCGTGGTGGGTGCGGTAGTTGGCATCACTTTGATAGTCGCAACCCGGCATGGCCGCAACGTTCCCATTCCCTTCGGCCCCTACCTTGCCGGCGGCGGCTTGATTGCCTTGTTCTGGGGGCAGCAACTGACGCAAGGCTATCTGCGCTTATTCGCCATGCCATGAGTTACTGTGTGGGTCTTACCGGCGGCATAGGCAGCGGCAAGAGCACAGTCGCTCGGCTGTTTGCAGAGCACGGCGTACCCATTATCGATACTGATGCAATCTCGCATCAACTCACCGCCCCTGGTGGCGCCGCCATTGATGCACTACGTAATGAATTCGGCAGCGCCTGCATCAACCCAAGCGGTGCGCTGGACAGGGCCGGAATGCGGCAGCTTGTTTTCATCGACAATTCGGCCAAACAGCGCCTGGAAAAAATACTTCACCCGCTTATCCTAGAGCAATCCCGTGCCCTGGCGGAAGCCAGTACAGCACCCTACGTCATCATCGTCATCCCTTTGCTATTTGAATCAGGCACATATCAAAACTGGCTACATCGCACCCTGGTGGTGAACTGCGCCGAAAGCACCCAAATCAAGCGCGCCGTCGAGCGTGGCGGGCTCAGCGAGGATACGGTTCGCGCCATCATGTCACACCAGTGCACTCGTGCGCAGCGCTTGCAACTGGCAGATGACGTCATCCAGAATGAGTCCGGCATTTCCGCGCTGAAATCCCAAGTCGACCACCTGCATCAGGCTTACCTGGAACTATCTCAACGAAGCAATTGACGACATCCTTCACTCAATATATTGTGCTGGGCTATCAATCAATTACAACCTGAAACAGTCAACGTGATCAGTTACGAGTTTCCTCTCAATGAACGTGTGCGCACCCTGCTGCGACTTGAGGATCTATACTCCAGAATTATTCCGCTGATTGAGAACGACAACCATTGCAGCCATCACGCCGCACTCAGTGTCCTGTTTGAAATCCTTGAGGTCACCAGTCGCGCCGACCTTAAATCTGACTTGTTGCAGGAGCTGGAGCGCCAGAAGCGCATGCTCACCGCACTGCACAACAATCCCGAAATTTCTGAAGAGGCGCTGGAGTCCGTGCTTGCCAGGATAGATAGCGTGAGCTCCCGGCTATTCGGCATGAGCGGCAAGATAGGCCAGCATTTGCGTGAAAATGAATGGCTGATGGGTATCAAGCAACGTGCCTGCATTCCTGGCGGCATGTGCGAATTTGACCTGCCCTCATATCACTACTGGCAACATCTGGATCCGGCGCTGCGCCGCAACCAGCTCAATGCCTGGCTCTCCCCCATGCTGCCCATCAATGACGCGCTGCAGATACTGCTGAAGCTGTTGCGTGAAAACGGCAAGCAGCACCATTTCACCGCGCTTCACGGCAGCTTTCAGCAAATGCAGGGGGGGCGGGTCGCACAGATGCTGCGCATCAGCCTCGATAAATCGCTGCCCTGCATACCTGAAATCAGCGCCAACAAATACGCGCTCAATATTCGCTTTATTGCCGCCGACTTCGCTGCCAAGACCACCCTGTATGACCAGGATCTGGCATTTGATCTGACCTTCTGCTGACACGCGCATGACCAGCAAGAAACCAGCCATCGTGAGCTGTCCGCAATGTCACGCAGAGGTTATCTGGGACAGCAAGATCAGCCCGTTCCGCCCGTTTTGCAGCGAACGCTGCAAGTTGATTGATCTGGGGCAATGGGCGAGTGAAAGCTACCGCGTGCCTCTCGATGAAGAGCCCGGGGGTAACAATCCGGAAGGCAATCACCAGGCCTGACGCAGCAAGGCTATACCGTGTGCGCCATGCTGCCAGGCCGTCTGCATGTCGTCCTGCACCAGCCCGCCCAGCGCAAAAACCGGGATCGTGGCACCCGCCGCATATTCTGCAAACCTTTCCCACCCCAATGTCGCGGCACCCGGATGCGACTGCGTCGGAAGCACCGGGCTCAACAACACGAAATCACACCCCAATGCTTCTGCACGGCGCACCTCTTCTGCGTTATGGCATGAAGCCGCACACCACGGCACATCGGGACGCTCACGCAGAGTGGCCAGTTGAACTGCTGTCAACTGCACTCCGTCCGCGCCAATTTCCTGCGCCAATTCAATATCGGCATTCAGCAGCAACCTGGCTCCGCAAGCCCGCATCATCGGCAGCATGCGCAGTGCCAACTCGCGCAACTCCTCCCGCGTGAGACTCTTTTCGCGCAGCTGAACCAGCCGCAACCCCTTATTCAGAGCGGATTCCAGCCTTGGAATGAACGGTTCCACCCCCAGCTCGGAGACATTGCTGATGGCGTATAAAGTGGGCAATTCCAGCGCACGCAGGATAGGCCCATTCGCAGGCAGCACGGGCGCAACCGTGATGGTTGGGAAATGTTGCCACGCAAATTGCTGCCCCTCGTGTGGATGCAACTCACCACGCCATGCCGTAACACGAAAGAAACTCAGGCGCACCGTTGCATGGGGGTAAGTGAATACTCGCGTCAGCCACGGGTAAGCGGTTTCAACCTCGATGCCCAGCTCCTCACGCAACTCGCGCACCAGAGCATCATGCGGCGATTCGCCAGTCTCTACCTTGCCGCCTGGAAACTCCCAATAGCCTGCATAGGCCTTACCCTCCGGGCGTTGCGCCAGCAGGAAGGAGCCATCCGGTCGTTGCAGGACGGCGGCGGAGACTTCGACTAGCTTGGTTTTTTCATTTAAGTTGTTCAAGGTGAGCTCTTTAGTTTTTATGCCAGATCAAAATCAACACCGTCGGGGGTAGCCCGACAGCTGATTACCTTTCTTGCTTCGCCAAGAAAGGTAATCCAAAGAAGGCGAACCCTGCCGTATCGCCCTTCGGGTTCCTTCGGTCGAGCAATAAAATTGGGCGGCTGCGCAACTCGCCCTAGCGGGACACACAAACCGTGCCCCACCGCGGAGCTCGAACAGTGCTCGCCTTCTCCCCAATTTTATTCCTCGACCGAAGCGATACAGAAGGGTACCCAAACCCAGAGTGCACAGTG
>JAHFQY010000052.1 GCA_023259065.1 Nitrosomonadales bacterium
ATATTGGCCACGTTCACGCCGCTGCTGTTGCCGCCCCACTGCGCCAGCTTGGCGCGCATGTGCTGCTCCAGATGGGGGAAGTGCTTGCGCACCCAGAACAGCAGGTACACGCCGTCGGCATCGTTGTTGCCGGTGACGAATTCCTTGTGCAGCCCCTGCTGCTGGTAGCGCCAGACGGTGCTGAACAGCAGGTCCATGGCGCGGCGCGTGGTTTCCAGAAAGGCATCGTGCTCGCGGTTCTTGTTGCCGCGACCGGCGTAGTTGAGGTGGGACAGATAGAATTTGTCTATGCCCTCATCCTCCACCAGTTGCAGCAGCGCGGGCAGGTCGTGGGCGTTGTCCTGCGTCAGGGTAAAGCGCACGCCGGCCTTGATGCCGGCGTCATGGCACAGGCGGATGCCGTGCAGCGATTCCTTGAACGCGCCCTGCTTGCGGCGGAATTCATCATGCGTCTGCTCGATGCCGTCTAGGCTGACGCCCACGTAATCGAAGCCGACAGCGGCAATCTGCTGGATGTTGTTTTCGGTGATCAGCGTGCCGTTGCTGGACAGGCCCACATAGAAGCCCATGTCCTTGGCGCGCCGTGCGATGTCGTAGATGTCCGGCCGCAGCAGCGGTTCGCCGCCGGAGAGGATGAGCACCGGCACGTGGAAGGCCTTGAGATCATCCATTACGGTAAATATTTCACTGGTGGAAAGTTCGCCGGGAAAGTCCTTGTCGGCCGAGATCGAGTAACAGTGTTTGCAGGTGAGGTTGCAGCGCCGCACCAGGTTCCAGATCACCACCGGGCCGGGCGGATTGCGCCTAGGGCCCAGCGGGGTTGGCTGGGCGATTTCTTGCATGAATTGCGAAATACGGAACATGTCAGCCTCCGAAACGTAGACCGGTTTTCTTTAGTATCCGGCTGCTATAAAGAATCTCGTGTTGCTTGCAGGCATCGCCCAGCAAGGCGGCGATCTGCGCGGCCTTGGCGCTGACCTCGCTGCGGTCGTGGCCGTGCACCATGGCAAACAGATTATAGGGCCAGTCCGGCAGATGGCGCGGGCGGCGATAGCAGTGGCTGACAAATTCCAGCGCGCCTATCTTTGTGCCCAGCTCGGTCATGCGCTCATCCTCCACATCCCATACCGTCATGCCGTTGGCGTGGTAACCCAGCGCATAGTGGTTGGGCACCACGCCGATGCGGCGGATGGCGCCGCTGTCCAGCATGCGCTGCATGCGCGCCATCACCTCTTCCGCGGTGATGCCCAGCTGTGCGGCAATGGTGTGGTAGGGCTGCGGCGTCAACGGCAAGCCGCTTTGTGTGGCCACTACCAGGCGGCGATCGATGTCATCCATATACTTCCTAAAACGGCTGTTGTCCGCAGATTACACAGATTCACGCCGATTAAACAACGAACAATCTGCAAAAATTTTTTTCAAACTGTAGCCTGAGTTTTATTACCTTGGTTTGATAATCAACTTAATCTGCGTCATCTGCGGATTGAACTGCTTTTGCCATGCTCATGCCTTGAAATGCAGGCCGATAAAATATTCTTCCAGCTTGGGCATGTTGAACACATGGTAGCCGCTGGCCTGCTCTATGCAGGCTATGGCATCGTTGATGCCCTGGGTCGTATCGGTGGCGAGCACGAACCACATGTTGAGTCTGTGCTCGCGCTGGTAGTTGTGCGCGACCTGGGGCAGGGCGTTAACGATTTCCGCCACCCGCTCGAAGTCTTCTGCGGGTATCTGCATCGCCGCCAGGCTGAAGGCGCCGCCCATTTTTTCGGCGTCAAACATGGGGCCGAAGCGCGTCAGTATCTTGTCGTGCAGCATGCGCTTGATGCGCGTGATCAGTTCGTCTTCACTTAGCCCCAGCCTGGCCGCGACTGCGGCATAGGGCTGTGCGCAAATTGGAAAGTCGCCTTGCAGGCGGTTGATGATGGCGCGGTCGATATTTTCCATCAGGCAGCCTTGGCGGGCTCGACATAGCGGGCGCCGCATTGTTTGAAACGGCGCGTGCTGAACAGCACTTCATGCGGAAATTCCTGCAATCCGCACTGTGTTATCAGTTGCTGCAAATGTCCCTCGACTGTTTCGCGGTCGCGGCCGTGCACCATGCAATACAGGTTGTAGCGCCATTGCGGCAATTGGCGCTGGCGCCGGTAGCACAGGGTGACGAAATCGTATTTGCTGATGCACTGGCCCAGCGCATCCACCTGCTCGTCCGCCACGTCCCACACCGACATGGCATTGGCGCTGTAGCCCAGCTCGTGGTGGCGCACGATAATGCCCATGCGCTTGATCACGTCGGCGGTCTGCATTTCGCTCAGGCGCGCTATCACCTGCTGCTCGCTCATTTCGGCCTGCTCGGCAATTTCTGCGTAGGGGCGTGATACCAGAGGCAGGCCGTTCTGTATCGCGGCAATCAGGTTTTTGTCGCGGGCTTGTGCAACAAAATCCTGCGCCGGTTTCGCAGCAAGCTGTACACGCGATTTTTTCCCGGCAGAGCGTCCGTGCAGGTCAAAGCCGAGGTCAATATGGTAATCAGCCAGCATGGGCAGAAACAGCAGGGGGCAGCCGCTTTCCTGTTCGATTTCCCTGAGTACTGCTGCGCGCCGTTGCTCATCGGTTGCGGTGACCACGAACCAGAGATTGTAGTGATGCTCGCGCTCGTAGTTGTGGTTGACCTCGGGATGGGTGCTGACCAGTCGTGCCACTTCTTCCAGGCGTGCAGCGGGCACAGCCAGGGCCGCCAGGGTGCTGGCTCCCACGCGGTTGGGGCGGAACACCGCACCCACGCGGCTGACGCTGCCGGCATGCTGCATCTGATCCAGCATGCCTATCACCTGCTGTTCTTCAACCTGCAACTTCTGCGCAATGTCGCGGAAAGGGGTGGACGTGAGCGGAAAGCCACGCTGGAAGTCGTTCAGCAAGCGCATTTCAAAATCTACGGCGTTCATTTTGGCCTCATCCTTACCAACCTATTCTGTGCGCCCGCGGGGTAAAAAATATGCCGCTGGGTTTTGCTGATGGCAGCTCCTGCACTGTCGCGAAAGTGGCGCTGTCATACACGACCAGCTTATCGCTGTCGCGTGCCGAAATCCACACATTCTCGCCGCGCGGAGTGAACTCCATATGCAGCACGGCATTGCCCGGTTGCAGTGTCTTGATGATCTTGCGTTCCGCCGCATCGATCACCTGCACCACGCCATTATCGGGGAAGGCAAAGTTGACCCAGATATGCGAACTGCCGGGTTGACCCACGACAAACACCGGCTGGCTGGCAACCGGAATGGCGCCCGCTGCGGTCCAGCTGTCCATGTCGATAATCACCACTTCATGCCTGCCTACGCCGGGCACAAAGGCATAGTGCTCATAGAAGCCCCAGCCTTCGAGGTGGGGCATCTTGAATACCGGGAGTTTCTGTTCACCCTTGCCATAATTGCCCAGGATGCGCTTCACGCCTTTCTCGGGGTGCCATAAATCCAGCAAGGCCAGGCCGTCCTCGCCAAACAGGCCGGCAATGTAGTAGCGACTGTTGGGCGTGAGTACGCCGTCATAGGGCTCCTTGCCGATGCCGGAAAATTTGCTGATGACAGGGTGGGCAGTGTCCTGCATGTCCACCGTCCAGATTTCGCCGCCATCGTAGAGGCTGTAGACGAAGCGGTTGCCCGGCGCATCCACCAGCCCCACCACTTTGGACTGTTTGCCATCGGCCCCGATGGCGGGAATATCGGCCACCTGTTCCAGCGTGTCGCTGCGGAAAAATTTCACGCCGCCCGGCGTGTAGTTGGCGGCGGCGATGAGCTTGCCGTCAGAGGAAATGGCACCGCCTATGCTGTTGCCGGACTGGATTACACGCTTGACGATGCTGCGCGTCAGCAAGTCCACCTTGGTGAGCCCGCCGTCGCGGCCAAACACATAGGCATAACGCTCGTCGCGCGAGAACTCCACCGTGGCATGCGACAGGTCGCCCAGCTCGGCCACTTCACCCAGCACGCTGCGGACGCTGGTTTCGACTATCTGCACCTTGCCGTTGGCGCGCTCGATCACCACGCCGAGGTCGCCAGTGCCGCGCAGGGCAGTGCTGGAACAGCCTGACAGCAAGAGTATGGAGAGGAGCAGTGAGTTAATGCGCATCGGGGAATCCTTGTAAAAGTTTTTCAACTATCCAGCTGGCTTCAGTGTCGCTCAGGAACCTGTTCCAGGGCGGCATCGGTGTGCCGGCCCTGCCGTACAGTATGGTCAGCTGCAGGCTGGCCGCGTCCTTGCCTTTAAGCGCATCCGGCAGCAGCGCCGGGCCCAGGCCGCCTTTGAGGGTAAGGCCGTGGCAGGAGCCGCAATCTTCCCGCACCATATTGACCAGCACTGCCTGCCGCGCAGCATCGGGGGCGGCGCCAGTGCTGGCCTCGGCGCGGCTGGCGGCAGGCAGCAGCAATGCAAGCGCCAATACTCCAATTTTGAACAGGCTATTCCGCAACTTCAACGACTCCGGTCATTTCGGGATGCGGCCCGCAGCGGTAGGGGTAGGTGCCGGGTTTGTCGAAGGTGCGCTGCCATGATTCCCCGGGAAAAAGGCGGTCGGACTCGGGCAGGCCTTCCTGCTCGAAAAACACGGAGTGGTTGGTGCGCTTCTCGTTGTTGAGCCATTTAACTGTTGTGCCCGCCTTGACCTGAATTTTCTGCGGGGTGAACTGCATTTTATTTATGCTGACCTCAAGCACTTCACCCGCATGTGCCCAGGTGCAGGTGAAGGTGAGCAGCACGAAAAACAGTTGCAGCGATTTTGCAATGCCAGCCAGTATTCTCATGGTCCACTCCGAAATTTCAAACAAGACTGCCCGCGCAAGCACGGGCAGAATCTTCCTGGTGACAAACCAAAGTGAGTGGAGCGCAACCCTCAGGAGTTCGTGCCCGTGATGAAGCTTATTGTTTGACTACATTAACGCCAGCCTGGGGATTGTCCAGCGCCAGTGTGTAGCCGAAGGAAACGTAGTGATAACGGCCAGCGGTATGATCGTCATGGATGGCGAAGCCGAAGTTGTATTCCTTGCCGGGTTGCAGCGCCACATCGCCCGCACCACCGCTAAGTTTGCGCGTGAAATTGACCGTCCAGGTGTCGCCATTCAGTTCACCCTTGGCTTCCGATAGTGCGGTGCCGCCTTCCATGACGCGCTTGTCCGCAATGTAGCCGTCTATCTTTTGCCCCGTGCCGCTGCGGTACTGGAAGAGGTCGAAAAACTTGCCCTCTGCCAGGCTGGCTCCGTTGACGTACTTGGTCTTCTTGTCATCCGTTACGCCGGGCATGGTGCGCACATCGGTATGGCAGGTTGCCCAGCAGCCGCCGGTGGTGTCGTTTTCCAGCGTGCCCGGCGCTTCCAGCATGACCGCCAGCTTGATCGGGTTGTCGGCATCCATCTTGTTGCCGCTGTTGAAGCCGGTGTTTTTCCAGGTAAAGCGCAAGTACAGATTGCTGTCATCATGAGAGGCCTGGACGTTGACGGCGATGCTGCCCGGTTTGCCCTTGATCGGGTTGGGTTCCAGTGCGGTGTTCTTGGATTTTTCGCCGGCCAGGATTTTTGTGCCGATTTCGGCCGACTCATCCATCTTCTTGTTTTCATCGATATGGCAGCCTATGCAGGGTTCGCCTCTTTTGACCGCCTTGGCGCCACCATGCTCGGTGCCTTTCAATATCCACTCCATGCCTGAAGTGCCGGGATAGAAAACCATGATCTTTTTGGCGGGCGCCTGGCTGACATCGGCGGCATACACGGATCCAGCGACACCTGCCATGGACAGGCCTAATGCAGAAACAGCAATCAGTGATTTGATCATCGCATTTTCCTTTTGTCGTTTGATTGTTAAATTGTACATTCAGAAAATTAATAAGCTGGCATCTACGGCGCCAGGTTGTTTCATTCTTCTGTCGGTGCGCCTTCGGGCAGCTCGTGGGCAATGCCTTTGTGGCAGTCGATGCAGGTCTTGCCGGAATCAGCCAGCGCAGCCTGCGTATGCTTCTTCTTGCCGGTCTTGTTCTGGATTTCCATGTTCATGCCGTCGTAGCTGTGGCAGTTGCGGCACTCGCGCGAATCTGACTTCTTCATGCGCGCCCATTCGTGTTGCGCCAGTTCCAGCCGCTTGGCCTGGAATTTCTCGCGGGTGTCTATGGTGCCGGTCAGCTTGCCCCAAACTTCCTGGCTGGCCTGGATCTTGCGGCCCATTTTGTGTATCCAGTCCCTGGGTACATGGCAGTCGGAACACACCGCGCGCACACCGGTGCGGTTGGTGTAATGGATGGTTTTCTTGTATTCCTGATAAACGTTATCGCGCATTTCATGGCAGGAAATACAGAATTCCAGCTGGTTGGTGGCTTCCATCGCGGTGTTGAAACCGCCCCAGAATATGATGCCGGCGACAAAGCCTCCGCCCAGCAGGCTCAATAGTGAATATCGGACGCTAGGTTTGCGTAGCGTGGCCAACCAACCTGTACCTGTTTTTTGTGCGTCCGACATGTTTTATCCTTTTAACTGCAACAATGTTCAATTAAAAATTACACATAAGCAAACACCACCCTGTCGTTGCACAATGTCCGGAAAGAGGGGGCATCCCGGACATTGTCAGCGGCGCTGGTGCGGGCTATTTGAAACTGCCGTAGTAGTTGACGATAGCCTCAAGTCCGGCCTTGTCCAGCTCTTCCATCTTGGGCTTCATCTTCTTGTCGATAGGCCGTTTGCCTTCCTTGAAAAACTTGAATTGCTCTTCCAGATAAGCCATCTTCTGGCCCGCCAGTATGCCCAGGTCGTCGCTGGCTACGCTGCCGCCCTCGGAGTGGCATTTCTCGCAAAGCTTGTCGTGCAGTCCTTTGCCTTTCTTGGCCAGTTCGGCATCAAATTTCTGCGGGGTGCGCACAAATTTCTGTTTGGAAAAATACTCGGCCACTTCCTTGACGTCATGCTCACTCAAGCCCTTGACTGCCTGGCACATGTCGCTCTTTGTGCCTTTCTTGCTGCCGCTGGGGATTTTTGTTTCGGGGCAGGGGCGTTCCTTGGATTGATACAATTTCAACGCACCGGTCATGTATTCAGTGGAGTAACCGCCGATATTCGGAATGGCAGCCTCGGTGTTGGCACCTTCCTTGCCGTGACAGCTGGTACAGCTCTCGGTCAGCTTGCCCGCATCCGCCCATGCACCAGTGGCAAGCGTAAGGCCAAACAAAGCGCTGCATGCCAACAATACATACCCATTATTTTTTTGCTTCATGATATTGCATCCTTTTAAATGTTTTCAGGCGCCAATATTCTGCACAGCAGAAAGCCTCGGGGAGATGCTGCCTCCCCGAGAGCCATCAAACAATCAATAAATATCGTGCTGTGTGTTGTAGACGTTGAACTTGCCGGTTGGTGTAATCAGTTTTGGATCCTTGATCACAGCCTTGAGCTTGAGCGTCTTGTCGTCGAGAATCACGATGGCCGATGGCTCGGTTTTGCCGGCCCAGATTGAGTACCATACCTCGGTGCCGTCGGCATTGTATTCGGCCTGCACCGCACGCTTCACCGCCTTGGATTCCGGCAGGTCGGCCATCTTGGCCACGTTGATGATGGTGGGCGCCTTGTCCAGGTTCTTGATGTCGTAAACCGTTACCGATTCAGCCAGATCCTTCTCCGGATTCAGCGGAGCATCAGCCCACAGGTGAGTCGACTTGGGATGGGTTTTGACGAACAGCGAGCCGCCACCGTGGTTCTTCAACTCCTGCACCACTTTCCAGGCGTATTGCTTGTGTTTCACCGGATCGGTGCCGATCAGGGAAATCACGTCAGCACCGAGGTGTGAGGTTGCCCATACCGGACCAAACTTGGGATGCACGAAGTTGGCGCCACGGCCCGGATGGGGACGCGCCTTGGTGTCGACCAGGGCTGCCAGCTTGCCGGTCTTGGTGTCGACCACCGCAACCTTGTTGGAAGCATTGGCTGCCACCAGGAAGTAACGCTTGGTTGAATCCCAGCCGCCGTCATGCAGGAACTTGGCGGACTCGATGGTGGTTTCCTTCAGGTTCTTGATGTCGGAATAATCCACCAGCTTGATCATGCCGGTTTCCTTCACGTTGACCACCCACTCGGGCTTGCCTTCGGTTGCCACGATGGAGGCCACGCGTGGCTCGGGGTGATATTCGCCATCCACTGTCATGCCGCGTGTGGACATGATTTTCAGCGGCTTGAGCGTGTCGCCTTCGGTAATCACGTACTGGGGCGGCCAGTAGGAGCCGGCGATGGCGTACTTGTCTTCATAGCCCTTGAATTTGGACGTTTCCACCGAACGAGCCTCGATACCCACTTTGAGCGTCGCCACAACGGTGGGTTGCTCAAACCACATGTCGATCAGATCCA
>JAHFQY010000038.1 GCA_023259065.1 Nitrosomonadales bacterium
CTCGCCACCAGGTGCAAGCACCCGTGCTGCCGTTCGACTTGCATGTGTAAAGCATGCCGCCAGCGTTCAATCTGAGCCAGGATCAAACTCTTCAGTTCAATTCCTATGCAATTTTAATCATCCCTTACGGAACAATTGATCTCACTCAAAGCGAATTTATTTCTATTTTCGACTTCGTGTGAGTTACTACTTTTATGTCTTGAGATTAATTAACCAAGCCTAAGCCGGCCAATTAATTCCCCAGTCCACATACCCACACTAATCGGTTGTTTTATTTGAATTTTAAAGAACTTTACCGCTCTCGCAGTTGCTGCCGTAGCAGCGAAGAGGTGCGCATTATATAGATCGAAAATCTTTCGTCAACCTATTTTTGAAATTATTTCCGAAACATTTTTTCAAACACGTTCCTGAAACCCTTTCCTGCTGCGCTTTTTACAGTCATCTGCTTCCGACCAACTTGCGACCTTGGCCGCGAAGAGGGGCGCATTATATAGATCGGCGGGCATACGTCAATCTTTTTCAGAATTATTTTTGTATTCGCGACAGGCATTACGACTCACACGCGAAATCGTACAATGCCTTCCTTATGCAACTCATCGCGTTAAGGCAGCGACATCGTGAAACTAGTACTGGGTATTGAATCCTCCTGCGACGAAACCGGCATTGCCCTGTATCACACAGAGCGCGGCCTGCTTGCGCACGCGCTGCACTCGCAAATCGCCATGCACAACGAATATGGCGGCGTAGTGCCCGAGCTGGCCTCACGTGACCATGTGCGCCATGTGCTCCCGCTGATCCGCGACACTGTAATGAAAGCCGCATGCACACTCGGCGATATAGATGCCATTGCCTATACCCAGGGTCCCGGCCTGTCAGGCGCCTTGCTGGTAGGCGCCAGCGTCGGCTGCTCGCTGGCTTACGCGCTCGACATACCCACCATAGGCATTCATCACCTGGAAGGTCACCTGCTCTCCCCCCTGCTTGCCACACCCGCTCCCGAGTTTCCTTTTGTCGCCCTGCTAGTCTCCGGTGGCCATACGCAGCTGATGCGCGTAGATGGCGTAGGGCGTTACACCATGTTGGGAGAAACACTGGATGATGCCGCCGGGGAGGCCTTCGACAAGAGCGCAAAACTGCTCGGCCTGGGTTATCCAGGCGGGGCGGCACTGGCAAAACTGGCGCAGACCGGGCAAACGGGAAGATTCAAGCTGCCGCGCCCCATGCTGCATAGCGGCGATCTGGATTTCAGCTTCAGTGGATTGAAAACCGCCGTGCTTACCGCCAGCCAGCAAAACACACTGGACGAGCAAACCAGGGCGGATATTGCCTGCGCAGCCCAGGAAGCCATAGTGGAAGTGCTGGCCAAAAAGGCCATGGCTGCGCTCAAGCAGAGCGGGCTCGGGCAACTGGTGGTTGCTGGAGGAGTGGGTGCCAACCAGCAGCTGCGCGCCCAGCTCAATGAGGCTGCGGGCAAGCGTGACTGCCGCGTGTTCTATCCTGATCTGGAATTCTGCACCGACAACGGAGCGATGATCGCCTTTGCCGGCGCGCTACGCCTGCAACAGCAGGAAGCACGCCACGATTACCGCTTCAATGTGAAGCCGCGCTGGGACTTGCAACAGCTGAACTACTCAGACTAGGCAGCCTTCTTGCCGCCTATCCTGCTTTCCTTGCCGGTCAGCAGATTCTGGATGTTGCTCTTGTGGCGCCAGATAAGCAGCAATGACATGATCGCAGTAGCCACAACCAGCTCTGTGCGCAAATGAAACAGCATGGCGTATACCGGTGCGGCAATCGCTGCGACCAAAGCTGACAGCGATGAATATCGAAACACCACCGCCACCAGCAACCACGTAGCCAACACGGCCAGCCCCATCCACAGACTCAATGCCAGCAGCACGCCCAGGGCAGTTGCCACCCCCTTGCCGCCTTTGAACTTCAGAAAGACCGGAAACACGTGCCCGAGAAACACTGCCAAGGCGACCAATGCCACCAACAGCAAGCCTTGCCCATCGTGCGGCGCAAAACGTATTGCCAGAAAAACCGCCAACCAGCCTTTGGCCGCATCGCCCAACAGCGTCAGTGCTGCCGCCGCCTTCTTGCCGCTACGCAGCACGTTGGTCGCACCGGGATTGCCGGAACCATAAGTGCGCGGATCAGCCAGGCCGAACACCTTGCTCATCACCACCGCAAAGGAAACCGAGCCCAACAGATAGGCGCACACAACAAAAGCTAGGGTCATCATCTGGAATACCTTAAAATGTGAAGGCGCGAATTTTACGCGAAACCCGAGCACTCAACAGCAACAATGGACATCATCTTTCTGCGCGAACTCAAGGTCGACACACTCATCGGCGTATACGACTGGGAGCGCATCGTGCCGCAAACCCTGCAAATCGACCTGGACATCGCCCTGCCCAACACCCGCGCCTGCCAGAGCGACGACATCGCCGACGCGCTGGACTACTCCGAGATCGTGCGCCACCTTAAGGAAGTGCTGGCCAGCCGCCACTTCAACCTGCTCGAAGCCCTCGCCGAACACATCGCGCAAATCCTGCTCAAGGACTTCAATGCACCTTGGGTCAAGGTCAGCGTGGCCAAGCTGCAGGCTATACGGGGGAGCAGGATGGTGGGGATTAGTATTGAGCGTGGGCAGGTGAAGTAGTTGACCGTTCGTGCTGAGCGTAGCGCAGCGAAGTCGAAGCATGAACGTACAAAAACAAAAGCAACTTCGCCGGTGGTAGACCGGCAGCTAGTCACTTTCTTTTGCTTCGCCAAAAAGAAAGTAACCCAAGAAAAGGCGCCCCGGTTTGCTGCCCCTGCGGGGTTCCCTCGATCAGCCGCAAGCAAGCGGGGCTGCGCAACTCGCCCTGATGGGGCACACGAATCGTGCCCCCTTGCGGAACTCGAACAGTGCTCGCCTAAACCTCCGCTCGCTTGCGGCTGATCGAGGCGGCGCACAGGGGAAAGAGAACGAAAACAAAACCACCATGTGGGCACATAGCGCCCACACCTTCTTAAAAATACTCTCTGCAAATATTTTTAAGCTTTGAATTGGAAACGGTGGCAGGACTTGAACCTGCGCCCTCTCTGCCTATATCATGTCAGTGTCTAGCCGCCAGATATATCGTAAACAGAGTGCTCTTTCCTACTGAGCTACACCGAATAAATTTTATTGCTCTATCTGCGTCAGATTCCTCAATCCACCACGCTTAGATACTTGTTTTTTCCTATCTTCGACCTCACGAAACTCCGGTTCAAGTTTCTTCAGCTTGGCAACGAGGCCTGACAGATCATAATGGTTGCTAAGCCTTCCCTTGTGCGATGCAAATCGACCTATCCTCTTAACAAATCCCGCCGTTTCAAGTTCAGCGATGTATCGCTGAACTTGGCGGGGGCTTAACTGCAAGCGCTCACCTAGTGTCGCTTTACTCGGATACGGATGGCGCTCTTGATCCCACCAGTAATCAGCCAATTGTAAAAGCACAGCAAGTTGGGTTGCATTTAAACCAAGCCTGGCTTGGGCACGAAATATTAGCGAAGGAATAATGCTAAATCCAAGGTCGCATACCGCTTTCCCCCATTTTTTTTCCGATGACCTTCCAGATAATTTTTGTGGCAAGGTCACCACATTTGATGCCTTTACCCTTGTGCTCTCTGCCATAAATCTCTCCTGTGCTGAATAGATGCGATGTGCACAGAGTACGTGTGATAGCCACGACAATCAAGAAATACCACTAGTCATTTATGACGCTAGGATAGGTAGAGAATGACCAGTTGTTCGGGTCAAGGATGTCCTACGAAGTATACCCACGTTACCTAGCATCCAAGTTAACGTGGACTAACAGCATAATTTGGGCTCGGTCACGGACGTCTAGAGACCCGCCCACTTCCCCTGTGCGCCGCCTCGATCAGCCGCAAGTGAGCGGAGGTTTAGGCGAGCACTGTTCGAGTTCCGCGACATGGCACGCTTTGTGTGCCATGTTAGGTCGAGTTGCGCAGCCCCGCTTGCTTGCGACTGATCGAGGGAACCCGAAGGGCGGCACACCGGGGTCGCCTTTTCTTGGGTTACTTTCTTTTTGGCGAAGCAAAAGAAAGTGACTAGCTGCCGGTCTACCACCGGCGGTTTGGGTTCTGACGTTGGGTTACGTTGGGTTACGCTGCGCTAACCCAACCTACATTATCCTCTCGGGTGATGCGTAGCATGCAACTGCTTCAACCTTTCCCGCGCCACGTGCGTATAAATCTGCGTAGTCGAAATATCCGCATGCCCTAACAGCAGCTGCACCACGCGCAAATCCGCGCCGTGGTTGAGCAAATGCGTGGCGAAGGCATGGCGCAGGGTGTGCGGTGACAGTGGCTTGCCAAGCCCGCCATGCTTGGCGTGCTTCTTGATGAGATACCAGAACATCTGCCGCGTCATGCCCTCGCCGCGCTGGGTGACAAACATTGCATTGCTCACCTTGCCTGCCAGCAAAGTCGGACGCGCCTCTGCGAGATAGCGCTTCAGCCAATCCAACGCCTCTTCGCCCAGCGGCACCAGCCTCTCCTTACTGCCCTTGCCCATCACGCGCACCACACCCTCGCTCAGGCTGGCCTGTGCGACCGTCAGGCCCACCAGCTCGGATACGCGCAGGCCGCTGGCATACAGCACCTCCAGCATGGTGCGGTCGCGCAAGCCCAGCGGCGTGTTGATGTCCGGCGCGTTCAGCAGCAGCTCCACGTCCTGCTCGGTGAGGCTCTTGGGCAGGCTGCGCGGCAGCTTGGGTGTGGCGATTTGCAGGGTGGGGTCGACGCTGATCTTGCCCTGGCGCAGTTGGTACTGGTACAGGCGCTTGAGGCTGGAGATGGCGCGGGAGGTCGAGGTGGCCTTGGCCTTCTGCTCCACCACCAAATGCGCCAGAAAGCCCTGAATATCGGCGTGTGTGCATTGCAGCAAGGTGGCGTTGCGATGCTGTTCCAGCCACGCGGCAAACTTGTTCAGGTCGCGCCGATAGCTTTCCAGCGTGTTGCGCGAGAGGCCGTCTTCCAGCCACAGGGTGTCGCTGAATTCGTCGAGGAGCTCAGCGTTGTTCATGGTTGAGCAACCAGCGCTTGATGTCCAGCGTTAAGCCTTCGCTATGGTTGGCAAAGCCGCCCAAGCCTGTCTTGCTCACCACGCGATGACAGGGAATGACGATGGGAATGGGATTGGCGCCACAGGCCTGCCCCACTGCACGGGCACTGGAAGATAACTCTTTGGCCAGCTCTCCATACTGGCGCGTCTGCCCGCGCGGAATGGCGCACATCGCTTGCCACACCTTGCCCTGATGCGCCGTGCCATTGAGTTGCAGGGGAAGATTGAAACGAAAATCCGGATCGGCAAAATAAGCCTTTAGCTGCTCGCACACCTTGCGGCTGAAAGCGTCGGCCGGCGCTTGCAGCGACGTGCCCGGCGCCAGAAACTCAATGCCCGTCAGCACCTCTGCGGTGCAATGAATGCCAAGCACGCCGAAGGGTGTGGCCAGCTTGGCCTGGTATGTAAGGGAAGATTTCATGGTTGGATATGATAGCGCAACAATGAAAATGGGGAGCCGAAGCTCCCCATTCTTTCCTGCCTGTACGCAAACTTAAGCAGCAGTTTTGCGGGCAACCAGTTTTTCCTTGATACGTGCGGACTTGCCGGAACGATCGCGCAGGTAGTACAGCTTGGCGCGGCGTACGTCACCGCGGCGCTTCACTTCGATGCTGGCGATGGAAGGTGAGTAAGTCTGGAAAGTACGCTCCACGCCTTCGCCGGAGGATACTTTACGCACGATGAAGGATGAGTTCAGACCCTTGTTGCGCTTGGCGATAACCACGCCTTCAAAAGCCTGCGCACGCTTGCGGTCACCCTCAACCACGTTCACGTTAACGATCACGGTGTCGCCAGGGGCGAAATTCGGGACCACTTTACCCAGACGGGCAATTTCTTCTTTCTCAAGTATTGCGAGCAGATTCATTTTGTTTCCTCTTGTTGTACGGAAGCTTGTTCCTGCTGGTACTCTGCCAGTAGCCGAGCTTCCTGTTGTGTTAACTGGCGTTTTGCCAGCAAATCAGGGCGACGTTGCCAGGTGCGTCCCAGCGCCTGTTTCAATCGCCACTTTTCTATTTCGGCGTGGTGCCCGGACATCAGCACTTCCGGAACACCCTCGCCTTGATAAACCTCGGGCCGCGTATAGTGCGGACAGTCCAGCAGGCCCTGCACAAAGGAATCCTGCTGTGCGGAATCTGCATCGCCCAACACACCGGGCAAATGCCGCACCACACTGTCTACCAGCACCATCGCTGCCAGCTCGCCACCGGACAACACATAGTCGCCGATGGAAACTTCTTCATCCACATACTGCCGGATCAGGCGCTCATCCACACCCTCGTAACGACTCGCCAGTAGTATCAATCCTTCTTCCCGCGCCAGCAGCTCCTTCACCACCTCGTGGGTGAGAGGCCTGCCCTGTGGCGACAGGTGGATCACACAACTCTTCTTCACGCCTTCCAGCGCCTGCGCCAGCTTGGCCGCCTCGATCGCGTGTGCCAGCGGCTCCGCCATCATCAGCATGCCGGGGCCGCCGCCGTAGGGCCTGTCGTCCACCGTGCGGTGGTTGTCGCTGGTGAACTCGCGCGGGTTCCACGTCTGCAGCACAAACTTGCCCTGCTCCGCCGCGCGCCGCGTTACGCCATAACGGGTAATCGCGTCGAACATCTCGGGAAACAGCGTAATAACGTCAAAGCGCATGATCAGCCGCTCAATAATCCGCTTGCCAATCCACGCGGATCAACTTCTCTTCCAGGCTTACCTGCTGCACCACCTTGGCCAGGAAAGGAATCAGTATCTCACCGCTCTCGTTGCGCACGCACAACACGTCGTTCGCACCCGTTTCAAGCAGGCTCTCAACCGTACCCAGCGTTTCGCCTTCGAGGTTGACTACCTTCATTCCGATCAGGTCAGACCAGTAGTACTCGTCTTCCGCCTGCTGCGGCAAGCTGCTGCGCGGCACGGCAATCAGCATGCCCTTGTACTTCTCGGCTGCGGTACGGTCAGCAATACCTTCCAGCTTGGCCACCAGCACCTTGGTGTGCGGATTGCACTCCAGCACCTTGAATTGGCGCCAAGGCTGATTTTCACGGCCCAGATACCAAGTGTCGTAGTCGAGCAGGCTGTCCAGATACTCGGTAAAGGTCTGTACCTTTACCCAGCCCTGCAAGCCTTGCGCCGCCACCACACGCCCCATGACGATCATGGGGTCAGTTGCTTCAGGCTTTTGCTGCTGCACCAGTGCGCTTAACCAGCTTGGCAACGGCGTCGCTCAGTTGCGCGCCTTTTTCCTGCCAGTGAGTAACGCGTTCCAGTTGCAAACGCAGGCCTTCCTGGCCTTCAGCAGCCAGCGGGTTGTAAAAACCCACGCGCTCGATAAAGCGACCATCGCGGCGATTGCGCGAATCAGCAACTACTACGTTGAAAAATGGGCGATTCTTGGAGCCGCCACGTGCGAGACGAATAATAACCATAGTCAAAAACCTACTGTGTGTGATTTAGCCGATGCCAAAGGGCGCGAATTCTACGACACTTTGTTGTGTTCTGGCAAGATGTTACGCAGACCACTGCTGTACGGCCCTTGCAGGCCGGCAACAGGGTTGAAAAGCCGGCCTAACGGCGCAGGACGACTTCCAGCACAAATTGCGTGCCGATATAAGCCAGCAGGAGGAAGGCAAAGCCGCTCATGGTCCAGCGCACAGCCGTGCGGCCGCGCCAACCGCGGAAGCGGTGCCCGATCAGCAATACCGCAAACACCACCCAGGAAATAAGGCCGAACAGCACTTTATGGTTGAACTGCCAGGCCTTGCCGAAAATCTGCTCGGAAAACACCACACCCGAGGCCAGCGTCAGGGTCAGCAGCACGAACCCCACCCCGATAATGCGGAACAACAAGGTTTCCATGGTCAGCAATGGCGGCAGATTGCGCAGCACGCGGGGCAGGCTGGCGCGATGCAGGCTTTTCTCCACCAGCGACATCAGCCCCGCATGCAGCGCGGCAATGGTAAACAGGCTGTAGGCCAGCATGGCCACCAGCACATGCGCATCAAAGGCCCAGGTAGTCGCCTGCATCAGCGGCCGCACCTTGGGAAAAATGGCCGGCAACACAGCCGCCACCGCCGCCAGCGGCAACACCAGCGTCTTCAAGCTGGCCAGGGGGTAGAAAAAGTGTGCAAGCCAATATATCAGTATGGTCAGCCATAAAATCATTGATAACGCTGAAGCCAGTCCCATATTCAGGCTACCGCCCACCCACAAGCTGCCCATCAGCAAATAACCATGCAAAGTCAGCGGGAACAACACGGCATTACCCAGCCAACCATGGCTGCTGGCCTCGCCTTTGCCGCCCTCCTGTGCGCGCCAGCAGAAAACGGCCAGTACGCCATAAGCAAAAAAGGTCAGCAGATATAGAGGAAGGTTAGGCATTTTTAGCAGGATGTTTTAGACTTCACGAATTCTACACCATAGTAATGGCACGCAAATCATGTTGGACAATCTTACCCAGCGCCTTTCCGGCGTCATTAAAAATCTGCGCGGCCAGGCGCGCCTGACCGAGGACAACATCCAGGATGCGCTGCGCGAAGTGCGCCTGGCGCTGCTTGAGGCCGACGTCGCCCTGCCCGTGGTCAAGGAGCTCACCAGTCAGGTCAAACAAGCCGCACTCGGCCAGGAAGTGATCGGCAGCCTCACCCCTGGGCAAGCCCTGATCGGCGTGGTGCAGCGCGAGCTGACCAAGCTCATGGGCGAGCACAACGACGCGCTCAACCTGGCTGCCGTGCCGCCCGCCGTGATCCTGATGGCCGGCCTGCAGGGTGCGGGTAAAACCACCACCAGCGGCAAGCTGGCCAAACTGCTGCGCGAACAGAACAAGAAAAAAGTGCTGCTGGTCAGCTGCGACGTTTATCGCCCGGCCGCTATTGAACAGCTGCGCACCCTGGCACAGCAGCTAGACATCGACTTCTTCCCTTCCGACATCAAGCAGAAACCGCAGGACATCGCACTGGCCGCACACGACTACGCGAAGAAGCACCACCATGACGTCCTTATCGTGGACACCGCCGGCCGCCTCGCTATTGATGAGGCCATGATGGCGGAAATCAAGGACCTGCACGCCGCGCTCAAGCCGATCGAGACCCTGTTTGTGGTTGACGCGATGACCGGCCAGGATGCGGTGAACACCGCCCGTGCCTTTGGCGAGGCACTGCCGCTCACCGGCATCATCCTCACCAAGCTGGATGGCGACGCGCGCGGCGGTGCCGCCCTGTCAGTGCGCCATATCACCGGCAAACCGATCAAGTTTGTCGGCGTAAGCGAAAAAATGAACGGCCTCGAAGCCTTCCATCCCGAGCGCATGGCCTCGCGCGTCCTGGGCATGGGCGATGTGCTGTCGCTGATCGAGGAGGCACAGCGCGGCGTGGACATGGCCGAAGCCGAGAAACTGGCGAAGAAAGTTAAAAGCGGCAAGAGCTTCGACCTCAACGATTTCAAGATGCAGATCGTGCAAATGCGCAAGATGGGCGGCCTCAGCGCCATGATGGACAAACTGCCGGCACAAATGAGCAAGGCTGCCGCGGGTGCGAATATAGATGAACGCCAGATTAACCGCACCGAGGGCATCATCAACTCGATGACCCCGCAGGAACGGGAGAAGCCGGAACTGATCAAGGCCTCGCGCAAACGCCGCATCGCGGCCGGCGCCGGGGTGCAGGTCATGCACGTCAACCAGCTGCTGAACCAGTTTGAGCAAACGCAGAAAATGATGAAAATGTTCAGCGGCGGCGGCATGGCCAAAATGATGCGCGGCATGAAGGGCATGTTGCCGGGCATGCGTTAAACCTTTTATCCGCAGATTACATAGATTAAACAGATTTACAGTACCTAACTGCCATGCCAGATTTTCAATCTGTTTAATCTGCGAAATCTGCGGACAAGCTTTTCCTTGAATCCATTAACTTAATTATCATGACCATCAAAGCCATTATTTTTGACGTGGACGGCACACTGGCCGACACCGAAGACGCACACCGCATTTCTTTCAACAAGGCCTTTGCAGAAAACAAGCTGGACTGGAACTGGGATGTAGCCCTGTATGACAAGCTGCTCAAGGTAACCGGCGGCAAAGAGCGCATCAAATACTACGTGTCCGATTTCAATACCGCTTATGCCAAGCCGGACAACTTCGACGACTTCGTTAAGCACCTGCATGCGGTTAAAACCGTGCATTACACTGCCATGATGCGCGCCGGCGGCGTGCCCCTGCGCCCCGGCATCAAGCAACTGATCACCGATGCGCACAAGGCCGGCATCACCCTCGCCATCGCCACCACCACCACGCCGGAAAACGTGGGCGCCCTGCTCGAAGTGGGCCTGGGAAAAAACTGGGCGGATTACTTTGCCGCCAACGGTTGCGGCGACATCGTGCCCAAGAAAAAACCCGCACCGGATATTTACAACTGGGTGCTGAACGAACTCAAGCTCGCGCCCTCCGACTGCATCGCGCTGGAAGACTCCTACAATGGCCTGCGCTCCAGCCTCGCCGCCGGCATCAAGACTTACATCACCATCAACCAGTACACCAAGACCCAGGATTTCAGCGGTGCGGCCGCCGTATTCGACGACCTGAGCAACCTGCCAGCCTTCTACCAGGCTGCGGGCCTGGAACTCAAACAAGCAGTGGCACTTTAACCAGCAAAGGAGCACATCATGTCCAACAAGAAAACCATACAGACTCCCGATGCACCCGCCGCCATCGGCACCTACTCCCAGGCAGTGCGCGTGGAAAACACCGTCTACCTGTCCGGCCAGATCGGCCTCGATCCCATCTCCATGCAGATGGTGGATGGCATCGAGGCACAGATACACCGCGTATTCCAGAACCTGCGCGCCGTCACCTATGCGGCCGGAGGCAGCATGGACGATGTGGTCAAGCTGAACATTTTCCTCACCGACCTCGGCCACTTCGCCAAGGTCAACGAAATCATGGCCACTTACTTCCATCAACCCTACCCGGCACGCGCAGCGGTTGGCGTCGCCTCACTCCCACGCAATGCTTTAGTTGAAGCTGATGGCGTGATGTACCTGCAGAGCTGAGCAGCAACGGAAACACGCGCAGTGCCGCACTCCCTGCCCGCCAACCTGCAGAAAGTCACCCTGGGCAAACTAGCCAAGCTGGGCATCCACAACCGTTTTGATCTGGTGCTGCACCTGCCCCTGCGTTACGAAGACGAAACCAAAGTAGTGCGCATCGCCGAGCTGCAGCCGGGCGAGAGCCAGCAGGTGGAAGGCGAGGTCACCCACTGTGAAGTCGCCTACCGCCCGCGTCGCAGCCTGATCTGCCAGTTGCAGGACGACACCGGCGTGGTGCATTTGCGCTTCCTCAATTTTTATCCCAGCCAGCAAAAACAGCTTGCCGTGGGCAAGCGCATACGCGCGCTGGGCGAGGTGCGCATGGGCTATTTCGGGCTGGAAATGGTGCACCCCAAGTGTCGCGTGGGCGGTGAAAACGCACCGCTCAAGCAGGCGCTCACCCCGGTGTACCCCACCACCGCAGGCTTGCCGCAAGCCACCCTACTCAAGCAGATTCATGCTGCACTGCAGGAGCTGGAACTGACCGACACCCTGCCAGCCGAGATACTCGCCCGCCTCAAGCTGCCCGCCTTTGCCGACAGCGTGCAGTTGTTGCACAACCCGCCGCCCCACGTCGACGAAGAGGCGCTGCTGCAACACGCGCACCCGGCCTGGCTGCGCATCAAGTTTGACGAGCTGCTGGCGCAGCAACTTTCCATGCGCGTGCATTACCGCAAGCGCCGCAACCGCACCGCCCCGCAACTGCCCGGCCACGGGCATTTGAGCAGTGCGCTGCTGAAGTCACTGCCGTTCGCTCTCACCAACGCGCAGCAAAAAGTGTGGAGTGAAATAAGTCATGACCTGACCCAGTCTCACCCCATGCAGCGTTTGCTGCAGGGCGATGTTGGCAGCGGCAAAACCATAGTCGCGGCGCTCGCCGCGCTGCAGGCCATCGAAAATGGCTATCAGGTTGCGTTCATGGCGCCCACCGAAATTCTTGCCGAGCAACATTATCTGAAGCTGCGCGACTGGCTGGAGCCCTTGGGCATCAGCCCGGCCTGGCTTTCCGGCAGCCTGAAGAAAAAAGACAAAACCGCCGCCTGCGAGCGCATTGCCTCCGGCGACACCCTGCTCGCCATCGGCACCCATGCGCTGTTCCAGAGCCAGGTCGAATTCAAGAAACTGGGGTTGGTGATCGTGGATGAGCAGCATAAGTTCGGCGTACAGCAGCGCCTTGCTTTACGCGGTAAAGGCAGCGAGCCGCACCAGCTGATGATGAGCGCCACCCCCATTCCGCGCACCCTGGCGATGAGCTATTACGCCGATCTCGATGTATCGGTGATCGACGAGCTGCCGCCGGGGCGCACGCCGGTGGTCACAAAGCTGGTAAGCGATGCGCGCCGTGAGGAAGTGTTCGAGCGCGTGCGCAACGCCTGTCTGGAAGGGCGCCAGGCCTACTGGGTGTGCCCGTTGATCGACGAATCGGAAACGCTGCAACTGCAGACCGCACTGGAAACCCACGCCACGCTGAGCGAAATTTTTCCCGAGCTGCGCATAGGCCTGGTGCACGGCAAGCTCAACAACAGCGAGAAAGCGCAGGTGATGGCCGCGTTCAAGGCCAACGAAGTGCAACTGCTGGTGGCCACCACCGTGATCGAAGTCGGCGTGGACGTACCCAACGCCAGCATGATGGTGATCGATCACGCCGAGCGCATGGGGCTGTCGCAACTGCACCAGCTGCGCGGCCGCGTCGGGCGCGGTGCGGCGCACAGCCTGTGCATACTGTTGTTTCAGACGCCGCTGTCCGAATTGGCGCGCGCACGCCTGAAAATCATTTTTGAAAACACCGACGGCTTCGAGATCGCGCAGCAGGACATGCAGCTGCGCGGCCCCGGCGAGCTGCTCGGTGCGCGCCAGAGCGGCGTGCCCATGCTGCGCTTTGCCGACATCACCCAGGATGCGCCCCTGTTAAACTACGCACGCGACATGGCGGATGAAATGCTGCGCGACCATCCCGAGGCGGCGCGCGCGCACCTGCAGCGCTGGATGGCAAACAAACCGGACTACCTTCAGGTATGAAATTATTGAATCGCACACAAGTTATGACACATTCTAAATCCCCCCTAGCCCCCCTTTTACAAAGTGGGGAAACAGCCCAGCCATTGATCAGCAGCATTCCTCCCTTTGTAAAAGGGAGGCTAGGAGGGATTTGTATTGCACGCCATCAAACCAGGGACAAACAGCAGCATGCGTGACACCTTCTGGAACGGCACCAACATAGGCTGCGAAGCCGCACTGCTGCCGTGGCTGCACGACCACGGCTCGCTCACCCGGCGCATCCAGCAGCACTGCCGGCAATTTGCCGTGCGCCCCGTGCGCAGCGGCCTGGCGCGCATCGCCTACGACGAATCCGCCCTGCTTGGCATCACCCCGCAACAGCTCGCCTATTCGCGCGAAGTGTTCCTGTATGCCGATGGCCAGCCCGTGGTGTTCGCCCACAGCACCTGTGCCGCCAAACATTTGCGCGGCGCATGGGCTGCACTCGGCGGCCTCGGCAACAAGCCGCTGGGCGCAATGCTGTTCACCCACCCATTGGTTGAGCGCAGGCCGCTGCGCTTCAAGGCGCTGCGCTTTCATCACCCACTGTACCGCAGCGCCTCAGCAATGGAGAAAATGCCACACACCTTGTGGGCGCGCCGCTCGCTGTTCTGCCTGCACGGCGCACCGTTGCTGGTGACGGAAGTATTTTTGCCGGGAATATTAAAACTGCGCGGGGTTGTTCGTGGGACTTGATACCGTTGAATTTATTCTGTGGTCAGAACAGGAATTTGAAATCGAGATCCCGGATGAGGATGCACAGCAACTTCTGACCGTCGGCCAATTCGCTGCATACGTTCATCAGCAACTACTCGATACACAAGGATCAATGGCGACTGCCGAAGCCGAAATTTTTGAACGCATCGAAACATTTCTCGTTTCCACATTCAAAATCTCACCTGATAAAATCAGCCGCGACAGCAATTTCATTAAAGATTTAAGGTTAGACCAATAATGTCTCTGCAACATCGCCTCACCCTCTACTACCGCCTGACCCGCCTCGATCGCCCCATCGGCATCCTGCTACTGCTGTGGCCCACGCTGTGGGCCGTGTGGATTGCCAGTAATGGGCATCCCTCATGGCTTGTTGCATTCATCTTTGTGGCGGGCACGGTGCTGATGCGCTCGGCCGGCTGCGTCATCAACGACTATGCCGACCATGACATCGACAAGCATGTGAAGCGCACCCAGCACCGCCCCATCACCAGCGGCCAGATCTCGCCACGCGAGGCGCTGTGGCTGGCCGCAGCTCTTACGCTGCTGGCACTGCTGCTGATCCTGCCCCTAAACAAGCTCACCCTGCTGCTATCTGTACCGGCGGCCTTTCTGGCCGGCAGCTATCCGTTTACCAAACGCTTCTTCGCCATCCCGCAAGCCTACCTCGGCATTGCCTTCGGCTTCGGCATCCCCATGGCGTTTGCCGCAATACAAGGAAATGTGCCCGCCATCGCATGGTGGATGCTGCTCGCCAATATTTTCTGGTGCATCGCCTACGATACCGAGTATGCGATGGTGGACAGGGATGACGACATCCACCTCGGCATCCATTCCTCTGCATTGTTCTTTGGCAAATTTGATGTGGCTGCGGTGATGGCCTGCTATGCCGCAGCGCTGGCCATCCTGGCTTATGCGGGCAGCGTGCTGCATCTGGGCATGGCATATTACGCAGGCCTGCTGGCTGCGGCGGGCATCGCCGCCTATCACTACACGCTCATTCATGAGCGCCAGCGCGAGCACTGCTTCAAGGCCTTTCTGCACAACAACTGGTTTGGTGCTGCGGTGTTTGCAGGTATTGCACTGGAATATCTATTGCACATGTAATAGGCATGCTTTAAAGAGCAAGCCCAGTCCGGGCCGGTATGCACTCCAACAACCTTGTTGCCATTCATTCTATACACAGCGGCATAAATCTACTGAGCGAACCGTCAAGCGCTCGGCCTCCTTGTGAACTGGCATGCACACTCCGGCGCCTGTGCTCCGGGCTCCCCCAATGCCAGCATGCTCGCTACAATTCCTGACGCTATGCTATAGACTAACTTTAGAAACGCCTTTTTTGATGCCACAATCGGCGGCATTATCAAAACACCACACACAAATCTGGCTTCAATTACTTTATGCAACCAGCATAGTCAATATGCCGTTTGGCTTATTGGAGACCAAGAACAATTAGGATAAATTACGTGCGAGGTTCTTTCAGTCATTTAGACACATAACCTGAAGGCATGCTCTCCAACTTTAGCTTATCGATAGATGAACACGAAAAATAAAGCTCGGCTATAACATATTGTTATTTTCAACGGAATAATTAAGGGGACGCATCTTGAAGATGAATACAATGCTCAGCTGTTTAACTGCAACAGTCTTGTCTTTGATTACCACAGTAACTTTTGCTGACAGTGTGCCAGTGCAGATTCTTAGCGCCGTCGTGAAAGATCAGCGCATTTCCGAGGCTACTGTCATCATCCAGAAAAACGGCGCCACAAGCGCTAACGGGACCACCGACTCGCAAGGCATGGCCAATCTTAATACCGAATTTTCCGATAGCGTGGATAGCTTAATCATCGTCAAGAAGCCGGGATATTCAAACCTTGTTGCCAAGTGCCCATGCAAAGGGATGACTTACGCGCTGAGCCCGGTCATGACTAATCTTGACGGCCTGCGCATCGTGTTAAATTGGGGTGCCACGCCTCGGGATATTGATTCACATATTGCCTTCCCCGGGAACCATATTTATTGGCGTCAAAAATTTGGGCCCGCAGGTGCAGATGCCAACCTCGATGTTGATGATACCGATGGTTTCGGCCCGGAAACTATTACCATTTCCAAGAAACACGCTGGCGAATCGTATGTTTATGCTGTGCATGATTTCACAAATAACAGCAATCCAAATTCCAACGGACTTTCACAGAGCAATGCGAAAGTACTGGTGTATATCGGCCAATCTTTGGTGCGCAGCTATTATGTCCCCAACCAGACTGGAAATCTCTGGACCGTATTCCGCATTACGCCTGAAGGCGAGTTTCAGGATATAAACACGATGAGGGGTACTGCGGTGTCGGCATCCGATGTCTTGGGCAGTGTGAATAATTATTTGGACATTTCGACACGGGTGGAGTCAAGAAGTGTAAGTGCGGGGGAAATGGACAGTGCCAGGACTCTTAACAAGGCGGGCGAAACAGCTTATCACGCCGGCAATATCGAGGAATCCATTGACCTGTACCGGCAAGCAATCGACATTGATTCAAACTACGGACAAGCCTATAGCAACCTCGGCCTGGCTCATGCCAAGATAGGCCATACTGCTGAAGCGATTTGGGCAAACCGCAAGGCCATTGCCCTTGCAAACGGGCCAACGGCAGCAACCGTGCGCGCAAGTTCTTACTACAACATTGCCAAAATATACGAAACAGCCGGCCAATATACTGATGCCTTGCAACAATATGAGTCCGCAAAACGCGAAAAGGCCAATCCTGTCTATGACAAGGCGATTAATCGGGTTCGCAATTTGATAAAGTAACAGGCAGACCCATCAGGGTGAAGACACCGGGCTAGCGCGAGCTGGCCCTTTGTTTATCACCATCTGAAAAAATTGTTTTAAGAAAACTTTATGAAAAAAACCATACTACTGATTGCATTATTTTGCGCTACAACACTTGGGCTAAGTTCCCTGCCCTCGCTGGCTGCAGGACCTGATTCCGTTGCAAAGCCGGACAGATCACTGTGGCCCGACCCCATCAATACTGTTGCCGGCTACAACCGCGCATCTCGCGCCGAAATACTTGTATTTGCCAATGCGCTTGCAGAATTGTCAGGCAAGGATGATGCCACCCTTATGAGCACCCTTCACATCAAGTCTGTCGACAATGCAGCAATTCGGCGTGTGCGGGAACGTCTTTTAAACCGCTTGTTCAGCAACTTCAAAGCAGCACAATCCAGCTGCATCATTGGAGAATTGCTTTGTGACCCAGTAGATACCGTGCCATCCCTGATCGAGAGCGGCCATAACTTGGCTGGAAAACTTCCGCAGAACTATAGCTCCTGGCTCAATAACGCCAGCACATTTCACCGGCTTTACGCCAGCGAACTGGTTCGACTCGCTGCTTTATTCCCCAAAGTGAGCAGCGAAATCGAGACTTATGGTCCCGAGGAGCGCAGCGGCTTCGAATTGCCTGATGGGCACTTCCTTTGGACGTTTGACGACGGCCCAAGCAATAACGACGGCACGACAGACTCATTGCTTCCCGTTCTTCGGCAGAATGATATACATGGCATTTTCTACCTGCTGGGTGATCGTGTGCAAAAACGCCTGCAGTCGGATAGCGTCGAGAACATGCGCAAAATTTATAGCGGGCAATGTCTTTCACTGCATGGCTGGCTTCACAACAGCCATCAAAGATGGGATCAATGGCAAACATCCGTCCTGGACACGCAGCGACTAGTCAAGGAAACATGGCCACAAGCCTATCGCCCCTACTTCCGTCCGCCTTACGGCCAAAGACTTGCCAATAGTGGTGAGTTCTTTGCCAGCAACCATCTCATCGTAGCATTATGGAACATTGACTCCCAAGACTGGAACGCCAAAGTCAGCAACCAAGACTCAGCCCAACGCGTACTGAATCTGATGCTGCTCTGGCGCAGTGGCGTAATCCTGTTCCACGACGTTCATACAAAAGCCGTGAATGCTGTCCCTTGGATCATTGAGCAGACGAAGCAGTCTGGAATCACATGGGACGACTGTCACCACTATTGAGTTAGCAAAAATGCAGAGCGGCTACCGGCGCGAGCACTGCTTCAAGGCTTTTCTGCACAACAACTGGTTTGGCGCGGCGGTGTTTTCCGGAATTACGCTGGACTATGTAGTGCACCCGCTCAGCTGATGCTTGATCAGTGCTGCAGCATTTCAGGCAGCTCGCTGCGCCCGAAGAAATAGGGGACGGCACGAATATCCATCAGGATTCCGCCATGCGCAGGCGGCATGCCCAGACGCCTGATTTCCTGTTCGCTCAACGGGCGAATTTTATCCGCGTCGCGTGAGCGGCTGAACACGCCATGGCGCCACTGATACACCTCGTCGACTTTCTGCAGGTATTCATAGGCATGGTCGTTATCGTCGTAGTAATCGGAGAATTTATTGCGCCCCAGATAAATGGCGTTTGAACCCTCATAACCCGTTTTGAGTGAAGAGACTGGATCGGTGTTCAGGAAATACACCCAGTCACCGGGAACGAAATTCCCGGGAGCAATGCCACTCTTCAACTTCAACAGTTTGCCGGGGCGGGCGAGTTCGCTTTGGTCAAAATCTGTTTCGAATGACCACATCTTGCCGGGCTCGATATTCACCAGGGGGTCATGATCGAGCTGCAGACGCGCCTCGATCAGGCGCTCCACGGCAGGATTGGGCCTGACGCGGTGGTAATAATCCAGCACCCCCTGCACCATGACCAGCTTGGTCGCTGTGTAGCAGCCAATGGAGTATTCGCCCTGGTTCTTGAACACATCGGCAAAAGCCTCATGCAGGCTCACCGCGGGTAATGGCGTGCCGCGTTTCCAATATTTGGTGCTCCACTCGGCGTAGCCGCCATCCGGCCATTCCCAGCTCAAGTTTTCCGCCCAGCTCACGATGTTCTGGCGCAGCTCAACATGCTCCCTGAGCGCATCCAGATCACAGTTGAGACCATCAAAATTTGTCACTCGCCCGTGTTGCAGCAGCGCCAGCACAATCTCCTTTCTGGAAACCGTCACGACCCTGGTGGTTTTTCCATCCTTCGCGGGGAGCTGATCGACATGGTCGCGAATGGCAAACTCCGGCCTGTCCCTGAAACTGAGCGTCTCGAATTCCCCCTTGGGCGTGTTCAGGGTATATATCAGCGCTCCATTTGCCGGATCTGCCCTTGTTACCACCCAGCTTGGGGCGATCCCGATAGAAACCAGGTATTTCGGCATGTCAGTCGCTACCCGTTCCAGGCGCGCAGGGCTGCAGACGAAGCGAATTCCCTCGTCAACAATGACTGGCTGATTGACCACAGATGGCGCCGCGAGAGCGTGCGTACCGGTTCTGGCTGTCAGGGCATTCAGGCTGCATCCGGAAATCAGCAATGAAATAATGACCGCCACCAGGAAGCTACCCTGGGCGCGCGCAGATTTGGTGAAATACATAGGGGATGCACAGGCTCAAAAAATGGAACGTGCGCATGATACAAGAAGCCATCACATTCTGACGCGCCCTCGCACGGCCATATGCAGCTTCGATATTGCCCATGCTGGTTGTAGAATAGCTGCCAGAAAACTGACCAACCACCGTATACCGCCATGCCCATCACACCCGAAGCCCGCGCCCACGCGCAAGACCTGTTGCAATTCATCGATGCCAGCCCCAGCCCGTGGCATGCGGTGCACACCATAGAACAGCGTTTGCAGGCGCAGGGCTACAACCCGCTGCAGGAAACACAGCGCTGGAAGCTGGAACAGGGCAAGGGCTATTACGTGGTACGCGGCGGCGCTTCGATTATTGCTTTCAAGGTGGGGCAGAAAGCGCTGGTGGAGAGCGGCTTTCGCATGATAGGTGCACATACCGACTCACCCGGCCTGCGCCTCAAGACCAATGCTGCCCATGCCAGCGACGGCATGGTGCGGCTGGGTGTGGAAATTTACGGCGGCCCGATACTCGCCACCTTTACCGACCGCGACCTGAGCCTGGCGGGGCGCGTGAATGTGCGCAGCAAGAATGGCCACGAGACGCGCCTGGTTCGGTTTACCCAGCCCATGCTGCGCCTGCCCAACCTCGCCATCCACATGAACCGCGAGGTGAACGAGCAGGGCCTCAAGCTCAACAAGCAGACCGAGCTGCCCTTGCTGTACGGCATCGCCGATGCAAAGCTTGCCGCGCGCGAACAGTTCCTCAACCATCTCGCTGCCGAGCTTAAAGTGAGCGCGCAGGACATCCTCACCTACGAACTCAATGTGTACGACACCCAGCCCGGCGCCTTCTGGGGGGCGGAGCAGGAATTCATCGCCGACAGCCAGCTCGACAACCTCGCCTCCTGCCACGCCGCGCTCAGCGCGCTGCTGGCCACTGCCAGCCCTGACGCAACCGCCATCGCCGCCTTCTTCGACCATGAGGAAGTGGGCAGCGAAAGCGCTGCGGGTGCGGGCGGCAGTTTTGCCTATGACGTGATCGAGCGCATCTCCCTGTGCCTGGGGCTGGATGAAGAGGCTCAGCATTGCGCTGCAGCGCACAGCTTCTTCATTAGCGCCGACATGGCGCACGCCTACCAGCCCAACTTCCCCAACGCCTACGAACCCAATCATCGCGTGATGGTGAACGCAGGCCCGGTGATCAAGACCAACTCCAACCAGCGCTACAGCACCAGTGCGGACACGGCCGCGCGCTTCATGACTTTGTGCGAAGGCGCCAGCGTGCCCTGCCAGAACTATACCCACCGCACCGACCTCGGTTGCGGCAGCACCATCGGCCCCATCATCGCCTCGCGCCTGGGCGTAGCCAGCGTGGACATCGGCTCGCCCATGTGGGCCATGCACAGCCTGCGCGAGAGTGCCGGGGTGCAGGATGTGGCCTACATGATCGCAGCGATGCGCGCGGCCTACAGCAGCTAGACACAGCGCCATGCACATCTGGGTTGATGCCGACGCCTGTCCCGGCGTAATCAAGGAAATATTGTTTCGCGCCGCACAGCGCACGCAGATCATGACCACACTGGTGGCCAACAAAATGCTGCGCGTGCCGCCCTCGCCTTACATCCGCGCCCTGCAGGTGCCGCACGGCTTTGACGTGGCCGACCAGCACATCGTGCAGCAAGTGCAGACGGGCGATCTGGTGATCACCGCCGACATTCCCCTGGCATCACAAGTCATCGAGCGCGGCGGCCACGCCCTCAACCCGCGCGGCGAGTTTTACACCACCGACAACATCCAGCAGCGCCTCACCATGCGCAACTTCATGGAAGAGCTGCGCGGCAGCGGCGTGGATATTTCCGGCCCTGCCAGCTTCAGCAACAACGACCGCCAGGCATTTGCCGCACAGCTGGACAGATATTTATCCAAATTGCGCTAGTGTAGTGCTTCGCAGTTGATGGAACTTAAGCGGCAAATCGTTTGTGTTGCAGGATTGGCTCGTGGGAGCGCCGACGTCCTCGTCGGCACAGCATTCACGCCAAAGCCGACGGGGACGTCGGCGCTCCCATCCAAAACAGAATGCAACACTACACTAGCCACTCTTCATCTCAACCATTTAGTCCTAGGCTTGAAGCCCCTGAATGATTGCTATATACTTGCGCCATATACACTCCTTTGGAGCGCAGCCATGACTACCAGCACCGTCTTTACCAACAACCGCACACAAGCCGTCAGGTTGCCTGCGGAATTACGCTTTTCCGATGACGTGAAGCAGGTCAACGTGCGTGCCGTTGGCAACGAACGCATCATCACCCCCCTGGCAGAAACCTGGGACAGCTTCTTTCGGCATTCGCCCGCGGTTTCATCCGATTTCATGGAAACCAGGGCGAGTCAGGAGCAAGCCGCACGCGAGCAGTTGTAATGCTGAAATATTTGCTCGACACCAATATTGTCATCTACGTCATCAAGCGCCGCCCCCTCGAAGTGCTCAACACCTTCAACACCAACGCCAACCGCATGGCGATTTCCGTGGTGACGCTGGCCGAGTTGCTGCATGGCGCGGAGAAAAGCAGCCAGCCCGCATCCAATCTTGCGGTTGTTGAAGACTTCTGCAGCCGCCTGCAAGTGTTGCCCTACACGGCAAAGGCTGCGCAACACTATGGCTCGATCCGATCAGCTCTCGAAGCAATCGGGCAGCCCATAGGCGTAAACGATTTGCATATTGCCGCCCATGCACGCAGCGAAGGCCTTGTTCTCGTCACCAACAACTCAAAAGAATTTTCCAGGGTTGCGGCACTGCAGATGGAACACTGGGTGCAGTAATTCCATAGCGTATTTCGAATATTAATTTTTCAGGAAGTCATGTCTACAATCAATGTTGATGTTTTACTGGTAGGCGGCGGCGTGATGAGCGCCACGCTGGGCACCATGCTGATGCAGCTGGATCCTGCACTCAAGGTCAAGATGGTGGAGCGGCTCGACCATGTCGCGCATGAAAGCACGGACGGCTGGAACAATGCCGGCACCGGCCATGCCGGTTATTGCGAGCTGAATTACACGCCGCAAAAAGCCGATGGCAGCGTCGAGGTGAAGCGCGCGCTGGCCATCAATGCCGACTTTGAAGTAACCCTGCAATTATTGTCTTACCTGGTTGAACAGAAACTGCTGCCGTCACCCGCCAGCTTTATCAACCCCACCCCGCATCAAAGCTTTGTGTGGGGCAAGGAAGATGTGGCTTTCCTGCGCAAGCGTTACCAGAGCATGAGCACTCACCCGCAGTTTGCCGACATGGAATACAGCGAAGACCCGGCCGTGCTGCGGCAGTGGATGCCGCTGATCATGCAGCAACGCGACCCGGCACAACCCGTGGCAGCCACCCGCGTGAAATATGGCACCGACATCGACTTCGGTGCGCTCACCCGCAGCATGGTCAACACGCTGGGCGCAAACCCGAATTTCGAGCTGTTGCTGGCGCACTCGGTGCGCTCGCTCAAGCAGGACAAGAAGGGGCACTGGCATGTGCACGTGCATGACAACAAAAACAACAAGAGCAAAACCATCGTGGCCGGTTTCGTCTTCCTTGGCGCCGGCGGTGGCGCGCTGCCCCTGCTGCAAAAATCCGCCATCCCCGAAAGCCTGGGCTATGGCGGCTTCCCGGTGAGCGGCCAGTGGCTGGTGTGCCAGAACCCGGAGGTGGTGCGCCAGCACAACTCTAAGGTCTACGGCAAAGCGCCGCTGGGCGCACCGCCCATGTCGGTGCCGCACCTGGACACGCGCATCATCAACGGCAAGCCAGCGCTGCTGTTCGGCCCCTATGCCGGCTTTTCCACCAAGTTTTTGAAGGAGGGCTCCTTCCTCGACCTGCTCAAATCGGTCAAGACCAACAACATCAAGCAGATGATGTCGGCCGGCTGGGACAACATGAACCTGACGCGTTACCTGATAGGCGAAGTGATGCAGTCCCCCAAACAACGCCTCAAGGCCCTGCACAATTATTATCCGCAAGCCAGGGAGGAAGACTGGCACCTCGCCCATGCCGGGCAACGCGTGCAGATCATCAAGGACTGCAACATCAAGGGCGGCAAGCTGGAATTCGGCACGGAAATCGTCACCGCCAAAGATGGCTCACTGGCCGCCTTGCTGGGCGCCTCGCCCGGCGCCTCCACCGTGGTGCAGGCCATGATCAAGCTGATCGAGTGCAGCTTTGCCGGGCAAATGCAGAGCAGCGCATGGCAGACCAAGATGAAAGCCATGGTGCCTTCATTTGGCGAATCGCTGATCGACAATGTGGAACTGCTGAAGGTGGTGAGAGGCAGGAACCTGGCTACGCTGGGCTTGGGCAAGGGTTAGAAACCAGCCTGCGAGAGGTCGAACAAACCGGGCAATTTCCATCACGAAAATATGCCCGGCTGATTGAAGCAGATTATTTCCTGCCCTTCGCTGTCAGCTTTTCCTTGCACTCTGGAGACAGCGTAGCTTCATGCTGTTTCAGGCACTGCAAAATCCTGCCGCCGCCCGGTTTTACATCTTTGCAATTTTTTTCCATGTCGGCTTTGCAGGCATCTGCAGCCTCCTTGATCTGCTCTTTGGCCTTGGCAAGGTTGGCTTTGCACGCTGGCGACAATTCGCTCTCATGCTCCTTCATGCACCTTGCCACACGGCCTTCCCCGGCCTGCACACCCTTGCACAACCTGGCAGCATCTTCAGCACAGGGCTTTGCTTCTTCCGCTGCAACACTTGCCGACAAGGCCAGGCAAAACACACCCGCAATAACGCTTAACCAGCCCGATTGAATACCGGAATATATCGATTTGCTTTGCATAAACATGGCTCCTTCACATTGATTGATAACTTCAACAAACATAGCTGACAGGCTTGCATGCGCCAACTGCCGCCCATGGATAAACGGCAAGACGGATATTTCGTTGACCCAACCACTCATAAACAAACAGACGCGCCATGTGCACATTGCATATTCAGATAGAATTCGCGCTGACTTAATCAGGGGTTCCCGCTATGGATACGGCAAGTTTGCTGTTGTTGCTTGTTATTGCCGCACTGGGCTGGTACTGGTTCAACAGCCTGCACGCACTTGAGATCGCCCGCAAAATCGGCAAGCGGGCATGCGACGAACTGGACCTGCAATTTCTCGACGACACTGTCGCCGGCATCAAGTTGGGCCTGGGCCGCGACCACTCCGGCCGCCGTGCATTGCGCCGCACCTATCGTTTTGAATTCAGCGAAACCGGCAACACCCGGCGCGAAGGGCATCTGGTTTTACTGGGTGACAGGCTCGAATCAATAACGATGGAACCCTATCAGATATTGCCCTGAGGCTTGCTTGCAGGCGCACCGGGCAGCGCCTGCAAAGGCGAGAAGCTGCCGCTCTCCTCGATCCTGATCATCGGGTACAAAGTGCCCAGATCCAGATTGGCCTGCACCCGGTAAGCGACCTTGGCGCCCGCATTCTTCAGCATGTCATTCACAAAGCGCATGCCCTCAAGCAGCCCCACATTGGCGATCACCTTGAGCTCCGCCTCGCCATAGGCCGGCACCACCGGCAAATCATTGGCCACGCCCTGCATCACCTCATGCTCGTTCAGGAATATCTTGTAGCTTATCCCCTTCAGGCTCAGCTTCACCGCATTGGGGTTCACCACGCGCAAGCCGATCTCGAACTGCGGCGTGAAGCCCTGCGTGGAAAGCAGCTTGAACGAGGTGACGTTGACTGCGGGTTTTTCCAGATCGGACGTGAGCGTTGTGCAGCCGGTGGCGAGGAACAGCCAGAGGCCCAGCAAGGCCGCGAGTGCTGCGAAGCCCAGGCTGCGGGTTGGCGTCTGTGTTCCAAGAAAGTATGTTTTCATCATGTTCATTACCCAATGACAGGTGATTCGCTC
>JAHFQY010000039.1 GCA_023259065.1 Nitrosomonadales bacterium
TTGTCGACCACGCTTGCATCGTGCACCGTGAACTCGAACTTTTCCGGAATCGCGCCCGGCATCGTTACCATGGCGATTTCACCCTCCCAGGTTTTGCATACCCAGCCTTTTTTCGACAGCTTCTGCACATAACCGGCGCGTTCGCCTTCGGCATAGCTCCAGTGCAGTGTCAGCCACACCCATCCCGCGGCGAGCAGGGCAAAGACGACCAGGATGGCCAAAATAATACGCAGAACTTTTGATTGCATGTGTTGCCTCCTTAAATAAGAAAAATCTTGTCGCTCGCGGCAGTGCAGACCTCACTTCACCTTGGCGGCAAAATGCTCCTTGAACTTCGCCACCTTGGGCGCCACCACAAACTGGCAATAGCCCTGCCCCGGATGATTGGCGTAGTAGTGCTGGTGATAGTCTTCGGCCGGATAAAAGATGGTGGCAGCCACCAGCTCGGTAACGATAGGCGCGGGGAAGACGTGCTGCTTTTTTAACTCGGACATGATCTCGGCGGCTTCCACGCGCTGCGCTTCGTTGTGGAAATAAATGGCCGAGCGATATTGCGTGCCCCTGTCATTGCCCTGGCGGTTGAGCGTGGTGGGATCGTGGATGCTGAAAAACACGGAGAGCAGTTCGCCGTAGCTCACCTGCTCCGGATCAAAGGTAATCTGCACCGCTTCGGCGTGCCCGGTGGTGCCAGTGCACACAGCTTCGTAGCTGGGGTTGGGCTGCGCACCTGCGATGTAGCCGGAGACCACCTTCTCCACACCTGTCATTTGCTCGTACACCGCTTCCAGACACCAGAAGCAGCCGCCGGCCAGTGTTGCAATCTGTTTGTCGCTCATGATTTTCCTTCCACTATTGAGCATTACTTAATTCGCTACACTTTTAAATCCCTCCTAACCTACCTTTGCAAAAGGGAGGGACGCTCTGCACACAAAGCCAGGCGGGTTCCCCACTTTGTAAAAGGGGGGTTAGGGGGGATTGAAATTGTCTCATCTGGTCGTCATGATTTATGTAAATCTCACTAAGTCACCGCAACCAGCACCGGATTAAATGCCTTGGACATCAGCATGACACGGTCGCCCTGCTGGAGGTGAGCGGCTTCATCCGCCGTGGCGATCACGCGCACGATCTGGTTGCCCACCAGCAGGGTGACGGCAAACACCACATCAGCCGTTTCGATGGCCAGCACTTCGCCGGCGAAGCTGAATTTGCCACTGCCGCTGCCTGCCCTGAAAATTTCTGCGGGCGAGCCTTGCTGGGTAATGCGGCCATGCTCCAGCACCACCACGCGCTGCGAGAGTTTATACACCTCGCTGATGTCATGGCTGACCATCACCGTGGTCAGCCCGTAGTGGCGCTGCAGGCGCAGCACTTCGTCCTGCAGGCGCACGCGGGTGGCGTGATCCAGCGCGGAGAACGGCTCGTCCAGCAGCAACAGGCGCGGCTCAGCGGCCAGCGCGCGCGCCAGAGCAACGCGCTGCTTCTGCCCGCCGGAAAGGGTGTCGGGCTTGCGCTGCTGCATCTCACCCAGCCCCATCATTTCGATCAGCTCGTCTATGCGTTGGCGCTTAGCTCCCGGTCGCAGGGCAAATTCCAGATTGCCGCGCACGCTCATATTGGGAAACAGGGCGTAGTCCTGGAACATATAGCTGGCGCGGCGCAGCTGCGGCGGCAGCGTGGCGCCTGTCTTGCCATCAAACCACACGTCGCCATTGACCCTGATACTGCCGCCATCGGGCGCTACTAAGCCAGCCAGGCTGCGCAGCAATGTGGTCTTGCCGGCACCGGACTCGCCAAACAGGGTGATGAATTCGCCCTGCTCGATGCGCAACTGCACATCGAGATTGAATTCGCCCTGCGCGGAGAGCAGCTTCTTCTGGATGTCTAATTCAATCATAAAACCTTTCACCACAGAGACACAGAGGCACAGAGAAAGGCAAAAAGATCAAATCGAAAAAAACAAATAAAGCATTCTTATCACTAGAGTTGAATTGACGCTCGAGGGGTAGTTTTCCTCTGTGTCTCTGTGTCTCTGTGGTGAGATTTTGAATTAAGATTCCCATCTCAGCCCACCTTCATCAGCATCTTGCGGTTGAGCAGATACACCGTGAGCAGGATGACAAAGCAGATGCTGAACAGCACCAGCGCATAGAAATTGGCCGCGTCGTAATTGAGCGATTCCACTTCGTCGTAAATGGCGATGGCGGCCACTTTGGTTTCTCCCGGCAGGTTGCCGCCTATCATCATCACCACGCCGAATTCGCCTATGGTGTGCGCGAACGACAGCACCACGCCGGCCAGCAGCGAGGGCTTGATGTTGGGCAGCAGCACGCGCACAAAGGTCTGCCAGCGACTCTTGCCCAGTGTGTACGCAGCTTCGGTGAGCGAGGCTGGCAGGCTCTGGAAGCCGGACTGCACCGGATGCACCAGAAAGGGAAAGCTGAAGATCACCGAGGCGATCACCAGACCTTCAAAACTGAAGGCCAGTTTCAGCCCGATCACCGTCTCAAAGAAATGCCCGAACCAGCTCTGCGGGCTGAACGCCAGCAGCAGATAAAAACCCAGCACCGAGGGCGGCAGCACCAGCGGCATGCTCACCAGCGCCTCCAGCACCGGCTTGATGCGCACCCGGGTGTGCGCCATCCAGTAGGCGAAGGGAATGCCGATCAGGCACAGGATCAGCGTGGTGATCGCTGCCAGCTTGAAGGTAAGGAATAGGGGTTGCAGATCGTAGCTCATTTTAAATCCCTCCTAGCCTCCCTTTTACAAAGGGAGGAATGCCCCGATGCATAGCCAAGCGCCCCCCTTTGCAAAGGGGGGCAGGGGGGATTTGCATTGTGAGAGTGCCATGTCATGAATTAAAGAGTTCTCGATGGACTAGGCCATCCCCATCAGCGCACGCAATTTGTTCAGATCAGGTTGCATCACCACGCCCTTCTCGGTAATCAAGCCTGTCACCAGCTCAGCCGGTGTCACATCGAATGCAGGATTGCGTATGCTCACCCCTGCGGCCGCCCAGTGCGTGTCGCGGAAGCCTTTCACCTCGTCGGCTGCACGTTCCTCGATGGGAATATCCTTGCCACTGGCGATGCTCATGTCGATAGTAGAAAGCGGGCACGCCACGTAAAACGGGATATTGTGCCGCCGCGCCAGCACCGCCACCATGTAAGTGCCGATCTTGTTGGCCACATCGCCGTTTGAAGCCACGCGATCCGTTCCCACCACCACCGCATCCACCTCGCCGTGCGCCATCAGGTGGCCGGCCATATTGTCGGTGATCAGCGTGACCGGAATATTCTCCTGTACCATCTCCCAAGCAGTGAGCCGCGCACCCTGCAGGAAAGGCCGCGTCTCGTCGGCGATCAAGGAAATTTTCTTGCCCGCCTCCACCGCCGAGCGTATCACCCCCAGCGCCGTGCCCCAGCCTGCAGTGGCCAAAGCGCCCGCGTTGCAATGCGTCAGCACGCGCGCGCCATCCTGCAACAAGGCCGCGCCATGCGCCCCCATCGCGCGATTGATGCGTATGTCCTCTACCAGCATCTCGTGCGCCTCGGCCAGCAACCGTGCCGCGATTTCACCTGGTGATTGAGTCGCAATGCCCTGCCACACCCGCCGCATGCGCTCCAGCGCCCAGAACAGATTCACCGCCGTCGGACGGCTTTGCGCCAGTACAGTGAAGCCGGCTTCCATGCCGGAATTAAAATCTACAACACCATCCCCGCCCCCATGCAGGGGGAGGGTTAGGGAGGGGGTAGAAGTGTTCACAGTCTCAACCCCCATCCCAACCTTCCCCCTCACAGGGGGAAGGAGCACAGACAAGCGCAGCGCCTCCAGCGCCACCCCATAAGCCGCCGCCACACCGATGGCCGGCGCACCGCGCACCACCATGCTGCGTATGCCCTCCGCCACCGACGCGGCGGAATCGTAGGCCAAATAATTAAAGGTGGCGGGCAGCACGCGCTGGTCTATCATTTCCAGCTTGTTGTTGGCCCAGCGCAGGGTTTCGACTTTCATATCATCCAATCAGTAACAATTTAGGTATCGAGTTGTTCACGTTGCGCAAGTCACCTTCTCAACTCAACAACTGGTATGTGCCGGATTCGTAGCTCAGCTTCGTTGCAGGCATATCCCCACATCAGAATCACTCCGCATAACCAATTAATGGTGAATTAATGTGCGACAGCAGCAAAGGCTTCACGTATATCAGACTCTGTAAGGGTTTGCAGCGTAGCTTTATTTGAAAGATCGCGGCTCCTAGATGATGACGATATTCGGAGCGCATGAAATGCTATGGTTTTTTCAAAAACATTCCTGACATATCTTCCATTGGAGAACCTCGATCCCTTTACCTTGCAAACTGCTTCAAGGCTATCAAGAATAGCGTTATTAACGGCGTGCTCAACAAGATAGTCATTTTCTTTGCAAAGTTTCAGAAAAATTTTCTGCATGTCAGGCGCTGTATAGTCAGGAAAATCTATGTAAGTATTAAATCGAGAGGCAAGCCCTGGGTTTGTCTGGATAAAAGTGTTCATCTCATCTCTATATCCCGCGACAATAACGACAAGCCTGTCTCTATTGTCTTCCATAAATTTCAGCAGCGTGTCTATTGCCTCCCTACCAAAATCATCTCCAGATTCACTAACCGCCAGCGAATATGCCTCATCAATAAAAAGAACACCGTCTAATGCCTGTTTAGCCACTTCCAGCGTCATGGGTGCTGTCTGTCCAACATATTGGCCAACAAGCTCAGAGCGATCCACTTCAATCAACTTATTGGTTTTAACAACGCCGAGTGCGCAAAAAATATCAGCAAGAATTCGTGCAACGGTTGTCTTCCCTGTGCCAGGATTACCGGTAAATACAAGATGTCTTGAAAGGCCGTTAGGCGTCTTCAATCCATGCCGGGCACGCTCCTGTTGAACCTGAATGAATTTTGCAAGTTTGTTAATTTCAGCTTTGACGCTTTCCAGCCCGATCAGCGCCGCCAGTGGCTGAAGCGCCAATTTCAATTTCTTTGTGTGGCCGCTACCCAATGCAGATTGCGAAGAGGGTGGCTCACTCACTACTGGAGGCTCTACTGACTCAATAAGATCAGCCTTACGTGTAGGCGCGATTGTCCCACTCCGCATTGCATCCAGCATCTGGGTGGCCTTTGCAATTTGCGCCGCAATTTGTCGCACCAGATTACCCAGAGGATCGTCGCCCAAAGCCTCTCCCTCTTCAACCGTGGTTTTAAGCTGATAAATTTCCGTTTGTTTTTGAATTTCCAATTCTTGCTGAATCTCAACTAGGCGGCGGCGTAACTGCGCGATACGGCGTATGGCTTTTACGATTTTTGAAGCCACGTCATTACCAGCAATAGATTCCGGGTCTTGACCAAATTCCAGCATCAGTTTTTCTATAGCCTTCAGGTCTCCTCTTTCATAGGCCAGATTAACTTGCGCCATCAGCAAAGTACGCCGCTGAATTTCCTGTTCCGTGGTGCCACGGTCGGGATGCATCAGCATTGCGGCTTTCTTATATGCCTGCTTGCATTCCGGTGTAATCACCAGCGGCGGTGCAGGCTGCGCCTCGATCAACCCCGTTTCCTCGGCTGACTTTCTGGCTTGCTCCTGCATTGCCAGTGCATGGGCTTGCGCGGCGGCATCATCGGGGGAGCATCCTGCCTGCAGGTTGGCAATTTGCGCATCCAATTCATCCAATTGCGCGTAGAGCCGCCCAACATTTTCATAATAGCGTCGTTGAAACTGCGCCGTTTCTGTTTTCGCGGTTTCCAGTTCCAACTCAGCCGAAGCGACCTGCTCCGCAAGTTCGGCTTGATCTCCCTCTAATCGGGTGAGTTCTAATTCTTCAGGGAGATTCATAGTGATGTTTTCCAGTCGATACCGAGTCCGTCAAGTTTTTTCTTTACATCAGCATTGGCCTGTGTTACAGCCTCTATGTACTCGTCCCAGACTGTTTCTGGGCAAGCTGTATTCACCTTCATGGAACTCTCGCTATACGCATTCACAGCCTTGCAATACCACTTCGCGGCCTGCACATCATCCCGCGAAACACCTTTCCCGTTTTTATACATGTCTCCGAGGGATTCTTGTGCAGAAGCAAGACCCTGCTCTGCGGCCTTGCGGTACCACTCCACTGCCTGTACATCATCCCGCGAAACACCTTTCCCGTTTTTATACATGTCTCCAAGGAATACTTGTGCAGCCCCACTTCCCTGTTCAGCGGCCTTGCGGTACCACTCCACTGCCTGCACATCATCCTGCGGAACGCCTTTCCCGTTTTTATACATGTCTCCGAGAGATTTTTGTGCAGAAGCAAGACCCTGCTCTGCAGCCTTGCGGTACCACTCCACTGCCTGTACATAATCCTGCGGAACACCTTGACCGTCGCTATACATCTGACCAAGCATGTTTTGCAAATGAACATGCCCTTGTTCCGCTCCCTTGGTAAACCACATAGCTGCCATCATACAATCAAGCGGAACACCACTTTCGCCCTTGAAATACATTACGCCGAGAGCGAGTTGCGCAAGCGCAAAGTCGTGCTCTGCAGCCTTGCGATACCACTGCACGGCCTGCGCTTCATTCTGCGGAACACCTTGACCTAGTCTATACATGTACCCAAGTCGGCATTCCGCACGAGCAGACCCCTGCTCTGCGGCCTTGCGATACCACTCAACTGCTTGTTCATCATCCTGCATAGCCCATCTCTCAGAACTGAGCATATTCCCCAAGTCACACCATAACTCCACGTCCTGTTGGGTTTGGTTGGCAAGACAACACTCAATAGCCAGATTCGCAAAATATTGAGCGTGATTTTGGTTGTATTTATCTTCTTTACTATCAAGGAGGACAGATAACGGGTAATAGGATTTCCAATAGTTATTATCGGCCAATTGCTGAAAAGTTTTAAAGGCTGCAAATAAATCCGGGTCATCTATCTCCCCTCTGAGCGGCCAACCACGGTTTTCAGCCCACCATTTGTCAAATATCGTTCGCGCTTCCCGATACAACACATCGCTATTTATTGATAGTGCCGGCTCTATTCCCTCCTGGACTGCCACCAAGCCACGCATGACAAGGCTGCCACGTTGCTCGGCATGCACGGCTACTTGCTGGTTGATTACACCGGGTAAGTTTTTCGGGTCAGTCATAGTTGAATGACTTGCTTGATGAAATTAGCCATTATGGTTTTATGTATTGCGTAGATGCTGTACGAGAAAGCGCATGATACATATAACTATGGCGCCAAATATGACGTCCAGTGCTGCGGCAGTCCCAATGAATGAACGCACGTTTAACCCGCAGAGATATGCGGCTAGCAGCGCCGAGTAGAGCGTAAGGAATGCCCAAGCAGCTTGCCAAAAATAAAGATGTTTCCGGGTCCCTTCACCATGTCCCAAGCTACCTGTGAACGGCCCTATAGCCGCTAATACAAGAGCGTTTACAGCGATTACAGGCAATGTAACTGCTGCCGAGAAGACGAAGAGCTTCAACGTGTCTAACTGAAGCACGAGTTCTGGCGCAAAAATATGGACAATGAGCATACCCGGCGCGATTGTCGCGAGAAATGCGCCAAGAAGTAAGGTTGCATCCCAAGCAGTCAGCCCTCTGATTTCATCTAGCACAGCCATATTTTCTCCTAACGAGCAGCGAATATATAACGAAAAACGACACTTACAATAATGTCGTCAACAGCGTAGAAGTGACTCAGGTATTCCATGCTGCCACGAGTATGCGTCTTCATGTTTGAGTCTCGATTCTCCTCCTCATAAGCTCACGACCATCTTTCTCAAAAGGTTTGACCTGGTCTAGTGCATCGTGGAGTGAACTAGGCAGACAACTGTAGAGGTAGTGTATGAATGCTTCTATCGCAGGCCAATCACCGTCACCAACTTCTGTCGGTTTATCACGATTGGGATACCTAAGTTGCTCGTACACGTCAAGCAAACCCAGCACTCGTTCGTGTTCGGCAGATAGGGGCATCGCCCCGTGTGCATCAACGAGCTCCTGATATAGTTCGCTGAGATTGTGAATTGCTTTGAATTTTTGAGCTTCTTGCAATAACCACGCCTTAAGCAACAACTCGGCCGACATGTGCGCCAAATACCCGGCAGAGTCGTAAAAATATGGGTTGGCTTTGAATATCAGTTTTGAAGCCTCGATGTGACAAATGCCGCTATGCAGCAGATCAACGGGAATCAGGCCATCGCCTAATGTCAGAGTCCGAACCATAGCTCCCCCAAAAATAGCAGAGTCAAATTATTATCTGTCCTCATCATCAATAATCCATACAAAAATTTACTTCTGATAAAACTATCATTCATTACATTTTTCTATGTTGAAACGTCCAATGAGACCATCGCCAACTCATAACTGGTGCTACGCCCACCCGCCTCCGTCTTTCTCAGCACCCCGCGCCCAATCAAGTCGTTAATATCGCGCAGCGCCGAATCAGGTGAGCATTTGGCTATCGCCGCCCATTTGGAACTGGTTAGCGTGCCTTCAAATCCATCGAGTAGCCGGTTGATCAACTTGATCTGGCGTTCGTTGAAGGGTGTGCCGGCACGCCGCTCCCAGAATCGCGACTTGGCAATGATCATTGCCAAAGAATTTTCAGCGCCCTCGATTGCGCGCCCGAGGCAGGCCAGAAACCAAACCAGCCATTCCGTCACATCGAGCTTGCCCTTCTGGGTGCGTTCAAGCAGATGGTAATACTCTTTGCGCTCGCGCTGAATTTGCGCAGACAGGCTATAGAAGCGTTGCGCGGATTTTTCCGAGCGGGCCAGCCCCAGATCACCGATGGCGCGAGCAATCCGCCCGTTGCCATCGTCAAAGGGATGGAGGGTGACAAACCATAGATGCGCCAGCCCCGATTTGATCACCGGATCGATATCCTGCTCGCCATTGAACCAGCGCAGGAATGCATCCATTTCCGCTGCTAGTCGCGCAGCAGGCGGTGCCTCGTAGTGCACTTTCTGGCGGCCTACAGGCCCGGACACAACTTGCATGGGGCCATCTGCATCATCGCGCCAACGGGCTATCCTGATTTTCGCAAGGCCGCTGTACCCCGTTGGAAAAAGCGCCGCGTGCCAGGCAAACAGGCGTTTCCGGCTCAGTGGCTGGGCAAAGCCGCTGGTCGCATCCAGCACCATCTCAACCACTCCATCCACATGCCGGTCAGCGGGAGCCAGCGCACCAATATCCACTCCCAGCCGCCTGGCGATGGATGAACGCACGGTGTCGGGGTTAAGCTGCTGGCCTTCGATCTCGCTGGTTTTAAGCACGTCTTCTGTCAGCACCTGCAGGGTGGCCTGATCACGCAGCGCAAAGCCCAGCCCCTCCATGCGCCCCAGCAAACGCCCCTGTGCATGGCGCACGCTGGCCAGTGCCGTGGCAAGCACGCTTGCATCGTAGCGCCAATGCGGCCAATCGGATTGCTCCCACACAAACATCTTAATCTCCGCAATTTATGCGACTATTATGACGGATATTCACCGCAAGGGGTAGATTCAAGCCTGGACAGGGAGGGTTGGTGCAGCGTAACCCCCAAACCCCTCCTAGCCTCCCCTTGTCAGGGGAGGAACGTGACTCCTCCCCTGACAAGGGGAGGGCGGGAGGGGTTGCTTTAGTCCCCCTCAAACTCGCACAGCGCAAACACCTTATGCCCGCGCTTCTCCAGGCGCTTGCGCCCGCCAATATCCGGCAGGTCTATCATGAAGCAGCATTCGACGATCTTGCCGCCCATCTTCTCGATGAGGATCACCGCCGCTTCTGCCGTACCACCGGTAGCTATGAGATCATCCACCAGTAGCACCTTGGCTCCCTTGGCGATGGCGTCGACGTGAACTTCGATACGGTCGGTGCCGTATTCCAGCTCGTAATCTTGGCCTATGGTTTCGGCGGGCAGTTTGCCTTTCTTGCGCACCGGCACGAAGCCGACTCCCAGCGCGTAGGCCAGCGGTGCGCCGATGATGAAGCCGCGCGATTCGATGCCGGCGATCATGTCTATCTTCACGTCTTTGTAGCGGCGCGCGAGTTCATCGATAGTGGCACGCAGCCCGATGGGATCTTTCAGCACCGTGGTGATATCGCGGAACATGATGCCCTGCTTGGGGTAATGGGGGACGGTGCGGACGCGGGATTTGATGGGCATTTCAGTTTCCTAAATTGATTTCATTGTAAAGCTTTCACCCTCTCCCCCGCCCCTCTCCCATCAAGGGAGAGGGGATGCGATTTCCTCTCCCCTCGCGGGAGATAACCAGCGACTTGCCCGTTTACGGGCTTAGTCGATTGGCTAGAGGCTCCATCAGGGCTAGGGAGAGGGGGGTGATGTTTAGTCTCTGCGTTTGTAACTGACAAACTTCTCCTGCACATCATGCATCTGCTGCGAGGTGAGGATGTGCGGCTCGCCGGCCTGCAGGGTGCGCCAGTATATCTCGCACAGGAATTCGACCTCGCCCGCGATGGACAGTGCTTCATCCAGATCACGGCCCAGCGCGATCATGCCGTGGTTGCCCAGCAGGCAGGCCATACGTCCGTGCAGTGCTTCCAGTGCATGATCAGACAGTTCCTGTTCGCCAAACACGCTGTACGGCGTGCAGCGGATGTCGCTGCCGCCCGCCATCGCCACCATGTAGTGCACGGCCGGCACGTTGCGGCGCAGGCAGGCCATGGTGGTAGCAAAGGGCGAGTGCATGTGCAGCACTGCGTTGATCTCGCTGCGTGCGGCGAGGATGTCGCGGTGGAAAAACCATTCGCTGGAAGGCTTGCCGCCTGTGATAACTTTGCCGTCAGCCGCCAGCAACACCAGATCCTGCGCGGTCATCTCGGCGACCGGCAGCGCAGAAGGGGTGATAAGGATGTTGTCGCCGCAACGCACCGAGGCATTGCCTGAAGAGCCGCGATTGAGGCCGAGTTCGACCATGCGGCGCGAGGTGTCGAGAAGTTGTTTGCGTAATTGTTGTTCAGTCATACCTACCTTTCATCTGTAGGAGCGGGCCTTGCCCGCGATTCGTTGAGTGATTCGCGGGCAAGGCCCGCTCCTACAACACCCGCCCCGCCACCGCATCAAGTTTCTTCAGCATCACCGCATCACGTGCTTCCGGTGCGGTGATCAGCGCATGTTGCAGTGCACTGCGGCAATGGCAGTCGGCGGCGTGAGCATCGTTCCACACTTTTGGCGCTGTCTGCTTTACCAAGCTGCGTGCCTTGTCGGCATTGGCCAGCAGCACCTTGATGATCTGCTCCACCGTGACATGATCGTGATCGGGATGCCAGCAGTCGTAATCGGTGACCATCGCCACGGCGGCGTAACACAGCTCGGCTTCGCGCGCGAGCTTGGCTTCGGGCATGTTGGTCATGCCGATCACGTCGCAGCCCCAGCTGCGGTACAGCTCGGATTCTGCCAGGGTGGAAAACTGCGGGCCTTCCATCACCAGATAGGTGCCGCCGCGCAGCGCTTCTATGCCCGCCTCCTTGGCGGCGGCCTCGATGTGGTCGCCCAGTCTGCGACATACCGGATGCGCCATGGAAACATGCGCCACCATGCCGGCGCCGAAGAATGATTTCTCGCGCGCGAAGGTGCGGTCGATAAACTGGTCGACGATCACGAACATGCCGGGCTTGAGGTGCTCGCGCAGTGAGCCGACGGCGCTGACCGAGATCACATCGGTGACGCCGGCGCGTTTCAGCGCGTCGATATTGGCGCGGAAGTTGATCTCCGATGGAGGTATCTTGTGACCGCGCCCGTGGCGCGGCAGGAACACAAGCTCGATGCCGTTCAGTTCGCCAAACAACAGTTCGTCCGAGGGCTCGCCGAACGGCGACTCCACGCGCTGCCAGCGTTTGTTGGCCAGCCCCTCGATGTCATACACGCCGCTGCCGCCGATGATGCCGATTTTCCTGTGCATATAAAAACCCCCGATTATTGGCTGGTGATTTCCAGCAGTGAAACCTCATTGGCCTTGACCAGCGCCTCTATCTCATCGCCCTGTTTGATATCCAGGCGCTTGATCGAACGCGTGGTGATGATGCTGCTGATGGGCTGGCCGTGATAATCCAGCACCACCTCGCTGAGGATGGCGCCGCTACGCACCTGCTTCACCGTTGCATGCATGCGATTACGCAGGCTGATCAGGCCGGAAAGATTTTTCGCCAGCGACACTTCGGTTTCCTTGAACAGCACCTCAACCTCGTTGCCCACCTTCAGGTAAGAGGCATCCTCCGGCGTTTCCAGCAGGGTAGCGGTAAACGAGTCGCCGCTCACCTCCACATCCACCAGCGACACATGGTCATTGGATTCAATGGCGGTGATGCGCCCGCGCAATTTATTCATGGCAGCAGGTATCCGAATTTTTCGAAGATGCTGCGCGCCTTGGCCGAGCCCAGGAATTCCACAAAGCGCTGCGCGGCTGCCGCATTGCTCTCGGCGCCATGCTTCAATATGACCACGCCCTGCGCGATAGGCTGGTAGCTTTCCCTGGGCACCTCTATCCACTTGCCGCGCCCCTGCAGTTGCGGCGCCAGCACCACCGATTTTGCAGTGAAGCCTATGCTGGCGGATTGGGTGTCTATGTACTGGTTTACCTGGGCGATGCTCTCACCGTAAATCAGGTGCGGCTCAACAGCCGCGCGTAGTTTGTAGTAATCCAGCGCGCGCATCGCCTCTTCGCCATAGGGTGCGAGTTTTGGATTGGCGATGGCCACCTTGTTTACAGCCGGAGCGGTCAGTACTTTCATGCCTTTGGATAAATCCAGCGGCCCCAGGGTCCACAGCACCAGCACGCCGTAGGCATATACCCTGGGTGAGCTGGCGGCCAGGCCATCCTTGTGCAGCGCCTCGGGAAACTCCATGTCTGCAGACAGGAACACGTCGAACGGCGCACCACCCTTGACCTGTGCGGCAATCTTGCCGGAAGAGGCAACCACGGCGCTTATCTCTATGCCGGTGGATTTTTTGAACTCGGCCTGCAACTCGTCGAAGGCAAATTTCACATTGGCGGCAACAGCTACGGTGAGCGGTACAGCCGTAGCCAAAGGAACGTAAATCGACAAGACCAGGCCAAGCAACAATATGCGCAACAATTTCATTTCCACCCTTTTCTCTTTCGATTAAACCTGCTCATTTTAGCCGCTTCCGCGCCAATTTCCGCCCGCGCCATTGCACCAGCACATGTATGCGCCAGCCGATACGCACCACCACATAGCCCAGCACGGCAAGCGTTACAGCCAGCAGCGGCAAGCCGATGGCAAAGGGTTTACCCAGCGAAACCACCCAGTCCAGCATCACGCCGAACCAGTTGCTCCAGTTCATATCCGGCTCGTTGAAATGTGCGGCCGCCAATACATGGCCCTGCCCGGTAACCAGCGCGCCCAGTTTGTAGGCCAGCAGGTACAGCGGCACGATGGTGAAAGGATTGGTGTACAGCGTGGTCGCCATGGCAAGGGGCAGGTTGACGCGAAACAGCACGGCCAGCAGCGCCGCCCCAAGCATCTGCAGCGGGCCGGGTATCAGGCCGCAGAACATCCCCACCGCCACCCCACCCGACACCGAGCGGCGATGCAGGTGCCACAGGTTGTGGTGCTGCAGCCATGCGCCAAAAGGCTTTATCCAGCGGTTTTCGCGGATGGACTCATGGCTGGGCAGAAGTTTCTTGAAATATTTTTTCGGCACGATGCGTTTGTTTGCGGCAGAATCTTGCTGAAGCATTGAGTCAATGTAAAACCAGAAAAACAGCTCTATCCGCAGATTACGCAGATTACGCAGATTACAAAAATTATCAACGTTCTAATTTGTTTTATTGGCTAATCTGCTTAATCTGCGGACAAAAAAGATTTTCAGATTTATGTGTGATTGTATTGCATCCAAGGGTTACTCGCATGAGCGAAACCGCACCTGAGCAGACATTAGCGCAAGGCTTGTCGCAAGCCGAGGCGGCGCTGCGTCTTGCCCGGGAAGGGGCGAGCGAGCTGCCTGCCGCAGGGAATCGCAATCTGACCGGCATCGCGCTGGAGGTGGTGCGCGAGCCCATGTTCCTGCTGCTGGTGAGCGCCGGCGCCATCTATCTGCTGCTGGGCGATGTCGGCGATGCGCTGATGCTGCTGGGCTTTGTGTGTGTGGTGATGGGCATCACCATCTATCAGGAGTACAAGACCGAACGCGTGCTCGAAGCCCTGCGCGACCTCACCAGCCCGCGCGCACTGGTAGTGCGCGATGGCGAGGCCGTGCGCATTGCCGGGCGCGAGGTGGTGCGCGGCGACATCCTGATCCTGAGCGAGGGCGACCGCGTGCCGGCGGATGCTGTACTGATCGACTGCAGCAGCTTGTCGGCGGATGAATCGCTGCTGACCGGGGAGTCGGTGGCGGTGCGCAAGATCGCCCAACCTGACGCCAACTCAATTACTCCAGCTGGGGGCGATGACCAGCCATTTGTCTACTCGGGCACCCTGATCACGCAAGGCCACGGCATGGCGCGCGTGCTGGCGACCGGCGTGCACAGCGAAATCGGCAAGATAGGCCGCGCCTTGCAGGAGGTGGAAATAGAAGCAACGCCGCTGCAGCAGGAAATCAGCCGCCTGGTGCGCAAGATCGCCGCGATCGGCGTGCTGCTGAGCTTGTTGCTGGTGCTGCTCTATGGCTACACGCATGGCGACTGGCTGCATGCCCTGCTCTCCGGCATTACCCTGACCATGACCCTGCTGCCGGAAGAATATCCGGTGGTGCTCACCGTATTCATGGCCATGGGCGCCTGGCGCATTTCGCGTCATCAAGTATTGACGCGGCGGGTACATACAGTGGAAGCACTGGGCTCCGCCACGGTGTTGTGCGTGGACAAGACCGGCACCCTCACCCTCAACCGCATGACGGTGCAGCAGTTGAGCGTGGCAGGCGCCACATTTACGGTAGGCGCCGCACAAACAGAGCTGCCCGAAACCTTTCACGAACTGGTTGAATTTGCCGTGCTGTCGAGCGAGGCGGATCCCTTCGACCCGATGGAAAAAGCCATCCATGCGCTCGCGGCCAATTATCTGGCGGAAACCGAGCACATCCATCACGACTGGATACTCAAGCACGAATATGCGCTCTCGCCCGAGCAGCTGGCGCTGTCGCACGTGTGGCGCGCACGCGACCGCGACGAGTATGTAGTGGCAAGCAAGGGCGCACCCGAAGCGGTCGCCGACCTGTGCCATCTCGATGCCGCGCAACTGGCCGCGCTGGAGCTGCAGATCAACGCGCTGGCCGCGCAGGGCATGCGCGTGCTGGGTGTGGCCCGCGCCACCTACAAGGGGCGTGAGTGGCCGGACATCCAGCATGATTTCGATTTTGAATTTGTCGGTTTGATCGGGCTGGCCGACCCGGTGCGCCCCACAGTCGAGCCCGCCCTGCGCGTATGCGCCACGGCGGGCATACGCGTGGTGATGATCACCGGAGATTACCCCGCCACGGCCTCATCCATTGCGCAGCAGATCGGCCTGAACGCTGGCAGCGGCGGCATTATCAGCGGGCCCGAGCTGAACCAGATGGATGACGCCACCCTGCGCGAGCGCGTGCGCCACAGCAACATTTTTGCGCGCATGGTGCCGCAACAGAAACTGCGCCTGGTGAATGCGCTCAAGGCCAACGGCTGCGTGGTGGCGATGACCGGCGACGGCGTAAACGATGCCCCCGCGCTCAAGGCCGCGCACATCGGCATCGCCATGGGCGGGCGCGGCACCGATGTGGCGCGCGAGGCCTCGGCGCTGGTGCTGCTGGATGACGACTTCGCCTCCATCGTGCACGCGGTGCGGCTGGGGCGCGGCATCTTCGACAACCTGCGCAAGGCCATGGCGTATATCTTTGCCGTGCACATCCCCATTGTCGGCCTGTCGCTGATCCCCTTGCTGGTGGGCTGGCCGGCGATATTCGCGCCGGTGCACATCGTGTTCCTGGAGATGATCATCAACCCCGCCTGCTCCATCGCCTTTGAAGCAGAGCCCGCGGAACAAAACATCATGCAGCGCGCCCCGCGCGATGCGCAGGAGCCCTTGTTCAGTAAATACATCCTGATCATCAGCCTGATGCAGGGGCTGCTGGTGATGCTGAGCACGCTCGCCGTGCTCGGCTACTCATTGCATCTGGGCGCCTCCGCTGAAACGGCGCGCGCACTCACCTTCTCCACCGTAGTGATCGGCAACCTCGGCCTAATCCTGGTCAACCGTTCCTGGCAACACACCATTTTGGCCAGCCTGTACAGCCGCAACCCCGCGCTGTGGTGGATAATCGGCGGCGCATTCACCTTTCTGGCAGCAACAGTCACCTTGCCATTCCTGCGCGAAATATTTCATTTTGGCAGCATTAGCCCTTATCAATTTGCACTGTGCATTGCGGCGGGATTGGGTAGTGTGTTGTGGTTTGAGGTGTTCAAGGTGATGCGGAAGCGCTGAAAAAATCAAGGTAGAATGTTTCAGTTCAGATAAATCGGGGAGTCTCAATGAAAATTGTTATCGCTGCTTGGCTGCTCATCTTCAGCCTGGGTACAGCATTTGCCGAAACACGCGATGCGCAGCAATATTTTTTCGATGTAAAGATGGGTGATTTCAAGAGTGAGCTGGCAACCGCCAAGAAGGAAGGCAAGAAGGGCGTACTCATCATGTTCACGCTGGAGGATTGCCCCTTCTGCCACCGCATGAAACACACCATACTCAACCAGAGCGAGGTGCAGGATTATTATCACCAGAACTTCCTGATTTACGAGGTGGACATCCGCGGCAATGTTGCCATGGTGGATTTCAACGGCAAGGAAACCACCGAAAAGGCATTTGGTGTCGAGCGGCGTATTTACGGCACTCCGGTGTTCGATTTTTATGACCTGAATGGCAAGCTGATGACGCGCCTCCCCGGCACGACCAAAGACGTCAATGAGTTTATGGCCCTGGGGCGTTATGTGGCAGAAGGCGCGTACAAAACCATGCCTTTCACAACCTACAAGCGACAAAACAGGAAATGAAGCGTGTGCAAGGCCAATCATGGCTGCTGCTAGCCGGCCTGTTTGCACTCAATGCGGCCTGCGCCGCAGAACCGGCCCGCGTGCTGACTCTGGAAGCCGCGCTGGCCACGGTGGAATCCACCCATCCCGACCTGCTGCTGGCACAGGCTGAACGCGACAGCGCCCTGGCCGAACGCGACATGGCGGCCTCGCGCACAGACACCAGCGTAAACCTCGAAGGCATCCTGCGCAGCGGCTCGCAACCCAGTTGGACACAGGATTTCACCAGCGACAACAGCGTGCGCCTGACGGCACGCAAGACGCTCTACGATTTTGGCCGCAGCGGCGCCGCGGAAGATGCGGCAAGGCTCGAACTGAATGCGCGCGAGGCCGACCTGATCACCACGCGCGACAGGCGCCGCATGGAAATCATGGCGCGCTACTTTGATGTGCTGCTGGCCGATTTGCAGTACACCGCGGACAACGAGCTGATGGCCGTGCACTACGTCGGCTTCGACCAGGGCAAGGATCGTCTGGAAAGAGGGCAGATATCCAGCGTCGAGCTGGCCGATCTGGAGTCGCGCTATCAGGACACGCTGCTCAGGCGCAACACCAGCGCACAACGCCAGCGCATCACGCGGGCCATGCTGGCCAATGCCATGAACCGCCCGGGCGACCTGGCCAGCGACTTGCAAGACCCGCCGCTCGCAGGCAACCAGCGCGCCCTCCCCGATTATGAAACGCTGATTCCCCTCCTGCTGGAAAACAACTCACGCCTGCGCGCGCAACAGGAAATGCTGGCCGCCTCGCAAAAACGCCTCGAGTCATTGCGCGCCGAGAATGGGCCCACGCTGGATGCCGAGGTGCAGGCTGCCGACTACAGCCGCAGAGCGGTGACGCGCGACAACCTGAGTGCCGGGCTGATCCTGTCCTGGCCCCTGTATCAGGGCGAGCGCTCCAATTCGCGCGTGGCCAGGGAGCAGGCGCAGTTCTACAAGCTGCAGGCGGGATCGGAAAAATTGAAAATGGAGCTGACCCAGGCGCTGCTGGAAACCTATATGGAGGTCAGCCAGTTGCAGGGCGCGGCGCGCAACGCGGCCAGAGTAAATTCTGACTACCGAGACATGCTGCTGGAGCGCAGCCGCGGCTTGTATGAGCTGGAGCTCAAAAGCAACCTTGGCACCTCCATGGTGGAAACAGCCGAAGCCAACCTGCGCAGCCGCAGGAACGAATATCAACTGGCTCTGGGATTGGCGCGCCTGGATGCGTTGCTGGGCAACCCGAACTGGGACAACTTGAAGGAAAGCAAAAAATGAAAAAATGGATCGCTCTGTGTGCCGCTTGTTTTTTTTCGCAGCCACTATGGGCCGCAGACGTGGCGGCCATCCTGCAATGGTCGCAGCGGGTTGAGCTTTCCACGCCGGTGTCGGGCGTGGTGCAGGCGGTGCAGGCAGAAGCCGGCGAGCAGGTCAAGAAGGGCCAGGTATTGCTGACGCTGGACAGCACTGCTTACCAGGCCAGGATAGGTGAAAGCCAGGCCGAGATTACCCGCCTGCAAGCCGAGGCGGCGGAGGCAAAGCGCGACTTGGAGCGTGTGCAGGAACTGCACAGCCGCACCGTGGTTTCCACCACCGAGCTGGATCAGGCCAGGCTGCGCCTGGTTAAAAACCAGAGCCTGCTGGCCGAGGCACGCGCCCGTTTGAAACAGAACCAGAAAGCGCTGGATGACTCCAGCTTGCGCGCACCTTTCGATGCCGTCGTCATCCTGCGCCAGGTCGAGCCGGGACAAAGCGTGGCGGCGGGCTTGCAGCCGCAGACCTTACTGGTACTGGCCAAATCAGGCGAGATGATTGCGCGCATGCATCTCGGCTCTGCACAAATGGACAGCCTGAAAACAGGCCAGGCTGTCACTGTGACAAGCGGTGACAAAAGTTACAGCGGAAAAGTTAAGACACTGGGTCTGGAGCCGGTCAGGATAAAAGATGAATCGGCCTATCCGGTCGATGTGATTTTTTCAGTCAACGGGCAATTGCGCGCGGGTGCTGCCGCTGTTGTGAAGCTGCCCTGATCTTGTTGCAACTCTCTTAACCCCAGACTGATCCGGCGTTACTCTGCGCCACATGGTCTCGTTCACCCTCCTCTTCACTCTCGGTGTGTGGCTGCTGCAACAGCAGGCTGCGCTGCCGGATTTGCGCTGGGGCTGGGTGGCAATCGCACTGCTGCCCGCCCTGTTCCTGCCGCAACAGGCGCCATGGCAACGCATTATGCGCAGCATGCTGTTGCTGCTTCTTGGGCTCAGCAGCGGTTTTTTCTACGCGGCATGGATGGCGCAGCAGCGCCTGTCCGCTGAGTTGCCTGCTGCCTGGCAGGGGCGCGATATCCAGCTGGTGGGCGTGGTGGCGGAAATGCCGCGCGTGCATGAGCGCGGTCTCGGCTTTGTATTTGATGTGGAGCAGGTCACCACAGAAGAGGCACATGTGCCGCCCCGCTTGCTGCTCTCCACTTACACCAGCCGCGATGACGAGGCACTGCTCATGCACGCGGGCGAACGCTGGCAACTCACTGTGCGCCTCAAGCAGCCGCACGGCAGCAGTAACCCGTACAACTTCGACTTCGAGGCATGGGCGCTGGAGCGCAATCTGCGCGCGGTGGGCTATGTGCATGGCAAGGGTGATAACCGGCGCCTGGATGAGCATGTCACATCACCCGCTTATGCAATCGAAAGAATACGCGAAGCTGCACGCGCGCATTTTCAGCAGGTGCTGGGCGATGCGCCATACGTCGGTGTGTTGAGCGCGCTGGCGATAGGCGACCAGGGCAGCATACCCGCGGCTCAATGGCAGGTGTTCACCCGCACCGGGGTCAATCATTTGATGAGCATCTCCGGGCTGCATATCACCATGCTGGCGGGAATGGCGTTTGCATTGTGCTACTGGCTGTGGCGGCGCAGTGCACGCCTTACCCTGTGGCTGCCGGCGCGCAAGGCAGCGGCGCTCGCCGGCCTGCTGGTGGCGCTGGCCTATGCCCTGCTCGCCGGCTTTGAGGTGCCCGCGCAGCGCACGGTGTACATGCTGGGCACGGTAGCCATTGCGCTGTGGCTGTCGCGCAATATTGCGCCGTCGCAATTACTGGCTGCCGCCTTGCTGGTGGTGTTGTTGCTGGATCCGTGGTCGGTGCTGTCGGCCGGTTTCTGGCTGTCATTCGGTGCGGTGGCGCTGATTTTCTACATCACCGCCAACCGGCTGGGTGCCAGGCATTGGGCCATTGAATATGGCCGCATGCAATGGGCGATGAGCATAGGGCTGGTCCCGCCGCTGCTGGCGCTGTTCCAGCAGCTCTCGCTGGTGTCGCCGCTCGCCAATGCCTTCGCCATACCGCTGGTGAGTTTTGTGGTGGTGCCGCTGACCTTGCTGGGTGCGGTGCTGCCGTTCGACTGGATTTTGCAGCTGGCGCATCAGGCCATGAGTTACTGCATGGTGGCGCTGCAATGGCTGAACAGCTTGCCGGCGGCGGTGTGGACGCAACACGCGCCGCCCGCATGGAGCATAGTAATCGGGCTTATAGGCGTGCTGTGGATGCTGTTGCCGCGCGGCTTCCCCACGCGCTGGCTGGGCAGCCTGTTGTTGCTGCCGATGTTTATGGTGCATCCCGCACCACCTGCATCCGGCAGTCTGCACCTCACCGTCTTTGATGTCGGGCAGGGCTTGGCGGTGTCCGCACAAACGCAGCATCACGCCCTGCTCTACGACAGCGGCCCGGAGTTCAACAGCGAGGCCAACAGCGGCAACCGCATTCTGGTGCCGGCGCTGCGCGGCATGGGTATCGCCAGCCTGGACACACTGATGCTCACCCATGACGACTCCGACCATACCGGCGGCGCGCTCTCGCTGATGCAGGCCATGCCCATAGATACACTCGTTTCCTCCCTGCCCGACGACAGCCCCATCCTGCAGCAAGCGACACAAAAACAGCGCTGCAGCGATAGCCAGAGCTGGGACTGGGATGGCGTGCATTTCGAGCTGCTGCATCCAGCGCTTGAAAGCTACGCACGGGAAGACATCAGCACCAACAATATGGGCTGCGTGCTGCGCATCAGCACGGGGAAACACAGTGTGCTGCTCGCCGCCGATATTGAAAAAGACAGCGAACGCCGCTTGCTGCAACAGCACGCAGACAAGCTGCACGCCACCCTGCTGGTGGTGCCGCACCACGGCAGCAAAACTTCATCCACACCCGCTTTCGTGGAGGCCGTGCAGCCACGCTATGCGGTGTTCACCGCAGGCTACCGCAACCGTTTCGGCCACCCAAAGGAAGAAGTCGTCGAACGTTATCGCACAGCCGGCAGCGAACTGCTGCGCTCTGATGTGGACGGGGCAATCATGGTGCAAATGGATGCGCAGAATTTTACTGTCGGGCGCTATCGCCCAAGCCATGCCCGCTACTGGCAGCGCTCAGCACCGTAAGCTGCTGGCACCGCCGGCTCGCCCGGGAACATGGGTAAACTCAAGCGGGACGCCCCACGCACCATTTGGCTTCAATGCCGAAACAATTTTCTTTATATCTTTGATGTCATTTGCACTCAACACACTTTGCCAATAATGGTTCTATTAGTAACCCTGATTGTCACCAGACAGAAAATCCATGTTAGAAAATTCAAAAACAAAATGTTTTTTGTCTTGTTTTTTATTTCGGACCACTATCAGTGCGGAACCGCAAAAATGATAGAAAAGTCAAGGTTGGAAAGGTAAAAAATGTGGTTCTTTTTTGCTTCCACTTTGGTGGATAATGCACACATCAGCCGTTACACGCGACTGATCAAAGAAAAACGCCTCACCAGAAGTTTTCTGAATGAGGCGAAAAAAGCTGGTTACCCAACTGTACAAGCTGCCAATATAGCAACAAGCAATGACCTTGTGCAATGGTAAATAGATGTGGTAGCTGGTGTTTTCCTTGCATGGCAAAGTCAGGAAGGAATTACAGCATGAACAAAAAGCAAACAACGCCTAAAGTGGCATCAATTGCGTCGCGTTTACTGAGCAATCCGAAAACACCTGCTCCAGTAAAGTCTGTTGCAGCATCAGACCTAGCTCAGGCACGTACACACGCACGTAAGAAGTAACCTGTAGGACAAAGAGGCTCTTTCGAGCCTCTTTCTACAAGAACTTACGCCTAGCAATATCCAGTACATTCGCTTTAGACTTCCCACTGATTGCTTCAGGCACATCAGCACTTTCAACAAATCCTGCACGCTCTGCCCAAGGCACATCCCACTTTACCATGTGGGCACCGCCGGCTCGCCGGAAACACAGATAAACTCAAGCGGGACGCCTCACACAGCAGCTTGCCGTAGCAGGCTGCCGTTCCTGAAGCGCATGAATAGGCCATTTTTTCCCCTCTTATCGTCACTATCCACGCAGGGGAAACCCCCTAGAATCACGCTAGCAAATTTCCAGAAATTCATTTTCCGTGCTGGAGCGATACAGGGGGCGTTGTGAACAGGTTGATCTGCATCATCGGCAACAAGGGCGGCACCGGCAAGACCAGCATGACACACATGCTGTGCCATGGCCTGGGCCTGCTCGGCAAGCGCTCGATCGCGGTGCTGACCGACATCTACCGCGAGCCCCTGTTCCGCGACGATCGCGGTTACACGCCACTCGACGGGCGCACCCCGGAAAAACTGGAAAAAATCATCGCCAAGCTGGAATCCATGCCCGAATGGTATGGCGTGATCGATGGCACAGCCAACAGTCCGGAGATGGACAGGCATTTGTATGAAATTTCCGGACTGGTGCTGTTGCCATTCCGCGATTCCCACGAAGATATCCGCACCGTGCGCCATGACCTGGATACCTTTCCCGAGGCCTTTGGCGTGCCCTCGCAATGGCCCACCAACCCGTGGCAGCAAATGGCGGCGGAGCATACGCTGGACGAATTGATGCAGGACTACCGCCCGCGCCTGCTCGACCCGGTATACACCGTGAGTGCCAGCAAGCTGTTGCTGCACTCGCAGATTCCTGCCGAGCTTCCCACCGTGCTGAACAATGTTTGCCGGGGACTGGCGCGCCAGGTGCTGGCGCGGCTGGAGCCGCCCGAGCAGGAATAATCCCGCTTCCAGAAATCCCGTTTCCGGAACAGATTGCAGAATGAAAAATGCCCGCTGCTGCGGGCATTTTTCTTGGGGTAAAACAGGCCTAGTGCAGCGCCTTGATGACATCCTCAAGCACCTTCTTGGCGTCACCGAACAACATGCGGTTGTTCTCTTTGTAGAACAGCGGATTGTCCACGCCCGCATAACCGGTAGCCATGCTGCGTTTCATCATGATCGAGGTCTTGGCCTTCCACACTTCCAGCACCGGCATGCCGGCGATGGGGCTGGCTGGGTCTTCCTGTGCCGCAGGATTCACGATGTCGTTGGCACCAATCACGATGGCGACGTCGGTATCAGGGAAGTCCGCGTTGATCTCATCCATTTCCATCACGATGTCATAAGGCACCTTCGCTTCGGCCAGCAAGACGTTCATGTGGCCGGGCATGCGGCCTGCCACCGGGTGGATGCCGAAACGAACGTTGACGCCATGCCCGCGCAGGAGCTGGGTGAGCTCAAACACCGTGTGCTGTGCCTGCGCCACTGCCATGCCGTAACCGGGCACGATGACCACATTCTTGGCTTCGCGCAGCATTTCGGCTGCCTCTGCGGCGATGATGGAGATCACTTCGCCCGCAGGTTGTGCATCGCCGCTGGCTGCGGGTGCCTTGCCGCCACCCGTACCGAAACCGCCCGCGATCACGCTGATGAAATTGCGGTTCATCGCGCGGCACATGATGTAGGAAAGGATGGCGCCGGAAGAACCCACCAGCGCGCCGGTGACGATCAACAAATCGTTATTCAGCATAAAGCCCGTTGCGGCGGCCGCCCAGCCGGAATAGCTGTTGAGCATGGACACCACCACCGGCATGTCGGCGCCGCCGATGGCCATCACCATGTGGATACCGAACAGCAACGCGATCACGGTCATCACGGTGAGCGCCATCATGCCCGCGCTCACCGTTGCGGCATGCAGGAACACCCAACCGAAATAGATCACGACCAGCAGGGCCAGCAGGTTCATGAAGTGGCGGCCCGGCAGCAGCAAAGGCTTGCCGCCGATCTTTGCCGATAGTTTGCCGAAGGCGATGAGGGAGCCGGAGAAAGTGACGGCGCCGATCAGGATGCCGATGTAAATCTCGATCTCGTGGATGGCTTTCTCGGCGCTGGTCAGATTGGCAGCAGCCAATGGATCGATGTAATTCGCGAATCCGACCAGGCAGGCAGCCAAACCAACCAGGCTGTGCATCAGCGCAACCAGTTCCGGCATCTGCGTCATTTTCACCATGCGCGCCGCGATCAAGCCGACGCTGCCGCCCACCAGCATGGCAACCATGATCCACGGCAGTCCGGCCAGGGTAACCTTGGGGCCGAACACCGTTGCCAGCACGGCGATGGTCATGCCTATCATGCCGTAGAGGTTACCGCGACGAGAAGAAGCCGGACTGGAAAGACCGCCGAGGCTCAGGATAAAAAGAATCGTCGCACCGATATAAGAGACAGTAGCTAAGCTTGCAGACATCATGATGGTTTACCTTATTTGCGGAACATCGCCAGCATGCGCTGGGTGACGGCGAATCCGCCGAACATATTGACCGAGGTGAGCACGATGCCGAATATCGCCAGCCAGCGTATCCAGTCATCCGGACGCGGCTCCCCTCCCCCCGCAAGCGGCGGTGCGATCTGCACCAGAGCACCGATGGCGATGATGCTGCTGATCGCGTTGGTGACGCTCATCAACGGGGTATGCAGGGCGGGCGTGACGTTCCACACCACCATGTAGCCGACGAAACACGCCAGCACGAACACGGTGAAATGACCGAGGAAGGCCGCCGGTGCGTTGGCGCCGATCACCCAGAACAACAGCGCTGCGACGCCGAACATCAGCGCCAGTTTGGCGCCCGACATCGGCTCGCTAGGCGCATCATGCGCAGGCGCGGGTGTAACCGGCTTGGCTGCAGCCGGCTTGGTCGCTGCGGCGGGCAGCTTGGGCGCCGGCGCCGGCCAGGTGATCGCGCCATCCTTGATGACGGTCAGGCCGCGGATGGCATCATCTTCCATGTTGAC
>JAHFQY010000053.1 GCA_023259065.1 Nitrosomonadales bacterium
GCAGCCTGACCCTGGTTTCGCGCATCCTGGCCTTTATCCGCGACGTGCTGATTGCGCGCATCTTTGGCGCCGGTGCGGCGACCGATGCCTTCTTCGTGGCCTTCAGGCTGCCCAATCTGTTGCGCCGTCTGTTTGCCGAAGGCGCGTTTTCGCAGGCGTTTGTGCCCATCTTTGGCGAGTACAAAAATCGTCGCGGGCATGACGAAACCAAGCTGTTGGTGGATCATGTGACCAGCCTGCTGGCGATCATCCTGTTTATCGTGACGCTGATCGGCATCGTTGCCGCACCCCTGCTGGTTTACCTCACTGCGCCCGGCTTTGTGCAGGACACCAACAAATTCAACCTCACCGTCACCCTGTTGCGCATCACCTCGCCCTATATCTTCTTTATCTCGCTGGTGGCGGTGGCTGCAGCGATACTCAACACCTACAACAAATTCTGGGTGCCGGCATTTGCGCCCATATTGCTCAACCTGTGTTTTATCGGCGGTGCACTGTGGCTGGCGCCGTATTGCAACCCGCCCATACTGGCGCTGGGCTGGGCGGTGTTTATCGCGGGCATTGTGCAGCTGGCATTTCAATTGCCGTTCCTGAAGAAGATAGGCATGTTGCCGACCTTCAGGCTGAGCTTGAAGGATGCCGGCGTGTGGCGCGTCATCAAGCAGATGGGGCCGGCGGTGTTCGGCGTTTCCATCAGCCAGATCAGCCTCATCATCAACACCATCATCGCCACACTGCTGGTGTCGGGCAGCGTGTCCTGGCTGTATTACGCCGACCGCCTGATGGAGTTTCCTGCGGGCTTGCTGGGCGCGGCACTCGGCACCATCCTGCTGCCTTCATTATCCAAGCATCACGTCGACAGCAACCCGGTGGAGTATTCCAGATTGCTGGACTGGGGCTTGCGTCTCACCTTTATGCTGACGCTGCCTGCAGCGCTGGCGCTGGGCATGATAGCCGTGCCCTTGCTGGCCACCTTCTTCCAGCACGGCGCATTTTCTGCTGATGACGTGGTGAAGACCAGCCATGCGCTGGTGGGTTACAGCGTGGGGTTGATAGGCATGCTGGCGGTGAAAGTGCTGGCCCCGGCCTTTTATGCGCGCCAGGACATACGCACGCCGGTGAAAATCGGCATCATCACCCTGCTGGCCACGCAGGTGATGAATCTGCTGTTTGTATTCTGGCTGCAGCATGCCGGGCTGGCGCTGGCCATAGGCTTGGGCGCCTGCCTCAACTCGGCCATTCTTTACCACCTGTTGCGCAAGCGCAGCCTCTACCAGCCAGAGCCGGGCTGGGGCATGTTCCTCGCCAAGATAGCCGTGGCGCTGCTGGGGCTGGGACTGGTGCTGTGGTTTGGCATGGGCAGCCAGCAGCACTGGCTCACTACCCAAGGTTGGGCGCGCATCATTCACCTGACCTGGCTGGTGCTGGCTGGCATCGCCGCTTATTTCACCGTGCTGTGGCTGCTGGGCTTCCGCCTCAGGGACTTTTCCAAGCGCGGGGCAAGTTGATGTGCCGGGCGCCGACAGTGGCAGCAAACTCGCGCCCGGTTTAAACTGCCGCACTTCAAATTTAATGTCATCCTGATTTTTTACCGGAGCACCATGAAAACTCATCACCCTGATTACATTTACAACGTCGAAGAAATCGATTTTGACAAACTGGTCGTGGAGCGTTCGCACCAGACCCCCATACTCATGGACATCAGCGCCGAATGGTGCGGCCCGTGCAAGGTGCTGGGGCCGCTGCTGCACCGCGTGGCAGAAGCCTATGAAGGCAAATTCCTGCTCGCCCTGGTGGATGCCGACGAGAACATGAAAATCGCCGGGCGCCACAAGGTGCGCGGCTTTCCGACCGTGGTGGCATATAGTCATGGAGTGGAAGTGGATCGTTTTCACAGCGCACAGACCGAGGGCTTTCTGCGCCGCTTTATCGACAGCGTGATCGAGCGTCATGCTGCCGGGCCGCAGCAATCTGCCTAAGACTTATCGTAACTGCATGCAATCGTGCCCGCGTTCGCGGGCCTGCTTCTTAGTTCGCAATATCTGTGTGGTTATGACATCAGACTATGCTGTGTGGTATCTTGCACCTGTCTATTGTGAGCTTGTTTTTCTGAGATGCCATGAGCCTGTTTTCCCTGATCGCCGCCCTGTTGCTGGAGCAAATGCACCCCCTGCATGCGCGCAAGTACTTGTACTCCTGGGTGCGTTCCTACGCCGATTTTTTTCAATACCACCTTAATGCCGGCGAGCGCAGGCACGGCAAGATAGCCTGGCTGCTCGCGGTATTGCTGCCTTTGGGCGTGACGGTGCCGCTGTACTGGGTGCTGTCGCATCAGCATGTGATTTTTGCCTGGGCCTTCAGCGTGCTGGTGCTGTACCTGACCATGGGCTTCCGCCAGTTCAGCCACTACTTCACCGACATTCACAAGGCATTGCGTGACAAGGATCTGGATACGGCACGCAGCCTGTTGTCGGAGTGGCGTGGTGCATCCTGTGATGAGTTTGGCGCGGAGGAGATTGCGCGTGTCTCCATCGAGCAGGCGCTGCTGGCCGCGCATCGCAACGTGTTCGGCGTGGTGGTGTGGTTTGTGATTTTCATGCTACTGGGCCTCGGCCCCAGCGGTGCCATTGTGTACCGCCTGGCGCAGTTCCTCAATGCGCGCTGGGGGCAGCAGGACAGCGAGGAGATGGGAGACTTTGGCGTATTCGCCGCACAGGCTTATCGCGTGGTGGAGTGGCTGCCGATGCGTTTGATCGCCAGCACTTTCGCCATTGTTGGCGACTTTGAAGATGCGGTGTATTGCTGGCGCAGCCAGGCGCACGGCTGGCCAGACCCCGAGGCGGGTATTGTGCTTGCAAGCGGGGCGGGTGCGCTGGGCGTGCGCCTGGGCATGACCATAGAACAGGACGGCATGCCGCTGGAACGTCCTGAAATAGGTGTGGGTGACGATGCGGATGCAGACTACATGCAAAGCACTATAGGACTGGTGTGGCGTGCGCTGGTGTTCTGGCTGATTGCGTTGCTGCTGCTGGGTGTGGCCAGCATGGCAAACTGGGTGGGAGGATAGACATGGGCGACAAGAACCATTGGGAAGGTATTTACCAGAGCAAGCAGGTCAATCAGGTCAGCTGGTTCCAGGAGCACGCGGGCCTGTCATTGGAATTTATCCGCAATACCGGTGTATCCAAGGATGCGCACATTCTGGATGTGGGCGCGGGCGCTTCGGTGCTGGTGGATGACCTGTTGCATGCGGGCTATCACAAGCTGAGCGTGCTGGATATTTCTGCCGCTGCCCTGCATGCTGCACAAGCGCGACTGGGCAAGGCTGCGGTGCAGGTGCACTGGATAGAGGGCGACATTACCAAAATCGAGCTGCCCGAAGCCAGTGTCGATGTGTGGCATGACCGCGCCGTATTTCATTTCCTGACTGACCCGCAAGACCGCCAGCGCTATGTGCAGGCAGTGCAGCGGGCGGTGAAGCCGGGCGGGCATGTAATTGTGGCCACGTTTGCGGAGAATGGCCCGCTGAAATGCAGCGGACTGGACATTGTGCGCTATCGCCCGGAAACGCTGCATGGCGAATTTGGCGCGGCATTCAAGCTGGTCAAGAGCGAGAACGAAGTGCACCACACACCATCGGGCGCAGACCAGAATTTTGTTTATTGTTACTGCCGGAAATAAAATACGGAGTGTAAAAAAGCCGGCGCATGCCGGCTTTTTTTACGGGTGTTGAATTTCAAATGCCGGTTATTCTGCGGAAGCAGGATTCAAACGCGGGTGCGTTTCCTCCCCCCATATCCACACCACGGCGCCGGACAGCAGCATCGCGATGCTCACCAGCCAGAAGCCCGAGCTGATCACGCCGCTGGCACTGGCAATCAGTCCCAGCGCCAGTGCGCCTATGCCGTAGCCCAGGTCGCGCCAGAAGCGGTAGATGCCGATGGCAGAGCCGCGCCAGTTGGGGTGGGCGATATCGCTCACCGCCGCACTCAGGTTGGGATACAGCAGCGCCATGCCGAAGCCGGTAATGGCGGCCGAGAGCGACCACCAGACTACCGTTTCACCCAGCAGCATCATGCCCACACCCGCCCCGCAGATCCACATGCCCCACACGATGGGTTTCTGCCGGCCGATATGATCGGACAGCTTGCCGGTGAAGAATTGCGAGCCGCCCCACACAAAGCCATAAATGCCCACCACCCAGCCGATGTGCGAGAGGCTCAAGCCGTGCTGGAACAGGTAAACCGGATAGAACACCCAGATCAGCGCGTCGACAAACTTTTCCACCAGTCCGGCCTGGCTGATCGCCGCCATGCGCTTGTCGCGCCACGACATCAGGGTAAACACTTCCCAGGTGCTGGGATGGTCAGAAATGTTTTGCGGGAAGCGCGGCTTGGGGCCCACGGACTTGCCCGCCGCGTGACGCGCGCCCTCGGCCTTGGCCCAGGGTAGTGTATCTTTCACCCACAGCAGGGTAAGGATGATGGCCAGCACGATCACGATCAGGCCAAAGATCAGCAGGCCCTGGCGCGCACCAAAGTGGATGGCCATGTAGCCGGTGATGATGCCGGCAATCGCCACGCCGACATAACCGGCAAACTCGTTCAGCCCTATGGTGAGGCCGCGCTGGTCGGGGCGGGTGATGTCGAGCTTGGAGGTCTGCGTCATCGACCAGGTGAAGCCCTGGTTGACGCCCAGCAGTATCGTCGCGAACACGATCCAGTTCCAGCTGGGTGCGTACAGGATGATGAAGGGAATCGGCAGGGCGGTGACCCAGCCCATCAACAGCACATTCCTGCGGCCCAGGCGTTCAGACAAACGCCCGGCGACAAAATTGAGCGTGCCCTTGACGAAGCCGAAGGCCACTACGAAGGCCATCAGCAACATGAAAGAGCCCTTGGGCACGCCGAACTCACCCTCGGCCAGCGCCGGAATCACCGTGCGCATCATGCCCAGGGTCAGGCCCACCAGCAGCACCTGAAACAGCTGGTGCAGGAACTGGGTCAGGTTGTCGCGGATGCCGTGATTAAAGTCGTGAAAAGTTTTGCTTGTCGTCATCATCTATCAAGCCGCGATATTGGCCGCCACCATCTTGTTCATCTCGGCGGGACGGGGTGGAATGTCGCTGGTGACCAGCTTCACGAACTCTTCGCGGTCGCTCAGGCGCAAGCCGGGATTGAAGCGCTTCTCGAAGCCTATGGTGGAAGACGGCTTGCCCGAGATGCCCGCACCGCACACGCTGCCAGCCTGGTGGCCGGGGAAAATCTCGACCTGGTCAGCCAGGGGGAGCAGCTTGCTGTGCAGGCTGTCGAACAGGATGCCGGCCATTTCCTGTTCGCGCCCTGCCAGGTCGGGGCGGCCCACGCTGCCCACAAACAGGGTGTCGCCGGTGATGACAAACCACGGCTCTGCGGCGCGGCGCTTGTCCATCACCATCAGGCAGATGCTGTCCATGGTGTGGCCGGGCGTGTGCAGCACCTTGGCCACCACATTGCCGGCCTCGATTTCATCGCCGTCGCGCAGGGGGTGGAACTGGAATTTCACCAGGCCGATGTCGCTCTCGTGCAGGCAATAAGGCGCGCCCACCATTTGTGCCAGCTTGCGCCCGCCGGAGTAGTGGTCGGCATGCACATGGGTGTCGATTACGTGGGAAATGGTCACGCCGGCTTTTTTGGCCTCTTCGATAAACCATTCTTCGTCACCGGCAACCACGTCCACAGCGATGGACTTGCCCAGGGTGCCGCAGCCGAAAAAATAGGAAAGTGAGGATTCTTTTGTTGCGAGTTGTTTGAAAAACATATTGCTTCTCCTTGGGTAAATGTAAATAACTCAGCGTGAGCTGCTTGTGTCTTGAGGTGTGCTGATCGGGTAGCCGTGCGCCTGCCATTCGGCTACGCCGTCATCGAGGCGCATGGCCTGGTAACCGGCCTTGCCCAGCACCTCGACGGCCTTGTTGGCAAACAGGCAGAAGGGGCCGCGGCAATAGGCCACGATGGTCTTGTCCCTGGGCAGCTCGGCTATGCGCTTTTTCAGTTCGGCGACGGGAATGGAGCGGGCGTAGGGCAGGTGTCCTGCGGCAAACTCGGCTTCCGGGCGTACATCGATCACCACCACTTCGCCGCGTTCGGCTTCCTTCAGCAGCTCGGCGCGATCCAGCCGGGCAAGGTGCTCCGGCGTGGTGACGAGATTTTCCAGGGCGACCTGCAGTTCCACCAGACGCTCTTCGGCGAGGGTGCGAATCGCCACCCAGAAGCTGGCCACGTGCGGGTCGGACAGGCGGTAATAAATGTTTTTCCCGTCGCGCCGCGACGCAACCAGGCTGGCTGATTTAAGCGCGCTCAAATGGGCGCTGGCCAGCTTGAGGCTGATGTCGGCTTCCGCCGCCAGCTGCTCCACATTTTTCTCGCACTGGCACAGCAGCTCGATCAGCTCCAGCCGTTTGGGGCTGGATGCGGCCTTGCCGATGCGCGCAACCTGTTCGTAAAGAATATTTTTTATATGCCTGCTGTTCATAATAACATTCCAATAAGTGTTGGAATGTTATTGGATGGCGCAAAGAGTGTCAACACCGGCCTGTCAGGCCCATGTTGCAGATTTCACTTGCAGGGGATTAAAACTCGACGGAAGGGCGGATAACCAGGGTGAGCAGGTTCTTGCTGCGGTCCAGCAGCTCGCCGCTGTACTCATGCGGGCTGGACCAGATCAAGCCCACGCTGAGGGTGGGCGTGTAGTCTTTGCCGGCGATCAGCTCACCGCGCACCACTTGTCCGTCAGTTTGTGCAAAATGCACTTTCAGGTCGAACTCGGTATTTTTTACCCAGTGCAGAAACGGCGAGTTGCCATCCAGGTTGCTGCGGTGGATGCTGACGTAGACCACGTTGGTGATATCCGGATTGTCGTGGAATTTTCCGCCCACGCGAAAGCTCCACGACAGCTTGTCGTTGGGGTAATCGCGCTTGCCCTTGATCTTCCATTCCAGCTCGTACCAGTTGTCGCTGATCAGCACATTGTCCTTGATGTGCTTGGTGCCGGCGCTGACCAGGTAGCCGGTGTAGCCCATGTTGCTGCCGCTGCGGGTGTCCCCGGGGCGCACCAGTTTGGCGATGTTGCCGAAGAAGGCGGACACGGCCCAGGGCTCCTGGAATCCGGCAGTGGCGGATTCGATAAGGTTGATACCGCTATAGCCGATTTCACCCTGGTTATAAGTGCCGGGCATGTGGCTCTTGAGGTAGGTGCCCAACACGGGCATGGGATTGACGCTGGCCTCCAGCAACATGTAGCGCGGGATGGCCGAGCCCTCGATCAGCTTGGCGTAGATCTCGGTTTCGCTATCCGAGGTGATGGTGGGAATGGGCGTGCTGGTGAGGGGAATACTCCAGTCCACATTGGTGTAATAGGGATCAAACTCCCAGATGACTTCAGCCCTGGTGCCCTCTTCCGCGATTGCTGGCGCTGCGTCTTCGGCCCATGCCTGAGGCACTGCCAGGCTGGCAAATACGATGTGTGTGAGCAGAAGCAGAAATTTTATGGGGGTGTGCAAGCTTGGCAACATGGTCGGCAAATCGCGCTCTCTATAGCCTGTTTCAGAATGAGGGTTTGAAATTTACCGAGCTGATGTCCTGAAACAGTTTCAACCTGCGCGCGTCAATTTTTCCATCCTTCACCGCCTGCTGCAGTGCGCAATTCGGCTCGTGCGTGTGGTGGCAGTTATGGAAGCGGCACTGGCCGCGGTAGGGGGCGAATTCGATAAAGCCCTCTTCAATCTCGCCGAAGCTCAGGTGGTGCAATCCAAACATCTGCACACCGGGGCAGTCGATCAAGTGGCTGTCTGCATTCAGGTGATACAGGCGCGCGTGCGTGGTGGTGTGCTTGCCCGAGTTGAGCACGGTTGAAATCTCGCGTGTGGCAGCTAGCGCTTCGGGCAACAGGCCGTTAATCAGCGTGGATTTTCCCATGCCGGATTGCCCCACCAGCACGCTGGTGTGGCCTTGCAGGTAGGG
>JAHFQY010000061.1 GCA_023259065.1 Nitrosomonadales bacterium
AAGCAGCCGCTCGCTTCCTGCGCGCATGTCCATGGGTCCTACGGCCAGCCACAAGGAGTCAATGCGGATCATTGCAACCACTCGCGCAACCAAGCGTAAGCGTCCGGCGGCCACCATCTTGCCAGAATGACAAGACTGCTTTATTGGTGCTTGCCAGCAGCTGGGCGCCAGCGCGTAGGCAGCAACTCCTCAATGCGGCTGTTCGGATGTGTTGGCAAACGGGTCAGCACATCGGTGAGGTACGCCAGTGGCTCAATCTGGTTCATCTTGGCCGTCTGAATCAAACTCATGATGTCCGCAGCCCGGGCACCAGCGGCCAAACTGCCACTGAAGAGCCAATTTTTGCGACCCACTGCCCAGGGCCGAATCTGGTTCTCGATGCGGTTGTTATCCATAGGCAGGCGTGCATCATCGGCATAACGAATCAGTGCCGCCCAGCGCTTCAAGCAATAATCAATGGCCTTGGCTGTGGCCGTGCCATCGCTCACCTGCTCACGTATGGCGAGCAACCAGGCGTGCAGCGCCAACAAGCGAGGTTTGGACTCTTGCTGCCTGCGTAAAAGGGCTTGCGTCAAATCCAGCCCTTCATCGCGAATATCGCGCTCCACCTCATACAACGCCCTAATGTGCTCCAGTGCCACCTCGGCCAAAGTGCTCTTGGCCGCCACATGCAGCTCAAAGAACTTGCGCCGCACATGCGCCCAGCATCCCACCTCAATGATGGCCGCATCCATATCCAAATCAATGCCCACACCAGGGCTTGGCACAAACAAGGCCTTATACCCAGCGTAATCGTCCACCACCAGATAACCGCTCCAGCGTTTTATGCCAGGCGGATCATTGCCGGTCGTATCGACATTGGGTCTTGGCGGTGCGTGTTGCAAGAAGTCCATGGCATGCTGACCACTGCGCCCCTCCTTGATCTGATACACCACCGCTTCAATAGGCTCATGCACACCCGAGACATAAGCCCAGATGTAGCCACGTTTTTTGTCCCCCTTGGAGCCCAAAATGGTGATGGGCGATTCGTCAGCGTGCAACACCTGACTTTGCAGCAGTTGCGTTTTAAGGGCCTGCGCAATGGGTGCCAGCGCCACACCACAAGCACCCACCCAATCGGCCAACGTGGAGCGGCTGATGTCCACACCCGCGCGTGCATAAATCTCGTTTTGCCGGTACAGCGGCAAATGGTCGTCATACTTTGCAATCAAGACCTGGGCCAGCAGTCTGGCCGTTGGAATGCCTGCATCAATGATTTGTGCCGGCATGGCTTCTTGGCGCAAGTGCTCGCAGCACTTGCAGGCCCACACACCACGGATGTGACGCTCCACCTGGAAGCTACCTGGCACATAGTCCAGCCGTTCAGACACGTCCTGGCTGATACGGCTCAAAGCCTGGCCACAGCCGCAAGTGGTGTTCTCTGGCTCGTGGGCAATGTCCACCCGGGGCAGGGTTGCAGGCAGCGCTTGGCGTGCTGGACGACTCTTGGGGGTGGATGGGGCTGCCTTGACGCCCAGCTCTGACAAGCGCTGCTGGGCACTGGCCAGATCTTCGGCGTTGGCCTCTTCAAAGAGCTTGGCCTGCACGGCATCCATGGCTTCTGTCTTGGCGGCAAAACGCAGGTGGCGAAGTAGCCGAATTTCATGGGTCAGGGCATCGATCTTGGCTTGGCGAAGTTGCAACTCGGATTGCAATTTGGATTCGCGAATGGAGCTTTGTTTTGCATCGCTGGCGATGCGCTCAATAAGGCTGTGCGCCAGCTCGCACAATTGGGCTTGACTCAGTGCCACAAGGGTCTGCTCATCGAGCTCTTTTGAGAGTGAATTTGCAGTGAATTGGGGGGACAAAGACATGGCCTGTATTGTCCCAAATACGGACCAAAACGTCAATGAATTCAAGCATTTGGCGCTATCTTTTTTGAGCTTTCTTCACCCCCTTTTTTTGCATCACATTCGCTGCTTTTTGCATGCATTTTTTGACACCGCATCAGGTTATGAAAATGCCCATATCCGGCCCCAGTTTGCGCCATGGCAAGCCTACTGTGAGGGCCTGCCACTGCGGTGCGTCTAGGCTGATTTGGGCCTGCTCGCCGCGGGGCCAATGCAGGCTGCCCTGATGTAATCGCCGGGTACACAGCCACAGACCAAAGCCGTCGTGGATGAGAACTTTCATTCGGTTGGCGCGTGGGTTGGTGAAGGCGTAGGCGGTGTGGGGTTGGGCCGAGCCAAAGACGGCGATGACGCGCGCCAGCAAGGTGTCCATCCCGCAGCGCATGTCCAGCGGGGCTACCGCCAACAACCAGATGTCCACGCGCATCATGCCAGCACCTCGCGCAGCCAGGCACTGCTGGCACCGAGCTGGCCGATGGGCCACTGGACGCGGGCTTGCAATGCGCCTGCCGGGGCGCTGAGCACGATGTGCAGGCAATCCGGTTGATGCGATGGACGATGTACTGATTTGGTGTCGGCCATTTGCCCGGCGCTGGCGGTATTGGGTACGGCACGCACAAATGCTGCGCCTGATTGGCCTGCTGTCTCGGCCTTGACGTAGGTGTCCGCGAGCATTTGTCGCCAGCGCCTCTCCCAGCTCAGCCGGGCACGCCAGTGGGCAAGGTTCTCACCGCGCTGTTGAACATACTCTTTGAGTTTTATACCACTGGCACGCCAGGCATCGAAGTCCTCAAGGCAGCGCTCGATGCGCTGGCGGTCTGTGTCTTTCATGTTTCATTCCTTCTCGTTGAAAGCAACGAGGATCGCAAAACCGCTTCATCCCGACAAGATGGTGGCTACCGGACGCTTACTGTAATTTGGCCTCAGAAAGGAGTCAGAAATCAATTGGAATATCCCCCAATATCGCGACATTTTGAGGCGTTTTATAGTTCGTGCATGCTC
>JAHFQY010000040.1 GCA_023259065.1 Nitrosomonadales bacterium
TTAGTTCCGGTAGACGAAGGCCTGGGCGCTGAAGCCGAGGCGATGCGCCGTGCCTTGATCAATCAGTTTGACCAGTACGTCAAACTCAACAAGAAAATTCCACCTGAAATTCTGACTTCCCTCGCTGGGATAGACGATGCCGGCCGCTTGGCCGACACGATTGCTGCGCACCTGCCTTTGAAGCTGGAGCAGAAGCAGGAAGTGCTGGAAATTTTTGATGTGCGCAAGCGCCTGGAACACCTGCTGGGCCTGCTTGAAGCCGAGCTGGATATTCTGCAAGTAGAGAAGCGCATTCGCGGCCGCGTCAAACGCCAGATGGAAAAGAGCCAGCGCGAGTACTACCTGAATGAGCAGGTGAAGGCGATCCAGAAAGAGTTGGGTGAAGGCGAAGAAGGCGCCGACATCGACTAGATGGAAAAGAAGATCAAGGATGCGCACATGCCCAAAGAGGCGCGTGCCAAGGCCGAGTCCGAGCTCAAGAAACTGCGCTTGATGTCACCCATGTCCGCAGAAGCGACGGTGGTGCGCAACTTTATCGATGTGCTGGTTGGCTTGCCGTGGAAAAAGAAAACCAAGATCAGCAATGATTTGAAAGCGGCTGAAGAGGTTTTGGAAAAAGATCACTACGGGTTGGAAAAGGTAAAAGAGCGCATCGTTGAGTATCTCGCCGTGCAGCAGCGCGTGGACAAGATGAAGGCGCCCATCCTGTGTCTGGTGGGCCCTCCCGGCGTAGGTAAAACCTCATTGGGGCAGTCGATTGCACGGGCTACCAATCGCAAGTTTGTGCGCATGTCGCTAGGCGGCGTGCGTGACGAATCCGAGATACGCGGTCATCGCCGTACCTATATCGGCTCCATGCCGGGCAAGATACTGCAGAACATGAGCAAGGTGGGGGTGAAGAACCCGCTGTTCCTGCTGGATGAAGTGGACAAGATGGGCATGGATTTCCGTGGTGATCCGTCTTCGGCATTGCTGGAAGTGCTGGATCCGGAGCAGAACCATACTTTTGTCGATCACTATGTAGAGGTCGAGTACGACCTGTCAGATGTGATGTTTGTGGCCACAGCCAACAGCATGAATATTCCCGGCCCCTTGCTGGACCGCATGGAAATCATACACGTGTCCAGTTATACGGAAGACGAGAAGGTCAATATTGCGACGCGCTACCTGATTCCCAAGGCGATCAAGAACAATGGCCTGAAAGCGGACGAGATCAACATTTCCGAGAGTGCGATACGTGACGTGCTGCGCTATTACGTGCGTGAAGCCGGTGTGCGCGGACTGGATCGCGAGCTGTCAAAAATCTGCCGCAAGGTGGTCAAGGCTCAAGCGCTCAAAGGCCGCAGTACCAAGGTGATGGTCAATGCGCGCAACCTGGACAAATATCTCGGCGTGCGTCATTACAGCTATGGCATTGCGGAAAAAGTGAATCAGGTTGGCCAGGTTACCGGCCTGGCCTGGACCGAGGTGGGGGGCGAGTTGCTCACCATCGAAGCTGCGGTGTTGCCGGGCAAGGGCAAGATCACCACTACCGGCAAGCTGGGTGAGGTGATGCAGGAATCCATACAGGCAGCTCTGAGCGTGGTGAGAAGCCGCGCACGCGGTTTGGGGATTGCAGATAATTTTTACGAGAAGAGCGATTTGCATATTCACTTGCCGGAGGGGGCTACTCCCAAGGACGGTCCAAGTGCGGGCGTGGGTATCTGCACGGCCATGGTGTCGGCGCTGACGGGAATACCGGTGAGGGCGGACGTAGCCATGACCGGCGAGATTACTTTGCGTGGTGAAGTGTTGCCTATTGGCGGCTTGAAGGAAAAGCTGCTGGCAGCGCAACGCGGCGGCATCAAGGTGGTGTTGATCCCGTCTGAAAACACCAAGGATCTGGTGGAGATTCCGGACAATGTTAAAAACAAACTGGAAATTCACCCGGTGAAATGGATTGACCAGGTTCTGGAGATGGCGCTGGAACGTAAACCCGAACCGTTGCCTGAAACTGACCCGGTAACACCGCCGCTGGCCAAGATAAACGAGGCTGATGCCGCTGCCGCTTCCATCAAGCACTGACGCAAATTTTCAACTGGCCGGGCTGTTTGATGCATTTTTATTAAAAATGCAGAAATTTTTTTACAACAGCTTGACCCGTCTGAAAAGCCTTGCTATAAAGGCGTTGCAGGGTTTTTCTCTGTAATCTAACCAATAAACAAAGGGGACTTAAGTGAACAAATCTGAATTGATTGATGCAATTGCAAAGTCGGCTGATATTTCCAAGGCAGCAGCAGGTCGTGCACTGGACGCAACTGTTGAAGCTGTGAAGAAATCCTTGAAGAAGGGCGATTTGGTTACTCTGGTTGGCTTTGGTACGTTTTATGTAGGCAAGCGCGCAGCGCGTAACGGCCGTAATCCACAGACTGGCGCTGCAATTAAAATCAAGGCAGCGAAGGTTCCAAAATTTCGTGCTGGTAAAGGTTTGAAAGATGCTGTAAACTAGCGGACTCGTTGGGTGATTAGCTCAGCTGGTAGAGCACCGCCCTTACAAGGCGATTGTCGGCGGTTCGATCCCGTCATCACCCACCAGTAAAGTTTTGGAGTGGTAGTTCAGTTGGTTAGAATACCGGCCTGTCACGCCGGGGGTCGCGGGTTCGAGTCCCGTCCACTCCGCCAGATCAAGGCGAACGCAAGTTCGCCTTTTTTCATGTTATTAAAAATCCAATAGGTAGGTTCGCTATGTTTGATTTCGTGCATGAGAAAAAACGTGTAGTGCAAATCGTATTGTTGCTGATCATTCTTCCATTTGCATTTTGGGGAGTGGATTCCTATCGCAGATCCGGTGGTGGCGAAGCTCCGGCAACGGTAAATGGTGAAAGAATCAGCCAGCAAGAGCTGGATAATTCATTGCGCCAACAGCAAGACAGGATGCGCGAACTGATGGGGGCAAATTTTGATCCCTCCATTTTCGATAATCCTGAAGTCAAGCGCACGATCCTGGAAAACCTGGTGGGCCAGCGTTTGCTGGGGATACAGGCGCGTAACGCAGGCCTGACATTAAGCGACGAGCAATTGGCGCAAATGATTGCCGGTATCGAGTCTTTCCAGAAGGATGGACGTTTTGACAAGCAGCGTTATGAAACGGCCCTGAAAAGCCAGAACATGACTCCGCAAATATTCGAGTCCCGTGTGAAGCAGGAACTGGGCACGCGCCTGCTGGTTGAGACTTACACGCAAAATGGGTATGCGTCCCAGGTTGCAGTGGACAATCTGATTCGCTTGAATGAGCAGCAGCGCGTGGTGAGTGTCGCGCAGCTTTCGGCGGAGAGTTTCCTCAAGCAGGCCAAGGTCGAGGACGCCGAAGTAAAGGAATACTTTGATAAAAACCAGAAGGAATTCCAGTCCCCGGAGAGAGTGAGAGCCGAGTATGTGATTTTTTCAGCGGCTACACTGCAAGGCCAGGTGGCGCTTGATCAGGCAGAGATCAAAAAATACTACGAAGAGCATCAGTCCGAGTTTGGAACGCCGGAGCAGCGCAAGGCGGCACATATTCTGATTGCGGTGGCTGCAAACGCGCCTGAGGCTGACAAGCAGGCGGCCAAAGCGAAGGCTGAAGAAATACTGCAGCAAGTCAAGCATGCACCAACAAAATTTGCCGAGCTGGCCAAGCAATACTCGCAAGATCCGGGTTCTGCAGCGAATGGCGGCGATCTGGGATTTTTCGGGCGCGGCATGATGGTCAAGCCGTTTGATGATGCTGTATTCAAGCTTATGGTTGGTGAAGTAAGTGCGCTGGTTCAATCTGATTTTGGCTACCATATTATCAAGCTGCTGGCCGTCAAGGATGGCAAAACGCCGCCGCTGGACTCGGTCAAGGCGACTATTGCGCAACGACTGAAAGCTCAAAAATCAGAGGATAGATTTACCGAGCTTGCTGAAAAATTCAGCAACACGGTTTATGAGCAGAGTGACTCTCTCAAGCCGGCCGCTGAATTGGTCAAGAGCCCTGTGCAGCAAGTGGCATGGCTGACCAAGGGGCAGATTGGTGTTGCTCCCTGGACAGAAAAAGCACTGCAGGCCTTGTTCTCGGATGAGGTGGTCAAGAACAAGCGCAACACTGCGGCTATTGAAATAGCACCTAATACTTTGCTTGCTGCGCGCGTTTTGGAGCACAAGCCTGCCAGCACTCTGCCGTTTGCCGACGTTGCGGGGGCTATCAGGCAGAAGCTGCTGCGCCAGCAAGCGCATGATCTGGCTGCGAAGCAAGGCCAGGCTTTGCTTGCCCAGTTACAACATGGTGAGAAAGTAACGGCGGAATGGAAGCCGGCTCAGGCCGTTACGCGCTCGCAGCATGGCGGCATGGATAACGACATGGCACGCCAGGTATTCACAGCCAGCGTATCGGGCTTGCCAGTTTATGTGGGCAAGGAAAACATGCAGGGTGGCTATGTTCTGGCACGCATTGATGCAGTGAAAGAGCTGGAAACGATAGATGAAGCAAAACGTGCGCGTTATTTGCAGCAGTTGCGCAAGATGACAGGGGACGAGTTGTTGCAGGCTTATCTTGCAGATGCCAAGAAAAATGCAAGCATCAAGATGAGATCGTTCTCTGCAGAGGAGCAGGGTAAGTAAGCAGTTTTGGAGTGGTAGTTCAGTTGGTTAGAATACCGGCCTGTCACGCCGGGGGTCGCGGGTTCGAGTCCCGTCCACTCCGCCAATTTGTAGTGATAAAAAAAGCGAACGTGAGTTCGCTTTTTTTACGTCTGTAAGGATGGTGCCGCGATGAATTAAGGCTCAGGCCTCTGTGGTGCCCAAGGAGGTGGTGTTGAAGCCAGCGTCGACATAGGTGATTTCGCCGGTAATGCCGCTGGCCAGATCGCTGCACAGGAAAGCGGCGGTGTTGCCGACTTCTTCAATGGTGACGTTGCGTTTGAGCGGAGCGTGTTTCGCGTTATAAGAAAGTAACTTGCCGAAGTCGCCAATACCGGCTGCAGCCAGCGTCTTGATCGGGCCTGCAGAAACTGCATTGGCGCGTATTCCCTTGCGTCCAAGTTCCATCGCGAGATAGCGGACGCTGGCCTCCAGGCTGGCTTTGGCCATGCCCATGACATTATAGTGGGGCATGGTGCGCACTGCGCCCAGATAGCTCATGGTGAGTATTGCCGCCTTGCGTCCTTCCATCATGGGCATGGCTGCCTTGGCCATGGCCGGGAAGCTGTACGCGCTGACGTCGTGCGCTATGCGGAAAGCCTCGCGGCTGAATCCATCAAGAAACTCCCCATCCAGCGCTTCGCGCGGAGCAAAGGCGATGGCATGAACAAAGCCATCCAGTCCGTCCCAGTGTTTGCCCAGCTCGGTGAACAATCCGCTGATTTCAGCATCGTTGGCCACATCGCATGGAAAGACCAGTTTGCTGCCGAATTCCTTGGCCATCTCGGTTACGCGATCCTTGACGCGCTCACCCTGATAAGTGAATGCGAGCTCGGCGCCCTCCCGGTGCATTGCCTGTGCTGTTCCGTAAGCGATGGAGCGGTTGCTCAGCATGCCGGTAATCAGGATGCGTTTGTTGGCCAGAAATCCCATTGTGATCCTTTGCTTTGGCAGCGTTTTACTGCAGATTTAACCGCGCGATTATAACCGTACAATCATTGTGGCGCACCGTGTTGATGCTATCGTATATAATCTTCAGCTGTTTGTTTGAATGAAAATTGAGCATCCATGCTGGAAGTTTGCAACCTTGCCTGTAGTCGCGGAGACCATCAATTATTTGACGGATTAAGCTTTACTCTGTCCGCTGGCGAACTGTTGCAGGTGCAGGGTGCAAACGGTAGCGGCAAAACCACCTTGTTGCGCACCTTGTGCGGGTTTGTGCAGCCGCTTGCCGGTAACATTCTCTGGCAAGGCCAGGATGTGCGCGAAATGGATGAGGATTACTACGCCGATGTCATCTATCTCGGTCACTTGAATGCGCTAAAAGATGAGTTGAGTGCGCTGGAAAATCTGCGCATAAGTGCCGCTCTGGCGGGATGCGCAGTGACCCAGCAACAAGCCATTGCCGCTTTGAAGCGCATGGGTTTGCGTGGACGTGAAACTTTAGCTGTAAAAGTGTTGTCACAAGGGCAGCGCCGTCGTGTGGCCCTGGCGCGCTTGCTGGTCAGCAATGCCCCCCTGTGGATACTGGATGAACCGCTCACCGCACTGGATGTGGGCGCGGTTGGACTGATGCAGGAGTTGATAGGTGAGCATCTGGCAAAACAGGGAATGGTGATATTTACGACGCATCAGGCACTCGCGGTTGCCGATGTGGCAACCCGGCAGCTGGCTTTGTCATGAACAGGCTGTCATTAACAAGTTTGCTGCTGTTGGTGATCAGGCGTGATTTGCTGCTGGCAATGCGGCGGCGCGCCGATGTGCTGACTACGCTGGTGTTCTTCGTCATGGTGGTTAGCCTGTTTCCACTGGGAATAGGCCCCGAAGCGGATACCCTGCGCAAGATTGCGCCGGGCGTGGTGTGGGTTGCCGCTTTGCTGGCATCGATGCTGTCATTGGGGCGCATGTTTTCGGCGGACTATCTGGACGGCACCCTGGAGCAAATGCTGCTGGTGCCGCAATCGCTTTCCATGCTGGTGCTGGGCAAGATAGTGGCGCACTGGATGTTGTCCGGTTTGCCGCTGGTGCTGATTGCCCCCGTGCTGGGTTTGCAGTTTGATATGTCGGCGCAGGCATTGTGGGTGTTGATTGCTGCGCTGCTCTTGGGTACGCCTGTGCTGAGCATGATAGGCGCGATAGGCGCGGCACTCACCCTGGGATTGCGCGGTGGCGGGGTGCTGGTGTCCTTGCTGGTGTTGCCGCTGTGCATTCCGGTGCTGATATTTGGAGCAGGGGCGGTGGAGTCAGTTACCACCGGCATGAGTGCCGTATCGCACTTGTCTTTGCTCGGTGCGATGTTAATGTTCTCGTTGGTGTTTACGCCGTGGGTTTCGGCGCAGGCACTGCGAATTTCGATGGAGTAGGGTTTGGCGATCAACTGGTTTAAATATTCTGCCCCCAGCACCTTTTATGGATTGGCAGGGAAGCTTGTCCCCTGGTTTGCCTGGCCTGCCGCGCTGCTATTCTGCGTGGGCCTGTATATCGGCTTCTTTGTGGCGCCCACCGATGTTGTGCAGGGTGAGGCATACCGCATCATCTTCATTCACGTGCCCGCATCCATCCTGTCCATGTTCATTTACCTGATCATGGCCGCTTATGCCGCTTTGGGACTGATTTTCAATACGCGCCTCTCGGCCATGATGGCGACTGCTCTGGCTCCGACAGGCGCATTGTTTGCTTTCATTTCATTGTGGACTGGTGCGCTGTGGGGCAAGCCGATGTGGGGTGCATGGTGGGTGTGGGATGCGCGCCTTACCTCTGAACTGATCCTGCTGTTTCTGTATCTCGGCTTTATCGCCTTGCAGGCCTCGATCGAGGATACTCGCCGGGCCGATCGCGCCGGGGCACTGCTGGCTATCGTAGGCTCGGTCAACGTGCCGATTATTTATTTCTCCGTAAAATGGTGGAATACCCTGCATCAGGGCTCCACCATCAAATTTACCGGCACCTCCATGCACATTGCCATGCAGCAGGCGATGTTCACCATGCTGGTTGCGTGCTGGCTGTATGTTATCGCGATCTCTCTGGTGCGCGTACGCAGCATCATCCTGGAACGTGAGCGCAATACCCAATGGGTGAAGGAACTGGCGGAGATCAAGCAATGAACTGGGCAGAGTTTTTTGCCATGAAGGGTTATGGCTTTTACGTATGGGGATCTTACGGCGTGGCTTTGCTGGTGCTGTTGCTTGAGATAGTGCTGGTGCGCCACAAAAGAACAATTACGCTACAGCAGTTGCGCCTGATGCGTGATGTGGGGGATGAGGAATAAAATGAAACCGCGCCAAAAACGTCTTGTTTATATTCTGGCAGCCATTGCAATTTTTGGTGCAGCAGTGGGCCTTGTTTTATATGCGCTGAAGAATAACGTCAGCCTGTTTTTTACGCCTACCCAGGTTTATAACAAGGAGGCTCCACAGGCTCGCAGCTTCCGTGTCGGGGGATTGGTGGTTGAAGGTAGTCTGAAGCGTGAACGCGATGGCCTGACAGTGCACTTTGATATTACCGATACTCAAAACACCATGCCGGTTACCTACAAGGGCATCCTGCCTGACCTGTTCAAGGAGGGTAAGGGTGTGGTGGCACAGGGCAAGCTGCAGGCTGATCACGTGTTCTATGCCGAGGAAGTGCTGGCCAAGCATGATGAAAATTATGTTGCCCCGGAAGCGGCGCGTGCACTGGAAATGGCGGCCAAGGCTGCATCTGCCGTGCCTCCCTCTACCCCTGTTGCTAAATAATTCGGAATTAAAACATGATCCCAGAAATTGGTAATTTTGCTCTTATCATCGCGCTGTTTCTGGCGCTGACCCAAGGTGTATTGCCGATATGGGGGGCGGCCCGCGGCAACATGGTGCTGATGAGCTCGGCGCGCACGCTGGCCCTGGGGCAGTTTGTGTTTGTGGCGATTGCCTTTATCTGCATGCTACAGGCTTTTCTCGGCAATGATTTTTCCGTGCTGTATGTGGCGCAACACTCCAACTCGCAGCTGCCTGCAGCCTATCGTGTGGCCGCAATCTGGGGCGGGCACGAGGGCTCATTGCTGCTATGGGCGTTTATCCTGACGTTGTGGACAGTGGCAGTCTCCATGTTCAGCAAACATCTGCCTGAAGAAATGGTGGCACGCGTTCTGGGCGTGATGGGCCTGATTTCAGTTGGCTTCCTGTTGTTCATGCTGTTTACCTCCAACCCCTTTGAGCGCCTGATTCCAGCCGCGATGGATGGACGTGACTTGAATCCGTTGTTGCAGGATCCTGGCCTGGTCATCCATCCGCCGATGCTGTACATGGGTTATGTCGGCTTTTCAGTAGCCTTCGCATTTGCGCTTTCTGCATTATTGGGCGGCAAGATGGATGCGACCTGGGCGCGCTGGTCCAGGCCGTGGACTACTGTGGCCTGGGTGTTCCTGACAGTGGGTATTGCGCTGGGCAGTTGGTGGGCTTACTACGAACTGGGCTGGGGCGGCTGGTGGTTCTGGGATCCGGTAGAAAACGCCTCGTTCATGCCCTGGCTGGTAGGCACGGCGCTGATACATTCGCTGGCCGTGACCGAGAAACGCGGCGCATTCAAGAGCTGGACCGTGTTGCTGGCCATCGCCGCGTTTTCACTCAGCTTGCTGGGCACCTTCCTGGTGCGTTCCGGTGTGCTGACATCGGTGCACGCTTTTGCCACCGATCCAAAGCGTGGCGTGTTCATTCTTTCCTTCCTGGTGGTGGTGATAGGTTCTTCGCTGCTGCTGTTTGCCTGGCGCGCCCCCAAGATCGGGCTCGGCGGCAAGTTTGACCTCGTCTCGCGTGAAGCCATGCTGCTATCCAACAATGTGTTGCTGGTTGTGGCATCCGCCTCGGTGTTTCTGGGTACGCTGTATCCTTTGTTTATGGACGCTCTTGGCTTTGGCAAGCTTTCCGTCGGGCCGCCCTATTTTAATACCGTATTCGTACCGCTGATGGTGCCCTTGGTCGTGATGATGGGGCTCGGCCCTGTCGCGCGCTGGAAACAGGCCAGCCTGCCGGACATCTGGGTGCGCATACGCTGGGCATTTGTTTCCAGCTTGCTGATTGCCTTGCTGCTGCCCTTCGTACTGGGTAACTGGACCCCGCTGATTGCGCTGGGCCTGTTGCTGGCCTTCTGGGTAATAACAACTGCTGCGCTGGATATGCGCAAACGACTCGGGCACGAGGGAAGTTTTACGCAGCGCCTGGGAAAACAATCACGCAGCTATTACGGCATGCAGTTGGCGCATTTGGGCGTCGCCGTTTTTATCATCGGCGTGACCATGGTAAAGGGCTATGAAACCGAGCGTGACGTGCGCATGAATATTGGCGATACCGTAGTTGCTGGCGGCTATGTGTTTCTGTTTGATGGTGTGGATGAACATGAAGGCCCCAATTACCACGCTTACAGGGGCAAGGTCAGCATTAGCAAAAATGGCCAGCCGGTAACCCAGCTGTTCCCAGAAAAGCGCCAATATAATGCCTCCGGCATGCCCATGACTGAAGCGGCAATTGATACCGGCCTGTTGCGTGACCTGTACGTGTCTCTGGGGGAACCCATTCCGGATAGCGATGGCGCGTGGGCTGTGCGCGTTTATCACAAACCCATGGTGGACTGGATTTGGGCGGGTTGTTTGCTGATGGCGCTGGGTGGAGTTATGGCGCTGAGCGATAGACGTTACCGCATCCATGCCCGCAAGGAAAAATTGATGGCGGCAGATTCCACTCTGCCCTTGAAGGAGAAGTCTGCATGATGCGTTTCATACTGCCTTTTGTCATATTCATCATATTGGCCGTGTTCCTGTTCCGGGGCCTCAGCCTTGATCCGCGCGAAGTGCCTTCGCCATTAGTGGGCAAGCCTGCCCCGGTGTTTAACCTGCCACAGCTGCATGCGCCCGCCAAACGCTTTTCGCCGCAGGAAATGAAGGGCAAGGTATGGTTGCTCAATGTGTGGGCATCCTGGTGCGTGTCCTGCGTGCAGGAACATCCGATACTGGTGGAGCTTGCGCAACAGAATATCGTGCCGATATACGGTCTGGACTACAAGGATAAATCTGCCGATGCGCTGGCCTGGCTGAACAACAAGGGGAATCCGTATGTGCTGACCGTGTCGGATGCCGATGGACGCATCGGTATTGATTATGGTGTGTATGGCGTGCCGGAAACCTATGTCATCGACAAGCAGGGCGTGATTCAGTACAAGCAAATCGGCCCAGTTACCCCGCAAAACCTGCAGGAAAAGATCCTGCCCCTGGTTGCTGAGCTGGAGAAAAAATGATGCGTATATTGGTGATGTTGATGTGCCTCATGCCTTTGCTCGGTTATGCCGGTGAGGCGAAAGATCTGGCGGCGGATCCGCTGCTGGAAAAGCGCATGATAGGCCTGGCCGACAAACTGCGCTGCCTGGTTTGCCAGAATGAATCACTGGCCAGCTCCCATGCCGAGTTGGCGGAAGACTTGCGCCGTGAAGTGCGTGAGCAGATGAAAACTGGCAAGACAGATCAGGAGATTATTGACTACCTGGTCGCACGTTACGGCGACTTTGTGCTGTACGATCCGCCAATGAAGAGCTACACACTCCTGCTCTGGTTTGGGCCGTTTGCATTATTGCTGGGCGGGGGCGGTGTGCTGGTCTATCAACTGCGCAAACGCCGCCAAACCATACCGGAAACCACCCTGAGCGCCGAAGCGCAGCAACGCGCCGCAGCCCTGCTTAACCAAGACAAAGACAATCAAGCATGACTCTATTCTGGATTATTAGCGCGCTACTGTTAGTGCTGGCCGTGGTCTTCATCGTGATGCCGCTGTGGAGGAGCAACCCGAAAAGCAATACCGTGCAGCGCGATGCCGCGAACCTGGATATTTTTCGCGACCAGATCGCGGAGATGGACGCGGATTTGCACAATGGCTTGCTGACGCCGGAGCTGTATGAGCAGGGCAAGCGCGAACTGCAGGCGCGTTTGCTCGATGAGGTGGGAGAACCTCAGGCTGCAGCGGCCAGCCTGGTGCGCAATCCGCTGAAAAGCCTCGCCATTGTCTTGTCACTGGCAATTCCCCTTGCTGCAGTTGGGCTGTATTGGAAAATTGGCAATCAAGGTGCGATATCCTCGCCATCGGCTCATGCCAATGGAAACACGCCGGGCATGGGGCTGATGCGCTCTGAATCTGCCCTCAGGGAGATGGAACAAAAGCTGGCGAGCAATCCTGACAACCCCGAGGGCTGGTTTCTGCTGGCTCGCTCATATAGCGAGTTGGAGCGCTTTCCAGATGCGGCCAGGGCCTATGACAAATTAACCAAACTGGTTCCAAATGATGCCCAGCTGTGGGCGGATTATGCGGATGTATTGGCCATGGTGCACGAGCAGAGCTTGCAGGGCATTCCCACCAAATTGCTCAACAAGGCTCTGGAACTGGACCCCAATAACGGCAAGGCGCTCGCCCTGTCCGGCTCGGCAGCCATGGAGCGCGGTGACTATGCCATGGCAGTGCAGTATTGGGAAAGCCTGCTGAAATTGATACCGCCTGATACAGAAGATGCAAAACTCGTGGAGGGAGGCATCCAGCAGGCTCGTTCATTCCTGCAGATCAAAAATGGCAAGGCGCCCATGCAGGCGCAACGCGCAGCCCCGCTTGAAAAACCAGCCACGTCTGCTGCCGGCGGCAAAGAGCGCATCACAGGCACGGTAACCCTGAGTGACGCAGTAAAAGCCCATGCCCATCCAGACGATACGCTGTTTGTTCTGGTGCGGGCAGCGCAAGGTCCCAAAATGCCTTTGGCGATAGTGCGCAAGCAGGTGCGAGACTTGCCGCTGAAATTCTCCCTGGATGACAGCATGGCTATGTCGCCGCAAATGAAAATGTCGAACTTTGACCAAGTGGTCGTGGTTGCACGTATTTCAAAATCGGGTAATGCCATGACGCAGGCAGGCGATTTGCAAGGCATGAGCGCAACTCTCAAGCCTGGAAGTCAGGGCGTAAAGCTGAGCATCGATACTTTGGTGCAATAAGCAATACAAGGCTTCATGCTGGAAAAAAGGCCTGCAGAAATGCAGGCCTTTTTTCATGGACTGGATTGTGAGATTGATTGGTCAGAATGCCGCGAACATTCTTGAGTGGGGCTGGCAAATGAAAAAGCCCCGCATCGCTGCGAGGCTTTATTTATCTGGCTCCCCGACCTGGACTCGAACCAGGGACCTGCGGATTAACAGTCCGTCGCTCTACCGACTGAGCTATCAGGGAATTGACAAGACCGCTATGATACTTAGCCTGCGGGTTTCGGTCAAGCTGGACTGAGGATTTTTCATGCAATTTAGCTGGTTGCCCGGTTCAATATGAGCGGGGAAGCTGACATGTAAGATGTGAGCCGTATTTGTGCGGCTAATCGTGTATTTTGTGAAGAAGATTTTATTATATCGTTGAGGGTGTTATCTGCCTTGAGCGGATGTAGAATAGCGAGGTTGGAGCAAAATAATCGAGCATTCCCATAAAATAAAAATGCGTAAGTTGGATATGACTAAACGCTTTGGGCTACGAATTTTTGTTAATCTTTGGCTGAGCTATCTTAATTGATTGTTACTCAGCAAGCAGGTGTGAACTAGTTGAATGGATAAAAAAACAGTTTTCATTAAAACCAGCAAGGGCATAGGTGAGGCCGCCAATCAGAGCGATCATCTGTATGGCGATGCCAAGCGTGTTTTGCTGTTGGTCGATGACGATTCTACAGTGGCAGAAATTGCCAAGCGTGCGCCGCCCAGTTTGCGCGCCTCTTTGGAAAGCGTCTTGCAGGATTTGGTTGATAATGATTTTATCCGTGATGGCAAAGAGCCTGAAAGTGCCCCTCAGAAAGCTGCGCTGAAATTTGCCACTCCAAAATTTGCCAGCCCCAAGGCTGCACCTCCTGTTCCAGAGAAAGAGCCTGAACAGGAAATGGAGCTGGATTTTTCTTTTATCGCGGCTATCCCGCCCAAGCCTGCTTCTCCCCAGCCAGCATCGCCGCAGCCAGCTCCTCAACCAAGTGCAGTGAATCCCGAGGTTGCCAAGGCGCAAGCACGTGCGGCAGCTGAGGCGAAAGCCAAACAAGAGGCAGAGGCGCAACGAATAAAAGCGGCGCAGCTGGCGCAAATTGAGGCTACTGCTGCAGCGGCCAAAGCCAAGGCTTATGCTGAGGCCAAAGCCAAGGCGAGGACTGAAGTTGAAGCACGGGCCAAGGCCGAAGCCGAGGCACGGATTAAACAGGAAGCCGAAGCTGCCCGCTTGAAAGCTGAAAGGGAAGCAGAGCAAATGCGGGCTGAGCAGGAAGCAGCCAAGGCAAAAGCCGAGCTTGAGCTACGTGCTCGAGCCATTGCTGCGACCCGCATCAAGCAGGAAGCTGAAGCAGCGCGCCTCAAAGCCGAAAAGGAAGCAGCACAAGCTCGTGCCGAGCTTGAGGCGGCCAAGGCCAAAATGGAAGCAGAGATTCGTGCGCGAGTTGAGACTGAAGCCAGGGCTAAACAGGAAGCAGAAGCAGCTCGACTGAAGGCTGAGCGGGAGGCTGCTCAGGCAAGAGCAGAACTTGAAGCGGCAAGAGTCAAGGCAGAGGCTGAGGCCAGGGCCAGGATAGAATCAGAAGCGCGTGTCAAAGCTGAAATTGAGGCACGGCTAAAGCTTGAAGCTGAAGATGCTCGTTTGAAAGCGGAGAAAGAGGAAGCGCAGGCACGTGCCGCAAAGGCTGCTGCAGAAGCTGAAGTTAAAGCCCGCATAGAAACAGAGTCACGAGTCAAGGCAGAGGTTGAGGCCAGACTAAAGCAAGAGGCGGAAGAGACGCGCCTGAAATTGGAGCGCGAGGAGTTGGCAGCGCGCACCAGTATGGAAGTTGCGAGAGCCAAGCTCGAAGCAGAGGCCAGGCTGAAGATAGAAGCTGAAGCACGTATCAGGGCTGAAGTTGAAGCGCGCATATTTCAGGAAGAAGAGGCTGCCCGATTACAGGCTGCCAAGGTGCTGGTCGAGCTCGATGCCGTAAAAGCCAAAGCAGAAGCTGATGCGAAGGCGCTGGTTGAGGCTGCCGCTCGTCTCAAGGAGGAGGCAGCGGCGCGCTTAAGGCAGGAAGAAGAGGAAGCGCACATCAAGGCCGAGAAAGAGCGTGCGGACGCACTGATAGATCCGGCTGAGAAAATCAGGCAGTCATTTGCGGGGGCAGCCGCGAATGGCAAGCAGGACAATGGTGCAGGCGGATTTAAATTTGAATCTTTTTCATTGGGGCAGTCAGCCTCGGCAACAATTCCTCCCCGAAATATGGCGGGTACACCTGACAATGCGCAGACTACACCAGGAGGCGGCTCCAAGGTAAAGGCCGCCATGGAACAAAGGGCGCAAAAGGAAGCAGAAGCGCAGCGCCTCAAAGCCGAGCAAGAGGCTGCAACTTTCAAGGCTGAGCAGGAAGCTGCTGCCCGTGTAGCTGCCGAGAAAGAAGCTGCCCGCCTCAAGGCCGAGCATGAGGCATACAAGGCAAAAGTCGAGCAGGAAGAAGCGCGCGCGAAAGCTGCCGAAGAAGCACGCAAGCAAGCTGATGAGCAAAACAAGGCTTGGGGCGAGGCTGAGCAGCGCGCAAAAGCAAAGGCACAGGCTGAGAAGGAACGGCTAGAACGGCAACTTGCCGAAGCACAGGCCAAACCTGCCCCCAAGATACCCAAAGCGCGCCGCAAACCTTTGCCGCTGGGCAAAATATTTGCGGGTCTGGTGGTCTTGGCTATTATGGCTGTAGCATTGTTGCCATATGTCTGGCCATTGGATGGCTACGTTGCACCGCTGGAGCAAGAGCTATCTGCGCAACTTCACCAACCTGTTCATATCGGAAAGTTGACTGCGGGATTGTTGCCAACCCCCAAGCTGGAGTTGCATGACGCTACCGTGGGCAGTAAGGCGCAGGAGTTGAAGGTTGCCAATGTAATAATAAATTTTGATTTTTCGGCAATGTTCTCACCGACAAAATCAATCAATAATTTGCTTTTGAACAAAGTCAGCCTGAACGGCCAGTCGCTTGCCGCCGCCATGTCCTGGTTACAGGCGGCAGGGGGAAATGAGAAGTATCCTGTAGCACACATGGAGCTGCAAGGTGTGCGTGTGAGCAGCGATGAGATCAAGGTGCCGATATTGAGTGGCCATGCAGACTTTGACGCTCAGGGCCATTTCAGCAAAGCAGAAATGAAGAGTGAAGATGGCAAGTTGGGAATTGAGCTGGAGTCTGTCCCCAAGCACTTGCAGTTGGAAGTCAATTTCAGGGATTCCAGCCTGCCCTTGCTGCCAAATATTCCGTTTACCGACCTTAGCGCAACGGGAGAAATTATAAATGGGGAGATTGTTTTCTCGGAGTTGTTTGGCCATGCCTACGGTGGGGCGTTGGGAGGCAATGCCCGGCTGAATTGGCAAAATGGCTGGCTATTGCAGAGCCGACTCATTCTGAAGAGTGTTGAGCTACAGAGTTTATTCCCCCAGTTTGGCATTAGCGGCGAGCTATATAGCGATATCAATGTAACTTTATTTGGCGCCAAGCTTGCACAACTTGCCGATGCACCGCGCATGGAGGGCACGTTTGAAGCGAAGAAGGTGGTTGTCAAAAAGGTTGATATTGAAACCCTGGCGCGTTTTGGTAATCGCCCTGATTTGAGCAGGGGGCAAACCAGCTTCGATGAAATCAAAGGCTCGCTTCAGGCTGACTCACAGGGGCAACATTTTCGGCAACTGGATATCTCTTCTGGGATACTGAATGGAAGTGGGCAAATGGATGTTGCAAATCAGCAACTCTCTGGCAAGTTGTCCGTTGAGCTGAAAGGTGCGCGTGGAGGGGCGGTAACACTCCTGCTATCAGGAGCCCCTACAGAACCGCTGGTAAAGGCGCGTTAAACAAGTCGTATAAAAGCTTGGGGTGCCAGATCACATAAACACAGCTTCATCTGGTACGGATTGGGAGGTGGCACTATGGAAATATGCTTTCTTGGTGCTACAGGTACTGTTACTGGTTCCAAGTATCTGGTTAGCAGCGACTCCACAAAAATCCTGGTGGATTGCGGTCTTTTCCAGGGCCTGAAACAATTGCGACTGCGCAACTGGGATCGTCTTCCGGTTGATCTTTCCACACTCTCGGCAGTCATTCTCACTCACGCTCACGTCGATCATAGCGGCTATCTGCCACTGCTGGTGAAGCAGGGCTACAAGAGCAAGGTATATTGCAGCTCTGCCACGCGTGAATTGTGCTCAATTTTGTTACCTGACAGCGGCCGCCTGCAGGAAGAACAAGCTGAATATGCCAATCGCCATGAGTTCTCCAAGCACAAGCCTGCGCTGCCGCTTTACACACAGGAAGATGCCGAGAAATCGTTGCAGCATCTGGCTGCCGTCGAATTCAATCAGGAGATTTTAATCGGCGGCAACATGCGCCTGCGGCTGTATCCTTCCGGCCATATTCCCGGCGCAGCCAGTGTTGAAGTGCGTGACCCTCATACCCGACTGGTGTTTTCCGGTGACCTCGGCCGCCCGGACGATCCCATCATGAATCCGCCCACACCGCTGGAAGGCGCGGATTACCTGGTGCTGGAATCAACCTACGGTAATCGCAAGCATGCCGCAGTGGATGCGCAACAGTTGCTGGGCGATATTATCAACCGTACCGTACAGCGTGGCGGAGTGCTGGTGATACCGGCCTTTGCCGTGGGACGCACGCAGATGTTGCTGCACTATATTCGCTTGCTCAAGGATGCGGGAGCCATCGCGGATGTGCCTATCTATCTCAATAGCCCGATGGCGGTAGATGCGACCGAAATTTTCTACCGCCACCACCTTGAGCATCGGCTTTCCCTCAAGCAGTGCGAAGCCGCCTGCAGTGTGGCCAAGATTGTGCGCACGGCGGAGGAATCCAGGGCGCTGAACAGGCGCAAAGGCCCCATGGTGATTATCGCCGGCAGCGGCATGGCTACTGGCGGGCGTGTCGTGCATCACCTCAAGGCTTTTGCCTCTGACCCGCGTAACACGATACTCTTCGCCGGCTTTCAGGCGGAGGGCACGCGCGGCGCAGCCATGGTGGCCGGTGCCGAGAGCATCAGGATACACGGTGAAGAAGTGCCGGTGCGCGCTGAAATTATTTCTATCGACAGCCTGTCAGCACATGCTGATTACGCACAAATTCTGGATTGGCTGGCGCAGATGAAACATGCTCCGCGCCAGGTATTTGTGACTCATGGCGAAGCAGAAGCGGCGGCAGCCATGGTCAAGCATGTGGAAGAAACACTGCACTGGCCGGCGCGTGTGCCGGAGTATATGGAAATTGTGCAGCTGAAATAAAAACAGGCCATGCAATTGCATGGCCTGTTGCATGGATGCAGTCTGCTCAGGCAAGAGCCTTGGCTATACGTGCAAGCGCATTTTCCAGATTCTCCATGGAGGTGGCAAAAGACAGGCGGATATAGCCTTCGCTGCCAAATGCAGAACCCGGTACGACCGCCACCCCGGCCTCCACTAGCAAATACTCGGACAAGGCGAGGTCGCTTGCTTCCTTGATGGTGCCTTTCTTGTGCAGTGCGGCAATGGCAGCGCTGGCATCAGGGAAAGCATAGAACGCACCGCCCGCCATGATGCATTTTAGCCCCGGAATCTTGTTCAGGGTATTCACCACGTACACGTGACGCTCACGGAAAGCCTTCAGCATCGGCGTGATGCAGCCCTGGTCGCCGTTCAGCGCCGCTTCTGCGGCTACCTGCGAGATGGAGGTCGGATTGGAAGTGCTTTGCGACTGCACGTTTTCCATCGCGGTGATGATGTTTTCCGGGCCTGCGGCGTAACCGATGCGCCAGCCGGTCATGGCATAGGCCTTGGATACGCCATTCAGCACCATGGTGCGCGGATACAGGTCGGGGCAGGCGTTGAGGATATTGGCGAACTTCTCATCGGTCAGCGCGATGTGTTCATACATGTCATCGGTGGCGATGAGGATGTCGGGATATTTACGCAACACCTCGCCCAATGCCTTCAGGTCATCCAGCGTATACACCGCGCCGGAAGGGTTGCTCGGGCTGTTGATCACCACCATGCGCGTCTTGGGCGTGATGGCGGCTTGCAGCTGTGCGGGCGTCATCTTGAAGCCCTGTGCTATGCCGGCTTCCACAATGACCGGCTTGCCTTCGGCGATGATCACGATGTCGGGATAGGAGACCCAGTAAGGCGCGGTGATGATGACCTCGTCGCCCGGGTTGATGACCGCCAGCGCGAGGTTGAAGAAACTCTGCTTGCCGCCGCAGGAAACCAGTATCTGCTTGGCTGTGTAGTCCAGCCCGTTATCGCGCTTGAACTTGGCGATAATTGCCTGCTTGAGTGTAGGGGTGCCGCTGACCGCGGTGTACTTGGTGAAGCCCTTGTTTATTGCCGCGATGCCCGCATCTTTGATGTGCTGCGGGGTATCGAAATCAGGTTCGCCTACACCCAGCCCGATAATGTCCTTGCCCTCGGCCTTGAGTTTGGCTGCCCGTGCCGTAACGGCCAGGGTGGGGGAGGGTTTGATAGCCTGAACGCGTTTGGAGAGTTGCAAGATGGCGGTCCTTATCTGTCGGTCGCGGCACTGCCGCATGTTAAACTGTGCTGTTCGATTTGCGCGAAATTATACCCGTGATTAAAACCTTTCCCAATAGCCCTTATCGTTTGCACGAGCCGTTCGAGCCGGCCGGCGATCAGCCCGCTGCCATAGAAAAACTGGTGGAAGGGGTGCGCGACGGCCTGTCGTTCCAGACCCTGCTGGGGGTGACCGGCTCCGGAAAGACCTACACCATGGCCAACGTGATCGCCCGACTGGGGCGGCCTGCCATCGTGATGGCGCCCAACAAGACCCTGGCGGCGCAGTTATATGCGGAAATGCGCGAGTTTTTTCCGGAAAACGCGGTGGAATACTTCGTTTCCTACTACGACTATTACCAGCCGGAAGCCTATGTCCCTTCGCGCGACATGTTTATCGAGAAAGATTCCAGCATCAACGAGCAGATCGAGCAATTGCGCCTGTCTGCCACCAAGTCCCTGCTGGAGCGGCAGGATTCCATCATAGTCGCCACGGTGTCGGCGATCTACGGTATCGGCGACCCGGTGGATTACCACGGCATGATCCTGCACCTGCGCCAGAACGAGGCAGCGCCGCAGCGCGAAGTGATCAAGCGCCTCACCGACATGCAGTACGAACGCAACGACATCGACTTTTCGCGCGGCCATTTCCGCGTGCGTGGCGACGTCATCGACATCTTCCCGGCAGAGAGCAGCGAGCATGCCCTGCGCCTGACATTGTTCGACGACGAGGTGGAGAGCCTGTCGCTGTTCGATCCGCTCACCGGCCAGATACTCAGCAAAGTGCCGCGCTATACGGTTTATCCTTCCAGCCATTACGTCACCCCGCGCGCCACCACTTTGCGTGCAATCGAGCAGATCAAGCTGGAGCTGGCCGAGCGCATCGCCTTCTTCCAGCGCGAGAACAAGCTGGTGGAGGCGCAACGCATCGAGCAGCGCACCCGCCATGACCTGGAGATGCTTAACGAGATAGGCTTCTGCAAGGGCATCGAGAACTACTCGCGCCACCTGTCCGGGCGCAACCCCGGCGACCCGCCGCCCACCCTGCTGGACTACCTGCCGCCGGATGCGCTGATGTTCCTGGATGAAAGCCACGTCACCGTTCCGCAAGTGGGCGGCATGTACAAGGGCGACCGCGCACGCAAGGAAAATCTGGTCAACTACGGCTTCCGCCTGCCCTCGGCACTGGATAATCGCCCGTTGCGTTTTGACGAATTCGAGCGCTGCATGCGCCAGAGCATCTTTGTTTCCGCCACGCCGGCAGACTACGAGGAGCAGCATGCCGGTCAGGTGGTGGAGCAGGTGGTGCGCCCCACCGGCCTGGTAGATCCAATTATTGAAGTTCGCCCGGCAACCAGCCAGGTCGACGACCTGATGTCCGAAATCAACCTGCGCATCAAGCAGGGCGAGCGCGTGCTGGTCACCACCCTGACCAAACGCATGTCGGAAGACCTCACCGACTACCTGTCCGAGCACGGCATCAAGGTGCGCTACCTGCATTCCGATATCGAAACCGTGGAGCGCGTGGAAATCATCCGCGACTTGCGCTTGGGCATGTTTGACGTGCTTATCGGCATCAACCTGCTGCGCGAGGGGCTGGACATTCCCGAGGTGTCGCTGGTGGCGATACTGGATGCCGACAAGGAAGGTTTTTTGCGTTCACGCCGCTCGCTGATCCAGACCATAGGCCGTGCCGCACGCCACCTGCACGGTACCGCCATCCTGTATGCCGACCGCATCACCGATTCCATGCGTTATGCGATAGACGAGACTGAACGCCGCCGCAACAAACAGCTGGCGCATAACGCAGCGCACGGCATCACCCCGCTGAGCGTGACCAAGCGCATCAAGGACATCATCGACGGCATGTACGAGCCGGATGCCGCGCGCAAGCAGCTCAAAGCGGCGCAGGCTGAGGCGAAATATCTGGCGATGAGCGAGAAGGATGTGTCGAAAGAAATCCGCCGCCTGGAAAAAGACATGCTGCACGCCGCCAAGAATCTGGAGTTTGAGCGAGCCGCCGAGCTGCGCGATCAGTTGAAGAAGCTGCGCGAGAGCGTGCTGTTTTCAGGGGTGTGACGCCAGACATGTATCAATAAAACCGCAAAGCAGAATATTTTGATCGACACGTTTACACATTTCCAACTCGCCGCCAGCGCGCTTGTTCTGGCGCTGGCCTTTCTGGTGCGGGGGATAGCCGGTTTTGGCTCGGGGCTGATTGCAGTGCCACTGCTGAGTCTGATGTTGCCGCTATCACTGGTGGTACCGCTGATGGTGCTGCTGGATTACACGGCTTCACTCAGCCACGGCCTGAGCAACCGTGGCGAAATCCGCTGGAAAGAAATATTGCCGCTGATTCCTTTCAGCCTTGCCGGCGTGGTGTTCGCGCTGATCTTTATATCGCAGTCGGACGCCTTGCTGCTCACCCGAGCCCTGGGTGTGTTCGTCATCCTGTTCACCTTGTATACCTTGTCCGGCTACAGCCCCAAGGCTGGCGCGGCAAGGGGCTGGGGCGCCATGGCAGGTCTTTCCGGGGGCATGATAGGCACCCTGTTTGGCACCGGTGGGCCTTTCTACGTGACTTACTTCAAGGCACGCGGCCTGGATAAGGTGGCCTTCCGCGCGACGCTGGCGGTGACATTCTTGCTGGATGGGGCGGGGCGCATCGTGGGCTTTGCCAGCTCGGGTTTCTTCAACCTGAAATTCTTCAGTCTCGTTGCTTGTGCCTTGCCCATCATGGGCGTGTTCATGTACATCGGCGGGCATATACACTCGAAGCTGACGCACGAGCAGTTTCAGCGCGGCATCAGCCTGCTGCTGATCGTGAGCGGCATGGTTCTGGTATTCAGATAACAGTAATGATGGTGGTGGAGTGAAATGAGCACAGTAAAAGTTTTATTCGTCTGCATGGGAAATATCTGCCGCTCGCCCACGGCGGAAGCGGTGTTCAGGGCGCGAGTGGAAGAGGCGGGGCTGGGCGAACACATCCTGATTGATTCCTCCGGCACGCATGACTATCACATTGGCGCAGTACCTGATGCGCGCACACAGCAGGCGGCCAGCAAGCGTGGCTATGACATGAGCGCACTGCGCGGGCGCCAGGTTGAAGTGGCTGACTTCAGCCGCTTTGATTATGTGCTGGCGATGGACAGCGCCAACCTCGGCAACCTGCATCAAATCTGCCCGCCGGCGCAACGTGATCGTGTCGGCCTGTTTCTGCAGTACGCCAATCACCATACGCAACGCGAGGTCCCCGACCCTTACTACGGCGGCGCGGATGGCTTCGAGCGCGTGCTGGACATGGTGGAAGACGCAGCAGAGGGGCTGTTGCAGCATATACAGAAGAAGCATTTCTAGTGTAGTGCTGGGAGCGCCGACGTCCCCGTCGGCATTTCGGTGGAAGCATTGCCGACGGGGACGTCGGCGCTCCCATTGCCCAATAATCAGAAAATAAAAAACCGCACTGTGAGAACAGTGCGGTTTCTTCTTTTGATGCCAACGGTTATTTATTTCTCGGCATGAGTCTCAAGAGGCTGGGTCTCGATTTGCACCAGGGGTTCATTGCTGTTGTAGGTGTAAATCTCACGCGGACGTGAACGACGGCGCGAGGCGGGTGCGGCATTGCTGGCCGCTGCTTGCGCGCTGGCGATGGCAGCAAGCTTGGCGGCATCCGTCTCAATTTGCACCAGTCCTGCCTGGCTTTCGCTGGCCGGGGCGTTGGTAACCGTCTCAGTTGCCTGAACTGGTGCTGCTTGTACCAGCACGGGGGCAGGCGCATCGGTCTCTGCAACCACAGGCACGACCTGCGCAGCAGGCTGCTGCTGAATCACGACAGGAGCCTCTGCGAATACAGGCTGAGCATTGCCTCCGGCTTCAACTTGCGGCTGAGTAGCTGTCTGCTCGGTGTTCTGCTGTTCACGACGCTCACGCTCGCGCTTGCCACCGCGACGGCCACGCTTGCGGCCTTCGCGGTTACCGCCTTCTTCACCTTCGGGGCGTGCAACCGGAGCTGCACTTTCCAACGCAGGCTTTTCAGGCGCCGCACGCGGCGGACGTTGCGGACGCTCGCCACGCTGTTCTTGTGGCTTGCCAGCTTCCGGACGTGCCGGTTTGTCAACGCGTGGAGCTTCTTCCTTGTCGCGGCGTGGTTTGTTGCGCTGGCGGTTGCCTTGCTGCGAGCCACCTTCGGGGCGGTTGCCCTCGTTGCGGTCACGGCGTTGCTGGCCATGGCGCGGCTTGTTCTCGCTCGCTGGCTTGGCCGGTGCAGAGGCAGTCAGTGATTTTACCCAGGCAAAGAATTTACTCAGCACAGACGGAGCTTTTGCCTCTACGTGCTTGGGCGCTGGCTGTGTAGGCGTAATGCCCTGAACAGCGGCTTGCGGGCGCTGCACCTTGACGCTCTGGGTGCCAGTTGCCGCGCTCTTCTCTTCCGGCTTCTCCACCAGCTTGTAGCTGGCCTGCAGGTGGTCGGAGGTAATGTCGTCCTGGCGCAAACGGGTTACGCTGTAATTGGGCGTTTCCATGTGCGGGTTGGGGATGAGGGTGATGTTCACCTTCAAGCGCGACTCGATGTTGAAAATGTCGCCGCGTTTTTCATTCAGCAGGAAAGTGGC
>JAHFQY010000004.1:0-40348 GCA_023259065.1 Nitrosomonadales bacterium
TGGGTGTAGTCTTTTCCAGCCTGCAGGGTCACGTTGCCGTTGATGCTGCCAATGGTGCTGGCAGTGTGGGTGGTCTCGCGGGTTACCTGAGTTTCTTTGAGATCCTGAGAGCCATAACTGATGGACAGGCCGCCACCAGACATAAAGCCGGACTTCTCTTCATGGTGATAGCTGCTGAAGGAAGAGGTGTTTTCGCTGGCGAGAATATTGATGTTGTTCTTCGCGAGGAGCGTGGTGTCGTAGGTGGACACGACATCGCTACCTACCACCCCGAGATCATTACCACTCTTCACCAGAATGCGATTTCCGCCAAGGGAACTGCCAATGGCATCCTGGCGATCTTTTTCGGTTCTATCTACCGTAGTTGAGCTGGAAAAAAGGCCGCTGTCTTCAGTAATTGTCTGAACCAGCGAGTAATGACGCTCTTTGGTGCCGCCGATATTCACATTGCCTGCAGCCACTAGCGCGAGGTCACCGGTGCTGCTGTTCAGCGTGGCGCTTTGCAGATTGATGTCGCCAGACTTGCGCTCGCCTGATTGAGACGGCGTGGTGGTCAATACGATATTGCCTCCCGTATTGATGGATGTGCCAACGACGGTTTCATCGTAGTGCTTCTCCATCCGAGAGCCAATATCGTAACCATTTGTATTGCTGTCTTTGGCCGCCAGCAGCGAAATATCCCCTCCAGCGAACAAGGTAGCATCGCCTCCAGCGCTTAATTTTGCTGCTGTAGCCTGCAAATCCTTACCGGCCTTCAGCGTCAGATTTCCACTTGCACCAACCGAACTACCGAGATTGGTTAGGTTGTTGATGTATGAGTTGTAGCTACCACTTGCATTGGTAGTTTTATTGCCGGCTCGCGAAGATATATTCCCGCCAGCCAGCATGGTGGCGTCGCCTCCGGCCTTCAGTTGAGCGGCGGTCATGTTGATGCTTCCAGTCTGATCGCCCTGCGCTTGTTGAAGCCGGCCTGCTTGCAGAGTCAGGTTGCCATCGGTCTCAACTGAACTACCAAGATTCGTTACGCTGTTGAAATACTCGTTATTATTGCCACTTGCATTAGTCGTATTATTGCCTGCAAATAAAGATATATCCCCGCCCAGCACATTTGTATCGCCTCCAGCTTTCAATTGGGCAGCGGTCATGTTGATGCTTCCAGCCTGATCACCCTGAGCTTGTTGAAGCGGGTTTACCTGCAAAGTCAGGTTAACTCCCGATTCAATCGAACTACCAATACTGGTGACGCTGCTATACGAGCCGTAGCCGCCACTTGCACTAATGGTGTTATTACCGGCTTGCAGAAATATGTTTTGTCCAGCCAGGATGGTTACATCTCCCCCTGCCCGCAATTGGGCAGCGGTCAACTTGATGTTGCCAGTCTGATCGCCCTGCTCTTGCCGAAAGGTGCCTGCCTGCAGTGTCAGGTTGCCTCCGGTTTCAACCAAACTGCCAAGATTGGTTACGCTGTCATACCTATAGTCAGCGCCAGTACTATTGAGGTGAGTAATCAGAGAATTCAGCTCGATATCCTGCCCTGTGGCCAGATAGGCGCTACCGCCTGCTTTCACCTTTGCACCCGTCATCGAGATGTTGCGCCCAGCAGTGATACTTAGCCCGTTCGTGGCAGTGATGCTAGCCTCCAGCCCTAACTCGGTGGCACTAGTGCTTCCTGAACTTGCGTATGAAGTTCTGACAGCCAACCTAGCAAATGCCCCTTCGTTGGTGGTGGCAGTAGTTTTAGTTGTCGTGCTCGTAATTTCCTTTGCAGTCCGCTCATTTCGTATGTCACGACCGGCAATAATCGTAACGTCCTGCCCCGCTATGCTGCCGGACAGGTTGCTGATGTCATTGGCGGCCTGCAAATACATTGTCCCAGCGCTCTGGATAGCGCCACGGTTAACCAGGTCGCCCACGATCAGGCTGGTGGCACTATCGCTGACGATCTGACCGCTGTTGTCGAACAAGCCACCGGATTTGAGGCTGATCTCGTTCGCTGCAATCAATGCGCCACCGGGGCTGAGCTTCATCTGGTTGGTTTGACTGAAATACACTTTTGGCGCCAGCGCCTTGATTGTGCTCCCATCCGCCATCTTCACGTCTTCGGCCACCATCCATACGATGTCATGGCGCAAAGCGGCAATCTGATCCTTGGTCAGTGCTACACCTGGAATCAACTTGAGGTCATGAGACTCGGCCAGAGCGGCGTCCATCAGTGCCTGGTAGCTGGTCTGGATATTGCTGAAGCCGCTCAAGTTGCGCTTACCGGTTGCCTGCAGAATTTGCTCAGCCACCAATTTTTGCTCGTAGAATCCATCCCCCAGCCGTTTCTGGATCATGGCCGGATCCATTACCAGGCGATCCAGCATGTAATCGCTGGAAACGAAATTCTGGTAGCTGGTAAAACGCGGATCGGTGACGATCAGATAAGGCTGATTGGGCTGTGTCTGGATGGTATACAGCCCATTGGCGGGAACTTTTAACGCGGCGCTATTTACGGCTTGATTTGCCGGCGGAGTATTCGCTGCGAAAGTGTAATTCGCTGAGCCTATGGTCGCGTAGGTTGGAGCAGGAGCATAGGGAATAGTTTGATTGATCCAGCCCCAGTCATACACCCAATGACAGGGATAACACTCATCATGGCCTCCAACCACTCCCATTACAGTGATGTCTTGCCAACCATTGGTCACCGTCATGCGCTGCATGAATGCAGCGCCAGAGTTGTTAACGGTGGTTGCATTCACATTAAGCTGTAGCCCAGACGCAATGGTACTGTAGTCATTGGTTAGAGTGTTGGCGCTCAACCACATGTTATTTCCTGCCAGCATCTGTGCGGCAGGTGTCGTATTCACGGTGAACTGCTGATCCGAATAACTGGGCGTGTAGCGCGGGTTACCTGAAACGTAGGCACCCAGTACTTCCGGCCCCCACTCCACCCCGACCACGCTGCGCTGGTTGGTGAGCTGATCTGCGCTGACACTCAGGTCGTTGCCAGCCTCGATGGTGGCCGACTGGTTGTTGACCGTCGCCGTGCGTCCCGTGACGTAGCCATCCATGCCGATCACATTGTTGGAACCGATGTTCACATCCCCCAGGCTGTACAGGGTTGCACCATCCTGATTGTTGAGGGTGTTCTGGATGATGAGGTCGAGACGTTGCGTGCTGGCGATGATCGCTCTGGCACCCTGGTTATTCAGGGTGTTTGCGCTGAGAGTGAGGTTGTCACCGATCAGGGTACCGGTATTGGTAAAACTATCGCTGTTGCTGGTGATGGAGTTGCCGGCGATACGACCGCTGTTGCTGATGTTACCACCTGTGGCAGTCATGGCCACCGTGCCGCCCTGGGTGGCCACACCGCTGCTGTCGATGCCTGCGCCCAGGTTTCCGGTTACATTGATGCTGCTACCGTTCAGGCTGAGATTGCCGCCAGCTGAGGTGGCCCCTGCCAGTGTGAGTTGTCCCTGATTGTCGATAACAATATCGCCGGCCTGCGTGGCAATGTTGCCCTGGCTATTCACCCCCACCCCTGCCTCGGTGCCGACCAAGCGGATTTTGTTGGCGTACATGCCGCCGAGCTGGGCCACGTCGATGCCGACGGTGGGTTTGTTGGCATCTCCATTGATGACTTGCACGCCGAGGTTGGCGTAATTCACCTGGTTGGCGCCAGTGATGACGTTGAGGTTGTTACCCCACAGTTCGCCATTGACCTTGACGCTGCGTGCGATGAGGTCGAGCTGGTCGGTGTTGCTGGCATTCAGGCCGCTGGCGCCGATGTTGATTTCTCCGGCACTGACGCGGAAGGCGTCCAGGCTGCCGCTGCCGCCGAATACCGGGGTGCCGGTGGTGAGCATGCCACGGCTGGTGTTGATGAAGCCGCAGCCGTTACAGCTGATGCCATTGGGGTTGGCGATGATGACTTCGGCACGGGAGCCAGCGACTTCGGTGTAGCCGTTGAGCTGGCTGGTTGAGGTGCTGGTGACCTCGTTTAGGATGATGCGCGCCGTGCCATTCGCCATGTTCTGGTTGCCGGGCACGTAGCCGGCTTGCTGGGTGAGTACAGAGGTGCTGCTGTTGTTGAGGATAAGGCCGTTGGGACCGACGTTGAACTGGGTGTACTGGTTGTGCGACAGACCGGAGGCATTGGGTGCGGTGATCTGCACCAGAGGGATGCCATTGGCGGTGTTGTCGATCACGGGGCGCTTCTGCGCTGTGGCTGCTTGATCAGCTACCACCTGGGCCGTTGCCGCCAGTGGCTGGCCGACATAGACGAGCAGGGTAAGCCAGGCGATGGTGCGGCGTGAGCGAGGTGCAGGGCTATGGGTGGCTGTTTCAGTGTCCAGGTGCTTGTGCATGGTGAGTCCCCGATGTGACATCTCGTGTGATGAATACGTTATTAAATTTGGTAATTCAAACTGAATCCGGCTGTCGTGCTTGCAGTACGAAATCCTTCAGGCTTGTAAATCGGCACGCCCGCAAAGATGTCGTAGCTCATACCCTTGATCAGGGTTCCGCGCATGCCCAGCACTGCGCCGGCAAGCTGGTCACCGATAAGGTTGGGCACATTGGCGCCATAGACTTTGCCGTAATCCAGCCCGACGTAAATCGACTGCGTTGTGTCAGTAATGGGTATGCCCAACTCGTTGCGCAGGAAGAAACCCGTTTCGGCTCCCAGAGTGCTTTCGCCGTCAAAGCCGCGCACTGTCCAGCGGCTGCCGATGGAGAACCATTCGGAGGCGTACAGGGGCGAGTTGGTGTTTTGCGCGCGCAAGGTGGCTGTGTAATTGAGTGCTTTGTCCCAAACCTTGAAGGGAGTGCTCAGCGTGGCGTCGAGGGTTTCCAGCCGGTAATTCAGCAGGGGGCTGCTAGCAGGCAGGTAGGCGGGGTCTTCCTGTGCACCAAACCACGGTGTGCCCCAGCGGTAAGCGGCCGTCACGTCGAGCTGCGATTGCCCGATGTAGTGTTTGTGCAACAGGGCAATTTCGGCAAAGGTGGTGTTGCGGTATTGCACTTCCACTTCGGTGTCGTCGATATAGCTGTGGCTCCAGCGCCTGCCGGTACGGAACTGCACGGTGTCTTTCTGCATCTGGTCGCGATAGAACAGGTAGCCTATTTTGGTATCGAAGTTTTGCGAATCGCCGCTGGAAACGAAGGTCTGGTTGATGCCTGCAATTTGCTGGTGATACAGGTAATCGCTCGCCGACAGGGTGAGCGTCCAGTAGCCGAAAGGGATGGAGTAGCTGGCGTTGTAGCCTCTGGTGCCGCGAACCTGCCCTTCGCGCTCCCCATCCGAGGTGGAGCCAAAGGTGAACATATCGTTGGCATCGAGCAGGTTATCCCAGCCGAGCGTCAATCCCGCCTGCAACTTGCCGGTGCCCTTGGCGCCCGAATCATCCAGGCTGGCAATGATTTTCCACGATTTGGTGCGCGTAACCGAGACCACCACATCGCTCTCTCCCAACACGCCGGCTGGCACGATCTGCATGTCCACATCCTGGCTGGTGACACGCTTCATCTGCTCCAGCCCCTGCTCGAAGTCGCGCAGGTTGAACAGGTCCCCGGCACGGGATGGAAAGGCATTGAGCCGGCCCGGTGTTGCCGGGTCGGCAAAGCGGATTTGATGGATGACGCCAGGGATGAGGGTCAGCTTGAGTGTGCCAGTGGACAGATCCTGCTCGGGAATGCCCAGACGTGTGGTGGTGTAGCCTTTACCGAGGATTTGGTCTGTCAGGCCTTTGAGTATGTAGCCCACACCTTCGCGGCCGATACAGCGGCCGCTATATGTCTCCAGCTGGTCTTGCGCAAAGCGGAAGTGATCCTGCGGCAGGATGCTGGCGCCCAAGGCGCGGGTTTTTGCAGGCAGCTGCGCGGGGACTTCCAGGCGGAAGTTGTCTATCTTGAAACAAGGGGTTTCTTCCGGCAGCGCCAGCATGGCAGCAGGCTTGCCCGCCTCTCCCTGCAAGTCAACACGCGGCGCCTGTTGCTGACGCTCGCGCTCGATTGCTTCTTCCCTGGCGCGATTGCGCTGCTCTGCCGTATCAGGCGTTTCGATGGTTTGTGCGTGGATATTCGCGGAGATTAGCGTCAGGCTGACAAGCGCAGATATGACAATCAGGCGTTTCCGCGCAATAGGGTTGCATGTACATCTCATCGAGGCACCTTGTTATTGGACTAGCGATTAAAACCAACTGCGTTTCAATATCCATTCGTGGCTAGTCTCAAACAAACACTCCTGTCTCTCTCCAATCGTTAAACCGGGGAAATAGCACTTGGCTGATCAGGATTGTTTTTAAATCAGGCACACCGAAATCAAAAACACATGTTGCTTAGAATTGTAACGAACTATACGGACTCAAATATCTACCAAAACAGCTAGGTGCCAAAATTGGCAGAGTATGCCCAGTGAATAACCGAGTTAAGTAACGGGTGGCAATTTAACAGCAAAGGGCTTGGGGGGGATATAGGCCAAATTATCTAGGCCTGCTTAGTTATGACTCATTGACACATTATCCATAAGCTTCCGTATTGCACAATCAACCCCCGCCCTGCCGCCGCAACGCCCACAGTACATGTTCCCGCACCACTTCAGAAGGGTGCGCCAGGCGTGAGTTCAAGGCCTTGAGCACGTCATCGCTGCGCGGTGCATTGCCCAGCGCCACCGCGATGTTGCGCAACCATTGCTCATGGCCGATGCGATAAATGGCGCTGCCGGCAAATTTTTGCTGGAAGGTCGCCTCATCCCAGGCAAACAGTTCAAGCAGCGACACGTCATCCAGCCCGTGACGCGCCGCGTAATCTGGCTCCAGCGATTTTTTGCCGAAGCGGTTCCACGGGCACGCCAGCTGGCAGTCGTCGCAGCCATAGATGCGGTTTCCCATCAGGGCGCGCAACTCCACGGGAATGCTACCCTTCAGCTCGATGGTGAGGTAGGAAATGCAGCGTCGCGCATCCACCTTGTACGGCGCAACGATGGCCTGTGTCGGGCAAATGCTGATGCAGGAAGTGCAGGTGCCGCAGTGGTTTTCCTGCTCTTCCGCATCGGCTGGCAGGGGCAGGTCGGTATAAATTTCCCCCAGAAAAAACCATGAGCCATGATCCCGCGTCAGCAGCAGGGTGTGCTTGCCGCGCCAACCCAGATGCGCCTTGGCAGCCAGCTCCACTTCCAGCACCGGCGCGCTGTCGGTAAACACGCGGCAATGCGCCGTGCCGCTCTCCTCGCGTATGTGTTGCGCCAGTTTCTCCAGGCGGTTGCGCAACACCTTGTGGTAATCGCGCCCCAGCGCATAGCGCGAAATAAATGCGCGCTCGCCATTCGCCATCACTTCCCAGGCGTCCTTTGCATCCGGCGGGTAGTAGTCCATGCGCAGGGAAATCACGCGCAGGGTGCCCGGAATCAACTCGTCCGGGCGGCTGCGTTTCGTGCCGTGTTTTGCCATATAATCCATCGCGCCGTGGTAGCCCTGCGCCAGCCATTCCTGCATGCGCGCTTCCGCCGCACCCAGATCGGTGTTGGCTATGCCCACGGCCTGGAAGCCCAACTCGGCTCCCCACACCTTTATTTTGGCGGCGAGTGCGGCGTAATCGACTACTTGAGGAATCTCGTTTTGCATAAACCGGATGATAGCCGAAGTGTTGCAAGCAGGCATGCCGCCGCAGGGCGGGAGCTTGCAACCAGCCTGCCCGATGAGGCTGCCACTGTGGCGTTTTCCGCGCGGCTGGCTCACGCGCTGGCGCCCGGCATGGTGATCTATCTGCGCGGCGATCTGGGGGCGGGAAAAACCACGCTGGTGCGCGGCGTGCTGAATGCACTGGGTTATCAGGGGCGGGTGAAGAGCCCCACCTACACCCTGGTTGAGCAATACGAAGCCGCTGGGTTACACTTGCGCCACTTTGATTTGTACCGCTTCCGCGACCCGGAAGAATGGGAAACTGCGGGGTTCCGCGATGAATTCGACGGCCGCAATATTTGCCTGGTGGAATGGCCGCAACAGGCCGAGGGACTGCTCCCCCATGCCGATGTGGAAATTGTTTTCGAGATACTTCCCGCAGGGCGCAACATTGCGCTCCATGCGCATACACAAACGGGCAATGAATGCTTAAACAAGCTGCAAAGTTAGCCGCACTGATCTGCCTGCTGTGCATACCGCAGGCCTATGCAGCCATCGCCATCAGCGCAACCCGCGTATGGCCTGCGCAGGATTACACGCGCCTCACCCTGGAATCAAACCAGCCCATCAGCTACAAGGTCATGTCATTGAAGGACCCGGAACGCCTGGTGGTCGACCTGGATAATGTAGACATCAATGCCGTCCTGAACGAGCTCAGCAGCAAGATCGGCAACGACGACCCCTACATCAAGAGTGTGCGCGTGGGCCGTTTCAAACCCGGCGTGGTGCGCCTGGTGCTGGATCTCAAGACCGAAATCAAGCCGCAGCTGTTCAACCTCAAGCCGGTCGCGGAATACGGCCATCGCATGGTGCTGGACGTATATCCGGCCCAGCCAGTCGACCCCATGATCGCCCTGCTACAGGCTACCGGCGTCAAGGTGGGTGGCGCTGAAGCCGCGAGTGCAGCCGCGACAGCAGAGCCGGTGAAGCCGACACAACACGAGCCTGCAGCACAAGTCGCCACCACGCCTGCCGTCGTGCCCGACAAGCCGCTGCCGCACGGCCGCACCGAGCTCAGCAACCGTATCCTGATTATCGCTGTGGATGCCGGCCATGGCGGTGAAGACCCCGGTGCACACGGCCGTGGCGGCACTCATGAAAAGCATGTCACCCTGGCCATCGCGCGCAAGCTCAAGGCGCAGATTGACGATACTCCCGGCATGCGCGCCCTGCTGATCCGCGATGGCGATTACTTCATTCCGCTGGGTGGCCGCGTGGTCAAGGCGCGCCAGGCGCATGCCGACCTGTTCGTCTCCATCCATGCCGATGCCTTCGTCAAGCCCTATGCGCGCGGCTCTTCGGTGTTTGCCCTGTCGGAGCGCGGCGCCACCAGCGCCACCGCACGCTGGCTGGCAAAGAAGGAAAACGAGGCCGACATGATAGGCGGCGTCAACATCGACGTGAAAGACCCCTACCTCGCGCGCACCCTGCTTGACCTGTCGCAGACCGCCACCATCAGCGACAGCCTCAAGCTGGCCAAGCATGTGCTGGGCGAGCTTGGGGGCATGAACACGCTGCATCGCGGTTTCGTCGAGCAGGCCGGCTTTGCCGTGCTGAAAGCGCCGGACATTCCCTCAGTGCTGGTGGAGACTGCCTTTATCAGCAATCCCACCGAAGAGAAACGCTTGAACAACGAGGACTACCAGAACAAGCTGGCCGGGGCGATACTCGGCGGCATCAAGCGCTACTTCGCGCAGAACCCCGCATTATCCAGGCCCAAGCTGGCGCAAAACGATTAAATCTTTGCGTCAACATCACTGTGTTGTGGGGACAAGCGCAACCACTCCAGCACTCCTTCTCCCGCCACCCTGCCGCTGGCAAAGCAGGCTGTGAGCAGATATCCACCCGTGGGAGCTTCCCAGTCCAGCATCTCGCCCGCACAAAACATCCCCGGCAGCGCCTTGAGCATCAGCCGCTCATCCAGCGCCTCGAAGGTCACACCGCCTGCACTGCTGATAGCCTCATCCAGCGGGCGTGGCGCAACCAGGCGCAGCGGCAGCGCTTTGATGGCATGAGCCAGGCGCACAGGGTCGGCAAACTCTTCTGCCGCCACGCACTCGCGCAGCAAACCGGTCTGCACGCCCTTGATTCCCACGCGGCTTTGCAAGTGGCTGGAGATGGAGCGTGAGCCGCGCGGATGCGACACTTCGGCAGTTACCCGCGCCAGATCCTTGCCCGGGGTCAGGTCGAGATAAACAGTAGCTGAGCCACGGGCTGCAATCTCGTCGCGAATGGGTGCGGACAAGGCATAGATCAGCCCGCCCTCTATCCCCGTTGCCGTCACTATGCAGTCCCCCTGGCGCCTATGCGTGACACCCGCAGCATCGGTAAAGGTAAGAACCACAGCCTTTAACGGCTGGCCGGCAAAGCGCGTGCGGAAGTGCTCGCTCCAGTCTGCGTCAAAGCCGCAGTTGGCCGGACGCAGCGCGGCCACATCCACACCGCGCTGCGCCAGCAAGGGTACCCATGCCCCGTCGCTCCCCAGCCGCGCCCAGCTGCCGCCGCCCAGCGCCAGCACCACTGCGTCAGCATGAACGGTGAACTCACCCTCTGGTGTCTCAAAGCGCAACGCGCCTGCCTCGTCCCAGCCACACCAGCGATGGCGCATATGCAAGCTCACTCCGCTTTCGCGCAGCCTGTGCAGCCAGGCACGCAACAGCGGTGCGGCCTTCATGTCGCTTGGAAACACGCGGCCTGAGCTGCCCACAAAAGTTTCTATGCCGAGCCCATGTATCCACTCGCGCAGCGCGTCCGGTGAAAAACTTTCCAGCAACGGCTTGATGTGGAAGCGCCGTGCGCCGTAGCGCTGCAGAAAAGAGTCCAGCGACTCGGAGTGCGTGATGTTCATGCCGCCCTTGCCCGCCATCAGGAACTTGCGTCCGACCGTGGGCATGGCGTCAAATACATCCACACGCACTCCGCGCTGGCTCAGCATCTCTGCCGCCATCAGCCCGGCGGGGCCGCCGCCGATGATAGCGACAGAGAATTTTGGTAAAGCGCGGGGTAAAGACATAATTTTCTATTGATTGGTTTTGCAATTCATCGCAGGAGAGGAAAAGCGCAGCGTTGCCTACGAACTGCATTGCATACATTCATCGCACCGCTTCGCCAAATATTGCACCGCGCGGGCAAACACAAACCGCTTGCCCACCCTTGTATCTTTCTCTCCGTGGTGGTTAGCTACTATCACACGAAGTAGAGGAAGCTTGAGCCCACCCTTAAGGCCCGACCTACCGGGCTTGTTAAGCGCTTCAATACAATCCGGACACATCGGCAAAGATGAGGTACTCGCTGATCAGCCCACCATCAACCCTGAAGATGTTTGCAAAGGGAATCGTCAGCGTACTCGAATCATGCCTTGTGTACGTGACCATGCCATGGCAGGTTACCGAATTAGCCATATCCCAAGATTCAGTTATCTCATGCCGGAGTGCTTTGATGCTTGAAAAAAAACCATGCACAACGTCACCAACGGCAGCCTTTCCACTGACGGGCTCGGCATTACCAAACCTGAATATCACATCGCCCGAGAGATGATCCAGAAATGTGTCAAGGTCCTGGCGGTCTATGCTCTCGAATAATGCTTTGAAATGATCCTTTTTACCCATCTCCAAATCCCTTCTTGTTAAATTATTTAACAGCTATTGCCTACAATCACAGCCTCTCCAAATCACGCCGGAAATACCCCTGTACTCAGATAGCGATCCCCACGATCACACACAATAAACACGATGGTGGCATTCTCCACCTGCTGCGAGATGCGCAGCGCCACGGCCAGCGCACCACCGGACGAGATGCCGCAGAAGATGCCCTCTTCGCGCGCCAGGCGGCGCGTCATCTCTTCGGCCACAGGCTGGCTGACATACTCCAGGCTGTCCACATTCTGGGAGCTGTATATCTTTGGCAAATACGCTTCCGGCCATTTGCGGATGCCGGGAATCTGCGCGCCTTCTTCCGGCTGCACGCCGATAATCTTGATTGCCGGATTCACTTCCTTGAAGTAGCGCGAGCAACCCATAAGCGTGCCGGTGGTGCCCATACTGCTAATGAAGTGGGTGATTTGACCATTGGTGTCGCGCCAGATTTCCGGTGCGGTGCCTTCGTAATGGGCCAGCGGGTTATCGGGGTTGGCAAACTGATCGAGGATGATGCCGCGCCCTTGATCACGCAGCTTCTCGGCGGTGTCGCGCGCCAGCTCCATGCTGCCGGCCTTGGCGGTAAGGATCAGCTCGGCGCCGAAGGCGCGCATGGTCTGGCAGCGCTCCACGCTCTGGTTCTCCGGCATCACCAGTATCATCTTGTAGCCGCGCATGGCTGCGGCCATGGCCAAGGCAATGCCTGTGTTGCCGCTGGTCGCCTCGATCAGCGTGTCGCCCGGCTTGATGTCGCCGCGCGCCTCGGCCTTGCTGATCATCGAAAGGGCCGGCCTGTCTTTTACCGAGCCGGCGGGATTGTTGCCTTCCAGCTTGGCCAGGATGGTGTTGCTGGTTGCGCCGGGGATGCGCTTGAGCTTGACCAGCGGGGTGTTGCCGACAAAATCTTCGAGGGAGTGATACATAGATTTCTTTCCTGATTTCCAATTTCAGCATGATAACTGGGCTGCTGCAAAACAGCGAGACGGGTTTGGTTGTTGCGATAAACTCAAATCATCCATCAGGACAGAGCCCCCTTGTAGGAGAACGCCCTGCGTGCGATTCGCGTGCAGGGCACGCTCCTACCTCCGACTAAGGGAGATCGAGTCAGGTAATGGGTAATTACGGCTCACGCAACAAATTGTCCCGCCTAGCCAACACACAGGTAAAATTCAACCCATTCAATTTCCAGCGGAGCCACTGCACATGACCAGCAATACGCCCAAGACCATTTTTCGTCACGAATACACTGCCCCGTCTTACTGGGTAAACACCGTGGAGATGGGCTTTGACCTTGACCCGGCTGCCACGCGCGTGGCCACGCGCATCACCCTGCAGCGCAACCCACAGGCCAAGAGCCACACCATAGAACTGCTGGGCGAGAGCGTGAAACTGGTGGCTTTGCGCATGAATGGAAAATTGCTCAAGAAACGCGACTACACACTGGAAGAGGGCAAGCTGCGCATCACCGATGCAGCGGATGAGGTCACGCTGGAAATCGAGACGCTGATCAAGCCGGAGAAGAATACTTCGCTGATGGGGCTGTATGTATCCAACAGCAATTTCTTCACCCAGTGCGAGGCCGAGGGCTTCCGCAAGATCACTTATTTCCCTGACCGCCCGGACGTGATGGCCAAGTACACGGTGATGCTGCGCGCGGACAAGAAAAAATATCCGGTGCTGCTGTGCAACGGCAACCTGGTCGAACAGGGTGACCTGCCCAAGGGCCGCCACTATGCCAAGTGGGAAGACCCGTTCAAGAAGCCGTCCTACCTGTTTGCGCTGGTGGCGGGCAAGCTGGTGTGCCAGGAAGAAAAATTCAAACTGGACTCGGGCCGCAAGGTACTGTTGCAGGTGTGGGTGGAACCGGGCAATCTGGACAAGACCCAGCACGCGATGGAGTCGCTCAAGCACAGCATACGCTGGGACCAGCAGCGCTTCGGTCTGGAGCTGGACCTGGATCGTTTCATGATCGTGGCAGTGAGCGACTTCAACATGGGCGCCATGGAAAACAAGGGCCTCAACATCTTCAACACCAAGTATGTGCTAGCCAACCCCAGCATCGCCACCGACACCGATTACGCCAACATCGAGGCCGTGGTGGGCCACGAGTACTTCCATAACTGGACCGGCAACCGCGTCACCTGCCGCGACTGGTTCCAGCTGTCGCTGAAGGAAGGCCTCACCGTATTCCGCGACCAGGAATTTTCAGCCGACATGGTGGGCACGCCCAGCGGGCGCGCAGTCAAGCGCATCGAGGATGTGCGCGTGCTGCGCCAGCACCAGTTCTCCGAAGACGCCGGCCCGATGGCACATCCAGTGCGGCCCGACAGCTATGTGGAGATCAACAATTTCTACACCGTCACCATTTATGAAAAAGGTGCCGAGGTGGTGCGCATGTACCAGACCCTGCTCGGCCGCGAAGGCTTCCGCAAGGGCATGGATTTGTATTTTGCGCGCCACGATGGGCAAGCGGTTTCCTGCGACGATTTCCGCGATGCCATGGCATCCAGCAGCGGGCGCGACCTGAGCCAGTTTGAGCGCTGGTACAGCCAGTCCGGCACACCCAGGGTGCAGGCGCAAGGCAAATACGATGCAGAACAGCAAACCTATGAGTTGACGCTAAGCCAATCGTGCAAACCGACGGCAGGGCAAAAAGACAAGCATCCCTTCCACATTCCCGTCGCCGTGGGCCTGCTGGATGCACAGGGCCGCGACATGCCCTTGCACCTGCACGGCGCACCTTTCGCCGTCACATCCCCAAGCACCTGCGTGCTGGAGCTAACCAAGAGCAAACAGACTTTCCTGTTCACTCAGGTCACGCGCAAGCCCACCCCCTCGCTGCTGCGCAATTTCTCCGCGCCGGTGGAGCTGGAATACAGCTATACGGAAGACGAGCTGGCACACCTGATGGCGCACGACAGCGATGCCTTCAACCGTTGGGAAGCCGCACAGCGCCTGGCTACACAGCGCCTGCTGAAATTCATCGCGCAGGTGCAGAAGGGCGAGCAGCTGGTTCTGGATGAAGCTTTTATCGACGCCATGCGCGCCACGCTCAACGACGAGACACTGGATCCTGCCTTCCGCGAGGTAATGCTCACCTTGCCCTCCGAGCTCATGCTGGCCGAGCAGTGCGAGGTGATAGACCCGCATGCCATCCGCACTGCGCGCAAGTTCATGCGCGAGACCCTGTCGGAAAAACTCAAGGCGGATTTCATCGCTGCCTACGAGAGCAACCTCACGCCCGGCAAATACAGCGCAGATGCCCTATCCGCGGGCAAGCGCGGACTGAAGAACCTGAGCCTCGCCTACCTGCTGGGCTGGCAGGACGACAGCACACAGGAGCTGGCGCTGGCACAGGTGAATGCCGCCGACAACATGACCGATCGCCTGGCCGCACTGATGGGGCTGGTGAATAGCGGCAGCAAAAACGCAGCCGAACCGCTCAAAGAGTTCTATCAGGATTTCAAGAACGAGGCGCTGGTCGTCGACAAGTGGTTCAGCCTGCAGGCCGTGGCAGCGCCCACCGATGTCAAAGCCGTGCGCAAGCTGATGCAGCATCCCGCCTTCACCCTGAAGAACCCCAACCGTGCGCGCAGCCTGATTTTCAGCTTCTGCAACGGCAACCCGGCGCAATTGCACGCACTGGATGGCAGCGGCTACGCCTTCTGGGCAGAATGCGTAGTCGCCCTCAACGCGCTCAACCCGCAAGTCGCCGCACGCCTGGTGCGCACGCTGGACCACTGGAAGAAATATCAGCCTGCACTGCGCAAGCAGATGCAGGCTGCGTTGCAGAAAGTGGCGAAGGCCAAGGGCCTGTCCAAGGATGTGCATGAGCTGGTGGTCAAGGCGCTGGCGTAAATTCGCACAGCTTGTGCAGGATGGGCAGAAGCACAGCGTTGCCCACCCTTGTATCTACAGGATTGGTGCACCCACACACTCTTCCGTAGGTCGGGTTAGGCCGCAAGCCGTAACCCGACAATTCGTGCCGTCTGGTTACGCTACGCTAACACGACCTACAAAACTCAATAACATCTGGAGAAATAAGCATTATGAGGATTAGTCGCGCAATTTTAGGCCTTTGTCTTATCGGCATTGCTATTACAGCAGTGCCAGTTTGGCTGGACAATCCGGTTGCCGTTGTTATTTCTATCGTGTGTACATTTCTCGGTCTTGGGGCAATGGGCGGCATTTCAGGAATTTTTTCCAAAAGTGTTGGGCAAATGTTCCTTGAGCGCGCCTCCAAGAAGGCATTGTCAATATCAACTCATGCCCCTAGCACCGACCTTCAGCATCTCGCCGAGGAGGAGTTTAAACGGAATGCGGATTTTCAAAATGAATGCCTGAAACTTGAAACCGAGCTAAGGGAAATAGCAGAAAAAAAGATATCTCAAGAGATGTCGGAAGGGGAAAACCCACGCAGGGTGCAATAAACGTAGCGCATTGCACCCAATGTTGGTGGAAACACATGCTGCGCACTGCAAAATTCACCCAGCTTGTACAACAAAAAACCCCACACGGTCTGCGCCGGACGGGGTTCTCAGACAGCCTGCAACAGTGGCTGGTTCAGTAACGCTTATTTCGCCTTGCTCAGCAGGTAGTTCACATAACGCCCGGTGCCCTGCTCCACATTCAGGAAAGGCTCCTTGTAGCCCACCTCGCGCAGTGCGCCGATATCGGCCTGGGTGTAGCTCTGGTACTTGCCCTTCAACTGCTCGGGGAAGGAGATGTAGCGTATAAGTTGCTGCTGGTGCATCTGCTCCAGCGACAGCTTGCCCTCGCCCTTCGCTGCGCGCAAGGCATTGATGGTGGCCACGGCCACGTCGTTGAAGCTCTGCGCCTGGCCGGTGCCGAGGTTGAAAATGCCGGACTGGCTGGGGTGATCGAGGAAATGCATGTTGACCCTGGCCACGTCTTCCACCGACACGAAGTCGCGCAGCTGGCCGCCGTTGGCATAGCCGTCGCAGCCCTCAAACAGCTTTACATAGCCTTCGGCGCGATACTGGTGGAAGAAGTGGTAGGCCACCGAGGCCATGCGGCCCTTGTGCTGTTCGCGCGTGCCGTACACGTTGAAGTAGCGCAGGCCGACAATCTGCGAGCTGCGCTTGTGCCAGCGGCGGCGCACGATCTGGTCGAACAGGAATTTGGAATAGGCGTATACATTGAGCGGTGACTCGAATTCGCGGCTTTCCTTGAAGTTGGGGCCCGAACCGTAAACGGACGCGGACGAGGCGTACAGGAAAGGCACTTCCTCGTTCTGGCAGAAATTCAGCAGATCGAGCGAGTACTGGTAGTTGTTCTGCATCATGTAACGGCCATCGGTTTCCATGGTGTCGGAACATGCCCCCTGATGCAGCACGGCGCTGACGATGCCGTCGAACATACCGCCATTGAGCTTCTCGATAAAGTCTTCCTTGCTCATGTAGTCGGCAATGTCGCAGTCCACCAGGTTCCTGAACTTGTCCGCCTGCTTGAGATTGTCCACCGCGATGATGTCGGTCACGCCCCTGTCATTCAGCGCCTTGACCAGATTGGAACCGATAAAACCTGCTGCACCTGTAACGATGTAATACATTTTTTTTACCCCTTTAAAAATCGGTGAAAGGTGAAACTTGAAAATCAGTGAATAGTGAAACGTGAAAAGTGATGCCCACCCGGCGCTTTGCGCCACCCTCCCTGCCGGGAGGGTTACGTTTCACGTTTCACGTTTCACATTTCACGTTTCACGTTTCACATTTCACGTTTCACATTTCACGTTTCACATTTCACGTTTCACATTTCACGTTTCTCTTGTCACTCATCACTTTTCAAATCCTGCACAATCTCGTCGCGCGACACCATCGCGGTGCCCAGTTTGCCCACCACGATGCCCGCGGCACGGTTGGCAATATGCACCGCATCGGCCCATGCTGCTCCACATGCCAGCATCACCGCCAGGGTGGCAATCACGGTATCTCCGGCGCCGCTGACATCGAAAACTTCGCGCGTTTGCGTGGGCACATGCAGCACTTCGTTGGCACGATACAAGCTCATGCCCTCTTCACTGCGTGTGACCAGCAGGGCATCCAGCTGCAACTCGGTGCGCAGGCGCTCGGCCTTGCCGCCCAGCTCTTCCTCGTTTTTCCAGCCGCCCGCCACTTCGCGGAATTCGCTGCGATTGGGTGTCAGCACGGTGGCGCCGCGATAGCGAGCGTAGTCGTCGCCCTTGGGATCAACCAGTACCGGCTTGCCTGCCGCGCGCGCCATGCTGATCATTTCGGCGATATGGGTCAGGCCACCCTTGCCGTAGTCGGACAGAATCACCACATCCGCATCCTTGAGCTTGCTGCGGAAATCTTCCAGCTTGGCTTTCAGCACTTCATGGCTGGGCTGTGTCTCGAAATCAATGCGTAACAGCTGTTGCTGCAGCGCCACGGCGCGCAGCTTGATGGTGGTGGAGATGGTCGCATCGCGGTGCAGCATGGCTGTCACATTGGGATGCTGAACCAGCAGCTTCTCCAGGCACACGCCCGCCTCGTCATCGCCCACCACCGAGAGCAGTGTGCAGTGCGCGCCCAGTGAAGCAATATTGCGCGCCACGTTGGCGGCGCCACCAGGGCGCTCATCCACACGATTGACCTTGAGCACCGGCACCGGCGCTTCCGGCGAAATGCGTGTCACATCGCCAAACCAGTAGCGATCCAGCATGACATCACCCACCACCAACACTCTTGCCTTATCGAATGACGGCAACAAACTCATGCCCTGTCTCCTATCTCTTGGGAAATACTCTGCAAGGCCAGCAGCGGATCTGCCGCCTTGGTAATGGGGCGTCCTATCACCAGATAGCTGGCGCCGCTTTGCAGCGCAGCACGCGGCGTCATGATGCGCGACTGGTCATCAGCGGCGGCATCTGCCGGGCGTATGCCGGGGGTGACCAGGCAAAATTGGCTGCCGCAGTGCTGGCGCAACAATGCGGCTTCCTGCGCCGAACACACCACACCATCGAGGCCGCTGTCGCGCGCCAGCGTGGCCAGACGCAGCACCATCTCGGCAGGCGTGGCATTGATGCCGATACCGGCCAGGTCTTCCTGCGCCATGCTGGTGAGCACGGTCACGGCAATCAGCTTGGGTGGACGGCTGCTGGCAGCCACCGCATCGCGCGCGGCTTCCATCATGCGGCGGCCGCCCAGCGCGTGCACATTCACCATCCACACCCCAAGGCTGGCCGCAGCCTTGCACGCTTGTGCTGTGGTATTGGGAATGTCGTGGAATTTCAGGTCGAGGAAAACCTCAAAGCCGCGCTGCATCAGCTGCTCAACCAGTTTGGGGCCGGCAACAGTAAACAGCTCCTTGCCCACTTTCAGGCGGCACAGGCCGGGGTCCAGACGCGCAACCAGATCCAGCGCTGCTTGCGCCTCAGGGTAGTCGAGGGCGACGATGATTTTGGGATCGTTCATATGATTTTTTGAATCGTTCATATTCCCAGGCCGTTTTCTTCGCTGCGCCTTGGTGAATAGGTTTCCCAGCCATGGCAGGCCGGACAGTGCCAGTAGAACTGGCGCGCCTTGAAACCGCAGCTGGTGCAGCGGTACATAGCGAGGGAGCGCGTGCGCTTGTCCACCAGGTTTTTTACCAGTTCGACATCCGCACGGTTTTTCTCGGTCACCTCCAGCAAGCGCGCCTCCAGCAATTTATCCAGCCCCAGCAGGGTGGGATTGCGCTGCAGCTCGGCGCGCACCATCTGGTAGGCTGCCTCCGCACCATCGCGTTGCAACAATGCATGGAACAGCACGTTCATCAAATCCAGCGAGGGATATTTTTCCTGGTAGCCGCGCAACAGGGCAACGCCTTCATTCTCCTTGCCGGTCTCCAGATACGCTTTCATCAAGCGCTCCGCCGCCAGTGGCAGGTACTGCGCATCCTGTTGCTCGATACGCGTCCATATCTCGATGGCACGCGCCGGATTCTGCGCAGCCATGGCCATGTCGCCCAGCATGATAGTGGCGCGCACCGAGTGTGCATACACATCCAGCGCCTGCTCCAGATGTGTGTTCGCCGCATCGGTATTCTTGTGTGCCAGGTCGGCCGCTGCCAGTTCGCAGTAGAAAAATGCAGCTTCCTTGGCGTGGGACTGACCGGTCAGCACGGTCAGGCGCTGCGTGATATCGATGGCCTTGAGCCAGTCTTTTTCTTTCTGGTAAATCTCCAGCAGGAAATCGAGTGATGACTTGGCATGGGGAGTGCTGAGCAGTTGCCTGAAAATTTCTTCGGCACGGTCCAGTATGCCGGCCTTGAGATAGTCCTGCCCCAGCTCGAACAGCGCATGCTGTTTCTTGTCCTCGTCCAGATCAGCGCGCTCCACCAGGTTCAGGTGCATGCGCAATGCGCGGTCCACCTCGCCGCGGCGGCGGAACAGGCTGCCCAGAGCAAAGTGCAGCTCCACTGTCTGCGGGTCAACCTTCACCACCTCGATGAAAGCCTCGATCGCCTTGTCCTGCTGTTCATTCAGCAGGAAATTCAGCCCCTGAAAATACGAGCGCGGCAATGCGCTCGATTCGGTCAGCAATTCCTTGATGTCTATTCGTGCCGCCAGCCATCCCATGCCAAAAAACAGCGGGAAGACCAGCAACATCCACGGTTCAAATTCCATAAGTTTTTATCAGATTACTTCGGTGAGTCAGCCGCACCGGCAAGTTTGTTTTTCAGACGCAATTCATCCTTGAGCGCGGCGAGTTCCTTGCGCTGGCGCAACAAACTGCCCAGCACCGCAAGCATGCCGAAAGCAGCGCCCACCGCAAAAAACAGCAGCAACACAACGATCAGCGAGGAATGCCACTCATAGCCGAAAAAATAGTGCAGCACCACAGGCCCGTCATTCTTGACGGCAAATCCGAGGAGGATCAGGAACAAAAAAACCCGCAACAGCCAGATCAAATATCGCATGATTCAGCACCAGAAATTTAGTTGTAACGATAACATATCAGGCAAAAAATTGGCGGCTCCATCTTGCGACAGGCCGCCAATTTATTACTTCTTGCTCATCCCCTCATGCTCAATCCTGCAACATTCATCAGGGGACAAGCTCACAACGCATTTCAGCTCTGCTTGTAATCAACCCGTTCACGCAGTTCTTTACCCGCCTTGAAGTGCGGCACGTATTTAGCCGGCACCTGCACCTTGTCGCCAGACTTGGGGTTGCGCCCCAGGCGTGGCGGACGGTAGTTCAGTGCAAAGCTGCCGAAGCCGCGTATTTCAATACGGCCACCTGTCGTCAGGGTTGCCGCCATGCTGTCGAGGATCACCTTGACAGCCAGCTCGGCATCCTTGGCCAGCAGTTGCGAATAACGCTCTGCAAGTTTAACGATAAGATCGGAACGGGTCATGACAGAGCCTTATGTATTATGCGTCAGCCTTGCTGCTATCCATCTTGGCCTTCAACAAGGCGCCCAGATTGGTGGTACCAGCAGTGCTTGTGCTTTCCGCTGCAAGCTTGTGCATCGCAGCTGCTTCGTCAGCCTTGTCCATCGCCTTGATCGACAGGTTGATGCCGCGGTTCTTGCGGTCAACGTTGATGATCACTGCCTTGACGGTGTCGCCTTCCTTCAGGTGGTTGCGGATGTCTTCCACGCGGTCAGCGGATACTTCAGAGGCCTTCAGGTAGGCTTCCACATCGCCGTCCAGTGCAATAACAGCACCTTTTGCATCCAGTGACTTGACCACGCCGCTAACGATCGCGCCCTTGTCATGGCCCACTACGTAGCCGCTGAAAGGATCACCATCCATCTGCTTGATGCCGAGGGAGATGCGCTCGCGCTCAACGTCGATGGCCAGCACAACTGCTTCCAGCTCGTCGCCCTTCTTGTAGTTGCGCACGGCTTCTTCGCCAGGTACGTTCCAGGAAATGTCGGACAGGTGCACCAAGCCGTCGATACCGCCATCCAGGCCGATAAACACGCCGAAGTCGGTGATGGACTTGATCTGGCCCTTAACCTTGTCGCCCTTCTTGTGATTCAGTTCGAAGTCGTCCCATGGGTTGGACTTGCACTGCTTCATGCCCAGGGAGATACGACGACGTGCCTCGTCGATTTCCAGAATCATTACTTCCACTTCGTCGCCCAGCTGCACAACCTTGGATGGGTGTACGTTCTTGTTGGTCCAGTCCATTTCGGAAACGTGAACCAGGCCTTCGATGCCCTGCTCGATTTCAACGAATGCACCGTAGTCGGTCAGGTTGGTTACCTTGCCGAACAAACGTGTGGATTGCGGGTAACGACGTGCCAGGCCATGCCATGGATCGTCGCCCATTTGTTTGATGCCCAGGGAAACACGGTTCTTTTCCTGGTCGAACTTCAGAATCTTGGCTTCCACTTCGTCGCCAACTGTCAGCACCTCGGATGGGTGCTTCACGCGACGCCATGCCAGGTCGGTGATGTGCAACAGGCCGTCGATACCGCCCAGATCCACGAATGCGCCGTAGTCGGTGATGTTCTTGACCACGCCCTTGACGATTGCGCCTTCTTGCAGATTCTGCATCATCGCTTCACGGTCGGCGCCCATAGTGGCTTCCAGCACTGCGCGACGCGATACCACCACGTTGTTGCGCTTGCGATCCAGCTTGATAACCTTCAACTCCATGGTCTTGTTTTCGTATGGAGTGGTGTCCTTCACCGGACGTGTATCCACCAGCGAACCAGGCAGGAATGCGCGGATACCGTTAACCATGGCAGTCAGACCGCCTTTTACCTTGCCGCTGACGAAGCCTTCAACCACGCGACCTTCTTCCATCGCCAGCTCCAGATCGTGCCATGCGGCCAGACGCTTGGCTTTTTCACGTGACAAACGTGTTTCGCCGTAGCCGTTTTCCAGCGACTCGATCGCCACGGTTACAAAATCGCCAGCTTTAACTTCCAACGCGCCGTTGCTGTCGCGGAACTCTTCTACTGGAATAAAGCTTTCAGATTTCAAACCGGCATTTACTACCACCACGTTCTGCTCTACACGCACTACTTGCGCAGTAATCAGCTCACCGGCGCGCATTTCCTTGCGCGTCAAGCTTTCTTCAAACAGGGCGGCAAAACTTTCCATTTCGTTGACTGCAGTCATTTTGAATACACCTTAGGACAAACCCGTTTTTGGCGGGGGTTAGTTAAACAACCTGAACGGAAGGCTCCGGTCAGGGCTTGGGTTACGCGCGGTATTGAACAAGTACGGCCTGTACCGCCTGCTCGATATTAAGGGCAGTGGTGTCCAGCAAATTTGCACCCGGCGCCTGTTGCAGAGGAGCCACGCTACGCTGGCTGTCGCGCTCATCACGCTGACGAATCTCTTGCAAAAGGGCGGTTATACTAACACTCATTCCTTTTTCCATCAACTGTTTATAGCGTCTTTCCGCCCTCGCTTCAGCACTGGCGGTGAGGAATATCTTGAGCTCCGCGTCGGGAAACACCACGGAAGCCATGTCGCGGCCGTCGGCAACCAGCCCGGGTGCCTGGCGGAAGTCCTTTTGCTTGCCCAGCAAGGCCTTACGCACCGCAGGCAGGGAGGCCACTTTGGAGGCGGCATTGCCATTCTGCTCGGTGCGCAACTCATCCCCCACCAGCTCGCCATCCAGCCAGATATCCGCGCCCTCGAAGCGTATATCCAGGCGCGCAGCCAGTTGCGCCAGCTCGGTTTCCGCATCCAGCGCCACATCGTCACGGGCTGCAGCCAAGGCCAGCAGGCGGTACAAGGCGCCGCTGTCGAGGTAGTGGTAACCCAGCGCCTGCGCCACGCGCTGCGCCACCGTGCCCTTGCCCGAGGCCGAGGGGCCGTCGATGGCGATAACGGGGACTGGTTTGGTAACTTGTTTGAACATATTGAAATAATCCGGGAAGGTTTTGGCTACACAGCCGGGGTCGTTAATGCGCACGCCCGCACCGCCAAACGCGGCTAGCGAGAAGCACATCGCCATGCGGTGGTCGTCATAAGTGTCTATCGAGGACTGAGGACTGAGGACCGAGGACTGAGGAGGGGTGACGCGTATGTAATCCGCGCCCTCTTCCACCGTCGCCCCCACCTTGCGCAGCTCGGTAGCCATTGCGGCGATGCGGTCGGTCTCCTTGACGCGCCAGCTGGCAATGTTGCGCAGCGTGGTGCTGCCATCGGCAAACAGTGCCGCCACGGCCAAGGTCATCGCGGCATCGGGGATGTGGTTGCAATCCAGCTCGATGGCCTTGAGCTTGCCGCCCTCGGGCGCGCTCGCCTCCATCCAGTTGTCGCCCATGGTGATGCGCGCCCCCATCTTCGCCAGCTCCTCGGCAAAGCGCACATCGCCCTGCACGCTGTTCTTGCCCACGCCTTCCACGCGCACCGGCCCGCCGCCAATGGCGCCGGCAGCCAGAAAATACGAGGCGGATGAGGCATCGCCTTCGACATAGATGGCGCCCGGGCTCTGATAACGCTGCCCGCCAAACACCACGAAACGCTGCCAGCCCTGGCGCTCCACCTTGACGCCAAAGCGCGCCATCATCGCCAGGGTGATCTCGATATAGGGCTTGGAAATCAGCTCGCCCACCACCTCGATGCTGACCGTGCGCCCGGTCAGCGGCAAGGCCATCAGCAAGCCGGTAAGAAACTGGCTGGACACATCGCCGCGCACTTCCAGCATGTCGCCTGCGACCATGGAGGGGAAAATCTCCAGCGGCGGGAAACCCTCATTACCCAGATAGCGAATGTCTGCACCGATCTGGCGCAACGCCTCCACCAGATCACCGATGGGGCGCTCGTGCATGCGCGCCACGCCGGACAATTCGTAGTGGCCGCCGGACAGCGCCAGGGCAGCAGTCAGCGGACGGAATGCCGTGCCGGCATTACCTAGGAACAGCTTGGCGTCCTTCACCGGAAAATTACCGCCGCATCCTGTCACGCGATAGGCATTATCGCCCAGCGCATCAACGCTTACCCCCAGCGTGCGCAACGCTTCCAGCATGCGTTCTGTATCATCGGAATGCAGCAGGTCGCGCACCTCGGTGGTGCCATTGGCCAGCGCCGCCAGCAGCAGCACGCGGTTGGAAATGCTCTTGGAGCCGGGCAGGCGCACCGTGCCTTGCGCGCTTATCAGCGGGGGTAGGTCAATAAAGTTTTCGGATGTCATCTGGGTGAACCTTGCAACGTGCTGGCTTAATATATTTTTGAGGGCGGTATGATACCAGAGGGAGGGTAGAGGCATGGTTTCCGGGAGGGCGTTCGGCATTTAGCCCGTTCGTGCAGAGCGTAGCGCAGCAAAGTTGAAGCATATCTAAAAGCAAAACAACTTCGCCGGTGGTAGACCGGCAGCTAGTCACTTTCTTTTGCTTCGCCAAAAAGAAAGTAACCCAAGAAAAGGCGACCCCGGTTTGCCGCCCCTGCGGGGTTCCCTCGATCAGCCGCAAGCAAGCGGGGCTGCGCAACTCGCCCTGGTAGGGCACACAAAACGTGCCCTCCTGCGGAGCTCAAACAGTGCTCGCCTAAACCTCCGCTCGCTTGAGGCTAATCGAGGCGGCGCACAGGGGAATGAAAAGCAGAAATCCAAATTCAGAATCATTTAGGACGGGTTACGGCGCAAAAAACCCGCGCCTACCCCGTCTTAAGAGACTGTCGCCCCGGCATAGCTAGGGGTTTCTTTCATGGTCTCAATTAGGTAACACGAGCTGATGCATACCTACCTGTCGTAACGTTAATTAAGCCAGCTGCGTGAAGCAACTTGATTAAATTTTCAGTTTCGGCAAGTTCATAACCTTTGGCCTGAATGCGCTGGACTAAATCGTCTCGGCGCAATTCGTCTTCACCATCGAATGTATGGATAATTTTCAGAGCGAGGGTACGTTGGCTTTTCTTAGCACCCTTGTTCAAGTTGCGTGAAGCTTTTGTCAAGAACTTCTCAAATCTCGTCGTGTAATTATGCTCTCGGCAGAAGGCGTGCAGATGCGCCGACAATACTGTTTCGGTTTTATACTGATTTCGCCTCTTGCCCCCCAAATCAGAAATGATGGGAGCCCCTGCAGTGGCACGCGCTGCTTTGTGCGTACTCATATAGATTGCACGCGGAATGTTTAATGCTTCGGCATAACCATATTCAAGCGATACGTTTGCATTGCCGCCCGTAGCATCAAAGATGGCAAAACTTGAACTGGATATTCTGGCTTTGATTACTCCAAAAAGGTCTTCTGCGTCTTGCCCATCATTCCGTCCAACAATTGTGAAATGAACTGGGAATTTAGCGATCAGACGATCAATGATTCGTTCATATCTGGGGCGCACAGTTTTCCAAGGAAGGCCTATAAAAACTTGATTCGGTATAAAGCTTCTTTTGATAGCCATAGTCCCTCCAAATATTTAGACTTACTTCTCTTTCAAGCAATAGGAATACCGAAATTTATGTGTCAGGTCTTGCCTTTGCACTACCTATGCCACCGCCAGCGTAGCATGCTGCGCTGGCGGCAAAACAAAAAAACGTGCGCACAGCGCACACCACACCTTACTGCTTTATATTCCCCTGTGCGCCGCCTCGATTAGCCTCAAGCGAGCGGAGGTTTAGGCGAGCACTGTTTGAGCTCCGCAGGAGGGCACGTTTTGTGTGCCCTACCAGGGCGAGTTGCGCAGCCCCGCTTGCTTGCGGCTGATCGAGGGAACCCCGCAGGGGCGGCAAACCGGGGTCGCCTTTTCTTGGGTTACTTTCTTTTTGGCGAAGCAAAAGAAAGTGACTAGCTGCCGGTCTACCACCGGCGAAGTTGTCTTTGGTTATTCATGTTTCAACTTCGCTTCCTTCGACTTCGCTGCGCTCAGGGCGAACGGCCATTGCGGCCAACAAACCTACTGCGGCGTCCAGTTGCTGCGCACCTTGCGTGCCTCAGCAAAAACTTGTTCCAGCTTGTCGGCATCACGCTGCTCCAGCGCCTTGAACAGGCCGTAAAGCTCATCGGCATACTGTTGCAGCTCGCCCATCAAAGCCTCGCGATTGGCCATGCAGATGTCGCGCCACATTTCAGGGCTACTGGCGGCGATACGGGTGAAGTCGCGGAAGCCGCTGGCGGCGAAGGACAGCAGCAGGTCTTTATCGTCACGTTGTGCGATGTCATGCACCAGCGCGAAGGAAAGCAGGTGCGGCAAATGGCTCACTGCGGCGAACACGGCGTCGTGCTGCGCCGCGCTCAACTCGCTCACCACCGCACCGCATAGCTCCCATGCCATGCGCACTCTCGCTACCGAGTCCGCACTGTTTTCCGGCATGGGCGTGAGCACGACTTTCTTGCCCGCATACAGATCGGCCTGCGCAGCGGCAGCCCCACTTTTCTCCGCCCCGGCGATGGGGTGGGCCGGCACGAACTGCCCCAGCTTGCCGCCCAACCTGGCACGCGCATACGCCACCACGTCGCTCTTGGTGCTGCCGCCATCGGTGACCAGGGTGTGTGCTCCAAGATGCGGAGCGATGCGTGACATGATGTCGGCCATCTGCCCCACCGGCGTAGCCAGCAACACCAGATCGGCATTGCCCAGCTCTACCTCGAGATCGCAACCAACGCGATCCAGAATGCCAAGCTGCTGTGCCTGGCGCAAAGTCTCGGCGCTGCGCCCGAAGCCCACCACCTCACCCACCGCATTGGCACGGCGCAGGGCCAGCGCAAACGAGCCACCGATCAGGCCTGCACCGAAGATGACGATTTTTTTGAATTGCGGGTTGGCCACGTTTTCCCTCTGGAGAATTCTCATCCGGGAGCGCCGACGTCCTCGTCGGCTTGAATCAAATAATCAAATGCCGACGAGGACGTCGGCGCTCCCATGTTTAAATCGTGCGCCCGATCGCGCCGGCAATCGCGCCCAGCGTACCCATCAGTTTCTTCAGCTCTTCGGGTGTCAGCGCCTGATCGGCATCGCACCAGGCATCGCACGGGCTGGGATGCATCTCCACCAGCAGGCCGTCGGCACCGGCGGCAATTGCCGCCTGCGACAACGACGCCACCATCCAGGCCTTGCCGCCAGCGTGCGATGGGTCAACGATGACCGGCAGGTGGGTTTCCTTCTTCAGCACCGGAATGGCGGTGACGTCCAGCACGTTGCGGTAGTAGGTTTCGAAAGTGCGGATGCCGCGCTCGCAGAAGATGATGTTGTGGTTGCCGCCGGCGGCGATGTATTCCGCCGCCATCAGCCATTCGGAAATGGTGGCCGACATGCCGCGCTTCAGGATCACCGGCTTGTTGATCTTGCCGACTTCCTTGAGCAGGTCGAAGTTCTGCATGTTGCGCGTGCCGATCTGGATCACGTCCACGTCGTGCTCAAGGAAGGTGTCCAGCATGCGGATGTCCATCAACTCGGTGACGATGGGCAGCTTGTACTTGCTGGCGGCCTTGCGGAACATGTCCAGGCCTTCCACGCCCTTGCCCTGGAAGGTGTAGGGGCTGGTGCGAGGCTTGAACGCGCCGCCGCGCATCAAACGGCAACCCGCTTCATGCACATACTGCGCCGACAGGTCCATCTGCGATTGTGTTTCCACCGAACAGGGGCCGCCGATAATCTGGATCTGGTTGCCGCCGAGCTTGATGCCGCCGATGTCGATTACCGTGTTGGCCTTGTGCGACTCGCGCGAAACAATCTTGTACTGCTTGGCGATGTGCATGGCCGATTCCACGCCGGGCAGCGCGGTAAACATTTCCTCGGAGAGTTTGCGCTCGTCGCCGATGGCACCGATCACGGTGCGCTCTATGCCGCGCGAAATATTGGCCTGCAGGCCTGCTGCTTCCAGCTTTTTGACTACGGCACCGATTTCGGCGTCGCTTACATCTCTTCCCATTACGATAATCATTTTGTTTCCTTAATTGCCTGCTGCAATGCAGCTAAAAATTTCTCGTTTTCACTTTCCAGACCGATGCTCACCCGCAAATAGTCAGCCATGTCGTAGTTGGCTATCGGCCGCACGATCACGCCCAATTCCAGCAAGCGTCGGTACATCGCCGTCGCGCCGCCGATGCGGAAACTGATGAAGTTTCCATACGAGGGAATATAGCCCAGTCCCAGTTTGGTGAGGCCCGCGATGATCTGCTGCATGCCGCGCTGGTTCAGCTCATTGCTGCGGCGCACAAAATCCGCATCGTGCAACGCGGCCACGGCTGCCGCCTGAGCCACGCTGTTGACGTTGAAGGGCTGGCGCACGCGGTTCACCATGTCAGCCACCTGCGCATGGGCGAAGGCATAGCCCACGCGCAACCCGGCCAGGCCATAGGCCTTGGAGAAGGTGCGCGAGATGATCAGGTTGGGAAACTCCTGCAGCCAGGCGACAGAATCGTAACGGCACTCTTGCGGCAGGTACTCGTTGTACGCCTCGTCCAGCACCACCAGAATATTCGCCGGCAAGTCGCGCAGAAATTGCAGCAGTTCCTCTGCCTTGAGGAAGGTGCCGGTGGGATTATTGGGGTTGGCGACAAACACCAGCTTGGCCTGGTGATCCACGGCGGCTTTCAGCATCGCCTTGAGGTCATGGCCAAAATTGATCGCCGGCACGCTGATGCCGGTGGCCCCTACCGCCTGGGTCGCCAGCGGGTACACCGCGAAGGCATGGGCTGAATACACTGCGCGGTCCCCAACGCTGAGGAAGGCGCGCGCGGCCAGCTCCAGCATGTCGTTGCTGCCGTTGCCCAGCACGATGCCCGCATGCGCCACACCGTAGCGTTTCGACAAGGCATCCTTCAGCTCGAAGCCGTTGCCGTCCGGATACAGCGCGATGGTCTTGATCGCCTCGTGCATGGCGGCTGTCGCCTGCGGGCTGCAGCCCAGCGGGTTCTCATTGGAAGCCAGCTTGACGATGCCGCTGATGCCGAGCTCGCGCTCCAACTCGGCAATCGGCTTGCCGGGCTGGTAGGGCGCAATGGCGCGGATATAGGGTGGTGCCAGATCAGAATAATTCATACTCAATCATCACAAATAACGCTGCGTAGCTTGGGTTAGGCCGCAAGGCCGTAACCCAACATCATCAAAAGGGTTGTTGGGTTACGCGACCTTCGACAAGCTCAGGACGCTAACCCAAGCTACGTCTCAAATAGCTACAGGATACGAACCCAGAATTTTCACAAAGGCCGCAACCTGCTTCAGCTCGGTCAACGCGGCAGCCACTTTGGCATCGCCCTGGTGTCCGTCGACATCCAGGAAAAATACATACTCCCACAGCCCTGCGCGCGCCGGGCGCGACTCCAGCTTGCTCATGCTTACGCCATGCTTGGCCAACGGCGTGAGCAAATCATGCACCGCCCCCGGGCGATTGGGCGCGGCCATCACCAGCGAGGTCTTGTCGCGCCCGGAGACGGCCACATCCTGATTTCCCATCACCAGAAAACGCGTGGTGTTACGCGGATCATCCTCGATATTCGCTGCCAGAACCGCAATATTGAAACGCTCGGCCGCCTGCTTGCCGGCCACTGCCGCACCATGCTTCTCTTTTGCGGCCAGTGAAGCAGCCTCGGCATTGCTCGCCACCGACACGCGCTCGGCATGCGGCAGATGCGTATTCAGCCAGTCCTGGCACTGCCCCAGCGATTGCGGATGCGAATACACGCGCTTGATGGTGGCCATATCCGCATCCTGCGACAGCAGGCATTGGTGCACGGCCAGCAGCACCTCGCCGCACACCTTGAGCGGGCTTTGCAGCAGCAGGTCGAGCGTGCGCCCGATAGCGCCCTCGGTGGAATTTTCCACCGGTACCACACCATAGTTGGCTTCACCGCTTTCGACCTTGCGGAACACCTCGTCTATCGAGGCGCATGGCACGCCCGCGCAGGCATGACCAAAACGCTTGAACACCGCAGCCTCGCTAAAGGTGCCGTGAGGGCCCAGATAAGCCACGGACAAGGGCTCTTCCAGCGCACGGCAATGCGACATGACTTCGGTAAACAGGGCGGTCACGCTTTGCGCCGACAAGGGGCCGCTATTGGCCGCAGCCAGGCGCTGCAGCACCTGCGCCTCGCGCTCGGGGCGCAGCACCACGCCGCCCTTCTTGGCGTGGCCTATCTGCTGCGCGAGTGCCGCACGCTGATTGAACAGCTTGAGCAGCTCGTCGTCGATGCCATCAATCTGTGCGCGAAAATTTTTAAGTTCTTCACTCATGCTCAACCATTCCGCCTGGCAAAATCCTGCATGAATGTAGCCAGAGCCTGTACCCCCTGCACCGGCATGGCATTGTAAATCGAGGCGCGCATGCCACCCGCCAGCTTGTGGCCCTTGAGTTGCAGCATGCCCTGCGCTTCCGCCTGCTTGAGAAACTCGGCATCGGTGGCCGCATCATGGGTGTTGAACGGCACGTTCATGCGCGAGCGGTCGGCCTCGGCAACCGGGCAACGGTAAAAACCATTGCTCGCATCGATCGCGTCATACAGCAGCCTGGCCTTGGCAATATTCACCTGCTCCATTGCCGCCACGCCGCCGTTGCGCTTCAGCCACTGGAATACCAGGCCCGCCATGTACATGCCGTAAGTAGGCGGCGTGTTGTACATCGAATCATTGTCGGCATGCACCTTGTAATTCAGCATGGTGGGCGTGCTGGCGGGCGCATGACCCAGCAGGTCTTCGCGCACGATGACCAGACACAAACCTGCCGGGCCGATGTTCTTTTGCGCACCGGCATAGATCAAGCCGAACTTCGATATGTCAATCTGGCGCGACAGGATGTTGGACGACATGTCCGCCACCAGCGGCACGGCGCCGGTTTCGGGCACCCAGTTGAATTCGACCCCGCCTATGGTTTCGTTAGGCGTGTAATGCAGGTATGCCGCATTCGCGTCACATTTCCAGGTGTCGAAGGCGGGCACATAGCTGAATTTTTTGTCGGCGGAGCTTGCCGCCTCGTTCACCTTGCAGAATTTCTGCGCCTCGGCCACCGCTTTTTTCGACCATTCGCCGGTATTGACGTAGTCGGCCGAGGTCTTGCCGCGCAGCAGGTTGAGCGGAATCATGGAAAATTGCAGATGCGCCCCGCCCTGCAGGAACAACACCTTGTAGTTGGCGGGAACAGCCAGCAGCTCGCGCAGGTCAGCCGTGGCCTGCGCCGCGATGCCCGTGAATTCACGGCCGCGATGCGACATCTCCATCACCGACATGCCGGTTCCGTGCCAGTCGAGCATCTCATCGCGCGCCTGCAGCAACACCTCGTGCGGCAATACTGCCGGGCCCGCGCTGAAGTTGTAGATGGTCATCTGAAGGATTCCTGTGCTGAGTTATTCTGCCGCGTCATCCGCAACATCATCCATGCCTTCTTCGCCCTCGTCGCCTTCCTGCTCGGCAATGCGGCTCAGCCCGGCCAGCGTCTCGCCCTTGCCCAGGTTGATCAGGGTCACACCCTGGGTGGCGCGGCTCATCTCGCGGATTTCGTTGACGCGGGTGCGGATCAGCACGCCGTTGGTGCCGATCAGCATGATCTCGTCATCGGTGTTCACCAGCGTGGCCGCCACCACCTTGCCGTTACGCTCGGAAGTCTGGATCGCGATAATGCCCTGCGTGCCGCGTCCATGGCGGGTGTATTCGGTAATCGGCGTGCGCTTGCCGTAGCCGTTTTCGGTGGCGGTCAGCACGGTCTGTGTCTCATCGCCCGCCACCAGCAGCGCAATCACCTGCTGCCTGGAAGCCAGCTTCATGCCGCGCACGCCGCGCGACACGCGGCCCATGGAGCGCACGTCATTTTCATCAAAGCGCACAGCCTTGCCCGCGTCGGAGAACAGCATCACGTCATGCTTGCCATCGGTCAGCGCCACGCCAACCAGGTAGTCGCCCTCGTCCAGGTTGATCGCGATGATGCCAGCCTTGCGCGGATTGGCGAAGTCGGACAGCGGCGTCTTCTTCACCGTGCCCTGCGCCGTGGCAAAGAACACAAACTGGTTATCGGAGAACTCTCTCACCGGCAGGATGGCGTTGATCTTCTCGCCCTCGGCCAGCGGCAGCAGGTTGACGATGGGCTTGCCGCGACTGGTGCGGTTGCCCTGCGGCACGTCGTACACCTTGATCCAGTAAACCTGTCCGAGGCTGGAGAAGCACAGGATGTAATCGTGGGTATTGGCAATAAACAGGTTGTCGACGAAATCGTCTTCCTTGGTGGATGCCGCCTGCTTGCCGCGGCCGCCGCGCTTCTGCGCGGTGTATTCGCCCAGCGCCTGCGCCTTCATGTAGCCGCCGTGCGACAGGGTAACCACCACGTCCTCGGGCGCGATCAGGTCTTCCATGCTCATGTCGTGCGTGTGTGTCACGATCTCGCTGCGGCGCTTGTCGCCGTATTGCGACTTGATGGCCACCAGTTCATCGCCGATGATCTGGGTCACGCGCTCGGGCTTGGCCAGAATGTCGAGCAGGTCGATGATGCGATCCATCACCTCGCGGTATTCGCCCACGATCTTGTCCTGCTCCAGGCCGGTCAGGCGCTGCAAACGCAGCTCCAGTATGGCTTGCGCCTGCACATCGGAAAGCCGGTAGGCGCGCTGCTCGCCCGAGCCGGACATGCCGAACTCCGGCAACAGGCTTTCCGGACGCGAGGCATCGCTCACGCGACTCAGCATTTCTTCCACCAGCGCCGAGCGCCATGACTTCGCCATCAGGCCCTGCTTGGCGATGGCTGGGGTCGCCGCGGCCTTGATCAACGCGATGATTTCGTCCACGTTGGAGAGTGCTACCGCCAAACCTTCCAGGATGTGGCCGCGATCGCGCGCCTTGCGCAATTCGAACACGGTGCGGCGTGTCACCACCTCGCGGCGATGGCGCAGGAAGGCATCAATGAATTCTTTCAGGTTGAGCAGCTTGGGCTGACCATCCAGCAGGGCCACCATATTCATGCCAAAGCTGTCCTGCAACTGCGTCTGCTTGAACAGGTGATTCAGGATCACCTCCGGCATTTCATTGCGTTTCAGCTCGATCACCGCGCGCATGCCGGACTTGTCCGACTCATCGCGAATTTCGGAGATACCCTCGATTTTCTTTTCGCGCACCAGCTCGCCGATTTTCATCAGCAGGCTGGCCTTGTTCACCTGATATGGCAGCTCGTCGATGATGATGGCCTGGCGATTGCCCTTCTCCAGATCTTCAAAATGGGTACGGCCGCGCATCACCACGCGACCGCGTCCGGTGCGGTAGCCTTCCTTGACGCCAGCGGTGCCGTAGATGAAACCGGCGGTGGGGAAATCCGGCGCGGGAATGATATCGATCAGCTGCTCGATATCCATGTCGGGATTTTTCAGCAGCGCCAGACAGGCATCCACTACTTCACCCAGGTTATGCGGCGGAATATTGGTGGCCATGCCCACCGCGATACCGGAGGAGCCGTTGACCAGCAGATTGGGGAAGCGCGCCGGGAACACCAGCGGCTCGTTTTCGGAGCCGTCGTAGTTGGGCCCGAAGTCCACTGTTTCCTTGTCCAGGTCGGCCAGCAGCTCGTGCGCGATGCGCGCCATGCGGATCTCGGTATAACGCATCGCCGCCGCGTTGTCGCCGTCCACCGAACCGAAGTTACCCTGGCCGTCCACCAGCGGGTAGCGCAGGGAGAAATCCTGCGCCATGCGTACGATGGTGTCGTACACCGCCGTGTCGCCGTGCGGATGGTATTTACCGATCACATCACCGACGATACGCGCCGATTTCTTGTAGGCGCGGTTCCAGTCGTTGGAAAGTTCGTGCATGGCAAACAGCACGCGCCGGTGCACCGGCTTGAGGCCGTCGCGCACGTCGGGCAAGGCGCGCCCGACAATCACGCTCATGGCATAGTCCAGATACGACTTGCGCATCTCGGCTTCAAGACTGACGTTCAGTGTTTCTTTGGCAAATTGTTCCATGTGTGACCGGGCCCTAAAAAAGCTTACAAAACAGCCTGCAAGTTTATCATGCGCACCCAGCCCGCGACAAAACAAAATTACCCTGCCGCCCAAGCCCTGTGCCTAGGGCTACCCGCACCAATGAGCGCTCCCGGCGCGCAAGAAACCTGTGGATTCACGCGCCTGTTTAGGGTTAAATTGCGCCCCGGTATTTATTGCGAGCCCATCATGACCAACGCCGACCCTATTGAACTGGAAAAATTCAGCCAACTTGCCCACAACTGGTGGGATCCCACCAGCGAATTCAAGCCCCTGCACGAGATCAACCCCTTGCGCCTGGGCTACATCGACAGCATCGCCCAGCTCGCCGGCAAAACCGTGCTGGATGTGGGCTGCGGCGGTGGCATCCTGTCGGAAAGCATGGCCGGTGCGGGAGCGCAGGTCACCGGCATCGACCTCGGTGAAAAGGCGCTGCAGGTTGCCCAGTTGCACCTGCTGGAAAGCGGCAAGCAGGTTGAATACCGCAAGATTCCGGTGGAACAGCTGGCGGAAGAAAAGCCGGGGCATTACGACGTGGTCACCTGCATGGAAATGCTGGAGCATGTGCCCGACCCGCAAAGCATCGTGCGCGCCTGCGCTGCGCTGGTAAAACCGGGTGGCCACGTGTTTTTCTCCACCCTCAACCGCAATCCAAAATCCTATCTATTTGCCATTATCGGCGCGGAATACGTGCTCAACATGCTGCCGCGCGGCACCCATGACTACGCCAAGTTTCTCAAGCCTTCCGAGCTGGCGCAGTTCTGCCGCAACGCCCATCTCGATGTCGCCGATGTCACCGGCATGAGTTACAACCCGTTCAGCAAGATTTACACCCTGGGCCGCGATAGCAGCGTCAACTACCTGATAGCCTGCCGCCGCAGCTGATTTTTAGTTTTTAATGATGCAAAAGACTAAAACCGGAGCGGTTTTATTTGATCTGGACGGCACCTTCGCCGACACCGCTCCCGACCTGGGCGCCGCGCTCAACCACGTGCGCAGCCTGCACCAACTGCCGCCGCTGCCGCTGGAAGTCACCCGCCTACAGGCATCGCACGGCTCGGCCGGACTGCTCAAGCTGGGCTTCAACGTAACACCGGACTCGGCCGAATTTCCCGCACTGCGCGAGGCTTTTCTCGCGCATTACACCGCCCACATCTGCGACCACACCACGCTGTTTCCCGGCACTGCCGAGTTGATCACCGAGCTTGAGCAACGCGGCCTGCCCTGGGGCATTGTCACCAACAAACCGCAGCGCTTCACCCTGCCCCTGATGCAAGCGCTGGGCTACGCCTCTCGCGCCGCCTGCCTGGTCAGCGGCGATACCTGCGCGCATGCCAAGCCGAATCCCGCGCCAATGCTGCATGCAGCTGAAATCATCGGGGTGCCCGCTCAAAACTGCCTGTATCTGGGCGATGACAAACGCGACATGGAGGCGGGAAACGCCGCCGGCATGACCTCGCTGATTGCCCTGTATGGCTACATCGACCCGATGGCAAAACTTGACACCTGGCAGGCCGCCGGGGCAATTGCATCTCCGCTTGCATTGCTGCAGCACATAAATTCCGGTTCAGGGTTATCATAGCGGCAACCGGCATCATCCATGGGTGAACGCATGAGCACCGAACACCATTCAACCCCCTCCACCTCCGCAGCCGACCCGGTTTCGGACAGCGTGCAGGATGTACTCAAGACCGCCATCCATGCGCACCAGCAGGCGCTTGCCCTGCTGCAGCAAACCGAAAAAGCCTATGGCCGCCTGATTCCGCACCAGCTGCTGAAATTGCTCAATATCGACAGCATCGTGGACATCAAGCTGGGCGACCAGGTCGAGCGCAAAATGACCATCATGTTTGCCGACATTCGCAACTTCACCCCGCTGTCCGAATCGATGACTCCAGCCGAGAATTTCGAGTTCATCAACTCCTATCTCAGCCAGATGGAACCCGTGATCAGCGCCCACCAGGGCATCATCGACAAATACATGGGCGACGCCATCATGTCGCTGTTCTCGACCAGCGGCGACGATGCCATGATTGCAGCCATTGCGATGCTGAAAAAACTGGAGGATTACAATGCCGGGCGCAAACGCGCGGGCTATGAGCCCATAGATATCGGCATCGGCCTGAATACCGGCATGGTGATGATAGGAACGGTGGGCGGCGATGACCGCATGGACAGCACCGTCATCGGCGATGCCGTCAACCTGACCCCAAGGATAGAGCAGGCCACCAAGACCTATCACGCACCGCTGCTGATCAGCCAGAACACGCTGTATGACCTGGCCGACCCGGGCAAATACGACATACGCTTCCTGGACCGCATCCGCGTGCGCGGCAAGACCCAGCCGCTGTCCATCTACGAAGTATTCGACGGCGACCCGGCCGAGCTCAGGAGCGGCAAGCGCGCAACCAGGGCCATGTTTGAGGAGGCGGTGGCGTATTACCACCTGCAGGAAATCCCGCGCGCACTCGACCTGCTGAAGAAGTGCGTCGCCATGGTGCCGCAGGACATTTCCGCACTGATCTACCTCACGCGCTGCCACGACTTCCTCTCCACCGGCACCCATATAAGCACGGGTGAACTCAACAACCGCCTGGAATGGAAAGATTCATTCAACCTCGGCATTGAGGAAATCGACACCACCCACAGGGGGCTGTTCGAGCGCATGAGCGCGTTCAATGCCACGGTGCAAAAGGGCGATGCCAAAGCCGTGGACGAGGTGCTGACTTTTCTGGAAAAGCACACGCAAGGCTATTTCAAGACCGAGGAAGAGTTGATGCAGCGCTACAACTACCCCTTCATTGAATATCACTTGCAGGAACACCGGCGATTTATCCGCGACATCGCAACTCTCAGGGCCGAGACCGGAAAAACCGACCCGCTCTACCTGTCGTTCCGCACCATGCTGATGCTGTGCGACTGGTTCAATGGCCACTTCGCCAAGACTGACCGGCATATGGTGCGCCATCTGCTGAGCCAGATGGAACGCAACTAAATTCCCCAGCCAGCCCGGTACGGGGCAACGTCAAAAGGCTGCGCCGCACCATTCAGCTCATTCAGCAGGATTTCCACACTGGCCGGCGCCATGGTCACGCCGTAGCGAAAATGGCCGCTGTTGATATACAGATTTTCCAGCTGTGGATGGCGGCTGATAGTGGGAATGTTGTGCGGCGAGGCCGGGCGCAGCCCAGACCAGTGCTGCACCAGCGGCATGTCGCGCAGCTGCGGCAACAACACTTGAGCACGCTGCCACAGCGAATCACGCGCTTCAGCAGTGGTGCTTTTATCAAACCCCACATCCTCCAGCGTGCTCCCCACCAGCAGATGTCCGTCGCGGCGTGGAATCAGGTACATGCCATCCTGCAGCACAATATGCGGCAATGGCGGGGCAGCAAACTTGAACAGCAGCATCTGCCCGCGTATCGGCTTGATGTCGAGCTGCAGGGCATATTCACCCAGCACCTGTTTGCTCCAGGCGCCCGCAGTAATTATGTAGCGCTCCGCACTGAATTCGCCCCGCGAGGTAGTCAGATGGCAGACACGCCCCCCGTCCGCCTTGACAAACTGAACCTCGCATTGCTCGACAATATTCCCGCCCAGTTGTTCAACCCTGGCCCGCAACGCCTGCGCCAGTCGCGGATTGCGCACCTGCGCCACATCCGGCAAGAGCAATCCGCCATCCTCTTCGTCCATACGCATCGCATGAGTTGCACACCAGTGCTGCGCCCCGGCTTTATCGAACGGAGGCAATATCAACATGCCATTGACCTGATACTCAGGGTCTATACCCGTTGCCGCGTGTAAATCCCGGGCCCAGGAAGAAAACAGCATCGCACTGCATCCAGTCAACCGCGTGACCTCATCGGGGTAATCCCAAGGGCACAGCGGCGACAGGATGCCACCACCCGCCCAAGACGACTCCCTGGCCACCATGCCCCGCTCCAGTATCGTCACATGGAACCCGGACTGTAACAAAGCCTCGGCAGTGGCAAGCCCCACCACTCCGCCCCCCACCACCAGGATTTCCCTCTGATCACGCATAAAATTTGCCATTAAAAAAACAAAACAGCGGGAAATCCCGCTGTTTTGCCGAAACACAGCCTATCGCTTACTCAAGGTGTAAATTCACGCCAAATCGTTCGCTTGCCCTGAAAGGTGACTTGTGGCGGTGGCAAGCCAAAGCCAGACGGCTGCTTGGGTGTGCCGTCATCCAATGTTGAAACACCCAGCTTGCCTTCACCGCCGATGTAGCTGACGCTGATACCCACAATCGGGGAGTCGTACTTCAACGAAACAAGCAGAGTATTCATGTCAAACGAACCGCCTGTTTTGTAATCGAAGAAGTTCAGCCAGCCGTAACCGCCAGGTGAACAGGCAGTATTGGAAGGCACTATCGTTGGCGTTATCAGCACGCCCGAAACCAGCAGACTGTCAATGTTTGCACGCTCACCCGTGTCTGGGAAATCAACGTACCAGCCCCTGCCCGTGTAAAAATTAACCGTATTGCTGGAGGTCACAACACGTTGCGCCCCCCCAGCCGATGTGCCCAAGGTTTGATTGACCAGGGTATTGCGCGGATTAACCAACGTAGCCCCTGAGTCATCATCCTTGATCGCATACTGGGTCTGCTTCTGCGTCGTGCTCAGGTCGCCGGTCTCCAGATATTTCCCGGTAGCCACAAACACTACCCGTTTGCCGGCAATTTCTCCCAACGTAGGCGCCGTGGTAATCGGTTGCGGATTGGTTCCGGCGGCATCGGAATACAGGGAGGCAAACTTGATTACATCACCCGTGCCGATAGTTGCGGGAACAGTACTGTTGATATCAAAGCGCCAGAGGTTGCCCTGCAGATCACCGCCATAAACATAGCCTGCGGTATTGCCGCCAATATCACTGTTCCATACCGCAATCTTGGCCAACCCGCTTGGTGTGGTGGTATTGCCCACGCCAGTGGCTATCTTGCTGATAATGGCGCCGGTTGCGGCATCCAGCACATAGAGGAAGCCCCTGCCAGTGCCCGGGCTGGTATTGTTATAGCCGGAAGTAACCACCACCACCCATGTGCCGTCTACTTTTCTGGTCACCACAGGCTTGCCGTAGCTATAGCCGAGATCGTCATCCTGGCGAATACCCGTACCGGAAGATGTGGTGAACTCCCACAACAGGGTGGGGGTATTCGGGTCGGTAATATCCAGAGCAAAGTAACCGCGCCCGCCGCCATTCAGGCCGGATACCAGTATGGTTTTCCATACCGGATTGGAGAACGGCGTGAGGATGCTGTAAGCATTATTGCAATTTGCAACGCAGACATCCGTCGTTACCGGGCTGCCGTTAACATAATTGGCATGCAGGGTAGAGTAGCTGTAATCCGCCAGCTTCCACATATTGGGGACAACCATGCTGGGTACATAAGCCCAGCGCTCCACCCCGGTGTCGGCTGCAAAAGCATGCATCATGCCGTCATTCGCACCCAGATACACTGTTCCGGCGCGGTTTGCATAGGCAGCGGCAAACTCGCTATAGCCGGGGTAAGGGTAACTGAATATGGGAGGGCCAAGGTACGCAGGTTGCGACTCCAGGGTATCACCCAGCACTGCATCGCGAGCACGATACAACCTGTCCGTCACTGCATTGGTAACACGGTCTTCGTGTCCGTACTGGCCACGCAGATAGTTGATCAGGTTAGTACCTGCAGCTGCTGTCTGTTGCGCCGCAGTCAGCGTGCTCCACTGGGTCAGCGCGCTGATATGCGTCGCAGAGAAATTCGTCGGGTTAGCCGCCGCATAGCTGGCATCAAACTCAACCAGTGTCGTACCGGCAGCATTCGGAGTCTTGATCGCCCGCGTATCAGCCGCGTCAGACACCCTGCTACCCATGGTGCCGGTACACGATGTTGCTACCGGCACGTAACAATCTGTGCCCACCATGGAGCCGCCATTGCAGATTACGGAATTGGGCGTAACGCAGTAATAGGTCGTGGCCGAGCCGGTAGTCTCGGATACCACGCTGGCCGGAGCAACGCAAGTTGAAGCCACCACGTTTTCCGCGCACCAGGTGGCGTTCTCATTCACGACACCCGTATCAATATTGATGCCGCGAGCCTCCAGGTTACCCTGCCACTTCATCGTGATATAGCTGGCAACATAGGCAAAGTTGTTACCGGCAACGGGGTTCAGCGTACTGGTGGCGGCCGCAGCAGCAGAACCTTTCTTGGCGTTGATGCCGGAAAGCGCGTTGGACAAACCTA
>JAHFQY010000004.1:40358-55152 GCA_023259065.1 Nitrosomonadales bacterium
CCTATGGACAATGATGACGGGTTGGTGGCGCTGAAATAGGCGCCGTGCCCATTTACCGCCGCATGCCACAGGTCATCGATATTGGCGATATAACCATTGCTGCTGGCATCCATGCCGGGTATCGGCCAGTTGCACACGGTTCCGGCTGTTTGCCAAGCACACTCGGTTGCGCTGGCTGTGCTGCCCAGCTTGACCGCAGCATAATCGCCAGTGCCATCGGACAAATAACTGGGAGAGTATTGCATCCAGCCGCTGGCGCCCAAACCCAGGGTAAAGGTGGTCATATGCTGCTGGGTATTGTTGTCCGTGCCGCTGATAAACACGTTGTTGGTGCAGACATCTTCCCCGCTGATTGCGCCGGTGCAGTTGCCCAGGGTCGTCGTACGCAGATCGGTCATGTAATAGTACATGGCGACATCCGCCAGACTGTTGCTGGAACCGCCAGTCGGGGGACTGATTGTCCTGCCCGTTTCGGTTGCAACGCCGGGATTGGGCGTGGGCAGTGTCACTGTTGACAGACAACTGCCGGTTGTGGCCGTGCCCGTATTGGTCCAGCTCGCAGCCGCCGGGGTGCAGGTCTCGAAACCTGTGGGGGTGGCACCGGCAAAGGCAACTGCGCAAGAGCCCGTCTGCGGCTGGGTTTTAAGCTTCTTCTTGCCACCGCTACACCCAGTTGAGGTGGTGCTGTACTGATTACGGGTGTAAGTAATCGTCACGGTATTGCTGGCAGTGGCGCCGTCATACATGGGGCGGGCAGCCGTACCGTCCTCATTGTCCATCAGGGTTGTACCGTCCATCATGTAGCCGTCACCCGAGTTCCAGTATCCGTCTGTGGACATAATGGCGAAGTTCTGTTGGCATGAATACTGCAAGGGATCCGTGCCCCCCAGCTTATGGGCGAAATAACGCCCGGCACTAGACAATGCCGTGCGCAAGGGGGTGCTGCCGCTGGTTGCCATACCGTACAGCGCGTTATACCAATCGGTGCGCTGGGTGGATACGGGGGCGCTGGCCGAGTCAGTAAATGTCCCCATGTACACCACCGGTGTGCTGGAGGAAATTTTCATCAGGCCCACACGGTAGTTGGAACCCAGACTGCTGAACGCAGCGCCCGCAGCGGTTTTCATCATCAACATGCGGGTGCGATAGTAGCTGTACCAGTTGGCAAAGTTGGTCAGGTTGGCGGCGGTGGTATCCGGGAATACATTGGGGGTGAGCACAAAGGTACCTGCGTAAGCGATCACGGGCGTGTAATTGGCGGCCGAGGTTGGGCCGGTAATGGTGACGGTTCCGCTCGATGAACTGGCGCTAAATCCGCTGACCGCCGTCCGCGCGTTGATCTGCGTGGCAATGTTGGCGGCCACAGTGCTGGAGCTGGTTGATCCGGCAGTAGCTGCATTCAACAATTCAACCATATTCACAGTGATGCTGGTGACAGGAGTAGCCACGCTGGCTGAGCCGGTAACGGTAATGGTGGTGGTTTCCGTCGTGGCCAGCCGGTGTTTGGTGAACACGCCGGTGCCCGGGGCTGAAGCGCCAGTCAGCGCCGCAACGTCACGAACCGGTGGCATGGAGCCGGTAGAGGCGTTAACCGAGCTGTTACACTCCTTGAAAAAGGCGTTTGTCGTGCTGTTATAGTTTTTTAGCGCGGCGGTGGTCTGCGCACCGCTATAGGTGTAATAGTAGGCACTGAGATTGATCGAGTCCCCCATCAGGCTTTGTGAGGCTTTGTAGCCCGTATCCAGGTTAACCGTACCGGCACCGGTGCTAAAACCGTTGATCCACGCGGCAGTGAAAGTGGCGTTGGGATAACTAGTGCCATCGGCTTTGACCGGCGGCGTATAGGTAATCGCAGGATCATAATAAACTTCGTTGCACTGGCTGCTGCGCAGGCCGTAGTAGCCGTAAACCCAGGTTACCGCACTACCGCCGTCTGAAGCATCATCAGGCATATGATCCCAGTCCATACTGCCGGAGTTATCCAGCACGAACAGCAGATTGGGCTTTACCGCAGTGGTGGTGGATGAGGCCAGTGGCGAGGTCGCCAGGGCAACCGATGCTGCCAGTGCGGGCAGGGGTAGCGCGAGGCTGGCAGCCAATGCAAGAGACAATAACTGACGCATGACCGGTTGATTTTTCACTGAGTGATTTTTCATGTAGCGTTTCATGATTGCCTCCTAATAAACAAACGCCTGCACATAGCTGACGGTATTTTTGGGCCCGTCTATGCGGGATGTGATACGTAATTGGGGGAGCTGGCCCGCAACAGGACAGCCCGCTCCCTTGCAAACATCTTGCGGCAACAGCACACCATGATCGCCGTTGTAGCTAGCGGCAAAGGCAAACAGGCAGCCTGCGACATTAACTGGCGCATTGGAAGTGCGGCAAATGCGCTGAATGATGTAACGCACAGTGTTTTGGGTGCTGGCATCGGTTCCGACCAGGCGGCTATTGGCATTGGTCCAGGTAGCTGAGTTTCCAAGTGGAACGGCAACATCGTTTACGGATGAATAGTAGCCCACACCCGGGTTGTCCTGGTTGAAGGGATGTGCAGGATCCATCAGCATGTTCACACCTGCATTGGCCTGATTGGTCTGATCCAGCCAGGTGATGGCCGCTTCAATACCGCCACCGCCCGCCGAGGTTGCAGACTGTTTGAACGCCAGATTGCCGGCGATCATGGTGCTGGTATCCACCGAGCGCACCAGTGCAACCGCCGCGAGAGAAATGGCCAGCAGCGCCATCAGGGCAAAGAACAGAACCACACCACGCTGTCTGGCAATTAGCACCGGCCTGAATTGAAGTTTGTTTGATTTCATTGCAGCACCCCCCTACCCCACATGACATTACGCAGGGGAACAATGGTGTCAAAAACACGATAGCTGTAACGCTGCCAATTGGCATCGCCAGCGGCAAGATTGAGCGCAGGCGCCGGCGAGCCCGCAATGGGCGTCCATGCACACACACCGGTAGGCGCAGGAGCTGCTATTACCGTGGAGCTGCAGGCATTGCTTACGTTTGCAGCTTCCAGCTTCTCATTGCGCGCCACAATCGCAACACGTACGGCCTTGATAAGGTTGCGGTTGGCAACCGTGGGGTTGGCCCACGCGCCTGTGGCATTGACCCAGCCAACGATTGCATTCTCGTTGGCCGTATTTTTGTTGGCAGCCAGGGCAATGCCGTATTGCGCCTGCAAGCTGACCACGCCATCCATGCTGGGCACACCGTTACGCATCAGCACGCCGCCGACCACGTTGTAGGTAACAGTTTGCCATTGCCCCACGCAGGAAATATTGGGCGGGGGGGCCGCAACAGCGTTAGCTACATTGTTATTGGTCAGGGTGATTGTTTCCGGCGCAACGCCTCCCGGTGACACGGCGGTTACTGTAGTCATGGCGCAGGTCAGGTTCTGGTGGGTAGCGTTAGGCAATATGATCAGCGCTGTGTCATTGACATTGCAGCCAAAATTGCTTTGTACCGTAACAACGTTGCCCGCGATGAAATTGATGTCTGCAGGTATCCCCCCCAAAGCCCCGTTTCCATAGTTTATAACTATCGTATCGCCTTCCCCGTTGGCGCCTGTCTCATCGTTGATAAGGACAGAAGAGGTAATGTCATAGCGGTTTACCGCCACCCCATTCAGGGTCAGGTTTGAGCAATTTAGCGCCGGGTCGGTAACCGGCAGCAGCGGGTATCCGCCCATTTGCATCTCGCGCTGGAGCTTAAAAAGGGCAATGCTGCCATTGGTTTGGGCATCCGCGGCTCCTGTAGTGGAGCGCTTTTGCGCTTCAAAATTGGCGAGTACCTGCATAATCACGATCGCAGCCAGCATGCCTATCGCCAATCCGACCATAATCTCCACCAGCGTAAAACCGCCATGAGTAGAGCGTGCGCCTTGCTTCAATAATATTTCAGATGTTTTCATGATGTCAGTTCCCCACAACACTGGCCATGGCGGTGAAATTGTGCGGTGTTGTTCCAACCGGCTCACCAGGCTGCAACCAGGTGATGGTAATGGTAAAGTTGAATCCGCCCCCTGCGCCCGCAATTGCGGGGACGGGAATTGCGGCAATTGCAAGCGCACCATTCGGCAACAATGCCGCCGCATTGGCCGTGGCATTGGGGCAGACAACAGCTCCCGGGGTGGACCAAAGCTCACCTATACACTGCTGTGCGACATTGGCGGACTCGGCACGCGTCTTTGAATCGCCGGTATTCTTGACCATGGCAGCTTGCAAGCCAATGATGGCCAACACCCCCATGGAAAACAGCAGGATGGCTATCATCGCTTCCACAATGACTACACCTTGCTGTGACGATTTGCCATGTATCGATTGCCTGTTCATGATCCGTTCTCCACTTAACATGCACGCGAACTGCCAGCCGGCGCATGGGGATCGCACATTTTGGCACTCCCGCCGGCGCCTATCATGACCCGCAAAGGCGTACTTTCCCCCGCTGCCAGCGTGGTGGAATCAAGATCGAACTGACTCACCATGGGGGACCCATCCGCATTGCCAAGAGGCGCCACGTTTCCAAAATTGTCATAGGTAATTGTGGTCGCGCCTGCCGGCTGCACTATATTGCTGACTGTCGTTCCTGTACTGGGTTTGGACTCAATCACTTCCACCCCCGGCACTTGTACTATCCAGGCAGAATTCGCCCCCAGGACAAATTCCACACTGATATTGCGTTTTACTGCCTCGGCTCGCGCACGCTGCAATCCATTCAGAATGGACTCGGAGGTGGCGCGAATCTGCGTGTTTTGCATCCACGCGTTGTAACTGGGCATCGCAATTGCAGACAATAAGGCCAACAGCACAATGCCGATCATCAACTCAACCAGGGTAAAACCCGCTGACCTGGATTTAAGCCCAGTTGACATGGATTTTGTCAGGTGAGTGTTCAACATCCACCTCCCTTTTTCACCACCCAGCAAGCAGCATTCCCCCCCCAGGGTGTAGCTGAAGTTTGAACGTTGGACTGGTCTATGGTGTAAACAAAGCCAGCCATATCACCCGCGCCAGTTGCGGTAATGGTGTAGGTGGTTGGAGTGGGGGTGACTATGGCGAAGCCAAAGAAGCCAGTAGGAGCAGGTGCAGTTGCACCTATATAGGTACGATTGTCCTGATAGAATTTTTCCACACTGACTCGGCCAGTTGACAGGCCGGCAGTTGCTTGCGTTATCTTCCCGCGCCTAACGTAGTCGTTGTAGGAAGGTAGTGCAACGGCTGCCAATATCGCCACAATTACCACGGTTACCATCAGCTCGATCAGCGTAAATCCCTTTTGTGCTTTCATGCTTCCCTCTTGGTTAATTTTTCACGTAACGCACTGTAAATTACATCTATGGAACAGTGCCAGCACGCTCCGATGAAAGGTCGATTTGTCGAAATTGGCGGCTACAAATGGCAGCTATTAACAATTTACTCAAGCCTCGGGAAAAGGCTGACTACACCAGAAGACACTGATATCACATTGATTCTCAACGATTAAACAGCATCGACCACATGACAAATAAGTGCACCTACTCTGCTGCAGCCTGATTCAGTGCCTTGGGCAGGGGAAACACCACATTTTCGCTGATGCCCTGCAGTTCCTGCACGCTGGAGGCGCCCATTTCCTTGAGGCGATTGATCACCTCCTGCACCAGCACTTCCGGTGCGGAAGCGCCAGCGCTGATGCCGATATGCTGCTTGCCCTGCAGCCATTCCGCGCGCAGACCGCCGGCATCATCCACCAGGTAGGCGGGGATGTTTAGATTATGCGCAACTTCGCGCAGACGGTTGGAGTTTGAACTATTGGGCGAACCGACCACAATGACCACGTCGCATTGTTTGGACAACAGCTTGACCGCATCCTGGCGGTTTTGCGTGGCGTAGCAGATGTCGTCTTTCTTGGGGCCGACTATGCCGGGGAAGCGTGTTTTCAGGGCGTCGATAATGGTGCTGGCATCATCCACGGAAAGCGTGGTCTGGGTAACGAAGGCCAGGTTGTTTTCGTCCTTGACCTGCAGCTTGTGCACATCTGCGGGAGACTCCACCAGATACATGCCGCCTTGACCCTGCCCCATGGTGCCTTCGACTTCCGGGTGGCCGGCGTGGCCTATCATGATGACTTCCTTGCCCTGCGCACGCATGCGGGTGACGCCCAGATGCACCTTGGTCACCAGCGGACAGGTGGCGTCAAACACGGTCAGCCCGCGCGCCTCGGCCTCATGACGCACGGCTTGCGATACGCCGTGCGCGCTGAAAATCAGGATGCTGCCGGCGGGCACATCGGCCAGGTCTTCGATAAACACCGCGCCTTTCTTGCGCAGGTTGTCCACCACGAATTTGTTGTGCACGACTTCGTGGCGCACATAGATGGGCGCGCCGTGCAAAGTCAGTGCGCGCTCCACGATCTCGATGGCGCGGTCAACGCCGGCACAGAAGCCGCGCGGGTTGGCGAGTAGTATGTCCATGCATTCTCCAAAATTAAAACCACCGGTAGGATGGGTTGAGCGTAGCGATACCCATCATGAGTCCGGCGGATTTTTTGTTGGTGGGTATCGCTACGCTCCATCCACCCTTGTATCTTTCTTGAAGCTATCCAGAATCAGCAGTGCAGCACCCACCGAGATGGCCGAGTCCGCCACATTGAAGGCCGGGAAATGACTGGCATTCCAGTGGAAATCCAGGAAGTCCACCACATAGCCGTAGGCAATGCGGTCTATCAAATTCCCCAGCGCGCCGCCCAGCACCAGCGCCAGGGCCAGGCAGAACAGTTTCTGCTGCCGGTGCTGGCGCAGCAGGGTCACGATCCACACCGAGGCCACCACCGCAATGGCGCTGAACAACCAGCGCTGCCAGCCGCCGGCGTCATTCAGGAAACTGAAGGCAGCGCCCTGATTGTGCGCCAGCACCAGATTGAAAAAATCCGTGATGTGCATGGCCTCGCCGTAGGCAAAATGGCTGCTGATTGCCAGCTTGCTGATCTGGTCGAGTGCGATGACGACTGCGGAAAGTACCAGCCAGTGCGCATAGCCCCTATCCCCTGCCCCCTCTCCCGCCAGCGGGAGAGGGGAATGGCTGTGCTGATCAGGCATAGGTACGCACCTCGCCGGTGCCGTGCAGATTGCTGACGCAACGGCCGCACAAGGTGGCATGCGCAGCATCGCTGCCCACATCGTCGCGGTAATGCCAGCAGCGTTCGCACCTGGTATGAGCGCTCACTGCCACCACGATGCGCTGCTCAGCTTCTGTGGCCGCGCGTATCACCGTGGTGCGCGAGGTGATCATCACAAAGCGCAGGTCGTCACCGAGGCGGGCGAGCACCTCGTAATCCGCACCTGCCGCATGAATTTCAATTTCGGCCGCCAGTGCGGAGCCGATCTGCCCGGCGGCGCGTGCCTCTTCCAACTGCTTGTTGGCCCTGGCACGCCAGGCGCAAATCAGCGCCCAGTCTTGCTCCAGGCTGGCTTGTGTTGCGGGCAGTCTGGGCAACTCATACCACTGCGCAATAAACACGCTCTCCTGCGGCTGCTTCAGCAAGGTCCAAACCTCTTCGCCGGTAAAGCTGAGTATCGGCGCCATCAGGCGCGTCAGGCTGTGGGTGATGTGATACAGCGCGTTCTGCGCCGAGCGGCGTGCCGCCGAGTTGGCGCCTGCGGTGTAGAGGCGATCCTTGAGGATGTCGAGATAAAAACCGCCCAGTTCTTCCGAGCAGAACCCCTGCAGCTTCTGCACCACCAGATGGAACTCGTAGCGCTCGTAGTCCGCCTTTATTTCGTCTTGCAGCTTCTGTGTCAGCGCCAGCGCATAGCGGTCGATCTCCAGCCATTGCTCCACCGGCAGGGCATGTTGGCCGTGGTCGTAATCGGCAATATTCGCCAGCAGGAAGCGCAGGGTGTTGCGAATGCGGCGGTAACTTTCCACTACGCGCTTGAGGATTTCGTCGGAGATGGTGAGCTCGCCGGAGTAATCGGTCGAGGCCACCCACAGGCGCAGGATGTCCGCGCCCAGGGTGTCGAAAATCTTCTGCGGCGCGATGACATTTCCCTTGGACTTGCTCATCTTGTGGCCGTTGCCGTCCACTACAAAACCATGGGTCAGCAACGCATCGTAGGGGGCGCGGTCATTGATGGCACAGGAAGTCAGCAAGCTGGACTGGAACCAGCCGCGATGCTGATCCGAGCCTTCCAGGTAAAGGTCGGCAGGGAAGCCCAGCTCCGGGCGCTGGCGCAGCACGGCGGCGTGGGTGGCGCCGGAATCGAACCACACGTCGAGCGTGTCGGAAAGCTTGCGGTAGTGCGCGGCATCCGCGCCCAGCAGCTCGGCTGCGTCGAGGCTGAACCACGCCTCTATGCCCTGCTGCTCCACGCGCTTGGCCACGGCTTCCAGCAACTCCGGCGTGCGCGGATGCAGCTGCATGGTTTCGCGATGCACGAAGAACGGCATCGGCACGCCCCAGTTGCGCTGACGCGACACGCACCAGTCGGGGCGATTCTTGATCATCGCCTCCAGCCGCGCGCGTCCCCATGCCGGATAGAACTGCGTGGTTTCGACCGCTTTATTGGCCAGGGTGCGCAGCTGTTCGCCGCCCACCTGCGCATGCTGCTCCATGCCGATAAACCACTGCGGCGTGGAACGGAAGATGATGGGTGTCTTGTGGCGCCAGCAGTGCGGGTAGCTGTGCTGCAGCTTTTCCAGGTGCAGCAGGTGGCCGCTGGCCTTGATGCACTCGATCACCACATCGTTGCCCTTCCACACAAACAGGCCTGCCAATGGTGTTGCGCCGGCAGGCGGCGTGGTGGAAATGAACTTACCGTCGTCGCCCACCGGGTTGTCGTTGGGCAGGTTGTATTTCTGCCCGACGAAATAGTCGTCCAGGCCGTGCGCCGGCGCGGTGTGCACGAGACCCGTACCCGCTTCCAGAGTGACGTGCTCACCGCAGATGATGGGCACCAGGCGGTCGTTAAACGGGTGATGCAGGGCCAGATGTTCCAGCGCCTGCCCCTTGCAGGTGGCGACAACCTCACCGCTCAGTTCATAGCGATTCATGCAGGCTTCAGCGAGCTCGGTCACCAGCAGCAAATAGCCTTTCGCGGTCTTGAGCAGCTGGTATTCATACTCGGGATGCACGCTCACCGCCTGGTTGGCGGGCAGTGTCCACGGCGTGGTGGTCCAGATCACCGCATAGATTTTTGCATCATGCGGCAAATGCCCTAGCCCGAAGGCTTTGGCCAATGCAGCCTTGTCCTGCACCTCGAAGCCCACGTCGATGGCAGGCGAGGTCTTGTCCTCGTATTCCACCTCGGCCTCGGCCAGCGCGGACTGGCAATCCAGGCACCAGTTCACCGGCTTCTTGCCCTGGTACAGATAGCCGCGTTCATGAATGCGCCCCAGCGCGCGGATGATCTCGGCCTCGGTGTTGTAGTCCATGGTGAGGTAGGGATGCTCCCAGTCACCCAGCACACCGAGGCGGATGAAATCCTTCTTCTGGCGCTCCACCTGCTCCGCCGCATACTCGCGGCACAGCTCGCGGAAGCGTGCTGGGTCTATGGCCTTGCCGTGTTTCTTTTCCACCTGCAGCTCGATCGGCAGGCCGTGGCAATCCCAGCCCGGCACGTAGGGTGCGTCAAAGCCGCTGAGCGTCTTGCTCTTGACGATAATGTCCTTCAGCACCTTGTTCACCGCATGGCCGATGTGGATGTCGCCGTTGGCATAGGGCGGGCCGTCGTGCAGGATGAACTTGGGGCGTCCTTTGGCTGCCGCGCGTATCTTCTGGTAGCGCTGCTGCGCCTGCCACTGCGCCAGCATCTGCGGCTCGCGCTTGGCCAGGTCGCCGCGCATGGGGAAAGGGGTGTCTGGCAGGTTGAGAGTATTTTTGTAATCGGTCATTTTTATTCCAAATCAAAACCATTGTAGGAGCGGCTCCTAGCCGCGATTCGCACGCAGGGCGTGCTCCTACAAGGGCTATCTCGATGTTTCAGTTTCCAGGTGGTGAAAAAATTTTCTTGTCTGCTCAACATCCAGCGCAATTTGCTGCGTCAGGCTTTCCAGGTCGGAAAATTTTGCTTCGTCGCGCAGCTTGTGCAGGAATTCCACGCGCAGATGCTGGCCGTAAATATTCTGCGCAAAATCCAGCAGGTGCACTTCCAGCACGGCGCGGCCATGGGCCTTGACGGTGGGGCGCACACCGAGGCTGGCCGCGCCGTGCAGGGGCGCGATGTGATCGCCGGTGACGCGCACCACAAAGATGCCGGACAGCGGCGGACGATTGTGTTTCAGCTGCACGTTGGCGGTGGGGAAACCGATCTCGCGCCCCAGCTTGTCGCCGTGCATCACGCGCCCGCTGATGCTGTAGGGCCGTCCCAGGTAACGCGTTGCGGCATGCAAATCCCCCGCTGCCAGCAGCGTGCGCACAGCGGTGCTGGAAACGCGCACGCCGTCATGCAGCACGCTGTGCATGGCCCCGACACTGAAGCCGCGCTGCATGCCGATTTTTTCCATCAGCGCAAAGTCGCCGCTGCGACCGCTACCAAAGCGGAAGTCGTCGCCTATCAGCACATGTCCGGCGTGCATGTTTTCATGCAGGGCGTGAATGAAATCCGCCGCGCTCATCTGCGCAAACTGGCTGTTGAAGCGGCACACATGCACGCGATCCACATGATTTTCCGCCAGCAGCTCCAGTTTCTCGCGCAGGTTGGTGAGGCGCGTGGGCGCCTTATCGGGGGTGAAGAATTCGCGCGGATGCGGCTCGAAGATCACCACGGCAGATGGCAGGCCACGCGCCTTGGCGGCAGTGCGCAATTGCGCCAGCAATGCCTGATGGCCCAGATGCACACCATCGAAATTGCCGATGGTGACTGCAACAGGCTGGCGATCTGGAGATTGGAGTCCGCGTAGAATCAACATAATAGGGCGCGAATTATACCTTAGAGGCGGGAGAGATGAGGACTGAGTGCTGAGGACTGGGGGCTGGCTCAGCACTCAGTCCTCAGTCCTCGTTTTTAAGCCGTTCCCCCCACTGTCAGCCCGTCTATGCGCACCGTGGGCTGGCCCACGCCCACCGGCACGCTCTGGCCTTCCTTGCCGCAGGTGCCGACGCCGGGGTCCAGCGCCAGGTCATTGCCTATCATGCTGACCCGGGTGAGCGCTTCCGGGCCGTTGCCGATCAGGGTGGCCCCTTTCACCGGATAGGTAATCTTGCCGTCCTCTATCATGTAGGCCTCGGTAGTGGAGAACACAAACTTGCCGCTGGTGATATCCACTTGCCCACCGCCAAAGTTGGCGGCATACAGGCCATTTTTGACTGAGGCAATGATTTCTTCCTGGGTCTTGTCGCCGTTCAGCATCATGGTGTTGGTCATGCGCGGCATGGGCAGGTGGGCATAGGATTCGCGCCGCGCGTTGCCGGTCACCCCCACCTTCATCAGGCGCGCATTCATGCTGTCCTGCAGGTAGCCCCTGAGGATGCCGTCCTCGATCAGCAGTGTGCGTTGCGTGGGATTGCCTTCATCGTCCATCTGCAGCGAACCGCGCCGGTCGGCGATGCTGCCGTCATCCACCACGGTTACGCCCTTGGCGGCCACACGTTCGCCCACGCGGCCGGAGAAGGCCGAGCTGCCCTTGCGGTTGAAGTCGCCCTCCAGACCGTGCCCAACGGCCTCGTGCAGCAGGATGCCGGGCCAGCCGGAGCCGAGCACGACGGTCATATTGCCTGCCGGCGCGGGGCGCGCATCCAGGTTGATCACTGCCTGGTGCACCGCCTCGGCGGCATATTTCTGCAGTATGTCGTCGCTGAAATAGGCGTAGTCGAAACGCCCGCCACCGCCGGCAGAGCCCTGCTCGCGGCGGCCGTTGCTTTCCACGATGACCTGCAGCGAGAGGCGCACCAGCGGGCGTATATCCGCGTTCATCACGCCGTCGCTGCGCGCCACCATCACCACCTCGTACTCTCCCGCCAGGCCTGCCATCACCTGGGTGACGCGCGGATCGAGGGCGCGCGCATGGCGCTCCAGGCGCTCCAGCAGCGCCACCTTGTCGGCGGCGCTGAGGCTGGCAATCGGGTCATGCGCCAGATACAGTTGAGCTGCGTTGGTTTTTTTGCCCAGCGCGGGCACGCTCTGCGAGTTGCCCTGGCGGGCGATGGCGCGGGTCGCCAGGGCGGCGTTTTCAAGCGCGTTCAGGCTGATGTCATCGGAATAGGCAAAGGCGGTTTTCTCGCCGCTTACCGCGCGCACGCCCACGCCCTGGTCTATGCTGAAGCTGCCGGACTTGACGATGCCCTCTTCCAGCGACCAGCTCTCGGCACGGCCATATTGAAAATACAGGTCGGCGTAATCTATCCTGTGCGCCAGCATTTTGCTAAACACCTGCTCCAGCTGATTAGCATCCAGCGCGTAGGGGGTCAGCAGTGTCTGTTGCGCAAGCGCGAACATGGAATCTTTTTGCATCATCAAACCCGTGAAATCAAAAAATAAAATTGGCGAAATTGCACACTGGCGAAGCAGTGCGTGGTGAAAACAAAATCAGGAGTATGCATCCAGCAATTGCGGTAGCTTCCCAGCTTACGAAAAATCAGGCGTCCCTACCAGCAAAATGCATCTTCAGGGTGGCAGATAACCACTCTTCTGCCAGTGGATTGGTTCCGGAGAACTTCTTGTTCACTGCCGCAACATAATTCGCATCATCATGGCTAATGTGGTGCTGCCACCAGGAAGCAAGCATGGCCAGAATCTCCGGCAGCACGTTTTCGCCCGCCTTGAAACGCTCGCGGTATTCATCCAGATGTTTCAACAAAAGAGAGTGCATGCGTTCGTGCGCCTTATTGAAGGCATATCCCGCCTCCTCCAGCAGTTCTTCCTCAAAAGCAAAGTGCTGCGCCATGTAAGCAACCATCTCATCAAAAACCGGGATCAGCATCTCACTCTGATCAGTCTTGTGGCTGACCTCATGGAAATCGTTGATGTCAGCAATAATTCGTTGATGTTGCTTGTCTATGCAGGCGACGCCTATCTCCAGTTCGCTGCTCCAGCTGATGTAAGCCATAAAGTTTGCTACTCGCTCCCCAGCTTGCACTGGCGCAAGGTGCGGTGCTCCAGCGCCGGCAGGCTGGCGCGCAAGCTGCGCTGGTACGAGGGATTGAGTTCCGCAATGACCACGCCGGAACCGCGTGGCAGTTCGTCCAGTACGCGTCCCCAGGGGTCAACCACCATGCTGTGCCCGTGGGTTTCCTTGCCGTTCACATGGTAGCCGCCCTGTGCGGGGGCTATCACATAGGCCAGGTTTTCAATGGCACGCGCGCGTACCAGCACTTCCCAGTGCATCTTCCCGGTGGTGGCGGTAAACGCCGAGGGCAGCACGATAATGTCCACATCCTTCATGGCGCGGAACAGCTCGGGGAAGCGCAGGTCGTAGCAAATCGCCAGGCCGATGCGCCCGAACGGGCTGTCCACCACCACTACCTGGTTGCCCGCCTCAATGGAAGAAGCCTCGTGGTAGTGCTCGTTGCCCAGGTCGAGATTGAACAGGTGTATCTTGTCGTAGCGCGCCACCTGCGCACCGTGCTCGTCAAACACCAGGCAGGTATTGCGCACCTTGTCCGGCGCATCAGCCACCATGGGAATGGAGCCGCCCACAACCCAGATTTTGTGCTTGCGCGCCATCTCGGCCAGGAATTCCTGCATCACCCCTTTGCCCGGCTGCTCGCGCACAGCCACACGCTCGGCATCGCTCACGCCCATGATGGTAAAGAACTCGGGCAACACCACCAGCCGCGCGCCGTCTGCCACCGCCTTTTCGATCAGGCGGCGCGCCTCGTTGAGGTTGCCGGTCACATTCGGGCCAGATGCCATTTGCACGGCTGCCACCTTGAATGCATTCACTTGGGCCGCGATGCGGCGTTGCGTGGAATCGATGTCTGCCATGATTATCTGCCTTATGATTTTTCAGTTTAAGTTCAACGGCTACTAGGGCTGACCGCCACCCGATTTTTCTACTTGCGGGTTGGCCCAGCTCCCGGTGACATTGTATTCAAACGATACCAACTTATCGAGCGGATCGCGCAATAACTTGTTGGTGAGGTAAACCCCCACGCCCACGGCGGGACCTGCCGCAAATGACAGCAGGGAAACGCTGCTTCCCACCGCCGGCAACACCTGGACGTGCAGATTTTGCGTCTCATGGTCAAGATCCACCTGTCCCGTCATGGTGACCTTGGCCGCCGATCCCTCGATCTTGAAATCATTGGTCAGCATCAGGCCGTGGTGTATGGATGCCGTAGCGGTGATTTTTTCAAACTCGAAGCCCTTGCGGATCACATCGTCAAAATCCAGCGTCAGGTGCCTGGGTAGGGCTTGCAGGCTCATGATGCCCAGCAGCTTGCCGATGCCCGGCTCCACCTGCAAAAACTGCCCCTTGCCGGTATCCAGCCTGAGGGTTCCGTCAACAGAAGCATAACTGAATGCATCTGGTGCTCCCGCCCAGGAGAAACCGCCCTCTAGTTTGCCGCTGCCATTCTTGACGTTGTCCGGATAGCCATAACGCGCCAGGATATTGCCGGCATTGCCGATCTCCAGCTTGAGGTTGAGCTGTGTCTGTTCCGCGCCCGCCTGCATCTTCCACTTGCCATCGGCTGTCAGCACCCCGTCAGGATTGGTCAGGCGCAGGCTCTGCAACTGGTAATCACTGCCCTGTTGCTGCGCCTGCAACTCGAACTTGCCCAGTTGCCGCCCCTTGACCGCCAGCCTGTCTATCACCAGATCGAGCGCGGGCAATGCCGCCTGGGTTGTTGCCGGCCCGGCCACACC
>JAHFQY010000004.1:55162-94002 GCA_023259065.1 Nitrosomonadales bacterium
AGCCATTCTGGCCGCCTCGCCATCCTTCTCACCCAGGTTCAGGTTCTTCAGGCGCGCCACCAGCTTGCCATTGTCATCGCCCTGCCAGCTCAATTCGCCGTTCACTTCCCTGGATGCAAGTTGCGCCCTCAGCACATCTTCCTGCGTGCTGGCGCTCACGTGCAAATTCTTCACGGTGTTGCCGTAGCCAGTCAATTTCTGTATCTGAAAATCCGCGCCGGCTATGTCAAATTGAACATCATCGCCCCCCGGGCCGCTCATCAAATCACCCCAGCCTTCCAGCGACACCCAGGGCAGGGTGCCCAGCAGCCATATGCCGTCCCTGTCGCGACTCCTGGCAATATTTCCAAACATCACCTTGCCGCGCTGGATATTCCAGTTGCCGCTTGCGTCAGCCTGGCGCAGGAATTTTGCGTTCAGCCATTTGCCATATTGCAGGGTGAGAGTCTCATGTTTGGCGTCCTGGCTGCTCTGCTCAAAATGCACTTCGAGATTTTCGCCGGCACGTTTGGACAAGGGCGCGGGCAAATCGGATTGCAGCCCGGACAGATTGCTATTGAAGGTTATGTTGCTGAGCTCGTTCTGCACCCTGACATCTGCTTCCCAGGGGGCGCTGCCCTGCAATCGGCGCAACAGCGGATGCGCCACCTGCTTGCGCAGGGCATCCAGATTGGCCGTGCCGTTAAGCCTGGCGCTGATTGCCCCCGCGCTGTCAGTTGCCACAACCAGACTGGATGGCCCCCCCAGTATTTGCGCATTGATATTGTTTGTGCTCACCCCGGACTCGCTGAACAGCAGGTCTCCGGACACCTTGCGCAGGGTGGGCAGATATTTGCCGAACTCCACTTCATCATCGGCAAAGTGATAGCTGCCCGCCACCTTGACCGGCTGGCTGCCCATGAGCGGTATGGCCAGCTGCAAACCCAGCTTGCCGTTGCCGCGCGCAGTCACGTCGTCGGTAAAGCCGGAAATATACCCGCGCACCGGGCTCTTCTGGATAAACTCCAGGCAGCGTGCAATATCCCCCTCCTGTTCCCCGCGCACTTGCAACAGCAAATCGTTGCCCAGCATATCGGCCATGGTGACGCGCACTCTTTGCACGCGCGCCCCGGCTGTCATGGCGCTGGGTACCGTGATATCCATCAGCTTGCCCTGCAGCAGGAAATCGACAGTGGCGTTTTCCACACGCGGCCAATCCCGGGCGTATTCAACGGCCACATTCCTGGCGCGTGCATGCACCTCGAAAATTCCTTGCTTGCTGTCCGCAAAGGGGAAGTCATTCAGGTTCCCCTTCAGGCGCAAGCTGGCATCGCTGACCTGCCCTTCCTGCAGGGCGTTGCCAACCCAGGTTCGGGTATCGGCGTCCATGGCCAGCAGGGGCGCATAGCGGCGCATGCGCGGCAATGCGGCACGCGTCAGGTGCACTGTCACATCCACCTTGCCCATGCTGTTTTCTGCCGTCTGGTAGCTGCCATACGCGCTGCCGGCGAGATCGTCATTCACCACGGAAATATTGCTGAACCTGACTTCCATCCCGCTGGAGCCGGATTCCCAGCTGGATTGGGCAGTCACGGAATCAAACGCCAGCGGCTCCGGCATGAACTGCGGCGCATCCAGCTTGAAGTTGCGCGCGTTAATCGACAAGGTTCCGCCGGCCTCATTGCCATCGACCTCGCCACTCAAACCGGAGAACCCCGGCAGATTGCCTACCCTGTGCAACGCCAGCTGATTGAAACGCGCCTTCAATTCATAGTGCAGGTTTTGCGCATCGGCGCTTTCCCAGCGCGCCAGCAGGTTGTCAATATGGCCATGCGGGGCATACTCGGCAAACTGCTGCTTGAGCCGGCGTTCCAGCGGCAGAAACTCCATCAACGTGCCAAAGTCCGATAGCTCCAGCAGATTGGCACGCACCTCGCCCCGGCCATACGGGTTCTCTCCCGCCCGGCCCAGGCTTAACAGGATGCTGGTCGGCTTGAGTTCGAAGCCGTTAAACAGCTTGAACGCAAGAGCATTGCTTGAAAACTCGAAGCCCTCATCAAGGTCGCGCCATCCCACGCGCCCGCGCAGGGTGCGGATTTCCAGCGCGGGCACGTCCTCTGCCAAGCGGGTTTGCACATTCTCCAGCGCCAGGTCGGCCGTCACATGGCTGATCTTGCCGTCCTCGATACCCAGCCAGCCGCGCAACGCGCCTTTGCCGCGCTTGAATGCCGTGGGCAATTGCAGCCAGCTTTTCCAGGCCGCCACATCGGCATAATCCAGCTGGGTAAAGATTTCGCCGCTCCAGCTGGCCGTATCATCAAATGTGTTGCCGAACAGATCGCCGCGCACATCAAGCTGTGTGGACAGCTCTGCGGGCGGCAAGGCGCGCAGTGCGAAACGGTGATGATGCCAGCTGTTGCGTATCAGCAGATTGACGTCCCTGAATTCCAGCAACGGTGCGGCCCGCTTCTCGTCCAACCAGAATATGTGCGCATCGCGCACGACGATGCGCGCCTGCTGCAACAGCATGTTGGAAAAGCCGGCGCCCGCATCCGCGGCTTGCTCGTCCTGCGCCTGGTAACTGAGAGAGATGCCGGAAATTTGCAAGCCCCCCTGCGCATCGCGCTTGACCAGCAGTTCGGGCTTGTCGACTTCAAGGCTGGCCAGGCGCAGTTCACCGGCCAACAACGTCATCCACGACACCACCAGGTCAACGCGCTGCAAGGCCAGTACAGGCTGGCGCTGTTTATTCAGGATACGGATGTCGCTCAGGCGCAAGTGCGGGCCTAAACCGTCCCAATCCGCTTCTATCCTGTCTATCTCTACCGGTTGCCCCACTGCCTGTGTGGCTGCGGCAACTATCCGGCCGTGATAATGCTCGATGTCAGGCAGCACCCAGTAACGCAGGGTCAGCACGCCGCCCGCCAGGGCAAAGATCAGCAGCAGCCCGCCCAGCAAGGCCGAGCGTGTCAGAAAGCTGAGCCCGCGCCAGGCAAAATGCAGGGAAATTTTCAACATGGCACTGGTTTCAACATGGCGCTGGCACGTTTGATTGCCCGGGCAATAAATAAGGCAAGGTAAACATCGGGGATTTATAATGAACTTTGAGCAATGCGCATTTTAACCCTAAGCACACGCCATGAATACCGCATCCACCCTCCCCGCACGTGATTTTGACAGCCTGGTGCAACACGCCCGCCATTGCAGCCGCTATGTGCACCGCTTACTGGAAGCGGACGCCGGGCTGCTGACATGGCTGCACGAACATTACGCACAGCCATGCACGGCAGCAGAAATGGGCGAGTGGCTGGCAGCCATGCCGGTTTCCGCTGAAGATGAGCTGTCGCGTGCACTGCGCGCACTGCGCAAACGCGTCATGCTGAAGCTGCTGACGCGCGACCTCGGCGGGCTTGCCGATCTGGATGAAGTGATGTCGGCCATGACCGCCCTGGCCGAACTGGCCGTACAGCGTGCCCATGATTTTGCCATGCAGGCGATGGCTCAACAGTACGGCCAAGCCATTGGGGAAGACAGCGGCACGGCACAGGAACTGCTGGTCATCGGCATGGGCAAGCTGGGCGGCGGCGAACTGAATGTGTCGTCTGACATCGACCTGATTTTTGTCTATCCCGAGGACGGCAATACCAACGGCCCGCGCTCGATCGGCAACAATGATTTCTTCACCCGGGTTGGACGCAAGATCATCAACCTGATCAACGAGGCTACCGCAGACGGCTCGGTATTCCGCGTAGACATGCGGCTGCGCCCTTATGGCGACAGCGGCGCACTGGTCATGAGCTTTGCCGCCCTGGAGGAGTACCTGGTGTCGCAGGGGCGCGAATGGGAACGCTATGCCTGGATCAAGGCGCGCGTAATCTCGCCCCCAGACTGCCCGGCCACCGGGAATTTGATGCAGCTTGCACAGCCTTTTGTGTTCCGCAAATATCTTGATTTCGGCGCGTTTGAATCCATGCGCAAACTGCACGCGCAGATACGCCAGGAAGTGCTGCGGCGCGACCGCCTCAACAATGTGAAGCTGGGCCCAGGCGGCATCCGCGAGATCGAATTCATCGCGCAGGTTTTCCAGCTGATACGCGGCGGCCGCGATCCCCGCCTGCGCATACGCCCAACCCAGCGCGTGCTTGAGCTGTTAAGCGAGAACGGGCAAATCAGCCCGGACACCCTGGTTGCACTGAACAACGCCTACGTATTCCTGCGCAACCTGGAACATCGCTTGCAATATCTGGAAGACCAGCAGACCCAGGATCTGCCGGAAAAAGCCGAAGACCAGGCAGTGATTGCCCAGGCCATGGGCTTTGCCGATTTCGCCGCCATGCTGGAGGTCTTCAATCAGCACCGCAGTTTTGTCAGCAGGAATTTCGAGCAGATTTTCAGCACCGATGAGAGCCATGCTGAGGAGAGCCCGACCGGAAGCAGCGCACTGTGGGAGGAAGGCATGCAGGCGGACAAGTTGCGCGATGGCCTGGCCGCGCTGGGCTACAGCGATGCACTCCCGCTGGCCGAGCAACTGCTGCAAATCCGCGACAGCGCCCGCTATCGCCAGCTGCCGGAGTTGAGCCGCCAGCGCATGGACAAGCTGATTCCGCAATTCATCAGCCTGTGTGCAGCCCCGGACAATCGCGACCAGACCCTGCCGCGCGTGCTCAAATTGCTGGAGGCAATCAGCCGCCGCGCATCCTACCTGGCATTTCTGGCCGAGTATCCACAAGTGCTGCAACGCCTGGTGGGCATCTCCAGCGCCAGTGTCTGGGCGGCAGACTATCTGGTGCAACATCCCTTCCTGCTCGACGAGTTGCTGGATGCCCGGGAAATTTACCGCGCGCCCGACTGGACTGCCCTGGACACCCTGCTGCATGCGCAACTGGACGATTGCGCGGGGGATATGGAGCGGCAGATGGACATCCTGCGCCAGTTCCATCACAGCCAGACTTTCCATCTGCTGGCGATGGACATACAGGGCTTGCTACCGCTGGAAAAGCTGAGCGATCACCTGAGCGACCTGGCCGACCTGATCCTGCGCCATGTGCTGCAGCAATGCTGGCGCGATGCACGCAAGAAACACCAGGAGCAGCATCACTTCGCCATTATCGCCTATGGCAAGCTGGGTGGGCGTGAGCTGGGCTATGCCTCGGACCTGGATCTGATTTTTCTGTACGACGACGACCATGCGGATGCCGGCGAGGTGTATGCCAGGCTGGCACAGCGCATCAACACCGTGTTGAGCAGCTACACCTCGGCCGGCCGCCTGTATGAAACCGATTTGCGCCTGCGCCCCAATGGCGCCAGCGGCCTGCTGGTGAGCAGCATTGAAGCTTTCGCGGAATACCAGCAAAAGAGCGCCTGGGTGTGGGAACACCAAGCACTGACCCGCGCCCGCTTCAGCGCGGGGGATGGCGATGTGGGGGCGCAATTCGAGGCGATACGCAAATCGGTATTGTGCCAGCCGCGTGACATCGACAGCTTGCGTAAGGAGATTGTCAGCATGCGCCAGAAAATGCATGACGGTCATCCCAATAACACCGCGCTGTTCGACATCAAGCACGATCAGGGCGGCATGGTGGATATTGAATTCATGGTGCAATTCCTGGTGCTGGCGTATGCCAGCAGCCACCCCGGGCTGACTGCCAACAGCGGCAACCTGGCCCTGCTTAAACAATCAGCCATGCTGGGATTGATAGAGGAAAAACTGAGCGGGGAAGTGCAGGAGATTTACCGCAAGCTGCGCCGGGTGCAGCACAGGATGCGCCTGAACAATGCCGATTCGGCACGCATAGCCCGGGATGAAATCAACGTGGCGCCCGTGCTGGCGCTGTGGAAAACCCTGTTACAGGAATAACACCCTGGCAGATCGCCTGATTTCTATGACGCAACGTAGTGATGCGCCGCATCCTTTACCTTGCCGGTCAGGCGGTAAATCGACATCTCGCCCTTGCCCTTGACTGTTATCACCGTAGGCGGCTCAAACGTGTATTGCTGGCGCAGACGGTTGTAGGTGGTTCTGTCGGTCAGTATGTCGCCGCGATGACCGTCATCCGACAGGCGGCTGGCAATATTCACGGTATCGCCCCACAGGTCATAGATAAAACGCTTGGTGCCGATCACGCCGGCCACCACCGGCCCGGTTGCTATGCCCACATGCAGGCCCAGGTTGTGTTTGGCCAGCTCCGGATGCAGGGCAACAAAATCGCGCATCTCCAGCGCCATATCCACGATGTTCTTTACATAGTCCACCCGATTGCGGGTAAGCCCGCCCACCACCATGTAGGCATCGCCTATGGTCTTGATTTTTTCCAGGCCGTATTTTTCCGACATGGAGTCAAACCAGGTAAAGATGGTGTTCAGCAGCTCCACCATTTCCTTGGGCGCCATCTGCTCCGTCATCTGGGTAAAGTTGGTGATGTCGGCAAACATGACGGTGACATCGGCATGGCCATCCGCAATCAGGCCCTGATTATCCTTGAGGCGCTCGGCAATGCTGGTAGGCAGCACATTCAGCAGCAGGCGCTCGGATTTCTTCTGCTCCTCTGCCAGCAATGTGTGCTGCTGGTCCAGCTGGTTCTTGATCTTTTCGGTTTCCAGTACAAAGTAGCGCAACAGCAAATACAGGATGGATGACATCGCCGCGAAATTCAGCGCGAAAAACACGCCTATGGTCTTCATTTCCAGGCCGCCAGTACCGCCCACCCCGAGGAAGTAATCAAACACGCCGGAAACAAAAGTCAGCACGATATAGGCCACGAACCAGGGGATGGACTCACGCCAGCCCGATACCACCACGGCCGCCATCGGCGCCAGCAAGGCCCACAGCATCACCCCGCTGGCGGTGACCGAGCTGCCTATGGTCCACTGCATGATAAAGGGGGCAAACAGGAACAGTCCCAGCTGCACAAAGCGGAACACTTCGAAATTTTTGGTCTTCAGGAAATACACCAGCGAGGTAATGGATATCGCCTGATAGGCCAGCGGCACATTGCTGGAGTAGTTTTGCCCCATGACCCAGTAAATTGCCAGCCACAGCATGACGGCAAAATTCATGAACGCACAGGCCAGAATCAGCAGGTTTTTCTGCAGCTTGCCTTCCTGGGTATCTACCGATTTGTCTATCATTATTGCCAACTTGGATTGCGCAGCCATTCCGACCCCCATCAAGATTACGCGATCGCCCTTGCCTTGTTTGCGATACTTAACGTGATACTACATTATAAAACTGCCGGCTAACAAAGATCATCAAGCATGGCTTGCCCGACTACCCTATTGGCGCCACTCCGGCCTTAGCGGGGCACACTGTCAGTCTCTGCAGCCACACGCACGACCTGCGCAATTTTTTCGGCCCATTGCTGCACCGCCGCACGATCCTCACCTTCCACCATGACCCGCAACAGCGGCTCGGTGCCGGAAGGACGCAGTAACACGCGGCCCTTGCCGTGCAATGCGGTTTCAGCAGCAGTGACTGCGGCACGCACATCAGGATGATTAGCCAGATCGCCGCCCTTGGCGATGCGCACATTGATCAGTATCTGCGGATACATCAGCAGCCCTGCGGCAGCCTGGGCCAGCGTCTGCTTTGCCGCACGCAGGGCATGCAGCACCTGCAGCGCCGAGACTATGCCGTCCCCGGTGCTATGCCGGTCCAGGCAAATAATATGGCCGGAATTCTCGCCGCCCAGTTGCCAGTCTTTTTGCTGCAACAGCTCCATGACATAACGGTCACCCACCTTGGCGCGCGCAAACGGTATGTCCATGCGCTGCATGGCATGCTCAAAGCCGAGGTTGGTCATCAGCGTGCCTGCCACCCCCCCCTTCATCACGCCTTGCGCCTTGCGCTGCTGCGCGATGATGTAGATCAGCTGGTCGCCGTCGTACAAGCGCCCCTCGGCATCCACCATTACCAGCCTATCGCCGTCGCCATCCAGGGCTATGCCCAGATCCGCCTTGTGTTCCTGCACTGCCTGTTGCAAATTGCCCGGCGCGGTCGCGCCATAACCATCGTTGATGTTCTTGCCGTCCGGCTGCACGCCGATCGCCACCACATCCGCGCCCAGCTCGTGGAACACATGGCTGGCAATGTGATAGGCGGCGCCGTGGGCGCAATCAACCACCAGCTTCAGCCCGCGCAAATCCAGCTCGTAGGGAAAGCTGCTCTTGCAAAACTCGATATAGCGCCCGGCGGCATCATCGATGCGCTTGGCCTTGCCCAGCCTGGCTGACGCCATGGTCACGATGGGCGAATCCAGCCCGGCCTCGATGGCGCGCTCGGTTTCATCCGGCAACTTGCTGCCATCGCCGGAAAAGAATTTGATGCCATTATCTTCAAACGGATTGTGCGAGGCCGAGATCACCACCCCCGCCTGCAAACGCAAGGCGCGTGTCAGATAGGCCACGGCAGGCGTGGGTATGGGGCCGGCCAGATAGACATCCACACCGGCAGCGATCAGGCCCGCCTGCAGGGCCGACTCCAGCAGGTAACCGGAAATGCGCGTGTCCTTGCCTATCAAGATTGCCGGTCGCGTCCCTTCCGACAAATGCCAGTCGGCCGCCGCCAGCACCTTGCCGGCGGCATAACCCAGGTGCATGACGAATTCGGGGGTAATCGGATACTCGCCCACCTTACCACGCACACCATCGGTACCAAAATATTTTCTGCTCATAGAAAAACACCCAAAAAAACTACTATCCACATAACCAGCGACTTGGCTGGCGTCTTCTGACAGCCTAGTCGAATGGCTAGTAGTTACACCAGATTACGTAGATTAACTCAGACAAAAATCTGCGTGAATCTGTGTAATCTGCGGACAAAAACTCACTCGTTTACAGCATTCCAAACCTTCAACGCATCCACCGTCGCCCGCACATCGTGCACGCGCACGATGCTTGCGCCGCGCTGCACTGCCAGCAATGCCGCGGCCACGCTGGCATGTATACGATGATCTACGTCCTGCCCGGTAATCGCCCCCAGCATGGATTTGCGCGACAAACCTGCCAGCACGGGCACACCCAGAGAACAAAACTCGTCCAGCTGGCGCAACATGCCGAGATTATGCGCCAGTGTCTTGCCAAAGCCAAAGCCCGGATCCACCACGATGCGCTCCTGCGCAACCCCTGCGGCGCGCACCGCAGCGACTCGTGAGCGCAAAAAATCCTGCACTTCGGCCACCACATCGGCATAGACGGGCTCTCGCTGCATGGTCTGCGGAATGCCCTGCTTGTGCATCAGGCACACTGCCGCATCGCTGTTCACAACGGCAGCCAGGGCTGCAGGCTGCTGCAAGGCATCGATGTCGTTGACCATGTGCACACCGGCAGCAAGTGCTTCCCGCATCACTTCCGCCTTGCAGGTATCAATGGAGAGCGGCACCGGGGCGCCGCGCAATGCTTCGAGCAGCGGCAAGACCCGATCCAGCTCTTCCTGCACGCTCACGGAAGCTGCGCCGGGGCGGGTAGACTCGCCGCCGATGTCCAGAATATCCGCGCCCTCCAGAATCAATTGTTGCGCGTGCGCCAGCGCCGCGTCGCGCATCAAGTGGCGACCGCCATCGGAGAAAGAATCGGGGGTGACATTGACGATGCCCATCACCAGGGGACGGGACAGATCGAGATGAAAGGAGCCGCAGTGAATAAACATCAGTACTGAGGACGAAGTGCTGAGTGCCGGTACTCAGTCCTCAGCACTCAGTCCTCTGTTAAGTTGCTTGAGCCGGTGTCGCAGGTGCCGTTGGCGCTGCATCCTGGGGCGGCTTGGGTGTCTGGTTCATCGAGCTGGGCTTGGGTGGGCGCGGCGGGTTGCCGGCCATGATATCGGCGATCTGGTCTGCATCTATGGTTTCCCATTCAAGCAGCGCAGCTGTCATCGCCTCGACCTTGTCGCGATTTTCTTCCAGCAGCCTGGTTGCGAGCGCATATTGCTCGTCCAGAATACGCCTGATCTCTGCATCCACCTTCTGCATGGTCGCTTCGGAAATATTCTTGTGCGTAGTTACCGAGCGACCGAGGAAAACCTCGCCTTCATTTTCCGCATAAACCATGGGGCCCAGCAAATCCGACATCCCGTAGCGCGTAACCATATCGCGGGCCATATCTGTGGCACGCTCGAAATCGTTGGATGCGCCAGTCGAAATATCACCGGTAAAAAGCTCCTCTGCAACGCGGCCGCCAAACAGCATGCAGATCTTGGCCAGCATCTGGTTGCGGTACAAGCTGTAGCGGTCAATTTCCGGCAGGGACAAGGTAACGCCCAGCGCGCGTCCGCGCGGAATCACACTCACCTTGTGCACAGGATCACAACCGGGCAACAAGCTGCCTATGATTGCGTGGCCGGATTCGTGATAGGCGGTTTTCTTTTTGTCTTCCGGTGTAATCACCATGGACTTGCGCTCGGCGCCCATGAATATTTTATCCTTGGCCGCTTCGAAATCATCCATTTCCACGAAGCGCTTGTTGCGGCGCGCAGCAAACAGCGCGGCTTCATTCACCATATTGGCCAGGTCGGCGCCGGACATGCCGGGGGTGCCGCGAGCCAGAATGTCAGCCTTGACGTCAGGCGCCATCGGCACCTTGCGCATATGCACCAGCAGAATCTGTTCGCGGCCGCGAATATCCGGCAGAGGCACCACCACCTGGCGGTCAAAACGGCCCGGGCGCAATAGTGCCGGATCCAGCACGTCGGGGCGGTTGGTGGCGGCAATCACGATCACGCCGCTGGCGCCTTCGAAACCGTCCATTTCCACCAGCAGCGCGTTCAACGTCTGCTCGCGCTCGTCGTTGCCGCCGCCCAGGCCGGCGCCACGCTGGCGGCCGACCGCGTCGATCTCGTCGATAAACACGATGCACGGTGAATGTTTCTTGGCCTGCTCGAACATGTCGCGCACGCGGGCTGCACCCACGCCGACGAACATCTCGACGAAATCGGAGCCGGAGATGGAGAAGAACGGCACCTTGGCCTCACCCGCAATGGCCTTGGCCAGCAGGGTTTTGCCGGTGCCCGGGCTGCCCACCATCAGCACGCCGCGCGGAATGCGCCCGCCCAGGGTCTGGAATTTTGAAGGATCGCGCAAAAAATCCACCAGCTCGGAAACGTCTTCCTTGGCCTCATCACAACCGGCCACATCGGCAAAGGTCACGCGTTCCTTGGCGTCATCCATCAGGCGCGCCTTGCTCTTGCCGAAGGAAAACGCACCGCCGCCCTTGCCGCCCTGCATCTGGCGCATGAAGAAGATCCACACGCCTATCAGCAGCAGCATGGGGAACCAGGACACGAATATGCTCATCCAGAAGGACTGCTCCTCTTCCGGCTTGGCCTCAATCTTTACGCCATTCTTCAGCAGGTCGGACACCAGCCACAAATCGCTGGGGGCGTAAGTGGTAATGCGCTTGCCATCCGTGGTCACTGCCTTGAGGGTGCGACCTTCTATGGTGACCTTGGCTATCTGCCCCTGCTTGACCTGGTCGAGGAACTGGGAATAATCCAGTTGCGCCTGCGCAGTCTGCTGCTGGCGCGAATTGAACTGGTTGAAGATGGTCATCAGCACCAATGCCACAACCAGCCAGATACCTACACTTTTAAACATATTATTCATCATTGCTCCTTGTGAGCCTTAAAACCGTTAAGCATTAAACACCGTGCCGCCTGATTACTCAAGCTTGACTATTCGCGCTTTTCCAGGCCCAGCAGATACACCTCGCTGCTGCGATCACGCGATGCCTTGGGCTTGCGACTGACCACGCGCGCGAAATGATTGCGCATGGTCTTCATATATTCTTCAAAACCAGTACCCTGAAACACTTTCACCAGGAACGCCCCGCCCGGTTTCAGGTGTTGCGCCGCAAACTCAAGCGCCAGCTCGGCCAGATACATGGCACGAGCCTGATCGGAGATATCAACACCGCTTATGTTGGGCGCCATGTCGGAAATTACAAGGCCTATCTGCTGCCCCTTCAGGGTTGCTTCCAGCTGCGCCAGCACACTGTCTTCGCGAAAATCACCCTGAATGAACTCGACCCGCGCTAACGGCTGCAAGGGCAACAGATCCAGCGCAATCACGCGCCCACCCTGCCCGACCTTGCTCGCCGCCACTTGCGACCAGCCCCCGGGGGTGGCCCCCAGATCGACCACCACCATGCCTGGCTTGAGCAAATGGTCGCGCTCGTCTATCTCCATCAGCTTGTAAGCGGCACGCGAACGATAGCCCTCCTTCTGCGCCAACTGCACAAAAGGGTCGTTTACATGCTCTTTCATCCACTGTTTGCTGGTTTTGGAGGGCTTCATCGATTAGAATGCGGCACTATATCTGGAGTACATCATGTTAACGCTTTCTGTTTCCCAACGCCGTGACCTCAAGGCACGCGCGCATCCGCTGAACCCCACCGTAATGATAGGCTCAGCCGGGCTGACACCCTCCGTACTGGCCGAGATTGCCCGCAGCCTGAAAAGCCACGAGCTGATAAAAATCCGCGTCATGAGCGACGATCGTGAAGCGCGCGCCGCCATGCTGGAAGAAATCTGCACCCAGCTGGACGCCGGCGCCGTGCAACACATCGGCAAGATCCTGGTGGTATACCAGCCGCAGGAAACCCCGCTGGTCAGCATGCCCAAGCGCAAAAAAGGCAAGCCGCTGACCAAGAAGCAACTGGGTAACCGTTAACCCCTCCCAGCCTCCCCTTGACAGGGGAGGAGCAGTGCGGTGGTCTCCTCCCCTGTCAAGGGGAGGGCGGGAAGGGTTCAGATGTATTGAACGTTGACGATTTCGTACTCGCGTATACCACCCGGCGCCTGCACTTCCGCCACATCCCCACTGCTTTTGCCTATCAGGGCGCGCGCTATCGGCGAGCTGATGGAAATCTTGCGCTGCTTGATATCCGCTTCGTCATCGCCCACGATCTGGTAAACCATCACGTCGCCGGTATTCGAATCTTCCAGCTCAACGGTCGCGCCAAACACGCAGCGTCCATCGGCGTTGATGGTTCTGGGATCGATCACCTGCGCGCTACCCAGCTTGCTTTCCAGCTCGATAATGCGGCCCTCGATAAATCCCTGGCGCTCTTTCGCCGCCTCGTACTCTGCGTTTTCCGAAAGATCGCCCTGCGCGCGCGCCTCGGCAATGGCGTTGATCACCCAGGGGCGATCAACCGTTTTCAGGTGGTGCAACTCGCTGCGCAATAACTCTGCGCCTACCACGGTCAAGGGTACCTTGCTCATACTGTGTTTCCTTCGGTTTCTTAGTGCCCCAGACGCTTGTGCAGCGCCTGCAGGTCATAGACATTGAGTTCAGTGAGGTGCTGCATACCCACGCAGGCGGCACGCGCCCCGGCCAGCGTGGTGTAGTAAGTCACCCGCCCCTGCAAAGCGGCATGGCGTATGGAATAGGAATCCTGCATCGCACTGCGCTTGCTGTCCACGGTATTGATGATCAGGCAAATCTCGCCGTTCTTGATCATGTCCACGATGTGCGGGCGGCCTTCCGTAACCTTGTTGACCACGGTCACATTGGCGCCGGCCGCGCCAAGCACGGCTGCCGTACCGCGCGTGGCCAGTATGGAAAAGCCCAGCTGCTGCAGGCTCTTGGCCACTTCCACCGCGCCCTGTTTGTCGGCTTCACGCACGCTGATGAATACCTTGCCCGAGGTCGGCAGCTTCACGCCGGCCGCCAGTTGCGATTTCACAAAAGCCTCGGCAAAGGTGTCACCCACGCCCATGACTTCGCCGGTCGATTTCATCTCGGGGCCGAGTATGGTGTCCACGCCGGGGAACTTGATAAACGGGAACACCGCTTCCTTCACCGAGTAGAACGGCGGTATCACCTCTTTGGTCACACCCTGCTCGGCCAGCGACTTGCCCACCATGCAGCGCGCGGCCACCTTGGCCAGCGGGATACCGGTAGCCTTGGACACGAAGGGTACGGTGCGCGAGGCGCGCGGGTTCACTTCCAGCACGTAAACGGTCTCGCCCTGGATGGCAAACTGCACGTTCATCAGGCCCACCACGTTCAAGGCCTTGGCCATCGCCACGGTCTGGCGGCGCAGCTCGTCCTGCATGGAGGATGACAGGCTGAACGGTGGCAAGGAGCAAGCCGAGTCGCCGGAGTGCACGCCCGCCTCTTCGATGTGCTGCATGATGCCGCCGATCAGCACTGCCTTGCCGTCGGAAACCGCATCCACGTCCACTTCAATCGCGTCGTTGAGGAAGCGGTCGAGCAGGATAGGCATACGCTCGGGATAAATTTTTGCGCTCTCCACCGCCTCGCGCATGTAGCGCTCGAGGTCAGCCTGGCCGTGCACGATTTCCATCGCGCGTCCGCCCAGCACGTTGCTGGGACGCATCACCAGCGGATAGCCGATTTCCTGCGCGGCCATGATGGCCTGCTCCGGCGTGCTTACCGTGCGGTTGGGCGGCTGTTTCAAGTTGAGCTGCTGCAGCATCTGCTGGAAGCGGGCGCGGTCTTCCGCGCAGTCAATCATGTCCGGCGTGGTACCGATGATGGGCACGCCGTTCTTCTCCAGGCCGCGCGCCAGCTTGAGCGGGGTCTGCCCGCCATACTGCACGATCACGCCAAAGGGCTTCTCCACCGCCACCACTTCCAGCACGTCTTCCAGCGTCAGCGGCTCGAAATACAAACGATCCGAACTGTCGTAATCGGTGGAAACCGTCTCGGGATTGCAGTTGACCATGATGGTCTCGTAACCGTCTTCGCGCATCGCCAGCGCGGCGTGCACGCAGCAGTAATCGAACTCGATGCCCTGACCGATGCGGTTGGGACCGCCGCCCAGCACCATAATCTTTTTCTTGTCGCTGGGGTTGGATTCGCATTCTTCCTCGTAGCTCGAATACATGTACGCGGTGTTGGTGGCGAACTCGGCAGCGCAGGTGTCCACGCGCTTGTATACCGGGCGTATCTTGAGGGCATGGCGCAGGGCGCGCACCGATGGCGCATCGCAGCCCAGCAGCTTGCCCAGGCGGCGGTCGGAGAAACCGCAGCGCTTCAGCTTGCGCAAGTCATCCGCAGTGAGGCTGTCCAGCCCGCGCCCGATCAGCGCTGCTTCGCGCTGGATCAGGTCGTTGATCTGCACCAGGAACCAGCGATCGATCTTGCTGCAGGCAAACACTTCTTCCACAGTCATGCCGATGCGGAAGGCATCGCCCACCGCCCAGATGCGATCCGGGCCGGGCGCACCCATCTCGGCCACGATGGCTTCGCGGTCGGTGTATTTGCTGTCGAGCCCGTCCACGCCCACTTCCAGGCCGCGCAGGGCTTTCTGGAACGACTCCTGAAAGGTGCGGCCCATCGCCATCACCTCGCCCACCGATTTCATCTGCGTGGTCAGGCGGTCATTCGCCTGCGGGAATTTTTCAAAGGCGAAACGCGGAATCTTGGTGACTACATAGTCTATCGACGGCTCGAACGAGGCAGGTGTGGCTCCGCCGGTAATGTCGTTCTTCAGTTCGTCCAGGGTGAAGCCGACCGCCAGCTTGGCCGCCACCTTGGCGATGGGGAAGCCGGTGGCCTTGGAGGCCAGGGCGGACGAGCGCGACACGCGCGGATTCATCTCGATCACCACCATGCGCCCGTTATCGGGGTTGATGGCAAACTGCACGTTGGAGCCGCCGGTGTCCACGCCGATCTCGCGCAGCACGGCCAGCGAGGCATCGCGCAGGATCTGGTATTCCTTGTCGGTCAGCGTTTGCGCGGGCGCCACGGTGATGGAGTCGCCGGTATGCACGCCCATGGGGTCGAGGTTTTCGATCGAGCAGATGATGATGCAGTTGTCGGCGTGGTCGCGCACCACTTCCATCTCATACTCTTTCCAGCCCAGCAGCGACTCTTCAATCAGCAGCTCCTTGGTGGGGCTGGCTTCAAGACCGCGTTCGCATATCTCGATGAATTCTTCGCGGTTGTAGGCTATGCCGCCACCGGAACCGCCCATGGTGAAGGACGGGCGTATCACGGTGGGGAAGCCCAGCGCCTGCTGCACCTGCAGCGCCTCTTCCATGCTGTGCGCAATCACCGAACGCGCCGAGGCCAGGCCGATGCGCGTCATCGCCTGCTTGAATTTCTCGCGGTCTTCCGCCATATCGATGGCTTCGCGCGTCGCGCCTATCATCTCCACCTTGTATTTTTCCAGCACGCCGTGCTTGGCCAGGTCCAGCGCGCAGTTCAGCGCAGTCTGCCCGCCCATGGTGGGCAGAATCGCGTCCGGCCTTTCCTTGGCGATGATCTTCTCCACGATGCGCCAGGTAATCGGCTCGATGTAGGTCGCATCCGCCATGTTCGGGTCGGTCATGATGGTGGCCGGATTCGAGTTCACCAGAATGACGCGGTAGCCTTCCTCGCGCAGCGCCTTGCACGCCTGTGCGCCGGAGTAGTCGAATTCGCAGGCCTGTCCGATGACAATGGGGCCGGCGCCGATGATGAGTATGGATTTTAGGTCGGTTCTTTTAGGCATTTTCTTTGGAAGTGAAAAGTGAAAAGTGAAAAGTGAAACGTAAGGGCAGCGCACCGCCTACATTTCACATTCACATTTCACATTTCACCGCTTCTTCTCCATCAAGCCGATAAATCGGTCGAATAAATAATCCACGTCCTGCGGTCCCGGGCTCGCTTCAGGGTGGCCCTGGAAGCAGAACGCCGGCTTGTCGGTCAGCTCGAAGCCCTGCAGCGTGCCGTCGAACAGCGACACATGGGTCACGCGCGCATTTTTTGGCAGCGACTTGGCATCCACCGCGAAACCGTGATTCTGGCTGGTGATCATCACGCGCTTGCTCTGCATGTCCTGCACCGGATGGTTGGCGCCGCGATGGCCGAATTTCATCTTCAGCGTCTTGGCGCCTGTAGCCAGCCCCAGGATCTGGTGGCCGAGGCAAATGCCGAACAGCGGCGTGCCGTCCTTGAGGAATTGCTGCGTCGCGGCAATCGCGTAATCACATGGCTCCGGATCGCCGGGGCCATTGGACAGGAACACGCCGTCGGGATTGAGCTTCTTCACCTCTGCCGCGCTGGTCTTGGCCGGCACCACGGTCACCTTGCAGCCGCGCTCGGCCAGCTTGCGCAGGATATTGCGCTTCACGCCGAAGTCGTAGGCCACCACATGCAAGGACTTAGGACTGAGTGCTGAGGATTCCAGTTCGCTGTAGCCGCTGCCGAGTTTCCATTCCTGCTGCGTCCATTCGTACGGCTGGTCGCAAGTCACGGCCTGTGCCAGGTCCATGCCGGCCAAGCCGGCGAAGCCGCGCGCTGCAGCCAGCGCCGCGGCCTCGTCCGTGCCGCTGGCGATGCAGCCGCTCTGCGCGCCTTTTTCGCGCAGGATGCGCGTGAGTTTGCGCGTATCGATTTCGGCTATGCCCACCACCTTGTTGGCCTTGAGGTAATCGGAAAGCGATTGCGTGCTGCGGAAGTTGCTCACGGTTTGCGACAGGTCGCGTATCACCAGCCCGCTGGCAAACACCTGGCGCGATTCCACGTCCTCGGTGTTCACGCCCACGTTGCCGATGTGCGGATAAGTCAGGGTGACGATTTGCTTGCAATAAGACGGGTCAGTGAGAATTTCCTGATAGCCGGACATGGAGGTGTTGAACACCACCTCGCCCACACTGGAGCCTTCGGCGCCTATGGAAATGCCACGAAACACCGTTCCATCGGCTAAAACTAGAATGGCAGGGTTCGTTTGTGACACCGGATACTCCCCAAAGCAGATATAACAGCACAGATGACATAAAGAAGCGGGACGAACCTTGGTTCATCCCGCCATTGATTGCTGCGAATTATACCCGAATCTGCAGGGGCTATCAAATACAGGCCAGAAGGCCGGTCAGGCTTGAAAGCTAGTCGAGGGCCTTGCCGCACTGCTTGCAGAACTTGGCGCCCGCCTCGTTGCCGGCAGCGCAAGCCGCACATTTTTTAGCCTCGCCCGTTGCACCAAAATGATTGGCCGCTGAAGTAAAGGCCTCGGTCAGGGAAGCTGATTGCCCCAGCACCGCCATCACCACCCAGGCAGCACAAGCGAGGATGGCGGCAATGAATACCAGGTTGTAAATATTCAGCAGCGACAAGCCCAGCAATGGCTTGAGTATCAGCAATGCCACCGAGTACACCGAAGACACCACAATCAGGGTCACGATGGGCAAAATCAGGTGCTGCAGGAACGACCAGCGGCCTCCGCTCTTCTGCACCGCCATGGTGGTGTGCTGGCCGAGCATCCACAGTGCGCCAAGCGCCGTGCTATAGCCGAGGAAGCGCACCAGATGCGCGGCCGAAAGCTTGCCCGTCACCACAAAGGTTTTCTCGAACAGCTCCATGCTGCCGATGGCCGCGCCCAGTATCAGGGCGACCACGATCACGGCCACATAACGTCCGGCCAGGTTCCAGTCATCATTCATTTTTGCGTCATTGCTCATTGCATGCTCCATCCTTGAATTTTAAAGGTCCAGCGCCTTCTTGATAATTGCCAGCATCTCGGGTTTGTAGTTCAGCTGCAGCGCCGCAGCATGGCCTTTTTCGGACATCTTGTTCCAGGTTTTGCGCACGATGCCGAGCAGCTTGTCTTCTTCGTAGTGGCTGTACTTGGCGACAAAATCATCCAGGTAGTATTGCAGGAACACCAGGTCAACCACGTCTTCCAGCAACTGTGTATCCGGATTCACCTTGAGCCGTTCCTTGCGCAGCAGGGCTTGCAGCTTGGCGATGATATCCTCGTCATAGCCCACTTCGCGCATGATCGCGCCGGCAGTTTCACCGTGGAATTTGTACAGATTGGTGCGCCAGCGCTTGTAGCCCTCGCCATCCATGGGATAGGTGTTGCGCGGGCTCATCCAGCGGCAGATATGCTGGCTGCGCGCCGCCAGCTGCACCACTTCAGGCGCATCCGGCGCAAACTGTTCCAGCATGGCCGTCATGCGCTGAGCATAGAGCAGTTCCTTGGGATACGACTTGCCTTCAGACATTTCCTGATTGGGGTCTTGCGCATTGGCGGCATCGAATTTCTCGATCGCCTGCTTGAAGCGGGCAGTGTTGGCAATCATGCTATTTTCCTTGGTTATTGGGGCAGTCATGCCCAAGTGCGTTTGTGCACTTGGCCACATGGGGCTGAATTCGGCTATTTCAAGCTCAGGACATCCTGCATGTCATACATGCCAGAAGGGTTGGATTTCAGGAAGCGTGCGGCGCGCAGCGCACCCAGCGCAAAAGTGGCGCGGCTGCTGGCCTTGTGGGTGATCTCGATGCGCTCGCCTATGCCGGCAAACATCACGGTATGGTCGCCCACGATGTCGCCGCCGCGCACAGTGGCAAAGCCGATGGTGGAGGGATCGCGCTCGCCGGTCACGCCTTCGCGGCCATACACTGCGCACTTGGACAAATCGCGCCCCAGCGTCTTGGCGATCACCTCGCCCATGCCCAGCGCTGTGCCTGAGGGAGCATCCACCTTGTGGCGGTGATGCGCCTCGACGATCTCGATGTCATAGCCGTGCGACAGCACTTTGGAGGCCGTCTCCAGCAGCTTGAAGGTGAGGTTGACGCCCACGCTCATATTGGGCGCAAACACCACGCCGATCTTCTGTGCAGCCACACCCAACTGTGCCTTCTGTTGCGCGTTGAAGCCGGTGGTGCCGATGACGATGTTAACGCCCTGCTGCTGGCACACCTCCAGGTGATGCAGCGTGCCCTCGGGGCGGGTGAAGTCAATCAGCACATCCGCACCCTTCAGTGCGGCGGCCACGTCCGCGCCGATCTTCACGCCGCAGGCCTTGCCTGCGAATTCACCGGCATCCTTGCCCAGTGCCGCATTACCCTCATGCTCCAGCGCCGCATGCAGCACCAGGTCATCCGACTGCAACACACCTTCCAGCAGGGCCTTGCCCATACGGCCGCTACATCCGGCGATCACGATTTTGATTTTGCTCATATTCATTCCACGAGGTTGGTTATTGCGTGGCGCCTGCCGCAGCCTGGCCGCTTGCAGCCGGCAAGCCGTCATCTTCTATGCGCGCCACGAAATCGCCCTTGAAATACACGGTAAGACGCTGCTTCTCGACCAGCTCACCCTTCTCTTCCAGGCGATAGATGTAATCCCAGCGATTGGCGTGATACACATCCGAAACCAGTGGCGATCCCAGCGCGGTGCTGATCTGCTGACGCGACATCCCCACCCTGATGCGCTCGCGCATTTCCGGGGTAATCAGGTTGCCCTGGCGTATCTCCATCTTGTATGGCGAAAAAGACGACAGCCATGAACAGGAAGCCAGCAGGATTGAGGCTGCGATAAGGATAAGTTTGGTGCGCATCAGATTTCAACTTTTACAAAACGGCAGGCATGATACCTCAAGCCGGGATACCGAGCATCTCGGCGGCGTGCTTGCGCGTGGTGTCGGTTATTTTCACCCCGCCCAGCATGCGTGCGATTTCTTCCACGCGTTCCGCCGGCTTGAGCACGCGGATATTGCTCAGCGTCACCCCGTCGGTGGCGGCCTTGCTCACCTGCCACTGCGCGTCGGCCATGGCCGCCACCTGCGGCAGGTGGGTCACGCACATTACCTGGAAGCGCTTGCCCAGCTGCTTGAGCAGGCCGCCGACAATCTCCGCCACGCGCCCGCCGATGCCGCTGTCCACCTCGTCAAAAATCAGCGTAGGCACGGTGGCAGCCTGGCTGGCGGCCACCTGTATCGCCAGGCTGATGCGCGACAGTTCGCCGCCGGAAGCCACTTTGGCCAGCCCGCGCATGGGCACGCCGGGGTTGGCGGCCACCTGGAACTCCACCGCCTCCAGTCCGTGCGCATTGCCTTCCGCCAGCGGCAACAAGGCCACGGCAAAGCTGCCGCCCTGCATCGCCAGCGTCTGCATGGCCAGGCTGATTTCCTGTGACAATTTCCCGGCCGCCTGTTTGCGCGCCGCGCTCAGCTTTCTGGCCAGCGCCAGATACTGTTCGTGCGCAGCGGCATCCTGCCGGCTCAATTCTTCCATATCGGCATCGCCGCCCAGCTCATCCAACCTGGCCACGATGCCCTGCAAGGCTGCTGGCAGCTGCTCCGGCGTCACCCGATACTTGCGCGCCGCTTCCACAATGGCCGCCATGCGCTGCTCCTGCTCGCGCAGCTGCTGCGGATCGGCATCCAGGTCTTGCTGGTAATGGCGTAACGCATATACCGACTCTTGCAAATCGTTCTGCGCACTCTCCAGCATGGTCAGCGTTTCCTGCAGCTTGGCATCAAACTCAACCCCGGCGCGCACGCGTGCGGTCAGGGCATTGAGCTGGGCCAGGCAGGAAGTATCGGCTTCGCTTAGCACCTCCACACCGAATTGCGCGGTCTCCAGCAGGTTGGCCGCATGCGACAGGCGCGAATGTTCGGCCTGCAACTCCTCCCATTCCGCCACGCTGAAATTCAGCCCCTCCAGTTCGCTGCGCTGAAACTGCAGCAGATCGCGCTCGGCCAGCACGGCAGCGGCATTCTGTTCCAGCTGCATGCGGCGGCGATGCAGCGCCTGCCAATCGCGATACAGCAGCGCAACCGCCTCGGCATCGCGCAACAAGTTGGCATGACCATCCAGTATCTCGCGCTGCGCATCGGGGCGCAGCAGCGACTGGTGTGCGTGCTGGCCGTGGATGTCGAGCAGGAATTCACCGACGGCGCGCATCTGTTGCTGCGTGGCGCTGCCGCCGTTGACGAAGCCGCGCGAACGGCCGCCGGCATCCAGCACGCGGCGCATCAGGCACACGCCGGCATCGCCTTCCAGACCCTGCTCCTGCAGCCAGGCCTGCACTTGCGGCAAGGCGGAAATATCAAACTCGGCGCTGATCTCGGCACGCTCGCAGCCGGCGCGCACCATGCTGGCTTCGCCGCGCTCACCCAGCGCCAGCGACAACGCGTCGATCAGGATGGATTTGCCGGCGCCGGTCTCGCCGGTAAGCGCGGTAAAGCCTGCGGCAAAATCGAGCTCAAGTGAGTCGACGATGACAAAGTCACGGATGCTGAGAAATTTAAGCATTGCGGGGAAATTTAAGCATTACAAGAAGTTTGGGCATTACATGGATTTGTTCCACAGCAGCTTTTCACGCAGCGTGCGATAGTAGCTATGTCCCACCGGATGCAACAGGCGCACCGGATCAGGGTAACGCGTCACCACCAGGGTATCGTTCAGGTGCAGATCAAAATGGGTGTGACTGTCAAAACGCACGCGCACATCCTCGGTGCGGTGCATCAGGATTTCAATCTTCGATTCCCCGCTCACCACGATGGGACGGTTGCTCAGGGTATGCGGACATACCGGCACCAGGGTCATCACATTCAAAGACGGATGCACAATCGGGCCGCCGGCAGACAAGGCGTAGGCCGTGGAGCCAGTTGGTGTGGAAACAATCAGACCATCGGCACGCTGCGTATAGACATACTCGCCATCTATGCGCACCTCAAACTCGATCATGCTGCTGACGTTGCTGCGGTGCACCACAACCTCATTGAATGCCTGCGAGCTGAACACCTCGGTTCCCTGGCGCATCACACCCGCCGTCAGCAACATGCGTTGCTCGGTGACCAGCTCGCCCTGCAACATCGCGCCTATGCTGCGGCGCATGCTGTCCAGCGACAAATCCGTCAGAAACCCCAGCCGCCCCTGATTCACCCCGACCAGAGGAATGCCAAAAGGGGTCAAGGTGCGGGCGATATTCAGCATGGTGCCGTCCCCGCCCAGCACAATGGCCAGGTCAACCTGGCCCTTCATTTCATCCAGCGCCAGCGCACGATAAGGATTGGGGTTGATATGGCTGGCGGTAAGGTTATCCACCACCACCGTCACGCCCTGCTCAGCGAGGAAAGCAGCCAGCCGCAGCAGCGATTCGGCAATCTCCGGCGTCTTGTATTTGCCGATCAGCGCAATGGTTTTGAAGGGTGCTTTCATGGCCGCGATTAAACCATATCGGGGGGGGAATGACAAAGCTGTAAGGGTAAGCAAGCACATCTAACGATCATCAGCCATTCGGATTATTCTCCCCCTTCAACTTGCTGTACCATTCATCTCACACCAGCACCAATAATACCAACGTACTCCCAGGCAATAACACATGAAACTTCTGCAACTCCCCGTCCTGCAAAACATTTTCAGCGAACTTCCGCGCGAGGAAATATTGTGGCTGCTGTTTCCCGGCAAGCACATGACGCTGCTGTCGACTCGGCGTGCGGCCATGATTATTTCGCGCGTGCGCCTGATCGCATTCTTGTTTGCCGTGCTGACCATGCTGTTCATCATTCCCGATTTACTGATTCTGCCGTGGCCGCTTTCCGGCGAGCTGGCGTTGGGGCGCGTTGTTGCCAGCCTGGCGTTTGTGGGGCTGATGTTCTCGTTTCGCAATTCAACCAGCATGCGCCATGCTTATATTGCGCTAGCGATCATGTTTGCCATTCCCACCGTGTTTTTCGTGTTTTCCTATACGCTGCTGGCGCAGGAGCATCTGAACGGCCTGGGCGCAACCATTCAGGCTATCTATGCTTTCCTGCCTCTGATCATGGTGGCGGGGCTGAGCATGTTCCCGCTGACCGCCCTGGAGGGAGCCATTTTTGCCGGGCCGGTGCTGGTCGCCGAGATTGCCTCCAGCGTCATGCACACGGCTCACATCAACCTCAGCCCGCTGATCAGCACCTCCTGGCTGGTGATCGTCATCGCCATCGTGGCAACGCTTTCCGGCATGAGCCAGCTTGGTTTCATGATCGAGCTGGTGCGCACCGCGCTGCGCGATGCGCTGACCGGCTGCTTCTCGCGCCTGAGCGGCACCGAACTGCTGGAGATGCAGTTTATTATTTCCATGCGCAGCGGTTCGCCGCTGGCCATTGCCTTTATCGACCTGGATAACTTCAAGAGCGTGAACGATAGCTACGGCCACGATGCCGGCGACCAGATACTGGTGAGGGCTGCGGAGCACATACGCGCCTCGCAGCGCACCGGTGACATGCTGGCACGCTGGGGTGGAGAGGAATTCATCCTGATCATGCCCAACACCTACTGCAAGGAAGCTGTCTCGGCCATTGAACGCCTGCGTGCCAACGGCCTGGGGGCGCGCCCGGACAACACGCCGATGACGGCAAGCATAGGCATTGCAGAGCGCACCGAAGACCATGCAAGCGACTGGAAAACCCTGGTCGAGCTGGCCGACCAGCGCATGTACAACGCCAAGCAAAGCGGCAAGAACAAAAGTGTGCATTCCTGCAGCACCAGCAGATGAGCCTTTAATGCCAACTTTGCTCGCAATGGTAGAATTCCCGCATGCTTAATGACCGCGCACAAATCCTGCTGAAAACCCTGGTGGATCGCTATATCAGCGATGGCCAGCCGGTGGGCTCGCGCGCGCTGCAGCAGTTCTCCGGGCTGGATGTGAGCCCTGCCACCATACGCAATGTGATGGCCGACCTGGAAGAAATGGGCCTGGTCAGCAGCCCGCACACCTCTGCCGGGCGCGTGCCCACCGCACTGGGTTACCGCCTGTTCATCGACACCCTGATGGTGGTGCAACCGCTGGACAGCGCGCGCGTGCAGCGCCTGGAACACCAGCTGCAGCCGGACAACCCCACGCGCCTGCTGACCCAGGCTTCCAACCTGCTTTCCGAACTGACCCACTACGCCGGCGTGGTGGCCACGCCCAAGCGCAGCAGCATTACGGTGCGCCAGATCGAGTTTCTGCGCCTGTCCGAGAAAAGAGTTCTGCTGATTATCGTGATGCCGGACGGCGAGGTGGAAAACCGCGTGCTGCTCACGCACAAGGATTACACCCAGTCGCAGCTCACCGAGGCGGGCAATTTCCTGAGCCAGCAATACGCCGATTGCGCCTTTCAGGACATCCACCAGCGCGTGCAAAGCGAGCTGCACCAGCTGCAGCACGACCTCACTGCGCTGATGAGCGCCGCGATGGCGGCCAGCGACGCAGCCATCGCGCGCAAGGCGGAGGATTATGTGATCAGCGGCGAGCGCAACCTGTTGCACAGCAACGATCTTGCTTCCAACATGAACCAGCTGCGCGGCCTGTTCAACGTGTTTGAACAGAAGACGGAGCTGCTGCAACTGCTGGACGCCAGCCGCCATGCCGCCGGTGTGCATATCTTTGTCGGCAACGAATCAGGCCTGGCCGGGCTGGATGAATGCAGCGTGGTGAGCGCACCCTACGGCGCGGACGGGCAGATTATCGGCACGCTGGCGGTGGTCGGCCCCAAGCGCATGAATTATGAACGCGTGGTGCCCATCGTGGACATCACCGCCAAGCTGCTCAGCAATGCGCTGTCGCAGTATTAGAATACTTCACCATAATTAAAACCATATTAAAACCATTCACCACAGAGACACAGAGACACAGAGACAATCAAGAACATCAATTTCACACCCACTTATTCGGTGATTAAGTTTTTGATTCAGGTTTTTCTCTGTGTCTCTGTGTCTCTGTGGTAGCTTTTTAGGCATCTTATGAGCTACGCAGCTGAACCCACCTACTCCCACGGCACGCCGGAAAAAACCGCGGTGCTGCTGGTCAATCTCGGCACCCCTGAAGCACCCACGGCACAGGCGGTGAAGCCGTATCTACGCGAATTCCTCAGCGACCCGCGCGTGGTGGAAATTCCGCGTGCCATCTGGTGGTTGATATTGAACGGCATCATCCTCAATGTGCGCCCGAAAAAATCGGCGGCAAAATACGCCAGCATCTGGATGGCAGAAGGCTCGCCGCTCAAGGTGCACACTGCACGCCAGGCCGTGCTGCTGCAAGGTTATCTGCATGAAAAAACCGGGGGGGCAGGTGTGGTGGTGGACTACGCCATGCGCTACGGCCAACCTTCCATTGCCGCTGCGCTGGCACGGCTCAAGGCGCAAAACTGCCAGCGCATATTGCTGCTGCCCATGTATCCGCAATATGCCGCCAGCGCCACGGCCACGGTATGTGATGCCATGTTCAGCGCCTTGCAGAACACGCGCAACATGCCGGCGCTGCGCACCATCAAACATTTTCACGATGATGCCGGTTACATCAGGGCCACGGCGCAGAACATCCGCGACTACTGGACGCTGCACGGCCGTCCGGACAAGCTGGTGATGAGCTTCCACGGCGTGCCGCGCTACACTCTGGACAAAGGCGACCCCTATCACTGCGAGTGCCTGAAGAGCGGGCGCCTGATTGCCGAGGAACTTGGGCTCACGCAGGAGCAATATGTCATCAGTTTCCAGTCGCGCTTTGGCAAGGCCGAGTGGATAAAGCCTTACACCACGGCCACGCTGATGGAACTGGGCAAGCGCGGAACAAAGCGCGTTGACGTGGTGTGCCCGGGGTTTGTGGCAGATTGCCTGGAGACGCTGGAAGAGATTGCACAGGAAGGCCGCGAAGATTTCCAGCATGCCGGTGGCGGTGAGTATCACTACATTCCCTGCCTTAACGAGCGCCCCGAGTGGATGCATGCGCTGACCGATCTGGTGCTGGATAACCTGCATGGCTGGCTGGACAAGCCGGATGCAGTACAACTGGAACAAAGCCGTTTGCGCGCGCTGGCAGCAGGCGCGCAAGCGTAAGACAAACGCGGGGCACAACCCTGAATGAATTGTGGGTACTCGCCGCGCATCGCCATGAATTTTTATCAGCAACACGGATAGTGCCTTAAACTCCGCTATGCCAGCGCACGCACCCGTCTGCTGCCCATCCCACAACAAGGAGAACCCATGATGCTACGCAAAATACGTAACTCACTGCTGCTCGCTTTGCTGCTGTGCTTGCCACTGGTTGCGGTTGCGGCCAATACCGAGCTTACCTGGTACGGCCATGCCGCCTTCAAGATCACCACGCCTGCGGGCAAAGTGTTGCTGATCGACCCGTGGATTACCAATCCCGCCAACAAGAATGGCAAGGAAGATCTGGCCAGGCTGGACAAGGCTGACCTGATTCTGGTGACACACGGGCACTTTGACCATGTCGGTAATAGCACTGAAATTGCCAAAAAGACCGGGGCAAAACTGGTCACCACATTTGACCTGGGCAAGGCCATGGCGACCTACGGCGGCTACCCCAAGGAACAGATGGGTTATGACACCCAGGGCAACTTTGGCGGCGAGCTGACACTGCTGGATGGCGAGGTGAAGATCGCTTTCATTCCCGCCATCCACAGCTCCACGATAATGGCGCCGGAGGGCAGCGCCGACAAGGACATCCACGATGGCGGCAACCCCGGCGGCTTCCTCATCACGGTGAAGAATGGCCCGGCCATTTATCACACCGGCGATACCGATGTGTTCAGCGACATGGCGCTGATCAGGCAGTTCCACAAGGTGGACGTGATGCTGGCAGCGATAGGCGGCCACTTCACCATGGGGCCGCAACGCGCAGCTGAGGCGGTCAAGCTGGTTGATCCGGGCATGGTGATTCCCATGCACTTCGGCACCTTCCCGATACTGGATGGCACTCCAAATGCATTGGAGAAGATACTGACAGACCATCATTCCCGCACCAAGGTCAAAACCATGGCTATAGGTGCGTCCATCAAGTTATAAATCGTGGCTCAAGCTGAGAAGAGGGGTGTGGCTGGCCATACCTCTCTTTAATTTTTTGCACCTGGTTTGTTGTTTCAGGCAGGGGCTGATTTTCCTTGCCTGGCCGCTGATTTTCGTGAACAGTAACGGCATTCATGGGAAGCAGCATGGCCCTTTCAATCTGCTCGTTTGGCCGCATTGATTATCATTACGTTATTGCAATGAATACATTTTCCATCCTGGCACATGCATTGCTGCTCTCAGCTGTAGTACTGCTGGCAACTTCACTGGTGCTGGTGCGGCGTTTGATCACCCAGTTGCCAACCGGAAGCATGCGCTCGCGCTGGCATCTGTTGTCGCTGCTCGTGATGGCATTCATTGCCAGTTACCTGAGCTATACCGTCGTCACCTGGCAGGCACACCACAACTGGCACGACCTGATCGTGCCTGCCGTATTTTTCTTTGGCGCCTGCTTTGTGTGGCTGACGGCAGGACTGGCCCTGCGCACTACCAAGGATTTGCGCCAGCTGGTGAAGCTGGAGCACGAAAATATCACCGACCCGCTGCTGGGCATCTACAACCGCCGCTACCTGAATCGCAAGCTGGAAGAAGAAACCACTCGCGCCCTGCGCTACAAAATGCCGCTTTCCATACTGATGGTGGATGTCGACCACTTCAAGCGCATCAACGACACCTATGGGCATCAGGTGGGTGACCAGGCCTTGATTCACCTGAGCAAGGTGCTGCTGGATTCGGTGCGCAACCTGGACGTGGTGGCGCGCTACGGTGGTGAGGAGGTTCTGGTCATCGTGCCTGACACGGCGCCACAGACTGCGGCCGAGCTGGCCAAGCGCCTGAACCAGTATGTGGAAAGCCGGGCTCTGACCATTACCAACTCAAACGGCTTGCCGCAGGAAATCCGCATGACGATCAGCATAGGCGTTGCCAGTCTCGACTACCGGACAGACAACATGCAGAAACTGCTGGAAAGAGCCGATGCCGCGCTGTATCAGGCCAAACAGAATGGCCGCAATCAGGTGGTAGTGAGCGGCGCCCATCTCGGGGAGTAAATAAACCTAGAAACCTCAGTTGACCGCCCCTCTGCACGCCTAAGGCAATGAAGTTAATGAGTTTATTTTATAATTCTGGATTCACCCAACTGGTGAGTCCGCTACAGGCCGAATTGCACGGTTTTTGTGGCGCATGGCGGCGTTGTAACTCCTTGGAATGGAATGACCATTCCGCGTCGTTACGCCTTGCCCTACACCACAAAAACCGCACACTTCGACCTGTCCAACTGAGGTTTCTAGGATAATTTCCGCATGCAGCGGGCTGCTCTCACACTGCCTGCTCAACACGCTTGATGATCTTGCTCACCGTGGAAAAATGAATACGCGCCGCGTTGGCAATGTCCGCCATGGAGTAGGCATGTTCCTGATATGCCTGCCTGATCGCTTCATTGCGCAAAGTCTTGTCCGCCCTTGTTTTGGCCGGAAACAGGGAAGCAACGCTCGGCCGCTTCAACAGACTGGGCGCCCGTGGCAGTTTGTTCAGGCTGGTCTCGCCGCTAAGCAGTGCTTTCATCTTCTTGCTGAATGCCGCACTACCGAGCAGCACCTGCGCCTTCACCTGTTGCAGGGGAGAGGCCATGTTTTCACCGGCGCTGACAAATTCGGCATATTTGCGCTGTGCCACTTTGCTGCTGCGCCCAAACTGACCCAGCACCCAGGAAGTATCCAGCCAGGATGGCGCAGCAACCACGCCTGCCGTGGCGCGGTAGCTGCTCCACGGATAGCGCGCCAGGTTTCTTGCCGCCTTGGCGCGCAACGGGCTCACCACCACGTCGCGGCACAGGTCCAGCAAATAGCGCTCACGCTCGACCACGACAGCCTTGTAGCGTCCCTGGAATAGATTACCGCCACTGTTGTGGCGGCGGTTAAAGCGCTGGGTATACACGCCATTGAGCTGGCGCATGCCGCGGGCAAGATTGCCCCCGGGGGTTTCGATCAGCAGATGGTAGTGATTGTGCAGCAGGCAATAGGCATGGCAAATCCAGCCAAAACGGGCAACCACCTCGCCCAGTACCGCCAGAAACTGTGCGCGATCTTCGTCGTCGAGAAATACAGGCATCTCTTCCATGCCACGCGTAGTGATATGGTAGGTTGCGCCAGCGAATTCGAGTCGTATCGGTCTAGCCATTTGGAAACCTTAGGCTTACCGCATCGACATGTCAACCCGTGTTCATGCCGCTTACCCAAGCCATGAAAATGGTTTTTACATAGCATTGCAGTTGCCCGGCCAGAAGCGTAGATTATTAGGTTCAAGCGCAACAATCAGATTGGAGGCATGTCATGACTACGCCCACCCATCCAGACATCCAGCCGCAAAAAATCGCCTGCAGCGTATGCCTCAAGGAAATTCCGTTAAATCTGGCAGACACGCCGGTAGGTGCTGACTATGTCGGCCACTACTGCGGAATTGAATGCTACGAAGAGTTCGCCGCCCGGCAAAAAGTCGAGGCCGCAGCACAGCCCGGCGGGAATCAGAAATAATTCTCCAGCAGGATGCGTGCCGCCTCGCTTGCACCCGTGGCTTGCGGCCCGGGCGGCTTGGGCTGCGCCCACAGGTTTTGCAGCAGCACACTCAAATCCCCGTCCAGCAATGCCCCGCGCTCCACTTCCAGGCACACCCCGTTGTGGCTTAGCCAGCGCACCAGGTAGGCTTCCTCAGGCCAGTCGCGCCGCGTCACGTAAATGACCGGCACGCCGGCACAGGCAGCCTCGGCAAAAGTGCCATACCCCGGTTTGGTCAGCACGGCATCGCTCGATGCCAGCACGTCGCTGAACGACAAACCCAGTGTCTCGAACGCCGTCACGTCATCGCGCTGAATTCCCCAGGCTTGTGGAGCCAGCCAGTGCACCCCGGGCAAGTGTGACCAGCGCTCCATGGGCAAACGGAACTCCATGCCGCCCATCGCCACCAGCACTATTTTTTCTCCATCATGCAGGGAGCATTTCTCCGCCATGCGTGCACGCTGTGGCCGTCCCAATTGCGAAATAGGGCCTATGCCGCGCGCCCTGGTGAAGTCGGGCATGGGCATAGTGGGCTGCACCTGGAGAAAACATTCGGCACTGTTGTACGCCTCCAGCATCTGCGCATGAATAATGCGGCTGGGCTCATCCTGCACGCAGTAATGCCGGTAAATATCCGCCCAGTTCAAACAGCACATGCCTGCTGCACGCACCCCCGCCTGTTGCGCCGCAGCCAGCGACAGATAGGGCACGTTGGCGAGCAAGACATCCGGCTTGAGCCGTGCCATGGCTTCTGCCTCCAGCCCGACCTTGTATTTCCAGTCGGCATGAAACAAACGGTATGCCTCAGCGCTCTCCCGCACCTGCACATCCACCGCATTGGCCATGCGCATGCCAAAATCAAACGCCAGCGGATGATGCTGGAATTCGCCATTGATTCTTTGCTGCAACAGGGAAAGTGGCGCGGCGCTGCGCACCGTGACGCGCAGGCCGGGCAATTGCCGTTTCAGCTCATTTATCACTGGCGCGGTCTGGGCAACATGGCCGTAGCCGTGGGCAGAAATATCAACTAGAAGATGCATCGCAATAAAACATTGATCACTAATATTCCTTAGTTCATTTGCCCCTTAAAAAGATATATTTAATATATCAATATTGATCTATATCAAATATATTTGTATTGGGCTAGGCTAATGTTTCCCTGCCGTATTCGCAGCAAATTATTTCACTGCCAATGCGCATGGATGTAGGCAGCTTACTAACTTTTGATCCAATAACCAACAAGCTATTCAGGAGGTAATATGAGTGAAACATTTACCAAGGCGATGGCGCGAAACATATTTTACGGGGGGGCGGTATTTTTCTTCCTGTTGTTTCTCGGACTCACCTTTGACAGCATGAAAGCCTTGCCCAAACGCGATCATCGAGAAAACATCACGGAGTCTGTCACGCGCGGCAAACTCATCTGGGAAACTCGCAACTGCGTCGGTTGCCACACCATTCTGGGCGAGGGAGCTTATTTCGCACCTGAACTTGGCAACGTCTACAAGCGTCGCGGGGGCGACAACGGTGGCGCTGAATTCATCAAGGCCTGGATACAAAGCCAGCCCACCGGTGTTCCAGGGCGTCGTCAAATGCCGCAATTTCATCTGAACGACCAGCAACTGGAAGACATGGTTCAATTCCTGAAGTGGACGTCTGAAGTCAACACCGGCACTTGGCCACCCAATATTGAAGGCTAATCCAGCGGACAACCTGACACAACCAAGGTTTAGGAGGAATTAAAATGCAATATAAATCCCAAGCGGTGGCGAAGCCATACTTCATAGCCGCGATTGCCCTGTTCGTCGGACAGATACTGTTCGGCCTGATCATGGGCTACCAGTATGTGGTGGGCGACTTTCTGTTCCCGGCCATTCCCTTCAACGTGGCCCGCATGGTCCACACCAACCTGCTGATCGTGTGGCTGCTGTTCGGCTTCATGGGTGCTGCCTACTACCTGATTCCGGAAGAAACGGAAACGGAGTTGTACAGCCCGAAACTGGCACTGATTACCTTCTGGGTATTTCTGGCCGCGGGCGCACTCACCATCGTCGGTTACCTGATGGTGCCTTACGCCACCCTGGCCGCGATGACCGGAAATGACCTGCTACCCACCATGGGACGGGAGTTTCTGGAGCAGCCGCTACCCACCAAGCTCGGCATAGTGGTGGTGGCATTGTCGCTGCTGTTCAATATCAGCATGACCGTGCTGAAAGGCCGCAAAACCTCGATCAGCTTGGTGCTGTTGCTGGGTCTGTGGGGTCTGGCGGTATTTTTCCTGTTCTCTTTCTACAACTCGCACAACCTGGTACTCGACAAGTATTTCTGGTGGTGGACTGTGCATCTTTGGGTTGAGGGCGTGTGGGAACTGATCCTGGGTGCAATGCTGGCCTTTGTGCTGATCAAGATTACCGGCGTGGATCGTGAAGTGATCGAAAAATGGCTGTATGTGATTATCGCCATGACGCTGATTACCGGCATTATCGGTACCGGCCATCACTACTTCTGGATCGGAACACCGGATTACTGGCAGTGGTTTGGCTCCGTGTTCTCTGCACTGGAACCCATCCCATTCTTCATGATGACCGTGTTTGCCTTCAATATGGTTAACCGTCGCCGCCGTGAACACCCCAATAAAGCCGCCACCTTGTGGGCTCTGGGTACGGGCGTGATGGCCTTCCTCGGCGCCGGCGTGTGGGGCTTCCTGCACACACTGGCACCGGTGAACTACTACACCCACGGTTCGCAGATCACCGCAGCTCACGGCCACATGGCGTTTTATGGCGCTTATGTGATGGTGAACCTGACCATGATCTCCTACGCCATGCCGATGCTGCGCGGTCGCACTGCCAACTCCGGCCCGGCGCAAACCATGGAAATGTGGTCGTTCTGGCTGATGACCGTGTCCATCGTGTTCATCACCCTGTTCCTCACTGCCGCAGGCATACTGCAAATCTGGCTGCAGCGCATGGGCACAAACCCGATGGGCTTCATGGATGCGCAGGATCAGGTCAGGTTGTTCTACTGGCTGCGCGAGATTGCCGGCTTCGTGTTCCTGACCGGACTGGTGCTGTACATCTGGAGTTTCTTCTGCAAAAAAGGTGAAGCTGTAAAAGCTTAAACCTGAACTAAAGGGGACGTTCGCGTCCCCTTTTTTTTGTCTCTATAGTTGACTATTTTAATGGACAATACACGGGCTCATCCGCAGATTCTGGCCACGCCTCCCGGCGATCTGGCGATCTGGTTTTTCATTTATGCCGAGCTACTCGCTTTTGGCGTCTTCTTCGTCGCCTACGCTTTTGCGCGGGCGCACAATGTGGAGCTGTTCAACGAATCGCAACAGCACCTCAACCGTGCATCGGGTGCCATCAACACCCTGGTGCTGATTACCAGCAGTTACTTCGTGGTGCGCGGCGTTGCCGCCATCCAGCGCGGCTACTCGACACTTTGCGCGCGCTGGCTTGCCGCTGCCATCGGTTTAGGCGGCGTCTTTCTCGCCATCAAGCTGCATGAATTCGACGCCGTTTTTTCCGCCGGCATCTCGCTCAGCACCAATACTTTCTACATGTTCTACCTGTCGCTCACCCTGTTCCACTTCATGCACGTGATCCTGGGCATGGTGATCCTGTTCGCGGTGATGCTGAAAGCACAGCGTGGCGGTTACAGCGCAGAGGAGCATCGCGGCGTCGAAACCGGCGCCTCCTACTGGCATATGGTGGATCTGCTGTGGATCATCCTGTTCCCGCTGGTTTACGTCATCCATTAGGCGAACTCACATGAACTCCACCCCCGGCATGTTCCGTCCCTGCACCAGCATCTGACTGCTCCTGCTGTTGCTCACCGGAATCACCTTCGCCGTCTGCGAAAGCGGGCTGGGCGGCGCGGGCATCATGCTGCTCGTGCTGGGCACGGCAGTGGTCAAGGTGCAGATGGTTGCCAACTATTTCATGGGGCTGCGCCACACCCGCTGGCTGTGGCGCAGCATTGTGCTGGTATGGCTGTTGCTGGTGGCGGTGTTGATCGCTATCGCATATTTGCAAAGTATCAGGTAAAAAGAAAAAACTGTTTATCAATTATCGAGACTGGTCCTGACTTATGAGCGAGCTGCCTTTTTACAAACCCCACGGCAATGAAATCGAATTGTTCGAGCACGCCTATCGCAACCGCCTGCCCCTGCTGATCAAGGGCCCGACCGGCTGCGGCAAGACGCGTGTCGTATCGCACATGGCGTCGCGCCTGGGGCTGCCGCTCTACACCGTGGCATGCCATGACGACCTCACCGCGGCCGACCTGGTGGGGCGCCACCTTATCGGCGACGGGGTGACCTACTGGAATGACGGCCCGCTCACGCGCTCGGTGCGCGAAGGTGGCATCTGCTATCTGGACGAGGTGGTGGAAGCGCGCAAGGACACCACCGTCGTGCTGCATCCGCTGTCTGATGACCGCCGCATCCTGCCCATAGAGCGCACCGGCGAGATTCTGCAAGCGCCGCCCGAGTTCATGCTGATCGTGTCCTACAACCCGGGCTACCAGAATTTCCTCAAGGGCATGAAGCCCAGCACGCGCCAGCGCTTTGTCAGCCTGCGCTTCGACTTCCCCGAAGCCGAACTGGAACAGCAAATCATCATCGGTGAAACCGGTATCGATGACATGTTGTCCAAGAAGTTAGTTAATCTCGCCAACAGCCTGCGCGCACTCAAAGAGCACGATCTGGAAGAGGCTGCCAGTACCCGCCTGCTGGTGTATACCGCCACCCTGATCGGCAGCGGCTTTGACCCCGTGGAGGCGTGCCGCGCCGCGCTGGTGGAGCCACTCACCGACGACGAGGAAACCGCGGAGGCATTGATGGAGATCGTGTATGCCAGCTTCGGCAGATAACAACGAAACACCCGGGCAGAACCTTGCAGTGATGGCTGAAGCGCTTTACCTCGCCAACCTGCTGGTGGCCCCCGGCTTGAGTTTCATTATCCTGCTGCGACTCTATTTCAGGCATCGCGCCACGGCGCCGGCGTTGGCCATATGCCACCTGAAGCAGACCGTTTCCGCCAGCATCTGGGCGGGCATCCTGCTGTTGATCGCCAATCTCGCCATCTTTTCGCTCGGCGGCTACACCTCGCCCTATACCTGGGCTGTAGTGATCGTCTATTTCACCACCTGCCATTCCACCCTGGTCCTGCTGGGCATGCTCGGCCTGGCGCGCGCGATGGCCGGCAAGGATTTCATTTACCCGCTGATAGGCCGCCGCTGCGATGGATAACCCCACCCAACGCTATCGCCTGATGACCCAGGCCGGATTTTTCATCCTGTTCCTGCTGGCGCCGGTATTCGACCTGTTTCGCCTGGACCTCAATCTCAAGCATTTCTTTTTCCTCGGCATGCACTGGACACTGGGCCTGGATGATTTTGTCGCCGGCCGCATCGACGCCACCGAAGCCGCGCTGCGCGTCGTGCTGCGCGGCGGCCTGCCCATACTCGGCACCATCGCCTTCGGCATCTGGGTTGCGTGGAAATACGGGCGCCTCTACTGCGGCTGGCTATGTCCGCATTTTTCCGTGGTGGAAACCATCAACCAGCTGATGCGCCGCGCCATCGGCAAGCAGAGCCTGTGGGATCGCCATCTGCTGCCGCAAAAAAATGCCGATGGCAGCATCACCCGCGCCAATCCGCTGTACTGGCTGGTATTGCTGCCGCTGGTAATCGCCTTCGCCTTTCTGTGGGCCATCGGCCTGCTCACTTACCTGCTTCCCCCCGCGGAAATCTACGGCAATTTGTGGCACGGCACGCTGACGCGCAACCAGAGCGTTTTCCTGATGGCGGGCACCACTGCCTTCTTTGTCGAGTTCATGTTCGCGCGCCACCTGTTCTGCCGCTACGCCTGCGCTGTCGGGCTGTTCCAGTCACTGGCCTGGATGGGCAACCGCAAGGCCATGGTGATCGGCTTTGACCGCAGCATGGTGGAAGAATGTGCGGATTGCAATGCGGCCTGCGACAACGTGTGCCCGATGCGCATCAAGCCGCGCACCATCAAGCGCATGATGTTCACCTGCACCCAGTGCGGCCAGTGCGCCGACGCCTGCGGCAAGGTGCAGGCAGACAACCCGGACGGCGCCCTGCTGCAATGGGTGCAGGGCGACTGTGCGCTGGACAAATCGGTGCGCGACTTCGGCCAGCATATAGATCTGCCCGCGCATTGCTACGACAGCAACAAGAAGAAAAAATAAATGGAAGAACAGGTCGGCGCCATCTGGCATAAATTGATCACCGGCGTGGCGGAGAAGCGCTACCCCAAGGAAGCCGTGCAGCTTGCGCAAATCAGCAAGACTGCCGGCATACTGTTCCGCGCCTGGGGCGGCGACAGCGGCCTCGCGGTGAAATCGGCCACCGCCACCGCCCACGGCGCCAGGCGCAGCCTGCTGCAACGCATCGCCGGCAGCAACCTGAAAACCGAACTGACCTGGCTGGACGGCGAAACACTGAACCTGCCCGCCACGCTGGATCTGTTCCCCGAGCGCAGCCTGAACCGCGATTTGTACCTGTGGCTGATCGCTCTCGCCGCGACATCAAGCAATCCCGGGCTGCCGTGGATTCAGCGCAACCAGCAGGCCACGCTGGAGGTGCTGCAACGCTGGCCCGGTCTGCTGCCGCGCTATCGCCGCCTGGTGAGCGCCCTGCTGGCAATACGCCCGCAGCCCGCACGCCTGCCGCGCAACGAAGCCAGACAGGAGGAAGCCATACGCGCCGCGCTGCAAAACCCCGGCAGCGTGGAAGAGCTTCCCCCCGCCCGCTATCCGCCCCAACCGGTGCACCTGTGGCTGCATCCCTTGCCGCCGCAAACCACGCCAGCCCAGCCCGGCAACACCGAGCCTGCCAGCCATGAAGGCGGCAACAGCCAGAAGAACAAGAACGACAGGCGCTATCAAGCCGAGCGCGTGGACATGCCGGACGGCAAGGATGGCTTCATGATGTTCTTCCGCGCCGAGAGCATTCTGAGCTGGGCCGAATACATCAAGGTCAACCGCGCCACCGAAGAAGACGAAGCGCCGGATGATCAAGCCGCCGAGGACATGGACAAGCTCAGCGTCGCCCAGGATGGCAAGACCACGGCCTCGCGCCTGCGCTTCGACCTGGATCTGCCCTCTGCCGCCGCTGACGACCTGCCGCTGGGCGGCGGCATATTGCTGCCGGAATGGCATTACAAAAAACAGCAACTGCTGCCCGACCATTGCCGCGTGCAACCCATGGTGGCGCGCAATGCCGCAGCACAGGCGTTGCCAGCCCATCTTGCCGCCACGGCGCGGCGTTTGCGCAGCCAGTTTGAGGCGCTCACTCCGTGCAAGGTGTGGGTCAAGGGGCAGTTCGACGGCACCGAGCTCGACCTCGATGCCTGCGTGCAATTCTCCGCCGACCGCATCAGCGGCCTGCAGGCGCGCGAGAACGGGCTGTACAAGGCCCACCAATACCGTGACCGCGACCTCGCCTGCCTGCTGCTGGCAGACCTGTCCCTGTCCACAGATGCCCATGTCAGCGACGAGGCGCGTGTCATCGATGTGATCCGCGACACCCTGTTCCTGTTTTCCGAGGCGCTCTCCACCACCGGCGACCGCTTTGCGCTGTACGGCTTTTCCTCGCTCAAGCGCGAAAATATCCGCTTCCATGTGCTCAAGGAGTTCGAGCACAAGTACAACGCCGAAGTGCGCGGGCGCATCGCCGCCATCAAGCCCGGCTTCTACACGCGCATGGGCGCGGCCATCCGCCACTCCAGCCGGATACTGGCCAAACAGGCGGCGACGCAAAGATTGCTGCTGATACTCACCGACGGAAAACCCAACGACCTCGACCAGTACGAGGGCCGCTATGGCGTGGAAGACACCCGCGTCGCCATCCACGAGGCCAGGCAAATGGGCTTGCGCCCCTTCTGCGTCACCATAGACGAGAAGGGCAGCAACTACCTGCCCCATCTGTTCGGCGTGAATGGCTATGTGGTGATCCGCAAACCCTCCGAATTGCCGCGCGAACTCCCCATGCTGTATGCGCAACTTACCCGCTAGGCATAGCTTTTCCTCAAGACCAGCAGAGCCTTGCGAGCCCCCGCCACAGTCCCGAAAACCACCCGTAAAATATGGAAGATGTGCGTTAAATAAGGGGCTGCATTAAATATGTGCTTTGAATACCTAAAATAAACTTGATGTTTGACCTAGGTCAAATTCTCCACTTTATAAGAAGGGGATTATTTGTCGGCAGTGTAATTTTTTTGCTTGTGCACTATTATGAACACCGCTTTCTTCGTCGAAGGTCTGAATGGGTGTTTGTTTCGTCAATGCGTCTACTTTATGGGAGGTTTTGTGATGAAAAGATTAACCGTTTCTGTTCTGTCTCTTGCTCTGGCAGGTGTTTTCAATATGGCTTATGCCGAAGAGGCGCCGGCAACAAACGCGGCGACACTGACACCGGAGAAGAAGGAAGCCGCCAAGAAAATCTATTTTGAACGTTGCGCCGGTTGCCACGGCATCCTGCGCAAGGGTGCGACCGGCAAAAACCTGGAACCGGCCAATTCCACCAAGCTGGGCCAGAACCGCCTGGAGAAAATCATCTCCTACGGCACCGAAGGCGGCATGGTGAACTTCGACGACATCCTCAGCAAGGATGAAATCTCCATGATGGCGACTTACATCCAGCAGACGCCGGATGTTCCGCCCGAGTTCGGCATGAAAGACATGCTGGCAAGCTGGAAGCTGGTGATCAAACCGGAAGACCGCCCCAAGAAGCAGATGAACAAGCTCAACCTGAAGAACGTGTTCTCGGT
>JAHFQY010000041.1 GCA_023259065.1 Nitrosomonadales bacterium
CAGAAATTCGGCATCAGCCACGGATGCGGATAGGAGGAGAGGCCGTCGCCATCCACTTCCTGGCGGAACTTGCGCAGCTGGTCTTCGGACAGGCGGCCTTCGAGGAAGGCACGGGCATAGATGCCGGGAGCAGAGTGACCCTGGACGTACAGCAGGTCGCCGCCGTGATTTTCGGTCTTGCCATGGAAAAAGTGGTTGAAGCCCACGTCATACAGCGTGGCAGCCGAGGCGAAGCTGGCGATGTGGCCGCCCAGCTCGGACGATTCCTTGTTGGCGTTGAGGATGATGGCCATCGCGTTCCAGCGCGTCAGGGCGCGAATGCGGTGTTCCATCTCATGGTTGCCGGTGGAATGCTGTTCGCGGTCGAGAGGGATGGTGTTGAGATAAGGCGTGGTCGCGCTCATCGGCATATCGGTGCCGCCCAAACGCGCCTTCTGGATCAGCTGGCAGATCAGGTAGTGCGCGCGTTCTGCACCTTCGTTTTCCAGTACGGATTCAAGCGCGTCCAGCCACTCCCGGGTTTCCTGCGGATCGTAATCGGGTAAGTTTTCCATCTCTACTCTCTCAGTAAATTTATGTTCGGCACTATTTGTTATTGCTCTGAACTGCTACACCGCGCTAGTGCTGCGCGGCGCATTGTATTGTTTCATGTTCGGTAAGCAGCCACTCCACCTTGCGATCCGTGGCTTCCTGCGGAATATCCGCTACCAGCTGCATGCTGAACGCTGCCGCTGCCAGCGCCGGCTGGTGCGGCATGCGCGCCAGCAGCTTGTCGTAAAATCCGCCGCCATAGCCCAGACGGGCGCCATCACGGGCAAATGCCACGCCGGGCAACAGGATGAAATCCACTTCATTCAGTGTTTCAACCTTGCGACAGCGCCCGGGCACAGGCTCCGCTATATCCCAGGCGCCCGGCGCAAGATCCTGCTGCAAATCGCTTATCTGGTACAAATCCAGTTGCTTGCTGCTGCGGTTAACCTTGGGCAGCAGCACCTGCTTGTTGTCCAGCAGTGCTTGTTGCACCCACGCTGCAGACTCGAACTCGGCGCCGAAGCTCATGTAGCCGAGCACGGTGGATGCACTCTGATAGGCGGCCAGAGCGGCCAGGCGCGCCGTAATGGCGCGGCTGAACGCAGCCCGATCCGCCGCCGCCAAATTCTGGCGGGCCGCGATTATACTTTGTCTTAGGCTTTGCTTCATAGCCTGAGGGTTCATGGCTATGCTCCCTTAATCTCTGAAGTCGCTAATTGTTCGCCATCTTTCGGTATCTTGTCCGCTACGTCGCGGTAATACGGCAAAATCCATATTTGATGCCAAGGCAAATACGCGTACGCTATGTGAGGGAAAGCATGGCAAGCGGCGATCATCTAAAAACGCGCAGCTACACAACTTGATGAGTTGAGTTGGCATGGGGTGATGGAAAATGTCGGTGGGCATGATGTCTGAAAGCGTTTAAATATCAATGCAATGGAAATAAATGGTTGCCACTTGATTTCCAATTGATGTAAAGTGCAGCCTGCAGGCAAGCGTGAGGTTTGTAGAGGTCGCTGGTAACAGTGGCAGCCCGAACGGGCGGGATCCTCGAGCTCAGGGCCTGCATTTTCTTGCCCGTCATTTCGTTGTTGACTCTAATACCCTGGCGATTTCAGCTTTATTATCGCACCAGAATTTCAACCCGTAGCCCTCCAATTTCCCTTCGTGGCGATAAATGATGGGCGCGATCAGTTTCAGGTAGCGCTCTTCGACCTCGCCGTACTGGTTCTTATGCACTGCATAAAATATGCTGGTCGCGACCGCATCAGCCAACTGCAAACCAGCCAATTGATCGTGATTAACTGCGCTAACCAGGGCTGGATCAATAACATTCCAATCAATGCGTACAGTTGCGTCGGTCTTGAGTTGGTGTAGATAATTGCGCAGGTCGTCGTAGGACATTGCGCTACGGTTGGAAAAAATCAGTTCGGTGAGCCCATTGCCATGCCCGGTTTTGTGGTGATCTCTGCATAGCCAGGAAACTCGTTCCAATAACAAGCGGCAGGCGTATCGGTAAAGCGAATACTTCTGCTGCTGAAAATTCTCTGGTTCTGGAATGGATGGTTTATGGATCAGTACACTAACAGTGCGAGCCTGAGCCTGACCGATCAGCCGCGCTAGTGGTACCCTTTGTTCGTGTTTCAATTCGCGAAAATGCAGCGGATGTTTGGGTGGTTTTTTCAGTAACTCACGAGCCTGTTTTGCAAGTTCAACAGCCAGCAAATCGTTTTCGCGGCGAAATACCAGTGCCGACAGCACGAGCCAGCGCGAACTGCCTTGTTCGTTGGGTAGAAATGTGAAACCTTCATCGCCCGATTCATCGATGTACACACGGAAGCTGCTATTCATAAAAGACTTTTCAATAATGGTTGCTTTCATTATGCAAGGCAGCAGATTGTGTCAGTTTTCAGATACTTGGGATTCTAGACCAGGAACAACCGATACGCCGGGTTGTCGCTTTCATCCCAGTAGGGGTAGCCCAGCTTGTCGAGGAATGCCTGCAGCGCCTTTTTGTCGTGGCGCGGCACTTGCATGCCCACCAGCACGCGGCCATAGTCCGCGCCATGGTTGCGGTAGTGGAACAGGCTGATGTTCCAGCTGTGGTTCATGCTGTTGAGGAAGTTCATCAGTGCGCCAGGGCGCTCCGGGAATTCAAAGCGGAACATGATTTCGTCGTTGGCCTCGGGCGCGCGACCGCCCACCAAATGGCGCAGGTGCAGCTTGGCCATCTCGTTGTCGGTAAGGTCCAGCGTCTCCAGCTTGTTCTTGCGCAGGGTGGCGACCAGCTTGGCCGTTTCCGCCGGCCCGCTTACCTGCACGCCGGCAAACACCTGGGCGATCTTGGGGTTGGCGTAGCGGTAGTTGAACTCGGTGATGTTGCGGTTGCCCAGCAAGGTGCAAAATTTGCGGAAGCTGCCTGGCGTTTCCGGGATGGTGACCGCCAGGATGGCTTCGCGGCTCTCGCCGATTTCGGCGCGCTCGGCGACGAAACGCAGGCGGTCGAAGTTCATGTTGGCGCCGCTCAGCACCGGGATCAGCGTCTGCCCGGAAAGCTTTTCGCGCGCGGCATACAGCTTGGCGCCGGCGATGGCGAGTGCACCGGCCGGCTCCAGGATGGAGCGGGTGTCCTGGAACACGTCCTTGATGGCGGCGCACACCTCGTCGGTGTTGACCAGGATGACTTCATCCACGTATTTCTTGCACACGCGGAAGGTTTCCTCGCCCACCAGCTTGACTGCCGTGCCGTCCGAGAACAGGCCGACATCGCTCAGCGTCACGCGCTTTTTGGCCTTGAGCGAGCGATACATGGCGTCGGAGTCGCTGGTCTGCACGCCGATCACCTTGATGTCCGGGCGCACCTGCTTGACGTAGGCGGCCACGCCGGAGATCAGTCCGCCGCCGCCGATGGCGCAGAAAATCGCGTGTATGGACTGGGTGTGCTGGCGCAGGATTTCCATGCCTATGGTGCCCTGGCCTGCGATCACATCGGGATCGTCGAACGGGTGCACGAAGGTCAGCTTGTGCTTGTCCTGCAGCAGCAGGGCATGACTGTAGGCATCGTTGTAGCTGTCGCCGTGCAGCACGATATGCGCCGCTCCCTGGCCGAAATGCTTGACGGCGTCGATCTTGACCTGCGGGGTGGTGACCGGCATCACGATGGTAGCCTTGCAGCCGAGCTTGTGCGCAGACAGTGCCACGCCCTGCGCATGGTTGCCGGCCGAGGCCGCAATCACGCCGCGCTTGAGCTGTACCGGAGTGAGCTGGGCCATCTTGTTGTAGGCGCCGCGCAGCTTGAACGAGAACACCGGCTGCATGTCCTCGCGCTTCAGCCACACCTTGTTATTGATGCGGGAAGACAGGGTGGGGGCGGCTTCCAAGGGGCTTTCAACGGCCACGTCGTAGACGCGGGCCGTGAGTATGCGTTTCAGGTAACTTTGCATGGATGACGGTTTTACAGGTTGATTTCTTGTGAAGATTAGCAGGAATTGGGCTGATTCAGAAAGACTTTCGACTAAGTGTGGTTTCTAAACTCGGCATTTCCTGCAATAATCCCCCGCTTGTACTGGATAAAATTTAGAAGACTGAAAGTGAGCATGTCGATGACACAGGATGATTTGAAACGCGCGGTAGCGCAGGCGGCGATTGCATATGTTCCTACGGACTGCATTGTGGGGGTGGGCACCGGATCCACGGCGAATTTCTTTATCGATGAGCTGGCCAAGATCAAGCACAAGATACGCGGTGCGGTGGCCAGCTCCGAGGCATCGGCAAAACGTTTGCAGGGTCATGGCATCGAGGTGTTGTCACTGAACGATGCGGGCGAGTTGCCGGTGTACGTGGATGGCGCGGATGAAATCACGCGCCACATGCACATGATCAAGGGCGGCGGCGGCGCGCTGACGCGCGAAAAGATCGTGGCAGCAGCCAGCAAGAAATTCATCTGCGTGTGCGATGCCAGCAAGCTGGTGGATGTGCTGGGCAAGTTTCCCCTGCCGATCGAGGTGATACCCATGGCGCGCAGCTACATCGCGCGTGAAGTGGTGAAACTGGGCGGCCAGCCCAAGCTGCGCGAGGGCTTTACTACCGACAACGGCAACATCATTCTGGATGTGCACAACCTGCAGATCATGAATCCGGTGGAGCTGGAAACAACATTGAACCATCTGCCCGGCGTGGTGACCAATGGTCTGTTCGCCCGTCGCGGCGCGGATGTGTTGCTGCTGGGCACCGAGAGCGGAGTGCAGACGCTGACTGCGTAGTTCGGGGCGGGATGTAATCCTGGCGTCACAGATGCGCGTTATTATCTGCAGGCATAATTTAAGTTAAGGAATTCACAATGGTCAGTAGCGAACATACTTCAAGGCAGTTTGATCACGAACTGGAAGCGGTGCGTGCACGTGTGTTGCAAATGGGCGGCCTGGTGGAAAGCCAGATACGCGTTGCCATTGAATCGCTGGTCAGCGGCGATGTGAACCAGATGAAACGGGTGATCGAGGATGATCACCGGGTGAATGCGATGGAAGTCGAGATCGACGAAAGCTGCAATCACATTCTGGTGCGCCGCCAGCCCGCTGCCGGCGATCTGCGCATGATCATGACGGTGATCAAGACCATTACCGATCTGGAGCGCATCGGCGATGAGGCGCAGAAAATTGCGCGCATGGCCATCCTGCTGTCACAGAGAGAGCGCCTCAACCTGCCGCGCTTCCACGACATCAAGCATGCCGCCGAGCTGGCGCTGGACATGCTGCACAAGGCACTGGACGCTTTTGCGCGCCTGGATGTGTCCGCGGCAGCCCAGGTGGTGCGGCAGGACGAGCAGGTGGACGAGGAATTCCGCGCCATCATGCGTTACCTCATCACCTTCATGATGGAAGATCCGCGTACGATTTCCACCGCGCTGGAGATTTTGTTTATCGCCAAGGCCATCGAGCGCATCGGTGACCATGCGCAGAACATGGCCGAGTATGTGGTGTACATGGTGAAGGGACGCGATGTGCGTCACGTCACCGTGGAAGAGATTGAACGCGAGGCGCGCGAATAGCCCCCATGATGCTGCGTTGCCTGTCTTTCAGTTGAAACAGGAATAATGGAACGCTACCCCATACTTGCGGCGGTTGATCTCGGTTCCAACAGTTTTCGCCTGCAAGTCGCGCGGGTCGAAAATAATCAGTTGTACATGCTTGATGGCTTGCGCGAGCCGGTGCGCCTAGCAGCAGGCCTGGGCGAAGACAAACGCCTGGATAAAGGTGCGCAACAACGCGCCCTGGCTTGCCTGCAACGCTTCGGTGAACGGCTGCGCGACTTGCCCCCGGGCGCGGTTCGCGCAGTGGGAACCAACTCCCTGCGCGTGGCCAGGAACGCCGCAGAATTTCTCCCTCAAGCCGAAGCCGCACTGGGATTCCCTATAGAAGTCATTGCCGGTCGCGAAGAGGCGCGCCTGATCTACCTTGGCGTGGCTCACGGCTTGCCGCCTTCCGACGGCAACCGTCTGGTGATGGATATCGGCGGCGGTTCCACTGAATTCATCATTGGCCAGGGCCTGCAACCCAGCAAGCTGGAAAGTCTGTACATGGGCTGTGTCAGCTACAGCCTGCGCTATTTCCCCGACGGAAAAATCACCAAACAACATCTAAAGCAGGCCGAGCTGGCCGCGCGCAATGAGCTGCAAACCATAGTCAGGGAGTTTTCACATGGCCACTGGCATGACGCGCTGGGCTCCTCCGGCAGTGCGCGCATGTTGTGCGATGTGCTGGAGCAGAACGGCTATAGCTCAGGTGGCATTACCCGCGCCGGTCTGGAGCTGTTGCGCGAGCAGTTGCTTAAGGCGGGGGATGTGCGCCGGCTTGATCTTGCTGGCCTGAAAACAGATCGCATTCCCGTGTTGCCGGGAGGCTTTGCCATTATGTACGCGGCCTTTTGCGAGCTGGGTATCGAGAAAATGGACACGGCGCTGGGCGCCTTGCGCGAGGGAGTGTTGTACGACCTGCTGGGGCGCTTTCACCATAACGACATGCGCGATGTCACCACCAGGCAATTCATGCGCAGATATCATGTGGATATGCACCAGGCCGAGCGCGTGGCATTGCTGGCCGACCAGCTGGCGCGCCAGTTTCTGGATGAGCAGGCGGGAGAAGATGCCTTGCGCCGGCTGGCTTGGGCCGCCAGCATGCATGAAATCGGCATCAGCGTTGCGCACAGCGGCTATCACAAGCATACCGCCTACATACTCAAAAATGCCGACATGCCGGGCTTCTCCAAAAAGGAGCAGGAGTTGCTGGGGCTGATAACGCTGGCGCATCGGGGCGGCCTGGATAAATTGCGCGGCATGTTGAAAACACCGGAAAGCATAGCCTTGGCGATGTCCTTGCGCCTGGCTGCCTTGTTTTATCGCAACCGTGGCAATCTTGCTGTTCCGGCGATTCAGGCGCGCTTCAGTGGTACCAAATTCCATCTGGTGTTGACGCCGGGCTGGCTTGCGCAAAACCCGCTTACCGAAACTGCGCTGCAGGAAGAATCCAGACAATGGAAAGAGCTTGGTGTGAGTGTGCAGGTGCTGGAAGGCTGACTTGTAGTGCACCAATATTATTATTGTTGATGTCTGCGCACGCGGGATTTGCGAGGCCAACTAACTGCTGGCCAGATTTGCAGCTTGTCAGGATTTATCAAAGCTGCAATGATGCCGCTCCGGATAACTTTGGGATTCGAGGCAAACGTGCGTAAGAAACTCTGGGCTGGTGTGGCTTTGTTTGCAGTATTGGCAGGCGCTCTTGTATCTGCCCAGGTGTGGCACAAAACACTATTGTCCTCGGCGGGGCTTAATCTCAACCTTGCGGCGCCCGATGCGCTGATACGCAGCAACAGCCTGTCCCGTTTGCCTGCGGATTTGCTGCGAGTACCCCTGCTCCACGATCTGCTGACAGAGGATTTTCTGTTTTACTATGAAAACAGCGAGGGCCGATTGGGTTTGAGCGGGACATTGCGCCGGATTTCATATGAGCATGACGTGACCCTCACCGACGAGTTGATCAGGCTGGTCATGGATGAGCCGGCCGAGGTGGCATTGTGGCGCGGCGCTGATGGATCGCTGAAGTATTATGCAATTGCGATGACACGCAACAAGCTGGCCAAATTACTGGAGCCGGCTGCCAAGATTGCAATGAAAGACCGGCAGCTCAGCATGGTGGGAGAGCTGCGCATCGAGGGGCAGATGGTGCAGCTGTTTGCGCTTGAGTATGCATGGAACCGCAAGCTGCTGCTGGCGACGCGTGAGGATCGCGTGCTTGTTTTTTCAGACCCTGGCATGCTGCTGACAACAAGCGGCGACCTGAACTCGAACGCCAGTGAGCTGCTGGGTGATTTGCTGTCCGGGGACAAAAACAAGCAGCGGCGCTTCTCCAGGGCATTCGATCTGGATGATGCTGCAAGCGGGCACAGCATCGCGCTTAAAACCAATTTCATGTCGTTTTCATACCAGCACTTCTTCCCCGCGCTAAAAGCGCTGCGCTTCGATTTCAGCGAAAAACCGATGGCGGGCGGGCAGGGCTGGTCTACAGCGGCGCTGCTGGATGTGGATCCCGCACATGCTGCAGGCTTGCTGGATGCGCACGTGCTGTGGATATCCCTGCCGCACCAGCCCAGCGCCTGTGCGGTCATGCCGGTGGATTGGCTGGCGCTGGCGAAAGGCATGAACAGCCAGACTGTGGTGAAGCTTGAGGCTGACAAACTGGCAGCGCAATTTGAGGGGCCGGCAGCGGTGTGCTGGTATGCCAGCTCGCGTTTGCACACCCCATTGTTTGTTGCGCAGACAAGCAAGGCTGAGGGGGGTGATGCAGTGCTGGAAGCCTATTTCAATTACAGCATCCGTGGGGAAGCACAGGATGGCAAGGAAAGGAAAAAGGTAAAGGCTGTAACCAGCAAAGCTGGCGATGTCATCTGGCAAGGCAAGGATGACTCGGGCGAGCCGCAGGCAACGCTGGCGCGCAGCGGCAAGCTGGTTTATTTCTCACCGGACGCAGCTCTGGTCGAGCAGGCGCTGGCAGTCGCACACAAGCGCCAACCGGCGCTTGCCGACCGCTGGAAAGATTCTGCCGCGGCAAGCAATGCTGTGGCTGTGCTGGGCCCGGAACACCTGGCTCAGCTGGGCGAGCGCGAAATCACGCTCAGCTTGCCGCAGCAGCAAGACGCTGTGCTGCGCAATGCGGCAGACCGGCATTTGCTGCCCAAGCTTGCTGCTGTGAAAAAGTACCCCCCCATGCGGCTGGAGCTGCATGACACTCCCAAGGGCGCAGGCTGGGTTGCGCTGGACTGGCAGCCGTTCTGACCAGCAATGTTGCGCTCCGCAATCTCAATACTGCTGTTTGCACTGCTGGCTGCGGCTGCGGGCAAGGTGCTGGCGCTGGGAGCGACCACTGTACCGGCAGCAGATCAGAAAGTGATGTTGAGTGTTGAACAAAGCCGCCACTTCCGTGACTGGATGCTGCGCATCGTGCAGGAGCAGGTGCGCCAGGGGCCGTCACCGCGCTGGGTGCAGCGTGACTGCGTAAGCCTGGTGCGATATGCGGTGGCGGAAAGCCTGCGCCAGCACGATGCGCGCTGGTTGCATGCCAACGGATTGTCGGCGCAACAAATTCCCCCCGAATTGAACCTGGATGCAGGGCAGCAAAACCTGCGCCATGCCTGGCGCATGAGCGATGGATCGGCTAGCGCCTATGTCAGCGCGATTGGCCTGGTGCAGGAAAACAGCCGCTTCGTTTCGAAGGACATCAATCTGGCGCAGCCGGGCGACCTGCTGTTCTTTGACCAGGGCGACGAGCAGCATCTGATGGTGTGGATGGGCGGCATGGTGGCCTATCACACCGGCACAGTTACAGCGCAGGACAACGGCCTGCGCGCGGTTCCCGTTTCACAATTGCTTCGCTGGAAGGATACAAGATGGCGCCCCATACACGACAATCCCAATTTTGCCGGTATTTATCGCTTGGCATTCTTGCCGCGCTGATTGCAGCTTCCAGCTGCCTGGCGCAAAGCTCGGACGAGGGCGAACCCAGCGGCTACGTGCCGTATCGGGGCGAGCCCTTCTTTCTGCTGACGGACACCTCCTATGGGACCGAAGATGAAGCCAGGGTCAGACTGGAAGTCTCGGGCAGGGACTTCAGTTCCCTGGCCCAATACGGCGGGGTGGATGTCGTGGTCTACCGCATCCGCGACCCGCTGGGATTCCTCAAGCAACAGAAAAACCTGCACCGCATCAAGACCGATGGAAACTACGTGGGCGAAGGCCTGGCCAATACCCTGAGTTTTCTGTGGGATGACTGGTACAAAAAATCGCGCCGCATCTGGCAGGAAATCTTCACGGCGCAAGCGCGCGGGAGCGTGACCAGTGAGGTGCCGCAGCTCAAGTCATCGCCCAGCATCAACCAGCGCACCACCTTTGCCAATCCGCCGCAATTTGCATTGCTGCCGGAGAAGAACGGTTTCCAGTTCATCGAGCGTTTCCGTTACCCGCTGCTGCACGCCGAGCCCATCCAGCCGCCTGCCGGGGTGAAGCTGGCAGGCTCCAGCAGCGATTTCATGATGAGCAGGGAAGGCAACGTTTACATTCCGCTGGGCAAAATGCAACCTGGCCTGTATCTGGTTGAAGCCATTATCGGCGGGCATCGTGCCAATACCGTGATATTTGTTGCTGACTCGGTGGCGATCACCAAAACTTCCGCCGATCAGATGATGGTGTGGACGGCGCGGCGCGATAGCGGCGAGCCATCACCCGATGTGCAACTGATGTGGACAGATGGAGTGGGCGTGCTGGCCAGCGGAACAAGCGATGCGCGCGGCATCGCCACATTCGAACGAAGCGATCCGGAAAAATCCTATGTGATTGGTCGTGATGCCCGGGGCGGCGTGATGATTTCGGAAAACTTTTACTACGACAGCGAAATTTACAATACCAAGATTTACGCCATGACCGACCGTCCGCTGTATCGTCCGGGCGATGAGGTCAACGTCAAATTCCTGGGGCGCCAGTTTATGTCCGCGCGCAAATCCGATGCGATCGCCCAAGGCACGATAGAACTCGAAGTGCTGGATCCGAACGGTACGCCGGTGGTGACGCAGAAACTGGCGGTGTCGTCGCAGAGTGGTGCGCAGGCCGTGTTCCGCCTGCCTGAGGGCTCTGCAGCGGGTGGTTACGAATTGCGCTATAGCTACAGGGACAGTATCTACAGCGCGGCATTCCGCGTGGCTGATTATGTAAAACCGCATTTTGAAATCTCCGTGCTGCCGGACAAGGACAACTATAAAACCAACGAGGCCATCAGTGGCCGGCTGGTGCTGACCTACCCCGATGGCAAGCCGGTCAGGTCGGCTCAGGTTCAGCTCACCGTGCGTGCGCAAGCCACCACCATGGTGGAAGGCGAGATGCAGTACACAGGGCTGTTTCCGGTCAAACTGCAGACCGAGGCGCTCACCACGGACAGCGATGGCGTGGCCAAATTCAGCCTACCCGCAGCCAAGGACCCCAGCCGCTACGTGCTGACCACTTTTGCCAGCGATGGTGCCGCATACCGCGTCAAGGCCACCAAAGAGTTGTTGATCGAACGCTCCGCCAGCGCCTACGAGCTGCATGCGACGCAGCAGTTCAGTCAGCCCGACAGCGATGTGCAGTTCGAATTTGAGGCGGTGGCGAGTGGCATCACGCCGGCGCTTCCAGTGCGCTACGAAGTCGTGCGGCTGGAAACGCAAACCAGAAGCGGCGGCAAGCTGGACACGGCGGCGAAGAAATTCGCGGTGAAGTTTGCCGACTCCGGCTCGTATACCGTGCTGCTTTACGATGACAAGGGCAATGTGCTGGGTGCGAGCGCGCACTGGGTTGCCGGCTCCGGCGTGAAGGCGGTCAAGGGCTCGATTGAAATCGTGTTCGACCGCGCCAGCTACAAACCGGGCGACACTGCGGAAGCCCTGATTACTTTCCCCGAGACTGTGGATTCCGCGCTGCTTACGCTGGAGCGCGACCGCGTGGAACAAAGTGCGCTGCTGCAAAGCGCGGGCAAATGGATTACTGCCAGGCGCGTTGCGCCCACGCAGTGGCGTGCGCAAATTCCGGTTGGAGAAAACTTCGCCCCCAATATCACCCTATCAGTTGCCTACGTGAAAAACAGCGAATGGGTGTTCCAGAACCGCGGCATCATGGTGGAGCAGGCGCGCGTGCAAGTGGCTTTCAAGACCGATAAGGATGTGTATCTGCCGGGAGAAACTGTCAAGGTCTCGGTAGAAACCCTGGTGGGCGGCAGACCTGCAACAGCAAATGTGAGTGTGGGCGTGGTCGACGAAATGATCTACGTGTTGCAGCCGGAAATCACGCCTAACATTTCTGATTTCTTCTATCACACACGCCGCAATAATGTACGCACCCATTCATCTCTGCAGTTCATTGGCTACGACATGGCCAGTAACCGTCAGAGCGGGCCGCCGGCGCGCGGCTCCAGCCGTGAACGCGGACTCAAGGTGCTGGAGCGGCCGCGCCGCGAAAATGTGGACACCGCGTACTGGAACGGCCAGCTCAGCACTGACAGCAATGGCCGCGCCAGCTTTACCTTTGTCATGCCCGATTCGCTCACGCGCTGGCGCATCACCGGTCGCGCCATGACGGCGCAGGGCCTGGTCGGCCAGCGCACGGCTTACCTGCGCTCCGACAAGGCCTTCTATGCCAAATGGATCAGCCCGGGCTGGATGCGTGCAGGCGATGCGCCAGTCGCCACGCTGGCGGTGTTCAACCAGACCGAGCGCGAGCAGACGGTGGAAATCAACCTGAGCGGCGGTGGCATCAAGAAAGTGGAATCGCTGACAGCCAGGCGCGGCATCAATACGCTGAATGTGGCGCTTGAAGGCTTCAACGCCGATACCCTGCGCGCTGAAGTTCAGGCCGACAAGAAGTTGGTGGATGTACTGGAGATCCCCCTGCAGCGTGAAGCGCTGGAATGGAAAAGCCCACGTACACTGGTGGTTGCGGTCGAGGGCAAACAGGTGGCGCTGGCCTTGCCCAAGGACGCCGCAAATATCCGCGTATCGTTCGCCAACGGTGCAGCACAGCAATTTTCCCGCATTGTGGATGACCTGGACGACTATCCCTATGGTTGTGTCGAGCAAACTGCCAGCCGCCTGCTGCCGCTGTCCTTTGCCCTGCAGTCCTTGCCCCAGGACGCAGGCGGAGAGCGCGGGCAGATCACGCGGCAATTGCGCCAGCGCCTGCAACACCAGCGCTTGCGACTGGTATACATGGCGGGACCGAATGCAACCTTTGGCTGGTGGGGCAACGCCGCGCAGGATGATCTGCTGCTTACCGCATACGCCTATTACGCTGACTATACCGCCAGCCGCGTGCTGGGGCTTACCCTGCCGGCTGATCACTGGGACAGGCTGCTGACCCTGTTCGGGCAGGATGGAGGCGCGGCCTACATTTACCAGGGCCGAACCAAGGTGCGCAGGCCACTAGTTCTGAGCAGCGAGCACAAGGCCGACGCTAGTACGCTGACACAACGTGCGCTGGCACTGTGGATGGCCAGCGACATGGGTTTGCCAACCCGTACGCTGGTCAGCGGCTTGCTGGAAGACCTGGAAAAACAGGCGCAGATGCAAAACGCAGCCAAGGCCGTGAGCGCCTATGTCAGTCCGACATTTGCCGAGCCGGAAGGCGGCATGTCGAGGGCGATGACTCTGCGCCTGGCCGGCCTGCTTGCCGAGCAGCAACACCTGACTCTGCCTGCCAACGTGGCTGCGGGCATGACCACAGCACTGGCCACGCTGGAACAAAGCGAGCTTCCTAGCGCTCAGGCGCTGCTGCTGCTCGGCGCCAAATTGGGTGACCGCACTCAGGCAGCCGAACGTATCCTCAACTCGGTGCGCGCGGAAATGCCGACGTTCGACCGTGCGCTGACCCTGATCTGGCTGAACAAGATACTTGCCGGCAAGTTGGGCGGCAGCAGCGATATCGCTCTGGACGGCCCGTGGAAGCGCATGAGCAGCGTGACAGGTGCAGCACTGTGGCGTCCTCGCGGCAACGAAGTGCCGGCGGCGCTGATACTGCAGCAAGCGGCGTCAAAACCGCTTACCGCGTTTGTGCAATATGAAAGTGCAAGCCAGGAAAGTGCGCAACTTGACGTTAAAGTGGAACGCAAACTGTTCCGCATGGTCGCCGAAGGCAGCAGCAGCGGCGAGGCTGGTAGTGCGTTGAAATTTGAAATGAAAGAACAGGCGGATAACGACGCGGTCAAATCCAACGAGCTGTATCTGGAGGAGATAACACTGACCCCCGCGAACGGCACTCACGTGCGCTACGGTGTGGTGGAAACGCCTTTGCCCCCCGGTGCGGCAGTGGAGAGCACAACCTGGGGTATTACACTGCATAACGGCGTGGAGCTGGAACGTGCGCGCAGTGAGCCCAGCCGCGGCGGCTATGCCGTGCCGGTGGAGCGCCTGGAGCGGCCGGTGGTGGTGCGCCACCTGTTGCGCTTCTCGCAGAAAGGCCGCTACAACCTGCCGCCTGCACGTTTCTACTCCATGTACGCGCCGGGGAATAAGGCATTCGAGGCCGCCGGCAAGACACGCGTGGTGACGGTGCAATAAGAGGACGCAAGCGTGCAAAAGGCAAAGTGCGTCATGCTCGCGACAGCGCTGCTGTTCCTGCAGCCTGCAACGCACGCCGGTGCGGCGGAGCCGCAGGAGTTGCTGTTTGCGCGCCTGCCGGCGCATGCGCAACAGCCACAGTTCCTGCGCATTGACTCGCATGGTGCCAAGCGCGCTGCTGATTCGCAAACCCCCTTGGGCAGCGTGTGGAAGTTGTTTGTCTACACCTACGCGATCGATCGCGGCATCGCTTTGCCTGAGTATGTGTGCCAGGGGCGACCCGATCTGGCCAGAGAGGAAATGTATTGCTGCGACCCCGGGCGCAGCACCGCGCACGACAACGCACTGGCCCAGTCGTGCGGCCTTTTTTTCGAACCGGCGCGATTGCATCTCGACGCCGGGGACTGGCAGCGTTACTGGCATGACAAGGCGCCACAGGCGAGCTGGTTGGCCGATCTGGACAATCTGAAACCGGCGCTCAAGGTCGGCGTGGCCAGTCTGCTGCAGGCGCTTGCCAGCATCCACGGTGCAGCGCGCGAACAGGCCGAGGCGGCCTTGCTGGGGGTGGTGTTGAACGGGCGCGGGCAGAGCGCGTTGCGCTACCTGGGAGGCCGCTACCGCGTTAAAACCTTCACCTGGAGCCACCCGCAACGCACGGACCTGGTGTTTGGCGGGGCGGCCGGGTGGATGAGCGATGGCAGCGCCGTGTGGTTTGGTGCGCTGGGCTCCAGCATGCAGGTGCTCAAGGAACATGCCCCGCAACTGGCTGCGGCAGCGCAAGGAATGGCAGCGCCGGCAAACAGCGGGCGCTGCGTAGACGTGGCGCTGTTTGCGCGCTATCCGCTGCGCAGTGTCAACGCGCTAGAGGGTGCAGCCCAGCTTGTTCCCGGCAAGGCGCAGAACCTGCGCGGGCGCTACCGGATCCAGTTCGACAACGGCAATCGCCTGTTGCTGCAGGCCGACAATGAAATCAGACTGGAGTGGGACGACAAAGGGAAGCCGCTGCTGTCCGCCCGTCTGGACGAAAACGAATACATCGCGCGCGTGATCGACCGCGAGGCCAATGCGGCTGTCACCGAGGCGGCGCGTGCGTTGAGTGTGGTGGCGCGCACTTACCTGCTGCAGAACGCGACGCAACACGGGGAATGTCTGGCGATAGCCGACAGCAGCCGCACACAAAGAGTGAGCCCCAATCCGGCCAGTGCGGCAGCACGCGATGTGGCCGCATTTACTGCGGGGCTGGTGCTGCAAGGTGCGAATGCGCAATACCGGCTACATGTGGGCAGCAAAAACACGCTGTCGTGGCAAGGCACGGTGAAAAATGCCAAGGCTGGCATGCTGTTCGACGAGATGCTACAGCAGGCATTTGAACACGCTACGCTCGCCTCGCTAAGCGGCGAAGTTGAGTGCAAGCCATTGCCGGATGCGCAGCACTGGTTGCGCGCACGGGCACGGCAGTGGCGCAGCGCATTGCAGGAAGAGCCGGGATATGTCGAGCCGCAGCCGCAAGTCTGCGCACTGACATTTGGCAACCCGTACAGCGACATGTCGCGCCAGCGCATTTACGTGCGCGGCCTGGCCAGTTTGAATAATCGCCTTACGCTGGCGCACGAATACCTGCATCTGGCATTCGCGGCCTATCCCAGCGGGCAGGATGAAAATTATATTGAGCAATGGGCTCGGCGTTTGATTGAGGGAGATGCACGATCATGAAAAGTAAATTAGTCACCCTGTGCCTGCTCGCGCTGTCGCTTCCGGCAGGCGCGCAGGTCAAAGTGGACGAGCCCAGGGGAGGGTGGCGCCAGAGCGAGGCCGGCGAGCGCTACACGCAGGAAGTGAACTATCCTGCCAACAGCGTCAATGTTCCGCGCGGTGCTGCCACCACCGCCATGATCAGCGGGCGCATCGCGGCCAGGGCCAAGGAAGACTCGGCGCGCGCGCCGGCAACCCTGGTGGTGAACGGCACGGCCATGCCGTTGCACCTGGAAGCTGACGGCAGTTTTGCGCGGCCTTACGCTTTCGGCAGCGGATCCAACAGCGTGGAAGTGCGCGCCCCCGGCGGCACGGCGCGCCAGCGCGTGCAGTTCTACGACACGGCGGCCGGAAAAAAGCAGGCGCGGCTGCGCGTGGTGCTGTCGTGGGATTCGGATGGCACCGATCTGGACCTGCACGTGGTCACTCCGGGTGGTGAGCATTCATGGTACGGCCAGCGTGTAATTGCCGGGGGAGGAGCGCTGGATGTGGATGTGACCACGGGCTACGGGCCGGAAATATTTTCCCATCCCGCGCCGGAGAAAGGGACCTACCTGGTGTACGTGAACTATTACGGTTCAGGCTACGGGGTGAGCGATTTGACCATCGCACAGGTGGCCATCATCAGCAACGAAAATACCCCGCACGAAAAGCGCCAGGTATACCAGGTGCCCATGCGCCGCGCGGGCGACCTCACCCTGGTCAGCTCGTTTGTTTATCCCTGAAGCATGAAGGCGCGGTATCTGCTTCTCGTTGGCTTGTTTTGCACCTGTGCACAGGCTGGTGCGGAAAGTGGTGAGGATCAGGCTTCTGCGCAGAAGGCGCAAAACGCGCGCGCGGCGATGCGGCTGGACAGCCCGGCTGGTGGATGGAACGTGTTTGGCATGGTGGATCATGGCGGAGATATGGTAGCCGCTTATCCCACTCCGCCGGTTGATCGCGGCCGCCAGAAAAATCGCACCCTGATACAGGGCAGCCTGGCCGATACCGGCCAGGCACGCGCTGCGCCCAAGCTCATCGTCAACGGAAACGCCATGCCCTTGTATGCCAACCCCGATGGCACTTTTGCGCGGCCTTATGCTTTCGGCAAGGGATCCAACAGCATCGAAATAAGAAGTGCTGATGGCAAGGCGCGCAAACGCGTGCAATTTTATGAAGCCAATGCGCAACGGGTGCAGGCGCGAATCCGAATTATTTGCACTTGGGATGACAATCATGCCGAAGTGGACATGCACGTGATCACTCCAGATGGGCAACACGCATTCTGGGCCCGGCCGGTACTGGGCAATGGTGGCGGTCTGGATGTCGATAGTGTGGATGGCGCCGGGCCGGAAATATTCTCGATGACGGCACCCATGCACGGCATCTACCACGTATACGTGAATTACTGGGGAAACTTCAATGCGGCCGGTTATAACTTCAATGAAGAAAACCGGGAAAAAGATATCATCACGACCCAGATGATGCTGATCTTCAATGAAAACACGCCGCAGGAAAAGCGTGAAACATTGATTGTCCCCTTGCGACGTATAGGTGACCTGACACTGGTGAAATCGTTTTTATTGTGAGTGAATCAATGCAGCAATAAGGACAAGCTTACGTCCTGAAGTATTATAAAATTTGTTCCAAATTCTGGAGCAGCTTTTTTTGAACAGCAAGCGGAGGAATGGATGAAGCAAGTTAAAGTCGTTTTGTTGAGCATCGCTATCGGGGTTGCAATAGGAATGTGGTTTGGGGTGAATATCGGTCGCGAGCGGCCTTTCTATTCCAACCCGTTTGACACCGGATCGCTGAACCAGAAAATCAAGAAGGTCAGCGGGGAAACGCTGGAAAAAAGCGGTCAGGCACTGGAGAAAACCGGGCAGGCCTTGCAGGATAAACTGGGCAAATAATTGCGGCAGTTTTCGCACCTTGAATGCCTTATGCAATATCAAGCCCTGGCTTCACTCCTCAAGCCGGAAGTTGCGCGCATTGGATTTGCCACATGCTTGATGCTGGCTGTTTTTGTGCCTTCCATGGAGGCGCTGGGTGCGGAGCAGGCCGCTGAGCAGGCGCTGCCATCTGTAGCAACGCCAACCCAGCCGGAGGTTGAGCAGCCGGCAGCGCAGGCTGATACGGCAATTCAGCCTGCGGCCGGCGTGCCACAACCATTTGAGGTACCCGTTTTGTCCGACCTGCTGGAGAGCGCAGATGCGCCGCGCAACTATTGGTCGGGAAAATTTGCAACTTTTGCCAATGATGTTGACCGATTCTTTGGCGACCCGCGTTATTTCCAAGAGGCCAATGGCAGTGTCTTGCAACTCAATGTGGCCAAGGTGTTTGAACCGGGCGGCGACGGTGCTGCTGTGCTTGATGGCCAGGCCAAGCTTGATCTGCCCGCTACTGAAAAACGCTTCAGCCTGATGCTGGAATCCAACCCGGAGAAAAATCTTTCGGGCGACACAGGCAAGCAGCGTCCGGTACTGGCGAATGACGTGGTGACCAGTAATAACCAGTCCGCCGCGCTGCGTTATGAGAAGCCGCCCGAAGAAAGCCGCTGGCATTTCAGCGCGGATACTGGTGTAAAGGTGCGCGTGCCACTGGAGCCGTTTGTGCGTACCCGCGCCAGTTATACCTTGCCCATGGAAAACTGGCGCATGAAGGCTGCCGAAACGGTGTTCTGGTTCAGCAGCATAGGCGCGGGTGAAACCACGCAAGTCGACTTCGAGAGGTTTGTCAGTGAGCCAGTGTTGTTTCGTGCGACATCAACTGCTACCTGGATGAATGACAATCACAAATTTGATCTGCGCCAGGATTTTACGTTTTACCATACGGTGAATGAGCGCACGGCGATGCTTTACCAGACCAGTGTTATCGGGGTCAGCGAGCCGGAACTGGAAGCGACAGAGTATGTGCTGTTAATGTTGTATCGCTACCGCCTGCACAAAAGCTGGGTTTTCTTTGAGGTGAGCCCGCAGCTGCATTATCCCAAGGCCAAGAATTTTGACATGAGCCCGATGCTGCTCTTGCGCCTGGAGTTCCTGTTTGACGGATCCAGATAGGGTGATGGCGAGTGACAGGGCAGAATCATGAGTCGATGGATTTAGAAATTCTTTGTCATGTTTTACCGGGGTAGGGCAATCGGCCATGTTTAAAGTAATACGCATATTCATACTGCTGTTTGTACTGCTTGCAGTCGCCTTGGGCGCCTGGCGCGCAAAAACAAGATCGGTGGAATGGAAACATGACCTGCCAGTTAATATCTACCTGATCAATGGCGATGGAAGTGAAGCCGCTGCAGCCTACCTGAAATCCCTCACGCTGGCCGATTTCAAACCTGTTGAAATGTTCATGAAAGAAGAAGCGACGCGGTACGACCGCGCCAGCAAGGCTTCCATCGAGGTCAGGATGGGTGGCACCCTGGTCACGCAGCCTCCCGCACCGCCCAACAATGGCAATCATCTGGACGTGATCATCTGGAGCCTGAAAATGCGCTGGTGGGCTTATCGCAATGCAGACACGAAAGGCGCGGATCCTCAGGTTAAGCTTTTCCTGCTCTATTTTGACCCCGCCCAAAGCAGCCGCCTGGCACACTCAACCGGCTTGCAGAAGGGGCTGATCGGCAGGGTAAATGTCTTTGCCAGCCGCGACATGGCCAGCCAGAACAATGTGGTGATCACTCATGAGTTTTTGCACACCTTGGGGGCGACTGATAAATATGATCCGGCGAGCAACCAACCCGTGTACCCGGAAGGCTATGCGCTACCCGAGCAAATCCCGCGCCTGCCCCAGCGGTTTGCAGAAATTATGGCGGGCAGAATACCCCTAAGCGCAAGCGAGGCAGAAATGCCGCCCGGTTTGAGTGATGCGGTGATAGGCGAAAAAACTGCGCGGGAAATTAACTGGATGTGAGCGCCGGGTTATCGCGCTGCCTCGTAAATTCTATAAGCCAGGCAGCGCGGGAATTCGAGGCTGGTTTTGTGAATGGAAATGTTGGAATGTTAGAACTGCCCCCGGCGACTTTTTATTAATCGGAACCTCCAAGTTCGTTGCTGTGCAAATTATCATTCTCCCTCACATTAGAAAGGCGATGAGCAATGTCATCGGATTCTAGCCAAGTGCGAAGATCAGTTGTGACTCTAGGTGGTGCCATTTCATTCAAAAAATGCCACACAAAGGCAACAAGGCCAGGGGTCACATCTCAAGGCCAGGGGTCACAAGGCCAGGGGTCACATCTTGTATTATCACATTTACTCCAGCGCTTTAATCAGGCGGCTGATAGTGGCGTAGTGCAAACCCACTTCCTTGCTGATCTCTGCCAGCGTATAGCCGTGCTCAAGGTAGGCTGTTGCCATCGCACGGTTTCTGGCCGCCTTTGACTCTGCCGCACCCGCCAATATTGTCTTTAGCACGGTGCGGCGCAGCAAGCGCTGGCGTTTGGGTATTTCAATCATGGCTTTGCTCTTGTCCAGATGAGGCGCCATGTCTTTAACAAATGCATCCCCACCCAGCAGAATCTGCCCCTTCAATTCCCCCCAGGGCGAGACCTTGCCAACCCCGTCATGAACAAATGCCGCGTAGCGCTTGCGCGCTGCCAGCCCGGTCTTTGCAAACTGGCCAAGCACCCAGTCTATGCTGAGTCCGGGTGGAATTGCATCCAGCCCCAGCGTCGGGCGGTAACTGCTCCAGGGATAGGTTTCGGGTGACTCAACCATTTTTGCGCGAACAGGGTTAAGTACGATGTAGCGAGCCAATTCCAGCAGATAACTGTCACGCTCGACTAAAATCGCTTTATAACGCCCCTGGAACAAGTGGCCGACCTTGCGGTGACGGCGATTAAAACCCTGAGTGTAAACACCGTTCAGCTGGCGCATGCCGCGTGACAGGTTGGCCTCGGGCGTCTCGATTAACAGGTGGTAGTGATTGCCCATCAGGCAGTAGGCATGGCAGACCCAGCCAAAGCGCTCGACCACCCATGCCAGGGTGGCAAGGAACATCGCCCTGTCTTCATCATCGCTGTAAATTTTACGCCTGGCGTTACCGCGCGAGGTAACGTGGTAAACAGCACCAGGATATTCAAGTCTTAGTGTACGGGCCATAGGTGGCAGCTTACCCGCCTTGCTTAAATATCACAATACAAGATGTGACCCCTTTACGTTCTGAGATGTGACCCCTTTACGTTCTGCAAGATGTGACCCCTTTACGTTCTGACTTTACGTTCGTGACCCCTTTACGTTGCGGTTTGAGTGATGCGGTGATAGGCGAAAAAACTGCGCGGGAAATTAACTGGATGTGAGCGCCGGGTTATCGCGCTGCCTCGTAAATTCTATAAGCCAGGCAGCGCGGGAATTCGAGGCTGGTTTTGTGAATGGAAATGTTGGAATGTTAGAACTGCCCCCGGCGATGACCCCGTAAGCCAGTCCCGCTTGATCGGCATGTTAGAGGGTATAGATTTAGTGGGAACTGGCACAATTCTCATCTTGCACAAGCACTTTGAGCCTTTGTTCTGTAAGGAGTGCACGGCATGAGTTGTAGACCATGCCTGACATGGTTCCGCCATTATTAGGAAGTCCGGCCTCTTTTCCACACCTTTGGTCCCTATGTTTTTCCCATTTCATTTGTTTTCTTTGAATTTGAGTGTAACAAGTGTCTGTTCTGTCGGCTCGTTTGCTCTCCATTATTCGTCTTGCTTGTTGATTGACGGTTATGAAGTCGCGCCATGCGCACATATTCATACTTAGCTGGTTTTTCTCACAATTAGACAGCAGTTCTAATAGCTCGGATTTTGGAATGTTGCTACGTGACGATAACTCATTAACAACATCGTCAATTGCGTAAACGCTCAAAGAAATTAGCAGGAATAGTGAGATTAACAGCCAACGCATGGTCTGCCCTCTAACTAGAAATAGAAAACATTTTCATAGGCAAGCAATGTCGCCTATACAAGCTTTCATTATTAAGAATAAAATTTAAGATCTTTAATTTCATTTGCTTATATAAATATATTGCTGAAATTCTATTTTAGGACAACCTAAAAATTTGCGGGTGAAAGCTAAATCCGTTTCTCAAGATTCCCCCAGGCTGCTCGACCGGATATGCGCAGAGATTCGCGTGCGCCACTATAGCATCCGCACCGAGAAAACCAATATTGGCCGGACTCCCTGGTTTATCCGTACTCCATGAGGTAATGGCAATTCCCTGCCCGCACTTTAGTTTTGGCGTTCCATGTTTACCGACAAGTTGTGCGGTATGTATGAAGATTTGTTTCGCTGAGTGTGCTGGCACACGTGTTAAACTGGCGTCGAAGCTGGCTAGGCAGTCGCCGCGCACGCAAGTGCGGGGAGGAAAGTCCGGGCTCCACAGAGCAGGATGCCGGTTAATGGCCGGACGCCGTGAGGCGATGGAAAGTGCCACAGAAAATACACCGCCGATGGCCCGACTTGTCGCTCGCAAGAGCGACAAAGTCACCCAAGAAGAGCGGGGGCGAAAGCTCCCGCGAAGCTTGGGTGGGGAACAGGTAAGGTTGAAATGGCGAGGTAAGAGCTCACCGCGCTGGTGGCAACATCAGTGGCAGGGTAAACCCCATCCGGAGCAAGACCAAATAAGCAGGCCATGACGTTGCTCGCGTCGTCTGCGGGTAGGTTGCTTGAGCGTCAGGTAACGAAACGCCTAGAGGAATGACTGTCCACGACAGAACCCGGCTTACCGGCCAGCTTCACCTCTTTCTGGTTTGCGGCATTATTTATTTGTGCTGATTTTGATGCAACTCAAACGGCGTGCTTGATATTTGGTAGGCAAAGCCGCATAACTATCTCCAAGAAGTTATTTTAACTACCGGAAGGAATGCCATGTCTCACTATCATGCCGTTGTATGGATTGATCACAATGAAGCTCACGTAATGCATATCAGCCCGGATGATGTTGAGTCGTCTGTGGTGCGTCCGAAGAAGCCCCATCAGAAGTTGCATCACAAGCGCGGGGCGGACAAGGGTGGGGCGGTGGGCGCCGGTAACACGCCCGAGGATCAGGGTTTCTATCATGAAGTGGTCGAGGCGTTGAAAGGAGCGCAGGAGGTTCTGGTTGTGGGGCCGGCCAGCGCCAAGTTGCACCTGATCAAGCACATGCACGGTCACGACAAGCAGATGGCTGACAAGGTAATCGGTGTGGAATCGATCGATCACCCCAGCGATGCGCAATTGGTTGCCTATGCCCGTAAATACTTTGTGGCTGCTGATCGCATGCGCCCCTGAGTAGTTGCTGCAGGTAAATGTTGAAGAAGGCCGGCAGGATTGCCGGCCTTCTTTCATTTGTCTTGAGCGTTTCGTACTATGAAGTTCCCCCTGCGTTACACCCCTCCATTACAAACAACTTTAGCTTGATTATGCAATTCATTGCTTTTTAAGCATATTTGTTTTTCTTTAAGTTCCTGCGCTAACTCCTTGTCCCAAAAAGAGAAAACCCTGTTTTGTCGCTTGACTGTGCCTATTTTTTTCAATATAGTGGGTCAGAGTGGTGAAAAGTGGGTTTTTGTGGGTTAAGACGCGGGGTCAGGGGATGTTTCAGGGGGCGGCACAACTCAATCTGGATAGCAAAGGCAGGCTGGCAATTCCGGCGCGGCATAGGGATATGCTGCTCGCGAATTGTGCCGGTCAGCTGGTGCTCACCGCCGATGCCGA
>JAHFQY010000005.1:0-44836 GCA_023259065.1 Nitrosomonadales bacterium
GTCCGCTCTCGGCGCGGCTATGCGTAAACTGGTACATCTCTGCTTCGGCGTAGTCAAAACTCAGAAACCTTATCAGCACGATTATGCGAAAATCGTTTGACTAGAAAGACGGTATCTACATGGGCTGGACAGTCATCAAAAGCTGCACCTCGCACGGCACCCGCTTCAACGCATCCGAGCCGGAGATTTTGTCGCAAGCCGCTGGATCAACCAGCGCTTCAAAATTCAACGACACGCCGGGCGGCAACTCTGCCATCAACTCAGGTTGCATGGCCTCGTGCCAGCCGTAGCTAGGGCACACCACGTTTTTATCCAGCGCCGCATTGAAGCGCGCCCTGGCGGCGATGCGGCCGCGTGGCGTGCTGAGCAGCATCCATGCACCCTCGGCTATGCCACGGCTGGCGGCGGTTTGCGGGTGTATGTCCGCCGTCGGCTCTGGGTAGGCGTGGCGCAGGCTGGGCAACTGGCGCATCTGGCTGTGGCAGTAGGCGCCGTGCTTCACCGACACCAGCGTGAGCGGCCAGCGCTCGTCAGCTGTTAGCGGCATATCGCCATGCGGCACCGGCGCATAGCCGTGGCGCAAAAAATTTTCCGAGTAGATTTCCAGCCGCCCCGTGGGTGTGGCAAATCCTGACGCGGTGTATTTGCGATAGCGCATGGGCAGGTCGAGGTCTATGCCTTCTGGCTTGGCGCGCAGCTCTTCCACGGTAACGCCCGTGGGGCTGAGCACATGACGCAGTGCGGCGGCGCGATCATCACCAAAGAAATGCTCGCCCAGCCCCAGGCGTTTGGCCAGCTCAAACACCACCCAGGTATCGGGCTTGGCCTCGCCGCGTGGCGATACGCAAGCGGGGCGCAGTTGCAGGCGTGCCTCGGCTGCGCGGCTGACATGAAAGCCGGGATACAGCGCCTCGCGTTCCCACGCCGAAGCAGCGGGCAGCACGATGTCTGCCAGCATGGCGGTGGGGGTTATAAACAGTTCGGTGATGGCAAAGAACTCCAGCTTGTCCAGATACCGCGCAAAATCTGGCGACATGGGCTTGGTGAGCACGGGGTTGCCGCCGAAGGCGAACAGTCCTTTGAGCTTGGCATCCGGCTGCGCCAGCGCCTCATCGAGGTCGCGCGCGGACAACCAGCCGCGCCGCCCTGGGCCTAGCGGGCGGGCCGCACGGCCGATGGTTTTTTCCAGCATGCCCTTGGGCAATAAATCAAGACCTGACACATCGTTGATGGGCGGCTTGGGGAAGAACACATTGCCGCCGGGCGCATCGAGCTGGCCGGTGAGCGCGTACAGCAGGCACAGGGCGCGCGTGGTCTGGGTGGCGTCGCTATGCTGGCACAAGCCGGTCCAGGTGAAGAAGGCCGCGGGTGCGGCGTCCAGCATGAGCTTGGCCGCACTGCGTATCTGCGCTGCCGGCACACCCGTTACAACCTCGGCATGCTCGGGCGACATGGCGGCGCAGGCATCCATGTAATGGGCAAAGGCCGGGCGGCAGGTCACCGGCCCTGTGATGGTCTGCAATGTATAACTTCCGCTCAGTGCAAACCCTGCACAGTCTCCTGTCACCTCCACCGCCTTGCCCTGCGCCTCGTCCCACGCCAGATAGTGTTTTGCCGAGCCGCCTGCCTCCATATCGGCAGCAGTGAGAAAGCGTCCGTTATCCGCGCGCACCAGAAAAGGCGCATTGCTCCAGCGGCGCAGAAACTCCATGTCCGCCCCGCCCTGCTCCAGCAGCGCCTGCGCCATGGCCAGCGCCAGCGCGCCATCGCTGCCGGGGCGCGGCTGCAGCCAGAGGTCGGCACCGCGTGCGAGGCCGGCACTGCGCGGGTCGATCACGATCAGCTTCATGCCGCGCTTGCGCGCCCGGCGTATCTCCAGCGACAGCGACAACCAGCTCGATGATGGGTTCACGCCCCACAGCAGCAGGCAGCCGGTCTTCTCCAGCTCAGGCATGCCGATGCCGGAGCCAAGTGTATCTTGCGGGGAAAAATCCCGATGCCAGTTGCAGTTCTCGGTGGCGAACACCACGTTGGGCGTGCCAAAGGCGCGCGCCAGCCGGTGTATCCAGGCAAAGCTGTCGCTGATGGCGGTGCCGCTGGGCGTGGTCACCGAGAACGCCACCGACTCCTGCCCGCTCGTCGCAGCGGCACGGCGCATGCCGGCGGCGATCTCATCCAGCGCAACATCCCAACTGATGCGCTCCCAGCCGGTGGGCGCACCGCGCGGGCCGATGCGGCGCATGGGGTGCAGCAAGCGCTCTGGGCTGTTAACCAACTCCGGCGCGGCACGCCCCTTGGCGCAGAACGCCCCGCCGGTGGGATGGTCGGGATCGGCTTCCACCTTGAGCAACACGCCGTCTTCCACCGTGGCGATGCAACCGCAACGCGAGATGCACAAGGCGCAATAGCCGTGAATTTGTTGGGTGGTCACGAAACTCTCCTGAACAGGGCGACGCGCTGTGCAAACTCCGGCGCGCTGTCGAATAATCATACTCGCACATGACTGCGGGCTGAACATAATGCAGGGGTATGAAGAAGAACAGAGGTCTGGATTTACGCGTTACTCAGCTTAGAGGGATAAATAAATCTGCCCCATTATTTTTGGCCAAATACCCGGTGCAATACGCTTCGCTGATGTGTTAATGCAAGCCCTGGTACCGTTATACATCTAGTTTCGAAAATAAACGCCCAGATAAATAAAGTGCCAGTGAAATATAGTGTCAGAGAAATGATGGCGGCCCTGTAGCACTCGTGTGCTACAATGAACACGTTCACTTAATTAGTGGAGGCGGCCATGTCAACAACCACCATACGTTTACCGGAAGAACTTAAAGCGCGCGTTGCAGCAGCAGCAAAACGTTCCGGCACAACTACCCACAGCTTCATTCTTGAGGCTATTGCAAAAAAAACAGAGCAAGACGAACTGCGTGCAGACTTTGATGCCGTAGCAGAGGATCGTTATGCCCGTATCATTGCCACAGGGAAAGCGATTCCCTGGCAGGAAATGCGCGGATATCTGGAAGATCGTCTTGTCGGCAAAGAAGTGAAACGCCCAGTAGCACGAAAACTGGCACGCTGAAAATGTCGCATATTGAACTGGCACCTGAAGTTGGTGATGATTTTGAACGTATCCTCGATCACCTTGCCCAATATCAGGTTGAAAATCCAGCATTGCGCATTCGGGAGATTATCGAGGCAATTAATGTGCTTGAGCACAATCCCATGATTGGTCGCCCCGCGAATAACGACAAACGTGAACTAGTGATTGGACGTCGCTCACATGGTTATGTGGCTTTGTACCGTTACATTGTCGAAATCGATACCGTTTTTGTCCTCGCCATTCGCAGCCAAAAAGAAGCTGGGAACGAGGAATTTTGAGCAACAGCCAAGGCAAAAGAAACTGAACAACCACCTCCCTCTGTGTTGGAGGTTTGCGGGGCTACCTCAGCCTGACCCCGTGATTGCATATCATAATACAAGACGCGACCCCCTTATTTTCGACCCGACCCCCTTATTTTCGACCCGACCCCCTTATTTTCGACCCCCTTATTATTGCGCGATGGCGTGTGGGAACTGCGCATAGATTGGGGAGCAGGCTATCGCGTGTATTACGCGAAAGTGGGTGACGCCATCGTTCTGCTGTTATGCGGCGGAGACAAACGCAAGCAGGATGCTGACATTGATCGGGCCGTCCAGTATCTGGCCGATTTCAAACGGAGAACAAAATGAGCAAGATCAAAAAAGCCAGCATCACCAACCACGAGGCGACCGTGCGCGAACTGCGTGCCGACCCGGAATACGCCGCCGAATTCGTAAAGATCGCGCTGGAAGAAATGGAAGACCCGGAAACCTGCGCCGCCGCCCTGCTCGCGCTACGCGCCGTCGCGGAGGCCTATGGCATGGCAAAGGTGGCGGAAGAAGCAGGCATCCAGCGCGAGAGCCTGTACCGCGCACTCTCCCCAAGCGGCAACCCGACGTTAAAAACCCTGATGGCAGTCATGAAAGCAGTCGGCCTGCGCATCTCAGCCGTGCCGGACAAAGAACATTCGCACGCTTGAGGGGCAACAATGGAGGGTGTTGGAATGCTAGAATTGACCCCGGGATTTCGCTTATCTCACTCGATTACCAATCTTTGTCATCGCTTTGTGATTCTATTGCAGTAGCTTCCCTCGCATAGGTTGCATTTTTTGCTTGCACCGTAGCTTGGAGTACATAGCCTTTATCTTTTAACTCTGAGCAAAGAAGTGGGTTTGCGACTTTCGCAATAAAAAACCAAACGAGAAGGTATGACAAATACATACCGAAAAAAATTAGTGCATCAGTTTGGGTGGCTGGATGGTTATTTCGAAAAGCTAAATTTGCACCGACACTGAGAGCTGCGACAAGAGCGAAGTTCAGCCACATTTTATTCAGAAGAAACCAAAGAGGTCCGAACAGGAATGCCCCCCATGAGAATCCAACTTTTACAACCACTGAAATTGGATTATCTGGATGTTTGTATACGCGATAGGTTTTCATAATTTCCTCAACTTCATCATCGGGGTAAATAATCCAATTGGCCAAGCTCGGAATACTTTTGAACCTACCCAACCACCCCGAAGCCTAACAGCAAAGCACCTTCCAGACCATATGCCAAAAGGCCTAGGCCTTTTCTTCGCCAGCTGCCGCGCTATTACCGTTTTAGCATTCATTCAAGCCATACACGCTGACATGTAAGCCAATAAACACGGCCATCTTCATGGCAGAAAAACACCAAAGGGCAGCGCCAGATCGCTGAAAATCGGGGGCAGGACGCAATGCTGTTGGGTTAGTAGTTTTTGTACAGTACCGTCACCCTCTCCCCTGTCCCTGTCCCTCTCCCGCTTACGGGAGAGGGGGGAGCGAAGCGGAGGGAGAGGGGAAGCTTTATCCGAACAGTATTGGGACAGGGCGTGGCTTCAAACTGCCTAAGCACCAAGCATTCTGCGTGTAAGCAGTGCCTGCATGTCACGCCGACCATCCGCGATGATGTAGATGTATACCTGTTTGCCGATCACCCGATAGATGAGCCGGTAGGGTTTGAAATGCACTTGGCGATATTCGCGGATACCCAGCGCGAGGAGTTCTTTGGGGTGGGAGCCGCGCTCCGGGTATGCGGATAATGATTCGACGGCTTCCAGCAGTTTGTCCAGCACGTAGTCGGCATTTTTCTGGCTGTCATGCTCGGCGATGTAGTCGTAGATACTCTCAAGATCGCGCTCTGCGCCAAGCGTGAGCAATACCTTGTGGCTCATGCTGATACTTTCTTCATGTCATTCGTCCATTTATGGTTCGACAGGCTCACCACGAACGGAAAGCTAGATGATCTTCTTGGCACGAAGGCGACGTGCCACCTCTGCCACTGGGGTAACCTTGCCTTCTTCGATCTCCTGATTTCCCAGCGCCAATATCTTCAGGAGCGCGAGCGTTTCCTGGGTGTTTTCGTAAGAGGCGATGTCTTGCATGACCGCCTTGGCCTCGCCATTTTGCGTGATGAGGTAGGGTTCGCGCTGTTCGGCCAGGTCTTTCAACACCTCGGCGGCGTTGGCCTTGAGGTAGCTGATGGGTTTGATGTTGGATGAGCGCATGATTTCTTCCCGGGATTTTGTCGAACTGAATATAGTCTTTTTATGGTCTTTTCGCAATCCATGGGCAGGACTCTGCGGGAAGCAAGTGAACATGACGCCCCTCTCCCCTGCCCTCTCCCAGAGGGCGAGGGGGACAAGGTCTCGCTGCGCGAGTCTTGCGTTAAGGGTAGAATACGCCTTTGTTTTAAATGTAAATTCAAATGGCAATTCAATGGTTTCCCGGGCACATGGTGGCGGCGCGCAAGAAGGCGGCCGAGACCATGGAGCGCACCGATGTGGTGATCGAGGTGGTGGATGCGCGCCTGCCGGAGGCAAGCTGCAACCCTATCATCACCGAGCAGCGCCTGTTTCGCCAGCGCCCCTGTCTCAAGCTCCTCAACAAGGCCGACCTGGCCGACCCGGCTGCCACCAAGGCGTGGCTGCAGTTTTACAACGCACAAAAAGATGTGACTGCGGTTGCACTCTCCTGCAAGAAGCCCGGCGATGTCGCCAAAATTCCCGCCCTGTGCGAGAAGCTGGCGCCGCATCGCGGCACCAGCGTCAAACCCCTGCGCATGATGATCATGGGCATACCCAACGTGGGCAAGTCCACGCTGATGAACGCGCTGCTGAACAAGCGCGTGGCCAAGGTGGGCGATGAGCCTGCGGTGACAAAAAACCAGCAGCGCCTGGACCTGAACGATCGCATGACGCTGGTGGACACGCCGGGCATGATGTGGCCGCAAATTGAGCATGATTCCGACGGCATGATGCTGGCGGCTAGCCACGCCATTGGCCGCAATGCGGTGATCGACATCGATGTCGCCACTTTCCTCGGCGACATCCTGATGCAGAAATATCCCGCGCTGGTGGCCGAGCGCTACAAGATTGCCGTGGAGGGCATGGATGGCGCTGACCTGATTGAAGCAGTTGCCAAGCGCCGTGGCTACAAGCTCAAGGGCGGCGATTACGACTTCGAGAAAGCCGCGCTGATGCTGCTGCAGGATTACCGCAGCGGCGCACTCGGACGCGTCAGCCTGGAGACACCGGAAAGCCGCGCCGACATGCTGAGAGTGCATGCAGAAGCGAAAGAGCCACCCACTTATAGCGGCCCGGATGATGAAGAGTGAAACCCTGCGCATCTACTACAACCCGCGCTGCTCCAAGTGCCGCGCCGCAGTGGCGCTGGTTAGCGAGCGCGGCTACGCCACCGAGCTGGTGGCGTATCTGCTCACGCCGCCCGGCAAGGAAGAGTTGCGCGGGTTGTTGCGCAAGCTGGGGATGAAGCCGTTTGAGCTGGTGCGCACAGGCGAGGATGAATTCAAGCAATATGCCGGGCGCACGCTGAGTGATGAAGAGTGGCTGGATGCCTTGGTCGCTCACCCGATTCTGATTGAGAGGCCCATCGTGGTGCGTGGCGACAAGGCTGTGGTGGCGCGGCCACCGGAGAAGGTTCTGGCGCTGCTGTAAATGTAGATGATTCATTAGCTCGAGCTTGGCTATAAACCCCCTCTAGCTCCCCCTTGTCAGGGGGAGAACCTACCCAGCTCCTCCCCTGAAGCGGGTCAAGCAGGCAAACCGCGTAGCGGTTGCTCGCACAAGGGGAGGTTGGGAGGGGTTTGTCGTCTGCTGGTCAGAGGTAACAAACGAAGCCAGAGCCCACAACATCAACCCGGCTATGCCCTGCTGACTCATTATCAAAAACGGCAATGGATGTTATCCTGCTTCGATCCCAAACAGAAAACCATTCGTAGGTCGGGTTAGCGTAGCGTAACCCGACATTTCCTTGCTTATATTCTCAAATTTGTCGGGTTACGCTACGCTAACCCGACCTACGCAAAATCACATTATTTATTAAGGAAAAACCATGCCTTCAGTTCTAGACCAATCCGCGCTTGACCAACTTTTCTGCGCCGCGCGCACGCACAATGCCTGGCAGAGCCGCCCGGTATCAGACGAGTTGCTGGGCCGCATCTACAATTCCATGCGCATGGCGCCCACCTCGGCCAACTGCTCGCCTGCCCGCATCGTGTTTGTAAAATCTCAGGAAGCCAAGGAAAAGCTCAAGCCGGCACTGATGGAAGGCAACCAGGCCAAGACCATGACCGCACCCGTTGTTGCGATCATCGGCTATGACATGCGTTTCGCCGACAAGCTGGGCTACCTGTTCCCGCATGCACCGGACGCAGCCAACTGGTTCAAGGATGAGCAGGTGGCATTCACCACCGCCTTCCGCAACGGTACGCTGCAAGGCGCTTATCTGATGCTGGCTGCACGCGCTTATGGACTGGACTGCGGCCCGATGTCGGGCTTTGACAATGCCAAGGTGGATGAGCATTTCTTTGCCGGTACCCAGGTGAAGTCCAACTTCCTGTGCAACCTGGGCTATGGCGACCCCGCCGGCCTGTTCCCGCGCAGCCCGCGCCTGGCGTTTGACGAGGCTTGCAGCATCATTTAATGCAAGGTTGCTAGCTTTTCAGTATCGGCTGGATTGCCGCGACCAGGTTATCCGCCAGGTGCTGGTCGCGCGCAAGGACAGCCTGGAAGCCGGCGTTCGCGGGAACTGCGTCATGATTGTTGCTGACCAGTATGGCTGGAATATTGCGGTTGACGGCATTGGCTGCGCGCAGCGCCAGCATCAATGCAATGCCGTTGAGTTCCTTGAGTTCGCGCCCGACAACGACAAAATCAAAACGCTCGCGCAACAATCGCTCAAGCCCGACCAGGCCGCTTTCCGCCACACTCAGTTGCACGGGCATCCCGGCAAAAGCCTGCTGGTAGAGGTGGGTCATCACGGTTGATGATTCCACCAGCATGACTGCCTTGCGGCTTTTCAGCCTGGACTGGCGCAACTTCTCCAGATTCGCTTCTATGTCGGCGTAATCCGGATTGGCCTTGCGGGCGTAAATTTCTACACGGCGAACCAAGTCGACATAGGCCAGGGCGCGTGACGCAAAGGTCTCGCCAAAGTCACCGGCATCGGATGCTTCGCTCAGGAGGTTTTCCAGCTGGTGACAAATGGTGGTAAGGACAGCCAATCCGTGGGTGCCGCCGGATCCCTTCATGCTGTGCACCCCGCGAAACAGTTCGTTGAACGCTTCGCGATCCCCGGAGTTTTTTTCCAGCGCAAGCACAAGGTTGTCAAAGGCATCACAGCGCTCCGGCAACTCGTCGAGGAAGCGCTCGCGTATCCCTTGCAGCAGGGCCTGGAAGTTTTCCATGTTTGTCGTCATAAGGTTGAGCCGGGTCCGTTATTAACCTTCCAACTGTTTGTATGATGCTATCACTATTTTCAGCCGGGTTCATGCCCACTCAGGTGGCTACAAGATGGCAGCATTAAAGCAATGCGGCTAACAGTGTATCCTTCCCGGTATCTGAAGCATAAGCACTGGAGATCATGCCAACTGCACTCATCAACTCACTGCGCGACCCGGCGGTACGCGACCTGGCCTGGGTTATCGGCGCGCCCGGCCTGCTGGATGCCGCGCACCCCGAGTATCGCGGACGCGTGGTGGATGATGCCTGGTGCAGCGCACAGTTGCAGGCTGCCACACCATGGCTTGTCGCTCTGGATCAAAGTCCACAGGCATTGCACGACTTTATTGCCGCCTTTCCCACGCGCCGGCTTGGGCATTATTTTGAAACACTGATCAGGTTCTGGTTAATGCAGCTGCCGGATACCCGTGTCATCGCCACCAATTTGCAGGTACACGAGGAACAGCGCACTGTGGGCGAATATGATTTCCTGTTTCGTAATGCAAGCGCAGAGGTGTGCCATTGGGAAGCTGCGGTCAAGTTCTATCTGCAGGTCGAGGCCAAGCCCGAACAACGCACATTCATCGGCCCCGGCACACGCGACAGGCTGGATATCAAGCTGGATCACGTGTTCAGGCATCAGCTGCATTTGGGCCAGACGCACGCCGGACAATCAGCCTTGCCCCAGGGAGTCGTGTTGAGCCAGGCGCAGGCCTACATCAAGGGCTACCTGTTCTATCACGTATCAACACCGGGTCGTGCCGCTGTCGCGGGAGTTTCTGCGGCACACCAGTCCGGCTGGTGGCTGCGCCACAAACAGGATGAACTACCGCAAACGTCCACTGATAGCCACTGGATAATCCCGCCGCGCTTGCACTGGCTGGCACCGCTACGCTTGGCTGAAGATGCGATGGTAATGAGCGGCTCAACCCTGAAAGCCGCATTGGACGCGCACTTCAGCAACGGCACCGAGGCGACACTGGTCATGGAATTGCTGCGCGATGAAAACGGAGAGTGGCGCGAAGCAGCCAGGGGGTTTGTCGTATGCAGCAGCTGGCCGGTGTTAGAAGAGCAAGTCTGAACAGCTATCCACAATTACTGTGCGCAAGCGTGTGAATTAGCTGTGGACAAGTTAAAAAACCGATATCGCACAGCACGATAGCTGTATGCATTATTTATAGGCCGTATTGCACCAGACCTGTTTTTTTACAGCGACGTAAAAAAGCGCCCGCTCATTTCTTCCAGCCCCAGTTCCTGCAATACCTCCTGCAGGCGTGCAGCAGGACGCTGGCGCGGCAGGTTTTTATAGCTTGCCACGATCAGCTCGTTTTTCATCGAATGCTCCCAGCCCACCAGCTCGGTCACCGTGACCTGGTAACCGTGCGCCTCCAGCTGCAGGCAGCGCAGCACATTGGTGAGATGGCTGCCAAACTCGCGGGTATGGATGGGGTGGCGCCACAGCTCGACCAGCGCATTCCTGGCCAGCTGTTTGCCCTTGTTCTTCTTCAGCACGGATGCCACTTCGGCCTGGCAGCACGGCACCAGCACGATAAATTGGGCCTGCTTCTTCAGCGCGAAATGAATCGCATCGTCGGTGGCCGTGTTACAGGCGTGCAACGCGGTGACCACGTCCACCTGCGCGGGCAGCTGGTCGGACTCGATCGACTCGGCCACCGACAGATTCAAAAATGACATGCCGGGGAAGTTCAGGCGTGCGGCCAGCTCGCGCGATTTGCTCACCAGTTCGTCGCGCGTTTCGATGCCGTAGATATGCGAGGCGTTATTCAGCGCCTTGAAAAACAGGTCGTACAGGATGAAACCCAGATACGATTTTCCGGCGCCATGATCCACCAGCGTAATGTCAGGATGGTCTTGCTGTATTTCCAGCAGCAGCGGCTCGATGAATTGGTACAGGTGGTAAATCTGCTTGAGCTTGCGCCGGCTATCCTGGTTCATCTTGCCGTCGCGGGTGAGGATGTGCAGCTGTTTCAGCAGCTCGACGGATTGGTTGGGTCTTATTTCGTGCATGTCTGGTAATGGGCAGCCGTGTGCGTACGCGGCAAACTATCTGAGCTGAACTAGCTCGCCCTTGCGGTCAAAGGTTAAATAATTCTTGATATTGCCGCTTTTGATCGACTCTATCATTGTCTGCAGCGGCTTGTCGGCATCCTTGCTGGTGGGCGCCATGCTGATGCTGCCCGACATGCCGGCAACGAAAACGATGTCCCAGTTCTTGCCCATCTGGCGCGATTCCTCCACCAGATCGGCAAAATTCAGTACTTCATGCGGCAGCTTGTCCACGCACATGATGGGAGTCAGCGCACCGCCGCTCCTGGCGTGAAACTTATCCTTCTGCTCTGCAGTATGCTCACCGGGCAACTCGGCCTCGGCAAACACAAACAACAGGCGTTGCAACTCGGGCTGCGCATGCGCGGCTTTCAACAGGTCGGAATAATTGGATATTTGCACGGTAAACAGCCCTTTCAGAATGAATTCTCATAATGCCGACAGGTTATCTCACGCCGGCACAACAGCAAAGCAGATTCTTCTGAATTACAAAGACAGCGGGCCGTGATTTTCCACCCAGTTATCAATGGCAGCTTGTGCGGAGGCCGTATCCTGCTGCCAGGTGGAAAGCAGGTGCTGCGCGGCCCACTGCCAATGCTTGGCTCCGGCCTCGATGGTTGCCTGCAAGCGGCTGATATCACCGCTCTCGCACCAGTGCGCGTAGGCTGCCACCAGGCGCGGAAACAGGCTGCGGCGCAAGCCGTCGAGATTGGAGAAATAGAAATGCAGCGAACATGCACGATCGCTATTGATCAGCTCTGGCAAGGTGGAGAGGCAGTCCGCCAGGTTGTCGCGTATGGAGCGCGCCAGCACAATGGAGCGCCGACTGCCGAAGGACATGATCATGTCGCGCCAGGCCGGCCCCAGCATAGGTTCCGCCAGCGCCTCGCCGACCTCATGCAAGATCAGCGTTTCGCTTTCCTGCTCCGCCATGCGAGGCAGCAGGGTGGCGATATCACCCTGCTCGCCATAGCAATCTAGCGAGGCTTTAAGCGCACCATCCGCCTGGTGCACCGACCAGATTTCAACCTTCTCGGAGAGCCAGCGCTGCAGTGCATCTATGCGCAGAAAAACGGCGCCTTCGCGTAGCGCGGCCGGTGAGGCAGTGATGTCGCGGGCATATTCGCAACCGGATACACGCACGGTAAGACCGTGGCGTTTCTCGCTGCGCACCAGCTGGCCCAGGAAGAAATGCGGCTTGCACCAGCGCCCAAGACCGCCGCCGTAAACCAGGCCATGCGGCTCCAGCACGCTGTTGATGGAAACTATGTCGAATGGATCATATTCACGTCCGGCAATGGGTATCGTGCGATAGTCCAGCTCTTCCATTTCTTCCCAGTAGGCTTCGCGTTGCACCAGCCAGCTGCTGAGATCCGCTTTTACCAGCGGATAAGAAGGTGGAAATTCGTGCTCCCAGATATACAGCTCGCGCATGCCTAGCAGATAGTTGCACATGGTCATTTCACGCGCATGGCGCGCATCGGCAATGTGGCAATTGAGTTGTACGGCCTCTATGGTCTGCTGGAAATCGCGCATGGCGGCTACTCCTTGGCTGGACGTTTACGCACCTGAAAATTGGCAACCGATTGCATGATCTTGGAGTAAGGCAACTCTTCGAAGCTGCCGAATTTCTGGCGCGCCGACTCGACCAGGGCAGTCACATCGCTCACCGCATCCGTGCCGTCAATTTCGAGTTGCAGACCCAGCAATCCTCCGCACTGTACCTTCACTTCCTGTGCATAAGACAAGGGTGGGGTGACATGGGTCAGCTTCAGCGCAAAGGCCGAGTTTTGCCGCAACAGCGAGAGCAGCTCGCTGCATGTTTCGCGCGCTGCAGGAAGCTTGCAGGCGACCATTTCACGCTCGGCCACGTAACGCTTGTCCTGCAGCGTACAGACACAGCGCCGGCTGAGGATGGCCTTCTCGAATGCACAGGGCCTGGGGTTCACCGAACCCAGCGTGTGCATGAAGGCATTTTCATCCACAGCGATACACCTTAGTCGTCGCCCAGCTCGGGGGCTGGCTCGCGCACTTGCATCAGCAACTCTTCGGCTTGCAACTCGTTTTCCGCGAAGATCATTTTGACATTGCACTGTTCTGTCAAAGCCAGCTCACGGCGCAAGGTCTTGGTGCGGTCGGCAGCAACACGATACACATCGTGTTGCTCAATTTTTTCCACACGCTTCATGGGAAACTCAAAAACTTTGTAAATATAGTAAGGCATGACAATTCCTTGTAAATACGTGGTAATAAAAACGGGTAGTGCAATTTATCCTGCCCATCCGGCCCACACTCTAACAGCGCCTGGATCAGGATGAACAGCTTACTTCAATACTGCGCGCCCAGTCGGGCGCCGGTGCGGCGTAGCTTTCCATTTCAGGCTGCTCATCATAGGGGCGGCCGAGCAGTTGCAGCAATCGATCCACCTCAGAAAAGTCACGTTCCTTCTCGGCCTTGCTGATGGCGGTCTGCGCCAGATAGTTGCGCAAGATGTACTTGGGGTTAACCCTGTCCATGCGTGCCTTGCGCTCTGCATCCGTAACTGTTTCCGCCTGCAGCCTGGCGCGGTAAGCAGCAGCCCACTCATCGAATGCCGCGCGGTTGATGAACTGGTCGCGCAACGCGCTGTTCAACTCGCCCGGCGCCGACTTGAACCCGGCCAGCTTGCGAAACGTATTAGTATAGTCCAGCTCGCTCACGCGCATCATTTCCAGCAGCGGCTCGACCAGGGCAAAATCCTCCAACCCCGCGTAAGTCAGCCCCAGCTTCCCGCTCATCAGCTCTACGTAGTGCTCTGAGTAGATGTCGCCGTACTCGTCCAGTATCTTTTCCGCCTCGGCAACCGGTAGCAGCGGGGTCAGCGCCTGTGCGAGTGCCGTCAGGTTCCACAGCCCGATCTGCGGCTGCTGGTCATAAGCGTAGCGTCCGCCGTGATCAGAATGATTGCAGATGTATCCGGGATCAAACGCTTCCATAAAGCCAAACGGGCCATAATCAAACGTCAAACCCAGGATCGACATATTGTCCGTGTTCATCACGCCATGGGAGAAACCGACTGCCTGCCACTTTGCCATCAATTGTGCGGTGCGCACCAGCACCTCACGCAAGAATTCAGCATATTTTTCCTGCACATCCACCAGATGCGGAAAATTCCTGGCGATCACATAGTCGGCCAGCGTCGCCAGATGCTCTTTCTGGCCGCGATGATAAAACACCTCGAACGAGCCAAAACGCACGTGCGATTGCGCCATGCGCGTAACGACTGCGGCGGTTTCTATGCTTTCGCGATAGACCTCGTCATCGCTGCCCACAATGCACAGGGCACGGGTCGTGGGGATACCCAGGCCGTGCATGGCTTCCGAGCATAAATACTCGCGGATGCTGGAGCGCAAGACAGCACGCCCGTCACCACTGCGCGAATACGGCGTGGGGCCCGCGCCCTTGAGCTGCAGGTCCCAGTATTCGCCGACGCTGTTCCTGATTTCGCCCAGCAGCATGGCGCGGCCGTCGCCCAGTTGCTGCACATAGTGGCCGAACTGGTGCCCGGCATACAGCATGGACAGCGGCTCGCTCCCCTGCAACAAACGATTACCGGCAAAACACTCGGCAAAATCCTGGCGCGACGACTCATCGCTAGCCAGGTCTATCAACCGGGCTGCATTCGCATTGAAACTGACGAGGTAGGGTTTTGCCAGCGGCGTTGGTTTGAGGCGGCTGTGAAATGGTGCCGGCAACCGCGCAAACGTATTATCGAAATTCAGCTGCTCGAGTGTATTCATGGCTGAGTCCCTGTAACCGCCTTGATCGGCAAGCCCGCCAGAGCGCAGAAGTGCACTCTGGCACTGCTGCCTGAATTACACGCAGCCAGTTGGCTTGGGCATGCCACCGTATTTGGTAATAGGCTTCATCGGGCCGGTCATCCACAGGTTGAACACGTCCTTCTGATCCTGGTCGATAAACTTGGCAAACTTGCGTATCGGTGGAACCGAGCCAAATTCCTCGAAATACTCACGAGCTTTCATGATCTGTTCCCATTTTTGATCATCAAGCTCAAAACCGTCATCCGCTGCCATTGCACGGCCGATTTCTTCAGTCCAATCGCTCATGTCTAGGAGATAACCGTCACCATCACGTGCTGGAGTTGCCATTTTGTAAACCTTTCATATCTATATAAATAAACTGCGGAAGCGTATTTAGCGAGCACCGCAAAGCTCGAAAGCACCAACTTGAACCTCGGCAGCTATTTAACCTTACCAGAGTAAAGTAGTCAAGTATTAACTTGATAAAAAATCGCCTTTCGGCGATTTCCATGTACTCCCCGGCTATTCAGTCCGGGTAAAGTCTAATTGTCATTGGCGATAACAAATGCGCTTTCCTCATAAACAGACTGCATATCCTTGTCCTCGATCTGTAACAGCTCCAGGCAAATCGCCCCTGCCTTGTCCCACTCATGGGTCTTGCTCAGGCCGGTATGATGTTGCAACAGATGCTCGGCAAACTGCGCCGTCGCAATCAAGCCCAGCGTTGCCGGCGGCAATACGGCGGCGCCCTCTTGTTGTCCGAGCGCCACGTAATCATGGTGATGTCTGATTGCCAGGCAAATTTCCTCCGGCAACCACCAGCTTTGCGCAAGCATGGAGCCCAGCACAGCATGGTTAGTGGGGCACTCTGTCTCTTCCACAGCAGTAAAACTCAGCTCCCTCTCACCATTCGCATTTTTCAATACCGTCGGATAGTTGGGAAACCTGTTTAGCAGGATGGGAATGCCGCAGTCGCGGAACAAGCCAAAAGTATAGGCATCATCTGCACGCACTCTGCTGCCATTGGCAGGTTGCTGGGCCAGCCAACCCGCCAGGCGGGCAATAATTGCAGAAGCATGCCAGAAGCGATCCAGCGCCGGCGATGGCGGAAACAGCTTGCGCAGTATCATGCCGGCAATGGCACGGCTGGCGACATCCAGCCCCAGCATCATCAATGCCTCGTTAACCGAGCGCGCCCGACCGCGAAAACCGAAATAGGGAGAGTTGGCAATCGATATCAGTCCGGCGCCCAGCCCCACATCCGAAGCAATAATGTGCGCGAGGTGATGAAAGTCCGGCTCATCCTTGTGCATCTCGGCGTTGATACGGTCAAGTATGCTGGGCCGCGAAGGGATGCCGATATCGCGTATCGCGCTTTCCAGCAGAGTCGCAACACGCGGAGCTTCAGCCCGAGCAGACAATATGTCTTTGTTTCCGGTGGTCATGATAGTTAGTTTTCCTTAAGCCACGAGAACAACGCATCCGAGTCCATCGGCGTTGCGTAATAATAACCCTGAATACCGTCAACTCCCAAGTCCCACAGCGCCTCCATCTGCTCCTTCTTCTCCACCCCTTCCGCCACCACGGTCATGCCCAGATCCTTGCCCAGCTGCACCATGGCCCTGACCACCGACATCGCCCTGCGGTCATAAGGCAGAACCAGCACAAAAGCACGATCCAGCTTGAGTTTGCCTGCTGGAATATCCTTCAAGTTGGCGAGGCACGAATAACCCGTGCCAAAATCATCAATCGACAAACTCACCCCGCAGCCCCGCACTGTGCGCAGGTTATCCTGCACCGTATTGGAAATATCCATGAACAGCGACTCGGTCAACTCCAGCTCGATCAGCTCCGGCTCAACATTGGCGCAGACCAGCGCGGCATGCAAAGCCTGCGCAAACTTTTTATCAAGCAACTGTGCGCGCGAAACATTGATGGCAACCCTGGTGCGCAATCCTGCATCCTGCAAACGGCGCGCCTGCCGGGTACCCTCCAGCAAGCTCCATTCGCCAAGGCGAACAATCAAACCGGTTTTTTCCGCCACCGGAATGAATTTGACCGGGGGAATGATCTTGTCATTTACCGTGCAACGCATCAGCGCTTCAACGGAAAGAACGCTGCCATCAAATCCAACCGTAGGCTGATAGTTTAGGCGCAGGCCGCCAGTTTCCAGGGCGTTGTGCAGCATGTATTCAACCGCCAGCTCTTCCCGCGCCAGCAAAGTACCTGCACGCCCGGATACCAACTCGTCGCCTGAAACCACATAACGGTTCCCCCCTTGTTTCTTGGCGGAAATCTTCGCGCGATCAGCGCGCTCAAGCAGAGAAAACGGAGCATCACCCGCCTCCAGCAGGGCGATTCCAATGCTGGCGCTCGGCCGCAAGTGCACCTCGCCAATTTCCAGTGGTGTCTCTATGGCATGCATCAAATCGCCAGCCAAGCGCTCGGCATGGTCACGTGTAAAGTTGGGTGCGAGACACACAAATTCGTCTGCACCCACCCGTCCAATCTCCGCCATCGAGCCGACATTCTCGCGCAAACGCTGCGCAATGAAAGCAATGACACTATCGCCACTCAAGTAGCCGTAAGACTCATTTATCTGCTTGAAGCGATCAAGATCAATCCATAATGCAGCTAAGGGCTGACCAGACTCCCTCACCCTGGCAACCAGATCAGCAGCCACCTTCAAGCAGCTATAGCGATCCAGAAACCCAGTCGTGGGATCAATTTGAGTTGCAACCATATCGTGAACTCTCTCCCCAACATTTCCTGACCACATTCACCTGGGCGATGTGATTCTTGTTTTAATAATATTGCGCAGCACAGCTGCATCAGGGAAGCATTCCGGATGTTAACTGCTGCACTGCAAGTCTGGCAATAGCCATCAACCGTTCATGCACATGCCTATGCATGATCATCACTTCCTGCACCATGAAAGATGACGGCACATCCCTGCCATTGCATCGCTACCAGCCGCATTCTTCTGCTAAAGTTGCGCCATGAACAAACTCTCCCTGGACCGCATTCTGCAATCACAAGGCTTCGGTGCACGAAAATGGTGCCAGCAACTGGTCGCCGATGGCGAGGTGGAAATTGCCGGCGTGGCAGCAACTGACTACCGCAGCAGTATTGAGACAGACGGGCTCGTCTTCAGGGTGTTTGGCGAGGAATGGCAGTTCCGCAAGCAGATATATATCGCGCTCCACAAGCCCGCAGACTATGAATGCTCGCGCAAACCCAGCCATCATGCAGGCGTGTTAAGCCTGCTGCCGGAGCAGTTCAGCAACCGCGACGTACAACCGGTTGGCCGCCTCGACCACGACACCACCGGCTTGTTGCTGATGTCCGACGACGGCGCATTCATTCATGCGCAATCATCCCCCAAGCGCCATATTCCCAAAGTGTATGTCGCGACCACACACGACCCGGTAACCCCCCAACTTGTCGAGAAATTGCTCACAGGCGTGAAGCTGCACGACGAACCCGCGCCACTCGCCGCCGTTAGCTGCGTAATACTGGATACACATCGAATTGAAATCGTGCTGGAGCAGGGAAAATACCACCAGGTCAAACGCATGCTGGCTGCGGCCGGTAACCACTGCACCGCCTTGTGCCGCACGCAGATTGGTCAATTAAGACTGGACGCGCTGAATCTCGCCGCAGGGGAATGGTGCTATTTGAGCGATGCGCAGATGGCATTGCTGGTTCCGGCCTGATTATTCTGCCAGCATAAGAACAGTAGTTACTGCCGTTGACTTGTCCATGTCCAGCTGCACCACGCAGTATTCGGTGATTTCGCTGGCGGTGGTGGGGTCGTCGCTGCAACTGCAACCACCGATCCCTCCCTGGTAAAGAATCCCGGCCTTGATGCGGATCGCCTTGTCCATCTCGACCACACTCTGGATCAGCGGCGTAATCGGCGTATCAGCCACATAGTTGCCGCTGGCAAGCCCCTGCTGCAGGGGAAGATGCTCTACCCCGAGTGCAAGCTCCTGCTTGAGCGTTTTCTCAAACTCGTGGCTACCCCAGGCACGCAATGATTTTTCCAGTTTAAACATGTAATCGTATTTCAAGCCATAAAAAAGCCGTGACCCATTGCTGAATCACGGCCATCCTCATGCAGCGCTTATGCTTCAGGCGTGCATTGCATTAAGCTGCTTGGCGATAACATCGTGGTTCAGCCACAGCACCGGCGCAGCGGGGTTGGAGGTCTCGTGGAACATCAACGGGCCGGTGCCTTCCAGCACCAGCGCGCTCAAGATGTCCGTTACCAGCGCATTGCGGTCCTTGTGCATTTTGGTAATTTCGTCCGAAGTGCCTATCATCAGGTCGGCCAGCTCCACGCTGTTGTCCATGGGCCAGGCGGAGAAATCGCGATAGTGCCCGGACACGCCGTTCAGGTTGTAATCCTCGATCTGCTGCAACAGCTTTGCGATCGAGTTGCCGTCCTGCAGCAGCTCGTCACAGGCACGCCACTGGCTCTCCGCCCATGCGCCGCCGCCCTCTTTGTTCAATGCCTTGAGCAGCGGGAACAGCGAAAGCTCCACGCCCACGAAAATATCGGAAGAATTGGTGCGTATCTCCGGGCAGTTGTACACCGTGGCCTTGATACCTTTGGCCCAGGCAGCCTCTGCAATGCGCTCCAGGCGCATCTTGGCCTGGCCCTGGGTGTAGTTGGAATAGGTTTGCCACAGATACTGGTCGCCGATCAGGATCTCGGTGCCGTGGTAGCCATAGGCCGTATAGCGCACTTGCCCGCCGCTCTTTTCCAGACGGGCGCGGATCGCCGCGCTGCCCTCGATCAGGTACTCGAAAGTATTCGCGGTAACCTCATCAAAATTCTTCAGGATCAGCTTGCCCAGGTCGCTGTCCAGCAGCGCGCGTGAAGACAGGAAGCGCTCGCCGCGGCCCTTGTAGATGCGGTTCGCGATGGCGAGAAACACCTTCACCTTGGGAATGCCGCCGGCCATGGTATGCGCGAAAAAGGCATTGCTGCCGTCCGGAATCATCTTGTCCAGCTCGGCCATCACCTTGGCCACGGAATCCTTGAAACGCTTCACCCCGACTTCGCGGCATTTTTCCACATGCGCCCAATCCAGCTTGTCATCCTGCCAGCTCTTCAGCGTCATCCCGCCCAGCATATCGGTTGGCGTGGGCGTTCCCGCGGGCGAGTCCAGGTCAAAACCCGCCATCAGCGGCACATTGATGATGCGCCCGCCCAGATTGGCCTCGGCCGTGGCCAGCTCTTCAGCGGTCAGCGGGCGCAAGGCGTTGTTCTCGTCGCGGCGGCCAACGGTGACACCGACTATGCTCATGCCGGCCTTGCGCGCCTCGTTGATCAGGCCATTGGCGTAACCGCGGCCAAACAGTTCGCCGAACAGGACGAAAACATCGCCTTTACGGAAAATATTGCCGTGGGGAACGGTTCTCAGGGGAACAGGTTGCTTCATGAAACGGACTCCAGTTTGAATGACTTTTCAGATTGAGCGCGAATGATAACCGATTAGGGGCCCTGATAGCCCGCCGAGGTGAGTTTTTGAGCAACTAAACCACGAATTCATGAGGAAAACAAACAAATACTCAGCCCGACAGCTTGCCCAGGACTTTCTCGATATAGCGTATTACCACGGCGGCATTGAACGGCTTCACGATAAAACCTTTTGCACCGTACTCCAGGCAATCTTTCGCGCGCTCACTGGTCAACTCACCGCTGATCATGATCACGTGCAGCTTGGGATAATCAATACGGATTTCCTTCAGCACATCAATGCCGTTTTTATCCGGCAGGTTGATATCCAGCAACAACAGTTGCGGAACCTTCTGCTGCAGGCTGCGCAGCGCGCCTTCGCCAGTGCCGGTCTCTTCAATGGCAACAATGCCGCTTTCGTTGAGTATTGTGCGCAGATAGGAGCGCATCAAACTGTCATCATCGACGATCAATGCAGAAATAGATTGGTTCATTTGTTCATTGTTCCTCTAGCCACAGCCCATGCATCCCGGCGCCACATCTTGCCTGCCAGATTGCAGGCAAATCATAACCGAATTGGGCAGCCTGATTGCACAGTCCCGCGATTTATTGCTTATGCTGCCTGAAAACCGTTTTGCCGGGTCAACATGTGCCGACCTCAAGTCAACTGGCTCCCGCGCAACCAGCAATCGGCAAACACAAAACCATCACGGGTGACCACTTCACCCATTTCAATATCCAGCGGCCGGGAAAACATGGGGCCGTCAAAAACAAATGAATGAAACTCCCCGTTCTCGCCGCACGGGTCGATATTGGGTGGCATGCTATCCAGCAATTGTGCTGTCAATTCGCGCCCGGCAAACTCCGCCGGCAACACGCGCGGATCAACACAGGTAAGACAGGCGCGCAAACCGCCCGCAAGCATTTCCGCCAGCAGCTCCCGCGTCGGCCGCCCCCACAATGGAAACACTGGCTCGATTCCACTGCCCTGCATGCGCTCCTCGCGGTAGCTGCGCACATCCTGCAAATACAAATCACCAAATGCCATGCAACGCACCCCCGCGCTGCCGGCCTGCGCCATAAACTCCGTCATCACGGCAGCGTATTGCTCATTCGAGCACGGGTAGGGAATTTCTATCAGGTACAGCGGCAAGCCCACCGCCTGCGCCTGCTCACGCAGCAACGCCACGCGCACGGCATGCATGGCAACGCGCTCAAATGCCGAGTTGATCGTGGTGAACAAACCCGTCACTTCGTATTCATCCGACTGGCGCAACACCTGCAGCGCCCATGCACTGTCCTTGCCGCTGCTCCAGCTTAGCCAGGTCTGTTTGCGCATGGCGGCTAGGCCCGGGCGAGGGCATGCAACACCCCCTGGAGCAAGGTCCAGCAACGCGCGACCGATTCGATTTCCACGCGCTCGCCCGGCGCATGCGCGCCGCGTATGTCTGGGCCGAAGGAAATCATGTCCAGATGCGGATGGCTCGCCGCAAGCAGGCCGCACTCCAGCCCCGCGTGTATCACCTGCAGACTGGCGGGCTGGCCATACTGCTCGGTGTAAACGCGCTGGCACAGTGCCAGCATCGGCGACGCGGGGTTGGGCGTCCAGCCCGGATACGCTCCCTCCTTCCACGCATGCAGGAGAAAACCCTGTGCATGCGCAATCAGCTTGTCGGCCAGCGCATCCGCGCGCGCATCGTGCAGCGAACGCACCTTGAACGTTGCGCGGAACTTGCCGTCTTCCAGCGCAACTACGCCCAGGTTGCTGGAAGTATCCGTCACTCCCGGAAACTCATCACTCTCGCGGGTAACGCCGTTCACGGCAACGTCCAGAAAAGCCAGCATGCGGTCGCGTTCCGCCAGGGCAACAGCCTTGCCCACCGGCTTGTCATCCGGCGTAAACGTGAACGCCACGTTCGCATCCGCCCCGGCAAAACGCTGCTGCCATGCTGCATGCCTGTGCTGCACCCACTCATCCAGGCTCGCTGCCAGCGCAGCAGGCAGCGCGCACACGGCGAAAGCCTCGCGCGGGATGGCGTTGCGCGCCGTGCCGCCGTGCAGCGCAACCAAGCGCAGGTCAGAGTGCACCGCCAGGTCGCGCAAGGCCTCCGCCAGCAGCTTGATGGCATTGCCGCGCCCAAGATGGATGTCGATGCCGGAGTGGCCGCCGCGCAGCCCGGCCACCTCCAACTGCACCAGCGCATAACCGGGCGGAATCTCTTCCTGCGCGCAATCGTGCTGAACCTCCACATCCACCCCGCCCGCGCAGCCCAGATAAAAATGTCCCCACTCCTCGGTGTCGAGATTGATCAGCGTCTTGCCTTGCAGGGTGCCGGGCGCCAGGCCGCGCGCACCGTCCATGCCGGACTCCTCGTTTACCGTAAGCAGCACCTCCAGCGGCGGGTGTAGCAGCCCCGGCTGTTCCAGCGCGGCCAGCGCCAGGGCAACACCGATGCCGTTGTCCGCACCCAGCGTGGTGTTTTCCGCAATCACCCAGCCATCGCGCACCAGCGTGCGTATCGGGTCCTTCTCAAAATCATGCAACGTACCGCTGTTGGCCTGGCACACCATATCGAGATGGCCCTGCATGATCACGCCGGGCCGCCCTGAACAGCCGGGGCTGGCCGGCTTTTTCAGGATGAGATTGCCCGCCGCATCGACGCTGTGTTCAATGCCGCGCACATGCGCCCACTCAATAAGGTGTTGGCGCAATGCCGCCTCGTGATACGAGGAGCGAGGGATTTCACACAGGGTGGAGAAGTGCGACCAGACGGAGGAAGGTTGAAGGTTTTTCAAGGAAGTGACTCGATTGATTGTTGTGTATAAAAATTTGATGCAATACCCGCCCGTTTATTGCCTCTCAAGCGACTTGGGAACCGGATAATCTGGGTAGCGTTTCCTGAATGCTGCCAGTTCTTTTCTGGCTTCATCCAGCTTGCCCTGTTGCTGCAGCAGTTTGATACGAGCGAGCCAGTCCTCCATGGGTTTATTGGCTACACTTGCCTGGTCTTGCAGTGACAAATCCTCTTCCTGCTTTCCAGGCTGCGCCATTCTGGCAGCGGCTGGCGCCACTTGCTGGAATGAATCAGCGGCGTTAGTTTCAGCGCGCCCTATGGCCTTTTTCTCTTTGGCCAACATGCCCTGCTCCCTCTCGACAGGCTCTCTCGGGCGCTGTACCGCGGGAGCCGGTGCAGGCGCCGGCGCCGCCATCAACTCCGGCTCATTCCGTGCCGCCGGCGCATTGACAGCCCCGCTTATTCCCGCCGATGTTTGCGGGGCTGCCAGCATGGGCACGCCGGGCCGGGCAGGCATGGCCGCCTTGTCAGCCATCGCTGCATGCTCGGCGCTCGCGCCTGCAGATTTCTCCCGCTTCATGATCTGGATATCCTTGCGCTCATCAGCTGTGACAGGCGCTGGTTTTGCCGCGCTTGCATCCAGCGCGGCAACAGTCGCTCTTCCCTCCACTGGCAACTGTGTCAAAGCGGCATCCTTCAGCATATAGGGCAGCTGCAAACCTATCATCACCACCACAAACAAGGTGGCCGCCATGGATAGCGGAACCGCCCAGCGGCGTCTGTGTTTGCTACCGGGGCGCGAGCCAACCGCCCGATGCGCTTCGGCCAGGATGGCGGCATCCAGATGACCAGGCAATTCGACTGCAGGCAGGTCCGCGTAAGCCTTCGACAAGTCCGTTTTTCCCTGCAGGTATTGTTCAAACTCGATATCTTTGTTTTCAAGTCCCGGGCTCATCGCAGACCTCTCAATCCATCACGCAATTTGGCAAGCGCATAACGCAAGCGGCTCTTGGCTGTTTCGGCAGTCACACCGGTTGCATGGGCAATTTCTTCCAGCGACAAGCCGGCCTCTTCACGCAACAAGAAGGCTTCGCGTTGCAGCGCGGGCAATGCTGCAATTTCCCTGAGCAGGCTTTCCACCGTGCGTTTCCGCTCCACCAGCACTTCCGGTTGGTTTCCGGCATCTGCGGGCAGGGTATCGGCCTGGGAGTCACAGTCTTCGTCTGCCGCATCCATGGACACGGCCAACTCCGGTTTTAGCCTCAGGTGATCTATCAGCCGATTATGCGCAACCTGGTACAGGAAGGTGGAAAATTTGGCGCTGGGCTGGTAGCGCTCGCGGCTGCGGATGATGTTGCTCCAGACATCCTGGAACAATTCCTCGGCCACACTTTGCTGCTTGCAAAGGCGCAACAAATAACGAAACAAGCCGCCCTTGTGACGCTGATACAGGACATCAAAAGCCCCTGCATCACCGTCACGATAGAGCTCCATCAATTGTTCGTCGGCCACCTCGTCGCGCATGGGAGCGCAGTATAAGTGAGCATGGCAGAGATGGCGACGGTATTCATCAATCCGGCATTCATCAATCCACAATCACACGGCCGGGATTTTGCGTCGACAAGGACTGCGCCAGATTGACCAGGCGCAGAAACTCGCCGCGATAACCGTAGCCATCCGCACCGCGTGCTTCGGCGGCTATTTGGGCGATTTCAGCATAAGCCATTGCGCCGGTGTGCTTGCCTCCGCGCAACTGCTGGCCGAATGCGGCTACCGCTGCGGCAAAACGGAACTCGGTGCTGGCCTGCGCGAAACTGGACAGCACATCACGGCGATGCAATGGCCACTCCACCAGCCTGGACACATCACCATCAGGCTCTTTGTAACGCAGGCGCAAGAAGGCCAGTTCGCCGGCTTTATCCACGGCACCCGCCTTGTCCTTGCCATAGCGCAGCGGGTCTACACTGCCTGCATTGCCCTTGAGCGTCAGCTCGTATATCGCGGTAACGCTATGCCCGGCACCCACCTCGCCCGCATCCACCTTGTCGTTGTTGAAATCTTCGCGCTTCAGCAGGCGGTTTTCGTAGCCCACCAGGCGGTACTCGCTCACCACGTCCGGGTTGAATTCAACCTGGATTTTCACATCCTTGGCGATGGTTGCCAGCGTCGAAGTCATCTCGTTCACCAACACCTTCTGCCCTTCATTCAGCGTATCGATGTAGGAGTAATTACCGTTGCCCGCATCAGCCATTTGCTCCATCAGTTTTTCGTTGTAGTTGCCCACGCCAAAACCCAGCGTGGACAGCGACACGCCGCCCTTGCGCTTTTCCTCCACCATGTTTTTCAGCGCCTCGAAATTGGTGATTCCCACGTTGAAGTCGCCGTCGGTTGCCAGCAGGATGCGATTGATGCCGCCCCTGATAAAGCCCTGCTCGGCCATGCCGTAAGCCAGGGCAATTCCGGCAGCCCCGGCAGTGGAGCCACCTGCACGCAGATTCTCCAGTGCGGCCAGAATTCTTGCCTTGTGCGCGCCCGAGGTCGGCTCCAGTACCACCTGCGTGCCGGAAGCATAAGTCACCAGCGCAACGCTATCCTGCGCACGCAACTGGCTGATCAACAGCTTGAGCGCGGATTTCAACAAGGGCAGACGCTCAGGCGAATTCATCGAACCGGACACATCCACCAGAAACACCAGATTGGATGGCGGCAAATTGGTCTTGGCCACATCCTGCCCCTTGATGCCTATGCGCAGCAGGTGATGATTCTTGTTCCAGGGCGCCGGGGCAATTTCGGTATGCACGGCAAAGGGTGCATTGTTTTTGGGCAAGGCGTAGGCGTAAGGGAAATAATTGATCATCTCTTCCACCCGCACCGCATCCGCAGGCGGCAGCCGCCCCGCATTCAGCATGCGCCGCACATTGGCATAGGCACCGGTATCCACATCAATGCTGAAGGTGGAAACCGGCGACTCGGCCACCTGCTTGATCGGGTTCTCCACAATCGCGCCATATTGTTCGCGCTCCGGCATCGCCTGCTGCATATAGATGCTGGCGGGCGCAGGTGATGCAGGCACATTGTAGGCATCACCGACCATACTCTTGCTCAGGCCATAGGCGGCAACACGCTCCTCACTCCTGACAGGAGCAGAAACAGTGCCAGCGGCCAGCTCATATTTTTGCTTGAGCCGCCCGCTCTTCACTTCCTTGTCAGCCAGCGCAGGCTGGGCATCAATAGCGACAGGCTCAGCCGCTTTTCCGACAACGAGTTCCGGCAGATTGCCCGGGGTGGCTACCTGACCTTGCTCCTGGTTGGCACAGGCGGCCAGCAACAGCAGGCAGGAAAGTAGAGTGTTTCTGGATAATGAGTTCATCGCATCCTCGCAGTATATTAATCAGTTGATCGGACAGCCGTGCAAAATTGCAGGGCATGTCGCTATAAACGGAGGAAGGAATGAAACGGGGTTAAATGACGCTGAAAATCTTTCTCACAACTCAAAGGATCAGAATTCATGCCCATCAAAACCCGAAAGTAAAACTGACTTCAGGATAGCTTTCGTTGCATGCGCTGTAGACTGCAGCCTGGCAATCCTGATACGACTCATACACAAGAGCGAGGCCGATAGCGGCATTGCTACCCGTAGCGATGTAGGCACCGGCACGCACACCGAGCGAATTGATGGAGGGCAAGCCGGCTATCGTGGCATGGCGGTAAAACCCGCCGATAAAAGGCTGGGCTGCAGATGCCTGAGCAAACACATACTGTACGGAAGGCGATATTTTGGTGATGCCTGGGCCTCCTCCCGACCAGCTCTCGTACGACAGCCCGACTCCCAGGCCATCGGCCACATAATGCGTCACCCCTGCGCCGAGTATCGTGTAGCTACTGTTGAAGGCAGTGCCGCTACCCGCCTCCAGCATGAAATGGGTTTGCCCCTGCCTGAACATCCCGCCCGCACCAGCGGCACTCGCCGGCAATGCAAAGCAAGCCAGCAACGCGACCAATATCAACCTGTTCATCAGTAATCTCCCATGCAAGTTGTCATTATCACCCAGTTCAAATCCGGGTAGTGATGCAGCCAATTTTGATGGCAAACAAATCAGCGTATTATGAAAAAACCAGTTGTTGAATTTCTTTGATCCACACCAAGGAGAGCAATCATGGAAACCAATGCCTTGCCCAAGTACGACGCATCAGATAATCCCACAAACTGCTGCCCCAGATTCAATAGCACAGGATGGGATGAGCAGGAGCTGCACTTCAAGGACAAGCTGTTTGTAAAAGCCACGACCCGCAGTATTTTCCATATCCCGCTCAATATGGGTTCAGTCTATCCAAAAACATATGAGGCCATTGCACAAGCCGGCGCCATGGCTGCGGATGAACTCATCGTACTGTCCCACGACCCTACACCATGGACCGGGGAGCATTATTTTTCGGCCAGCAAGGACGTACCCGGGCAAACCATGGTGCGGATGACAGGCGATTACCTGACCAAGGTTTTCGAGGGGCCGTACAAAAATATGCCCCTGTGGGAAAAAGAAATGGATGCCTTTGTGCAGAGCCAGGGAAAACACACAAAGAAGCATTACTTCTTCTACACCACCTGCCCCAAGTGCGCGAAATTCTATGGCAAGAATTATGTGGTTGCCGTAGCCGAAATCCAATAAGGGGGTGGTGGAGCTCGCCTGGTCGCTGCCAGTCAGGGCTTGCTGAATAAATCGTCGAGCGGGTTCTTGCCTGCGGGGGTATTGCTGGAAACCCGCTGCGCAGTAAATTCTTCCTCGATATTGTCGCGATAATAACTCCACGCCGCAGCCGAACTGCTGAGGCGGCGCCAGGCTTCCTCACCCACGCCGCTGTACTGCAGCGTGCTGCCGTCGTCGAGCTGAACCTGCAGCAAGCGGGCACGCGCATCGTAGCCGATGGCGCGCAGCTTTCCTGAATTAATCTTCTTCATATCCATGGTGACACCCTGCAACTACTCCAACCGGAATATCTAAAGCAACTCGTAACTGTCTGTGTTAATGGTGGCATTGTCGCCCATCAATAAACAATTGAATAATTGAACCCCCACGTACATGCCCGCTTCATTCTTTGAAGTAACACCAATAGTTACCATTTGCCTGCCGCCTACATGCTTTACTGTCACCCATTTTTTTGAACTGGTTAACAGCTTCGAGGTAGCCGGATCCGGAAAATGAGCGGTTGTGTTCACATGATTAAAACATGCTTGCGTCGCACCATCAGCTGATTGCATGGCTGGCAAGTCTTTTGTGTAAACATTTCTGCCGGACGAGCTGTACTCCGATCTAGACCTCGCACCCTGCTGATATTGTTCTGATTCAGATGCTGCTTCGGCGCTGCCCGCAGTAGAACACGGCGTGGCAGAAAATGAATAATAGCCTTTCTCATCCTGACACCTGTAAGTCTCGGCATATGCAATATTAGACAGCACAATAAATGCAAGAAACAACAATAGATTTCTATACACGGGCAATCCTCCTCATCTTAAAAAACTATACAAGTTGCAGACATTTCGATTAATTCAGGTTTCACGCTAAAGCACAAACTTGTTAACTACCAGCTTGCTCAAGCTCCGACGCACGCTGGAACGCCTGCTCAGCGCCTGCCGAGTCACCCTGAGCAACCCGTGCATTGCCTATCAGCCTCCAGTTCAGGGCCTGCAAATGACGCTCACTTCCCGCAAAGCTGCTGGATTTTTGTGCCAGCGTGATGGCCTGTGCATACTGCCCCTGGGTTAAGCGCAATTGTGCCAGCTCATGCCATAACCAGGGATTGCGCGGCTCAATGCGCAGGGCGCGTTCCAGCGATGCACCTGCTGTCTCCGGCTTCCCTGCCGCGCTGTCGCGCTGTGCCAGTCCCAGCAAGGCAATAACGGCACGGTTGTTGGACATCACCGGCCCGGGCTCCGGCGCAACGCTCGCCGCTTCACCCGGCTGCTGCGCTACTGCGCCCCCTGCAACGGGCTGTGTGGGCACGCTCTGGCATCCGCCAAGCAACAACAGCCATGCCGAGATAAGAATCAAACCATATCGATTTATCAATTGAACAACCTCTGGAACCAGTTTTTCTTCTCCGCATCTTTTTTCACGTCGCCGTGCTTCACATCAGCGGGTTTCACCTGTGCATTGTCGCCCGTCTTCACAGCGTCTGCAGACGGCGTGCCGCAGGGCGAAACCTCAGCGGGCGCGGAGCCCTTGATGAAGGGCAGCAACACGCCCGCCTTGCAGTCCGACTCGTAACGCAGGCCGCTTAGCGGATCCACATTCACCGTCTCGATATCCTCCGGCACGGCAGGCTGCAGCGGCTCGGGCTGGATGTTTTTCATCATCTCGCCCCACACCGTCATGGCGCCCGAGGCGCCGGTCAGGCCCGTGGGTTTGTTGTCGTCGCGCCCCACCCACACCACCGCCACATGGTCGCCGCTATAGCCGGCAAACCAGCTGTCGCGCAGCTCATCCGTGGTACCGGTCTTGCCTGCCACATGCAGCTCGGCGGGCAGCCAGTTGGCAAGCGACTGTGCCGTGCCCTCGCTCACCACACCCTGCAAGGCGGCGGTGAGCAGATACACCGGCGCTGCGGCGGCAACTGGCTCCACATTGAGCGGGTAACGCTGCAGCGGCTTGCCGTCTGCAGCAACCACCTCGCGTATCGCGCGCAAAGGCGTGCGGAAGCCGTTGTCGGCAAAGGTCTGGTACAGCTGCGCCACCTCGATGGGGGAAAGGTCATAGGCGCCGAGCATGGATGAGGCGAATGGCGGCGGTTGCCTGTCGATGCCGTAACGCGGCAGCTTGTCGAGGATGTGCTCGATGCCGAGCGCGATGCCCAGCCGTGCGGTGGACACATTGTAGGAATGCGCCAGCGCAGTGCGCAGCTGCACCTGGCCGTGGAACTGCCTGTCGTAATTCTGCGGCTTCCAGTCTGTGGTGCCGCGCTGCTTCCACACCAGCGCGCTGTCATCCAGCGGGGTGATCAGCGTGTACCGCTCCGGCTGTTCCAGCGCGGTCAGATACACGATGGGCTTGGCCAGCGAACCTATCGGGCGTTGCGCATCGATGGCACGGTTGAAGCCGGCATAGCGCGCCTCGCGTCCGCCCACCACGGCCTGAATCTCGCCGTTCTGCGTGCTGCTCACCACCACCGCGCCTTCCAGCGTATTGGCGGCATTCTTGCGCGCCTTTTCCAGCGCGGTCAGGCGCTGCTGCAAGGCCGTCTCGGCCTGGTGCTGGATATACGGGTCCAGCGTGGTGAAGATGCGCAGGCCTACACTACGCAGGTCTTCCTCGCGATAGTCGTGCTGCAACTGGCGCTGCACAAACTGCAGGAATGCCGGATACGGCGAAGTGCCTGTGGGTGCGCGCTGAATCACGCCGAGCGGCTTCTGCCGCGCCGCCACAAACTGCGCCTGCGTAATCACGTTCTGGCTCACCATCTCCTGCAGCACCACGTTGCGGCGCTTGAGTGCGTTTTCTGCATGCTTGCGCGGGTCATACACGCCCGGCCCTTTCACCATGCCCACCAGCGTGGCGATTTCCTGCAGCTCCAGCCGCTCCAGCGGACGATCGAAATAGAAATGACTGGCCAGGCCAAAGCCGTGAATCGCACGACTGGCATCCTGCCCCAGAAAAATTTCGTTGAGATAGGTTTCAAGTATCACGTCCTTGTCGTAGTGCATTTCCAGCAACAGCGACATCAGCACCTCGTTGGCCTTGCGCGACAGCGTGCGCTCCGAGGTCAGGAAAAAGTTCTTCACCAGCTGCTGGGTGAGCGTGCTGCCGCCCTCGATGCGCTGCCCGGTAACTGTCTTGTAAAGTGCGCGAGCAATGCCGCGCGGCGAAATGCCCCAGTGGGTGTAAAACTTCCTGTCCTCCACGGCCAGCAACGAGTCGATCAGCGGCTTGGGCACCTGGTCCAGCCGCAGCAACTCGCGGTCTTCGTTGTGGCCGGGATAAATGCCGCCTATCAGCGGCGGCTCCATGCGCAAGATGGGCAGGTCGGCAGGTGTGTCGCCGCGCAGTTGCAGCAGCGAGACCCTGCCCTCGGCAAACTCGATGCGCACATGCTGCGCCGCCTGCGGGCCATCGCCAAACACAAAGTCGCGGCTGGTGAAATCAACGCCAGTCACGGTGTACTTGTAAGTTGCCGCCTGTTCCGGCTGCGGATTCTCGTGATAGCCCACCCGCTTCAGTTCCTCCACAAACTGCGCGGGCGTCAGCTTAAGCCCGGGATACACCTCCAGCGCACGCCCGTACACCCGCGCCGGCAAGGCAAACTTGCGCCCCTCGAAGGCCTCGCGGATGGTTACATCGAGATAGAAGATGTAGCCGGACAAACCCAGCAACAACAGCAGCACGATCAAGCGCAGCGGCTTGGCATACGACTTGGAATTGGAACTGAAGGAGGTTTTATTTCGGGGCCAGAAAGGCAACTTCATTGATATTTACCAACTTAAAGGGGGCGTTTGTTGCGTGATTGTATATTGGCTGCAGCCCCAGCGTCGAGGCAGATGTTCAGCCAGACTACAAGGGCAAGCCCGACTGCTGCCTGGCTATCCGCGCGCCGCAACTAAATGCGCAACATCCCATCCTGGCAAGCGGGCAGCTCATTCAGCCGGGCCAGCGTGGGCATCAGCGCAAGGCCGGCCCTCTTCTCCAGCAGCAGCGAATTGCGCTGCAACTCGCTCACCGGAATAGTCACGGGCGCACCGCTTGCGGCGAAGGCGATGGTGTTGCCGCTTTTGCATTTTGGAAACAGTACGGCGCGATTGTCAAAGGCCGTTTCGATATGTGCGAAGCCGCCTTTCACTCCCGCGCACAAACCGATGAGATTGACCGCCAGCAAGCCCTGCTCGCTCAGCCGCGAGCGGCACGCCTGGTAGAAGGGCAGCGTGTTCAGATCGCCGGGGTGGGCATGTTCATTGAATCCATCCACGATGATGAGATCGAAAACATTGCCGCTGCGCAGCATGTATTCGTAACCGTCGGCGATCACGATTTCCAGCCGCGCCGCATCGTCTGGCAGCGCAAAATGCTCTCTTGCCACCTCCACCACTCGCGGCTCGATTTCCACCACTGTCAGCTGGGCGCGCGGGCAATTGCGATACAAAAACCTGCTCAGCGAACCCGCCCCCAGGCCGATCTGCAGGATGTTGCGCGGAAAGCTGCTGTCGTCGCGCATTAGCAAACCCGCCATCATCACCCGCGTGTATTCCAGCTCCAGATCCCATGGCTGCGCGACGCGCATCGCGCCCTGCACGCATGCCGACTCAAAATGCAGCGTGCGCAAGCCGTCTTTTTCCCTGACTTCGATAGCAAATTCCATGTGCCTGCTAGCCTTGATTGGCCGCGCCCATGATGGGCAGCTCTGCGCGCGGGCGATCCAGCGCCAGCACAACCTTGAGCGCCGCCCAGGCATCGTTGGCGGCGTAGAGCATTTGTTGCGGCGTGAGCTGCTGCTGCGCCCAGTTGGAAGTGGTAACCTTGCGCGACTTGGCAAAGCGCTGCTGAAACACCAGCCCCACCGCCGCGCGCACGCCCATCTCCTTGTGGTAGCCATCCATGCGGAACACTGCATTCAAATCCACCACCCCGCCCAGCTTGATACCCAGCTTGGCGTAGATATGCCCGCTATCCGACTTGAGGCCAAAGCCCACCTTGATAAGCCGCTCCGATTGCAGCAGCTCAAGCAGAAAGGGATGCGCCTCTGCGTGATGAATCTGGAACAGGAAGGCCTTGTCGGGCAAGGCAAACTGCACCAGGTGCGGCCCCTCACTCACCTCGCCCACCGCAAACGTGGGCCTGGATTCGGTATCAAAACCCACCATGCCCGCCGCCATAATCTCGGCCGTGGCGGCGGCAAACTCCGCATGGTTGGCCGGCACATGGATGCGCTCCAGCGTGAGGCCGACAAATGGTTCCAGCAACGCAAGCTCGGCCTTGCTCGGGGTAGTTTTGTTCATAAAAGGGGATGAGCTGATATTTGAATGGTGAAAGCGCTGTGGCGTAATTCAGCGCAAACGAGATAGTAAATCCAAAGAGCCGTTTGGGCTAACCCTGTCAGCTTTCACCGCAACACCATGATTCACTAAAATTATGTTTTGTAATGATTTTTATAGAATATAGTCTATCCATGGTTTTCACGTCAACCTCATTTGAGCCTGCTGCGTTAATGCAACCGTAATACCAATAACAATGAGGTATGGAGGAACAAATGGGTAGCTTGAACACGGAATCTTTTGAAGAATTTCTGGAATCGCTTAAACAGGCCGGAATCGATATCGCCAATGAAAGTGCAGTTCGCGAGCGCTTGGGTGAAGTGCGCTGCTGGCGTGACGCCTTTGGCACCATCGCACGCTGCAGCGACCGCCTTGGCATCGCATTCAAAAGCAGAAATGGCAAAATAAACCAGGCGCAAATCCATAGCGCCTTCGCGGCATACCAGTTATCGGAAAAAACCGAGGCGTTATTTGCGGCAAACCTTAAGGCACATCTCTGAATCAGTCCAATCGGGAACAGCCCAAGTTTCCGCCATCCCCCTACTTTTCCACCATCCACTCCACCGTCCACAACTGCAAGCCCGTGGCCTGCGCAACGAGGATACGGTCGAGGCATCCCTTTAATTGCTCAATTTTGATGGCGACACTGTTGCGGCAAATAGCTGTCCTGAATTTGCTCGCTCATGCAGCGCCAATTGAGTTGCCCGGACACATCCAGCGAAGGCTCCAGCGTAAATGACTTTCCGCCGACGACAGCACCCTCCATCGTCACCGTCACAGCGCCATTGCGCGGACTCATGCCGATATCCCTGACATAACTCGGTATCGGCTCTGCAAAGCCTGCTTCACTCAGGCTGGTTGGAACCGCCTGATGGCTCGTGTAAAAATCGCTGACCTTGCTCGCAGCAGACTGGCCCAGCGCATAGGCCAGCGTCGTGCGGGACTTGGCGGAGTAACCCTGGTAGGCCGGAATGGCAATGGCGGCAACAACACCCAACAGCACAACAGAAACGAGCACAACCACGCCCATCAGCACAACATTGATGGTTCCACCCTTGCCGGCAAGCTCGCCCAACTGCTGCTGCACATCCCCCGATGACGCGGTTGCCGTGGCGATCAGCTTCTTGCAATGCTGGTAATAAACGGCGTTGGCAAACACAGGCGGCAGAAACACCATGCCAAGCGCGAACAAAATATAAATCAGACTGACGATGAAGGAGCTGCCAATCACGCCCATCAGCCCCACCAACAGCAAGAACGCCGCCAGGTAAATCAGGGTGGCAGGCCACATCTTCCGGTAAAGCAGCCAAAAGAAATTGGCCAATAATGCGGGCCAGTGCCATGTGGCGCTCACCGCCTCATCGCGATCAAAACGCGCAAACATGTCCAGATAGTAATCCTGATTCTGCGGCCCCAGAATCGCCTTGTAATACTCGGTCGCCTTGGCTGTTGCGTCAGCACTTGCCTGGACATTCTGGAAGTTGCCGGGAAGATGCGGCATCACCTCGCCGCAGCTTGAACACACGGTTGCATTTGCCTGATTCAAGGTCTTGCACTTAGGACAAAACATGTTTCTCCCTGATTGGTGATTAGCAGCTGTGATTAATGCCGCCCCTTTAATTAATTCGCGTAGGTCGGGTTAGCGGTTCATCGCGTAACCCGACATTGATACTACCACTCATTATTCTTGCTTGGCAGAAACAGCAGAATCTGAAGACCGAAGCACAACAAACTTCGTGCCAGTTTGTTCTGCCAATTGACGCGCCTTTTCAGCCGCGCGCAGATCGCCCCCCATTGATTCGTATTTCCATCACTTGCGCCTGCCCTTCAGCACTGACTTCACCATCTTGCCGAACGCCTTGTCCTTCTTGCGCTTGTCCAGGTACGACATCTCGTTGAACGCTGACTCCGCCTTGAGCTTCAGGTAGCCCTGATAATGCTCCGCGTTCAGCTCGCCGTTCTCGATGGCCTTGCGGATGGCGCAGCCCGGCTCGCCGGTATGACTGCAATCGGCGAAGCGGCATTGCGCGGCGAGCGTGGCGATGTCGGTGAAGCTGTCGTCCAGCCCTTCGTCCGCATTCATGATTCCCAGCTCGCGCATGCCCGGCATGTCGATCAGCAGCGCGCCGTTGGCAAGCAGAATCAGGTGGCGGCGCGTGGTGGTATGGCGGCCCTCGCCGGTGTGGCTTACGGCGCCGGTCGCAAGCTCCCCCTGGCCCAGCAGCTGATTGATCAGCGTGGTCTTGCCCACGCCGGAAGAACCGAGCAGGCAATAGGTCTTGCCCGGCGCCATGATCTTCTGCACCTGCGCCACTCCCTCACCCGTCACGTTACTCAAAGGCACGATGCGTGCGGTGATGCCCGCTGCGCGGATGGCGGAGAGCATGCGCTCCAGCTCTTCCACACTTACCAGATCCGTCTTCGTCAGCAGCAGCACCGGCTCGATCTGCCCCTCGTTCACCATCACCAGGTAGCGCTCCAGCCGGCGCACGTTGAAATCGAAATGGCAGGACTGCACGATGAACGCCACATCGATGTTTGCCGCGATCATCTGGAAATCGATGTTCTTGCCGGGGGACTTGCGCCGCAGAAAGGAACGCCGGGGCACCAGATCATGGATGCTCGCATGCGACCCTGCATCGTGATACTGCACGCACACCCAGTCACCCACGCAGGGCATATCCATGGCAGAGGCAGCCGCATGCAGGAACCTCCCGGTCAACTCGGCCGGCACCTCGCCCTGCTCATTGCGCACCACATAACGGCCGCGATCCACCGCCGTCACGCGGGCCAGGCGCAGGCCTGCGGCACAGCTTGCCTGCTGAGCCAGCGCATCATCCAGACCGAGTTCGCTCAACTCCATGGTGAGGCTGCCTTGTGTGGTTCAGAAAGAAACATCGTCCTGACGGGCGATATGAAGAAAACTATTGCGATACGAACACCAGTCCACGCGCCTTGTTGCTGGTGGTATCCAGCGTGTCTATCGCCCGGCGCAAGGTATGGATAGTGACCCACTCCGGCGCGTACATATATTTCGATACATCGAGAATCAGCACACGATCCGATTGCGCATCATAGGCCGCCAGCACCGACCAGTGCCCGCCGCCTGCCTGCCCCAGCGACTCGCGCAAGAAGTTCACCAGCACAAACTGCCCATCTTCACCCATCGCCTTCTGCACCAGCGTACGCAGTGCAGCCTCATCGACGCTATCGCCCGCAACCGTCGTTGCCTTGACCCCAAGCCGCGTCAGCGTCTTCACCATCTCATCGCGGGTCATGCCCTGATTACGCACCGTCTGCGGGCCGATGACCTTCACCACCTCAGGCGTAAAGAAATTTCTTTGCGTGAAATAGGCATGCGGCGCATAGATGGGATCGACCGGTTTCTTGATAGGCATCGCATTCAGCACCGTCACCGCGCTGGCCACACCGCAATAGCTCTGGTTCTCCTGATTCGTAAACCAGGGAATGAGCTGCCAGTAATCTTCATCGGGCGTTATCCTGGCACGCAAGGCCTTGCCCGCATCCGAGTTCCAGTAGATCACCTCGGGCTCTGCCGCAGAGACAGTGAGCGGAAGTGCAGCAAGCAGCACGAGAAAGAGAGAGGGGATAGAAATTTTCATTCTGGCACTTTATCAAACTATTGCGATGCTGACCCTTTTGATTATTAATATCTGCTCTAATGGCGTCTGGCCACATGGATAGGCTGCGGCAGATGAAGCGAATTTGCACGGGGCGGACGCCCCTCCCGAATGAAATACAGAAAGGCAGTGACAAACCATGACTGAATCCGATTGGCGCAACCTCGTGTTGCTGGCAATCTGCTGGATAGCCTACTTCGCCATGCACTCCACATTGGCATCGCTGGCGGTCAAGCGCCGGGTTGCCGCAGCCTGGCCGCAGCTGATGCCATATTACCGGCTGGCGTTCAACATCCTGGCATCGCTGCTGATCCTGCCTATCCTGTGGCTCACCTACCACGCGCCGGGGCCCGTGTTGTGGCGATGGCAGGGCATCGCCGCGTGGCTGGCCAACGGGCTGGCGCTGGCCGCGCTGCTTGGCTTCTGGATCAGCCTCAAGAGCTACGACATGCAGGAATTCCTTGGCCTGCGCCAGTTGCAGCTCCACGTGCGCAAGGTCGAAGATCAGGAACACTTTCATCTTTCCCCGTTCCACCGCCACGTGCGTCACCCGTGGTATTTCTTCGGCCTGGTGCTGGTGTGGACGCGCGACATGAACGCCACGACGCTGTTGTCCGGCGTGTTCATCACACTTTATTTTGTGATCGGGTCGCGCATGGAAGAGAAGAAACTGTTGGTCTATCACGGCGACACTTACCGCCGCTATATGGCGCGCGTTCCCGGCCTGCTACCGCTGCAGTGGAAATCGCTCACTGCGGAAGAGGCCAGGGCACTGCTGGAACAACAGAACGACGACTAGACTTGAGCACTTTCGAGAAACCGGGGCGGCCCCAAATTATTTCTTCAGCCCCCTTTAGTTCACGCATGACGGGAGTTTGACTTTAGCTTTTGGCAGAAACTGTCTTCTGACAGTCCATACAAAAGACATTACCCCCAAACCTTGACTTATTGGACCAGCAAAACTTGGCGACGGCATAGCTGACTGTCGCCCCGCAAGAAACGCAAATGAGCTTGGATTTTTTTTCGCTCTCAACTTGTGCGGCCGGAGCTGGCTCTTCAGTTTTAACAACTGTCGCAGCCTTTTCCATCGCTACAGGATATTCAGCAGATATGCCAAATTTTGCAGCCCAATCAAACGTGATCGGTTTATGCATCACTACAAGCCTGTGCGCAAAATCCGCCAAGGTATCCTGCCCGATGAGCCTTGCCATATTCAAAGGATTATTATCCTCTTCCAAATCGCGTTCGATCCGACTTCTGATCTGATCATTCTTGATGACACAGTCAAGATCATCAAGCTTCGTCTTGGGTCTCGAAATACGCGCCTTTTTTGACACAAGCACAAGACCGATAAGCGATGGTGTAATATTGAAGCCCAGGCGCTTTGGCGGAGCAACCATTCCGGACTTGAAAACAGATTCCAGTACCAGGATATGGCGATTATTTTGTTCAAGCGGAGAAGGCACACCGTATGGTTTGCCACCATAGAAAGCAGAGAACTCCCCGTAATCGTTGATGGCCACCCCCTCCCCGAATCGCTTGCTCTCGCATACGTATATCTCCATGAAGCGATTCAGCATGAGATGATCGATTTGTGCAACGCGCCCTTCGCATTCGATCCGCAAGTCATGGATCAACATCCAATTCTTCGATGCACCAAAATGGAATTCCATTTCATATGCTGCCTCGGCCTCCCCTTTCATGCCGGATTGTATGTATCGAATCTCCTGCTCGATGCTCTTGCGTACCTCTGGCGAAACATCCGACCTGGCTGCCAAGTCCTTTAAACATTCAATGTCACCGGCCTTATCATCTGGCTGCTTTATTATCATGGCTGATATCGATTCAGTATGCGGTTTGGCTTCATTTCAAAACAATTCGACTCCGGCACCTTACCTAGTGCAGTCGGCCCCTGATTACATTTGATTGAAATCTACTTGAGTTATTTCTGTTTGGCAGCAGATTTCCGCACAACAAATCGTGTACCAGTTTGTTCAGCCAGTTGGCGTGCCTTCTCTGCCGCACGCAGCAATGCTTGCGGGGCTTTTTGCAAATCAGAATCCTTCAATTTGGAAACAGGGGCTTTCATAACTTCAGGCCGAGTGCTCAAGCGAGGAATCGGCATCAATCTGTTTTGGTACAGATCGGCAATGGGAAAGCACAGACCAAAATCGCCCCACACCAATTCGCCATACTCGACGCGAAATGCTGCAAAACGCACAGACTCAAGATAAGCACGGATATCAGGGTGGCGGGAAGAAGAAAGGAATGGTTTGAAATCCACAGTCTGCGCAGTACCGTCATCGAAAGACAAGCGCAACGTGAAATCGCCCACCTGCTCCGCAGACTTGATGTTGATAGTTGCTGGAATCATTTCAGCTCCTCAAAGTCACCCAAGCCGACTGGCTTGGGCCGCTACATGTCCCGCCAGCGAAGTGACAAAGGTCTTCAGGCTGGTCATAGCCGAAAGGTCGGCATAGCCACCATTCTTGATGGCGTCTCGCGGCGAAGCGATCACAGCAGCTGAAGAATACAACTGTTCCTGCACCAGACGCTGGCACAGCACGTCGTAGCGCTTAAGGTATGAAGCATTCTGAAACTCTGTCGAAACCGGAAAGTGCGGAGACTTGTCCTTGACCGGCGAGCGGGACTTCGGCGCATCTTCGACCAGCATCAGCCACCCTGCAAACGGGCGAGGCTGTTTGCCGAAAGCGCCCTCACGGTAGGCCGTCCAGAAATCGTGCGCGGTGCCGATAGATTCTTCGGCCCGATTGTTGAAGTTGTTGCCGAAAGAGGGGCCGACATGGCTTTTCAACTCGATGGCCGCGATCAATTCGCCTTGATGGATGACCAACAAATCCCAAAGCTTGGTCGGGCGAAAATATCCCGGCAACGTCAACACTGCACGCTCCAGATGTATCTCGGCATGCGCCAGGCCATTGGCGCGGACAATGTCCGTAACAAGGGAAACGAAGCCGTCCATGTTCTTGCCACTGGTCACGCTGGCACGCTCGCCCTGATCGCTCTTGCCTGATGCAGCCTGCTTCTTGCTTGCGTCATAGCGGCTCTTCCAGAATTTCCGGACGGCCTTGCGCGCCTTGTCTTCGTACTGCACCAAGTCGAGTGCCATTTAATCTCCATTGCCGCCCAGCGCGGCGCGTTCGTCCAAAGTTAGCCCATACAGGGTAAAAGCCGCGCGGTTGCAGGCATCGAAGTCGCGCCGGATAGCGGCATCGCGCAGCTCCTCGCGCAAGGCGTCCGGCACATCGCGCCACTGCGGCAAACGGATGCGGCGCAGATACTGTGCCTGGAAGCGCAGAAAACCGCCGCGCATTTTGGTGGAATAGGTCGCGACAAACAGACGGGTGATGCTGGAAAGCAGCACGGCCTGCAAAGCACGCAAATCCCAGGTGTCGGAAACCACGAAATACAGGTTGTGATGCGGGTATAACTCGCCCGCCTCGTAAACAATGTGCGCCTCGCCCTTGATGTCCGGTATCAACAGCTTTGGCTTGCAGCACAGCGCGGGGAATATCCGGTCTATCGTGCGATACCAGCCCGCCGGATTCTTCTGCGCGCAATGGCGCTGGAGAATCTGCTCCTTATGTAGCTCCAGATAACGCCGCAGGCGCGGATAAGCTGCGAGGTCAACCAGCTCATCCGCATTGCCAAAGGGATTGATCACGCCCTGCCCGCGCCATTGAACCTCGCCGGACTGAATGTCGCGCGTCGTCACCAAAGGCAGCTTGCATTCGGGCTCCACATCCAGCGTGGCATAGTCCCCAATGAATATCTTGTCCGCCCCGGTGGCAACGCCGATGCCCACTTTGCATCCCGCCTCTTCCAGCAACGGAAACTGCTTTTCAAGACGGCGCAGCAGCGCCAGTTGGTCGCCGGATTCGATCAACCAAGGCGACTCACCCGCCGCCACGTCCTGCATCTCGTGCACCTCGCCGCCACCCGCCAGCGGCAATGCCGCATCCAGCAACGCGGATAGCTTGGCGAGCGACACCGCGCTAATTTCCGAACAATGGGCAATGCGCGTCGGGCCACTGGATTCGCGGCAGATCACGGTGATAGCGGGATAGGTTGCAACCTCCTGGTGGAAAGCATCGCTGCCGGTCATATCAACGTAAACCTTCAGGTGATACTGATCGGCGACCAGCTTGCGCAACGGCGCACCGTAGCGGTTCTTCATCCAACGATCCGCGCAGATGAAGCCCAGCGCACCACCCGACGCAAGCATGCACAGCGAACGCTCGATGAAGGGAATGTAAAGGTCAGCACGGTCGTAGATCGTTGCATAGCGGGCGCGGTACTCGCGCATTAACGCCTCGGGAATCAACTCTTGCCGCACATAGGGAGGATTGCCCACCACATAATCGAACCGGCCTTCCAGCGGCGCGAGCAGAAAATCGCCCTGCACCAGCCAGACATCGGTAAGCTGATTCGCCGTCTGCTCACCGGCATCGGAAGCCTTCAGATATTCAACCAATGCACGCCGAGTGGTCTGGAAGGTATCCCGGTGCAGCTCTACCGCGCGAATAGCATCCCTCAAGGCATCGAACATCGAACCACTAGCGCCATGAATGCGCCAGGCCGCCAGCAGCCGTTCCACCGCAGGCAGCAAGAAATCGCCACCGCCGAAAGAAGGCTCCAGCAGCCGCTGCTCATGCAAGGGCTTGTCCGGCGTATAGCCCGCCAGATCGAGGATGAATTCGACCACCTCGCGGCGCGTAAACACCGCACCGCGCGCCTCGACACCGCCTTGGGATGCCAATGCTTCGACAGCTGCCAGCGCCGCACGGGAGGCGGGCTGCATGGTGTTGGCGAAGAGGTCGAAGTTTAGTTGCATTGAGATTGGTCCGTTCAGGTAAGAAATCGTGGTCTGTCCCCGATTATTTCTTGGTCCGATTATTTCTTGGATTCAACATATCTTAAGGGGATGTCGCCCCGATTAGTTGCTTTTGGTTTTGGCCACCCATCTCTATCCAAAGATGTAACAACTGTATTTCTCGCAGCCCTCTAATTCTTGCATGAGTTGAACGATATGTGGACAAACCATCCTCCTCATTTTCAACTTCGATGTGGAGCAAATCTTTTTCAGACCACCCCGCATTGCCTTTTTCACTTAATTCCTTGATCCACGATGTAACACGGCCATGCCAAATCACCGCAGTATCGTCCTGAACATATGCAATCATTGCTGCAAGTGTATGGCTGCCGCCATGATGCCCCGCTTTAAAGCGTTGAATTCCACCAGTACTGGAATTTTGACTAAAGACATATTCTCGCTCATCTCGGTCATTGCCTTTGGGGATTGGTAGTCTCTTGCACTCAATGGGTAGCATCGTATCAAAGTCGCTGCAACGTCGACCATCTACCCAAACAGTAGCATCGCAGGGGGAAGCTACCAAATCTATCTTGCGGCCCTTCTGCAACTCATCTGACTCCTCACACCGAAACTGAAGGAAATCCCAACCTGTAGCGCGACGTGCAGCACTATTCAGATGTCCGCATAGCTTGGATGTAAGTTCTGTTTCCGATGAAATATTTTTAAGCTCGTCACGATCTCGCCAACTCGGCAACTCATCCGCAATAAAATTGAGTAACTCATACAACGAAGACATTTGCAGTTGCACCTCCTTGCCGAGGAAGCCAATCCGTGCATGAGTGCTTAAGGAGTTAGCTAACATACGAAGTGTTTTAGAAACCCTGGGCGCGTAGATCAGACAGCATTTCATCGGCATCGCGCAATGCGACCGAACGCAACCAATAGCGCAATCGATCCGGCTTGAGCAGGAAAACAAAGTTGCCGTCATAGATGCGACAAATGCGGGTAACTTGTAACGTTTCGCCTTGTTGTTCGTGAAGGAGCTTGTCCAGCTTGCCTTTCAACTCCTCTGCGCCATCCCAGTCCACTTGACCTTTTCCAAAGACAAAAGGCTGGCATATAACACCTGACCACGACTGCGGCTCAAGGGAACGCAATGGGTTCTTTTTGTAGATGGTGTTGATCTGGTTAGTGAAGACTTTTGTAAAGTCAGAAAGCTTTCCATATCCGCTTTCTTTCATTACTGCCGAGTCTTCACCTAACCTGATGAGGTCACGGTAATAGTCCACAACGTCATCCACAAGGACTTCCTCGTTTTGACTAGTGTCGAGAATTCCCGACTCGGAATAAGGCAGTGAAATAATATCAATCGCAGAAAGTGTGGTTGCGTGTTGGGTAAATGACTTTACGCTGGTGGCAGCAACGAAGGCTTGTAATGTACGTTTTTGTGTCTGAATAAATTTTGACACTGCACGAATATTAGCCTTTTGACGCGGTTCACCGCAAAAACCAACGATCTGGTTTTTATACGTCAAATATCCTTGCTGAACATAGGCGTGATTTAAATCAAATTGCTGATGAACAAGAGTCATCGGCGCTGTAAATCTTTTTGCGCTGTACTGTGACTTGAATAGCTTTGTTTTAACGACAGTAATGGCTTTGCGATCTATGCCTGACTCTGTTAGCGCATGCGTAGGCAGAAGTGGTTTGCCGGTAAGATGGGCGGCTAAGGATAGTTTTCGCATTTTGCTTCCCGTCGGATCGCTCTTTGGAATAGCTTCAATAAATCCTTCTCCGAAATCCCAACGTTGTTCTTTCGCGTATGCCCCCAATGTTTGAAATTTTTTCAATCGCTCCACAAAACCAAGCACGCGCCCGCCACCTAGCAAATCAGTACGCCAAACAGCATCATTAGCAAGCACAAGATTACGGGATAGCCAATGTAGATCGTAATAATCAATGTCAAAACCAAGTTCGGCATCAACGCGCCCGCTTCGGCGGAACGTGGCATGAAGGATCTTTCGATCAATTGGAGGAGTTGAGGCTTCAGCTACGATAACGATGGCTTTCGTATCTGCCCGAAATAGCCCCCGTACTGAAATGAAATCCAGCACCTCCCTCACATCCCACTTTGCGATAAAGCTGCGCCGAAACTCTAGTGACTGTTGGTTATAGAGGAAGTTGTATTGCTGCAACATGCTAAGCACACCACCGTCGGCAACCATCCCCATAGACTCGTGAAGAAAAAGGTAGGCCAGTTGCTTATCTGGAAGTGAACCATGAGAAGCTTTATATTGGTTATAACTGCGTTCTGCTCCGGTGGTGGTAAGTTTTGATACAAATGGCGGATTACCTACTACCACGCCGATTGGTCGCTTTATGAGGCTTTGCTCTTTCGCTTCAAAGAAGCATGAATGATGCAAAGTCTTTCCCGCCAGCAGCGGGAATAGTCTAATGCTCTTACGTATAGCCTCGGGTTCCAGTGCATCGCAAAGTGCCAAGCACAGACTGAATGCGGCCAGTTCAATTGCCCCAGCCTCCAAATCAATTCCGTGAACTTGTTGCAGCAAACCCTTTAATACATCAACGCTGGGTTTCTCCCACTGATTCTGACTGCGCCAGTGCAAAACCAAACGTTTGTAGGCCTCCACCAGGAAAATGCCGGAGCCACATGAAGGGTCCAAAATGATTTCACCGCGCTGCTGCAAGCGGTCAAGTCGTTCCCAGCTTAGTGATTCCTCCAGCATGAGGCGAACGAGAAATGGCGGCGTGTAAACGGAACTGTCTGCATCTTTAACAAATAATTCGTAGATGTGACTAATTAACTCAACGGGCAGATCCTTAAACGAGTAGAGCTTCCAAAGCGACAGTTGCCCACCTGCAACTTCGCGCCCTTCAATAAGCTTGGAGAATCTGGCTAACTGCTTGCTGCTACCCCTCAGGCGTTCGCGGTCTGCCTCACTCAGGCTGAATATATTCCCATTAAATCTTTTCTCCAGCGCCTCCAGCAGATTCACCAGCGCCTCACCATTCGCAAGCACCTCAAAAAACTCATCAGCTCCCGTCAGAAATCGCCCAAGATAACCATCTTTAAAAACTTCACGCTGCTCCAGATAGGCAATCAACAAGGAGAGGATAAGCAGTTTTCTGCGCAAAGGTTTAGGTAGAATTCCTTCTGCAGTTAAAGCATCGCTGAGCTGTTTTACCGCCTTAATCAGCCCTCTATGCGCCGATTTTTCAGCGGAAAGCAGCGTGTTGCAAGCTACCGTGTTATCCCAAAGTGTGCCATTGCGAAGTTGTTCAACATCCCACCACGGATCCTCACTGACAGCAGAGGCAAGCCGCAGAGTCTTCACGGGATTGCATCTTGGCTCGCC
>JAHFQY010000005.1:44846-88266 GCA_023259065.1 Nitrosomonadales bacterium
GTCCGTGAGTGCACCTGAAAAGCTGTACGCATCCAGGCAGCTTTCGATATACAAGAGGTACGCCACCCCAACTCCACAACTTCTGATGAGTTTCGGCGAATGTCGGATCATCTTCAGGGCTATCTGCTATATAGATAAAGGCTTGAGCAACGGACGGTTTCTCATTACGTTCTGCCTCAAAGAACACAGCGGTTGCGCCATAATCGCGCGCTTTTTCCATCATGACCACCTCTTCTGGTGGTCGACCGTCGCGCTTATAGCCTCGCACTTGGACGAGACCATCCAGCGGCATGCTACTTTCAGCGCCGTCGAGGTCGTTCCACCATTGTTGGAGGTTACTCATAGCTAAATATCACTAATTAACCAAATAATGGACTGTCCCATTCTCACCGACTAATCGGCTTATACCGAATCCGCTTAGGCTTAGCCCCCTCTTCGCCCAGCCGCTTCTTCTTATCCGCCTCATATTCCTGATAGTTGCCGTCGAAGAACGTCCACTTGGAATCACCTTCTGCTGCGAGGATGTGGGTGGCGATGCGGTCTAGGAACCAGCGGTCGTGGGAGATGACCATCACGCAGCCGGCGAATTCGAGCAGGGCATCTTCCAGCGCGCGCAGGGTTTCCACGTCGAGGTCGTTGGAGGGTTCGTCCAGCAGCAGCACGTTGCCACCGGAGATGAGGGTTTGCGCCAAGTGCAGGCGGCCGCGCTCACCGCCGGACAATTGACCTACGATCTTGGCCTGGTCTGCGCCCTTGAAGTTGAAGCGGCCGATGTAGGCGCGCGCCGGGGTTTCGTATTTGCCTACGGTCAAGATGTCGTTGCCGCCGGAGATGGCGTCGAACACGCTCTTGTCGGCTTCCAGCGCATCGCGTGACTGGTCGACATAGGCGATCTTCACGGTCTGGCCGATTTTCACCTCACCGCTGTCCGGCGCTTCCTTGCCGGTGATCATGCGGAACAATGTCGATTTACCGGCGCCGTTGGGGCCGATGATGCCGACGATGGCGCCGGCGGGAATCTTGAAGCTGAAGTTGTCCATCAGCAGGCGGTCGCCATACGATTTGGTGACGTTGTTGAACTCGATCACTTCGTTGCCCAGACGCTCGCCCACGGGGATGAAGATTTCCTGGGTCTCGTTGCGCTTCTGGTATTCCTGCGAGTTGAGTTCCTCGAAGCGATTCAGACGCGCCTTGGACTTGGCCTGGCGTGCCTTGGGATTCTGCCGTACCCACTCCAGCTCCTGTTTCATCGCCTTCATGTGGGCGTCGATCTGTTTGTTCTCGGTTTCCAGACGGGCTTCCTTCTGCTCCAGCCATTCGGAGTAGTTGCCCTTCCACGGAATGCCGTGGCCACGGTCCAGTTCCAGTATCCACTCGGCGGCGTTGTCGAGGAAGTATCTATCGTGGGTGACGGCCACCACGGTGCCGGGGAAGCGCACCAGGTATTGCTCCAGCCACTCCACCGACTCGGCATCGAGGTGGTTGGTGGGCTCGTCCAAGAGCAGCATGTCGGGCTTTTCCAGCAGCAGTTTGCACAGCGCCACGCGGCGCTTTTCACCGCCGGAGAGGTTCTTGATCACCGCGTCCCATTCGGGCAGGCGCAAGGCGTCGGCGGCGATTTCCATCTGGTGGCTGGAATCTGAGCCGCTGGTGGCGATGATGGCTTCCAGGCGCGCCTGCTCGGCGGCGAGGGCGTCGAAGTCGGCGTTTTCATCGGCATAGGCTGCGTATACGGCATCCAGCTTGGCTTGCGCTTCCATCACTTCGCCCAGCGCGGACTCCACTTCCTGGCGCACGGTTTTCTCGGCATCTAGCTGCGGCTCCTGCGGCAGGTAGCCCACCTTGATGTTGGGCAGGCGCTGCACTTCGCCGTCGAACTCCTGATCCACGCCGGCCATGATGCGCAGCACGGTGGATTTACCCGAGCCGTTCAGGCCGAGCAGGCCGATCTTGGCGCCGGGGAAAAAGCTGAGGGAAATATCCTTGATGATTTGACGCTTGGGGGGAACGATTTTGCTCACGCGGAGCATGGACATTACGTATTGGGCCATGGTGTTTATTCAGTGCTAATGGGAAAGGTGGAAGCTTACCGCAGAGCGCGTGTTTTTGGGAGGCATTAAGCCATGCTCAACAGCTCCATACACTGGCACTTCCCAAGGATTACGCGCTTCTATACTATGAACGAGGATGCAAACCGCAGGCTGTGGCAGCTCATTTGGGAGTGTAAAGACCAATGTTTTCCTGGATCAAGAAACTGGATGGCAAACCCGACCACCCCATGGCCGACATGGCCGCAGCCAAGGCCTTGCTGGCCGACCTGCCCGAAAACGACCCGCTCAAGGCCCTGGCGGAGATCACCTCCTGGCTGGTTTCAATCAATGACACCCCAAGTTTCCGCACCGAGCGCCGCATCAGCATCGTGATGCTGCTGGATGAAACCGCGCAGCCCTTTCACGCCGAGCTGCTGCGCGAATACCTGGGCACACCGCATTTGCAGGATTTTCACGGCATGTATTTGTGGCAGGGCGTGCATGCCTATATGAAGGCGCTAGGCGACGCTTATGGGCTGTGTGCACAGGAATGCCAGCAGGCGGAAAAGCTGCCCCTGCCCTTGCGCGAAATTGTTCCTGTCATTTACGTCAGGCTGATACGCAGCATTGCCGAGCAGATGAAGCTGGAATTGATGCGCTATATCGAGGTTGAGCAGTCGGTATGGCAACAGTTGTATGCGACTTACCAGATGGCCGAAGCCAACCAGATGGTGAACGCCATGGTGTACGCCTACACCGGCCACGCCATCCACACCTGCCCGCAGCGCGAGCTGCTGCGCGCACTGGTTGTGTATATTTCCTCGCCGGCAACCCTGGCGCCCAACCAGATTGAAGTGGGCTACCGCATCAGCGCGCGCATGGTCAGCTACTTTGACATGAAGGAGCAGCCGGCGGCTGACTGCCCCTATGTCATTGATCTTGCCAATCCGGGTGCGCCCAGGCATGTAGATGCGCAACTGCAGGCCACACCGGGCATGCGCTTCTTCGGCGCACTGAGGGCGGTTCCCAAGGTGGAAGAAATTGCCCACCAGAACGAGCGCGGCGCGCTCAAGGAGGAAAACCGTTTCGGCAACGAGTTTTCACCGGACGGCAAGCTGACCGTGCTCAAACATCTGCAAACCTACTGGGGCATCGAGCAGCCGCACCGCCACCAGGAGCGCCGTGACATCAATGTTGCCATCGATGTGATCCACACTTTCAAGACCATCGCCAATCTGGTGCCGCATATCGAGCCTGGGCATATGGAAAATCTTTCCGAAAAAGATGCGGCCATGCTCCAAGAGCAAGCCAAGATCAGCCTGACAGATGAGAAGATAGACTACACCACGGAAACCTGGGCGGTGCTGGATGCCAGCAGCGGCGGCGTGGGCGGCATCATGCCCCGGAGCGCGGGCGCCTGGGGCAAGGTGGGGGCGCTGTGCGGCCTCAAGGCCAAGGAAAACAGCCAGTGGTGGACAGGCATGATCCGCCGCATCAAAACCGATGCGCAAGGCAAGGTGCATGTGGGCATTGAAATCCTGGCCAAGAAACCCCTGGCCGTGTGGATGCGCATCCTCGGCAAGGGTGCGGAGCGGGTGTCCAACTGGGAAAGCAGCTCGGGTTCCTTTAGCTATGATTACCTGCATGTCATCCTGCTGCCCGATGCACACAACTCCTATTTGAACGCCACCATGCTGATGCAGTCGGGAAGCTATGTTGCCGATCAGATATACGAAATGATGATGGGCGAAAAAAGCCGCAGCATCAAACTTACCGCCCTGCTGGCCGAGGGCGAAGACTATGAGCAGGTGAGCTTTCAATGGGTGGACTCAACCCATAACAAGCCCGCCAGCTAATCAAACGCAATCAACAATTATTTGAAACCCGAGAAATTTATGAGCCTACGCACCATCTCCACCCAGCCTTTTTCAGACCAGAAGCCCGGCACCTCGGGGCTGCGCAAGAAAGTCCCGGCATTTCAGCAGGCGCATTACCTGGAAAATTTTGTGCAGTCGATTTTCGACAGCATTGCCGCACCCCAGGGAGCAACACTGGTGCTGGGCGGCGACGGGCGCTATTACAACCGCGCCGCCATCCAGATCATCCTGAAGATGGCGGCGGCGAATGGTTACGGGCGCGTCATCGTTGGTCAGGGCGGCATACTTTCCACACCGGCTGCTTCCTGCGTGATCCGCAAATATAAAACCCACGGCGGCATCATCCTGTCTGCCAGCCACAACCCCGGCGGCCTGGATGGCGATTTCGGCATCAAGTACAACAGCAGCAACGGCGGCCCAGCCACCGAAACGGTGACGGAGGCCATCTACGCCAGAAGCAAGATCATCGACCAGTACCGCATCCTCGACGCTGCCGATGTGGCGATTGATGTGGTGGGCGAGAGCAAGCTTGGGGAAATGAGCGTGCAGGTGATCGATGCGGTGAGCGACTATGCGGAGTTGATGGAGTCGTTGTTTGATTTTGCCGCGATACGCACATTGCTGGCGAGCGGCTTTCGCATCAGCTTTGACGCCATGCACGCGGTAAACGGCCCCTATGCCACCGAGATATTGCAGCGCCGCCTGGGCGCCGTTGCAGGCAGCGTGATCAATGCCGTGCCGCTGGAAGACTTTGGCGGCGGCCATCCCGACCCCAACCTCACCTACGCGCACGAACTGGTTGAGATTATGTACGGTGACAACGCGCCAGATTTCGGCGCCGCCTCGGATGGCGACGGCGACCGCAACATGATTCTGGGCAAGAAGTTTTTTGTGACGCCATCCGATAGCCTCGCCCTGCTCGCGGCCAATGCCACCCTGGTGCCGGCCTACAAGAAAGGGCTGGCCGGTGTGGCGCGCTCCATGCCCACCAGCGCCGCAGTGGATCGTGTGGCCAGGCAACTGAAGATTCCCTGCTATGAAACACCCACCGGCTGGAAGTTTTTTGGCAACCTCATGGATGCGGGCAAGGTGACCCTGTGCGGCGAAGAAAGCTTTGGCACCGGCTCTGACCATGTGCGCGAAAAGGACGGGCTATGGGCGGTATTGTTCTGGCTGAACATCCTCGCCGTGCGCAAGCAGCCGGTGGAAGCCATAGTGCGCGAGCACTGGGCGCATTTCGGCCGCAATGTGTATTCACGCTACGACTACGAGGGCTTGCCCACCGAGGCCGCCAATGGCGTGATGCAGCACCTGCGTGCAAGCTTCGCAGCGCTCACCGGCAAGGCTTACGGGAAATATACGGTGCAGATGTGCGATGACTTCAGCTATACCGATCCGGTGGATGGCAGCGTGAGCAAGAACCAGGGCGTGCGTATTTTGTTCAGCGACGGTTCACGCATCATCTTCCGCCTATCGGGTACCGGTACCGAGGGGGCGACTTTGCGCATCTATCTGGAGGCGTATGAGGCAGATGCAACACGGCATCATCTGGATGCGCAGATTGCATTGGCGGAACTGATCTCGATTGCGTTGCAGGTTTCCGAGTTGAGGGAACGCACGGGGCGCGAACAGCCCACGGTGATTACCTGAGCACCCCACCCTGCGTCATTGGCCACGCATCATTGGCCAAGCATTATCGGAAGGCAAGGCATTGCCAGCTTCAAGCCGTTTAGCCTGGAAGGCATTCGCCAAGCTTCACTTTGCCTTCCCTGTGTCTGATACGCGGATAACCTCCCCCTCAATTACCTCACCTTTAAACACACTCTCCTTGGCCGCAGCTCCTTCCCTCATCACATCGTGAAGAGGGTGGTTGCGCATCTGTTTGCGCAGGTAACGCGTCTTCCACATGAGATAAGCCCAGGCTAGTGTGCCAACCAGCAGGATGAGCGCAATCACCACCATTGAGAACATCAATGCCAGACTGATCATTGCAACGGTTGCAACGACAGCGACCAGCTTGCGCAAGAGATTGGGAATACTTGCAGGATTATTCGGGAGATTTTTCATCAGTTCATTCAAGCCGGGGCATTACTCGGTCGCGAAAGGCCATACCGGCTCAGGCGGCGCCATGGCGGCTTTTCTGGCTTCCGCCTCGGCCTTTTTCAGGGCGGCTGCGGCCTTGCGAGCTGCTGCCTGTTCCTGTGCAATGGCTTTCGCCTGGGCGGCGGCAGCCCTTTTGACTTCTGCTTCCGCCTTCCTGGCTGCCGCCAGTTCGAGTGCAGCCTGCTTCGCCTGCTCGGCAGCCAATTTTCTCGCGGCTGCGGCTTCTTGAGCTGCTATTTTGCGTGCTTCGGCTTCTGCTTTTTTCAGCGCTGCCGCTTCCATTGCGGCTTGCTTTCTTGCCTCGGCTTCTGCCTTGCGGGCAGCCGCTTCCTGCTCGGCCGCCAGCTTTCTGGCTTCTGCTTCAGCTTTTTTCTGTGCTGCTGCTTCTGCAGCCGCTTTTTTCCTGGCTTCGGCCTCGGCCATTCTTACAGCGGCGGCCTGCTCGGCAGCTAATTTTCTGGCTTCCGCCTCAGCTTTTTTCAATGCTGCGGCTTCTTCAGCGGCACGCTTTTTTGCTTCGGCTTCCGCCTTCTTGGCCGCTGCTGCCTGTTCTGCGGCAAGCTTCCTGGCCTCTGCTTCGGCTTTTTTCATCGCCGAGGCTTCTGCTGCAGCTTTTTGCTTGGCTTCAGCAGCGGCTTTCTTGGCAGCGGCTGCCTGTTCTGCTGCAAGTTTTCTCGCTTCTGCTTCGGCCTGCTTCTTTGCCGCTGCTTCTTCAGCGGCTATTCTCCTGGCCTCAGCCAGTGCCTGTTTGGCAGCTGCCGCTTCCAATGCGCGTTGCCTGGCCAATTCTGCAGCGAGTCTTTTGGCCTCTGCGGCTTCCTGCGCAGCCATGATCCTGGCCTGCCTGGCTGCTTCTGCCTCGGCACGCATTTGCTCTCCGGCTTCTTGTGCCGCGCGCATTTCCTGTTCGCTGATTAACTTTTGCGCTGCTGCCTGTTCCTGTGCTGTCCTGGCTTTAAGCGCAGCCTGTTCTTTTTGGGCTGCTATTTGTTGTTTTGCTTCCAGCGCCTGCCTTGCTTCAGCATAGGCAGCATCGGCGGACAGCATCAATTTATTGGCGAGGGCTAAATTTTTCTCTGCAGCGGCTGCGTTTTTTGCAGTGCGAATTTCATTTGCCGTCAATTTAACCTTCTTCACCTCAGACATCCAATCCTCCTCGATCAAACGATTATTCAGTTCACAAACATTACAGCACGAAACATAAGCGCATTTCCGCTCATTATAAAATACACCGCATCAAATCCCCTCTTCCGAATCCGACAGTTTCATCACCTTGAAAATCACCTCCATGGAGAACCCGCGTGATTGCAGGAAGCGTATCTGTTTGGCTTTTTCTTTGGGGTCTTGCGGAGGGAATGCGAACTTTTTTTGCCACACTACGCGTGCAGCTTCCAGTTCGCCTTGCTTCAGGTCTGGCAACACCGAGCTGATCATATCGTCGCTGATGCCTTTTTGTCTTAGCTCATGCGCAATGCGCTGGGTGCCAAAACGGCTGCGGCGAATGCTGACGGTTTGTTCGAGCGCGCGGGCGTCAGACAGCCAGCCGCGCTTGACCAGATCATCCAGCACTGCTTCCACGTCATCGGCTTCTGTGACGTGGGGCAGGAGCTTGGCATGCATTTCGGCACGGCTGTATTCGCGTCGTGCCAAGGCTTGCATGGCACGGATACGCAGGCTGGGTTCAGTCCGCGGTTGTCTCAAGGCTCTTTACGGCACTGGCCTTGGCTGCCTTGCCGGGTTTCTTGCTCTCGGCTTCCGGTGTTGCCGCATTGATACCGGCCACGCCCACTGCATCGCGTATCTTGTTTTCGATTTCAACGGCGATTTCCGGATGCTCTTTCAGGTAGATGCGCGCATTGTCCTTGCCCTGGCCGATCTTCTCGCCCTTGTAGGCGTACCAGGCGCCGGATTTCTCCACCAGCTTGTGCAGCACGCCGAGGTCGATAATTTCGCCTTCGCGTGAAATGCCCTCACCGTAGAGGATGTCGAATTCAGCCTGCTGGAAGGGAGGAGCCACCTTGTTCTTCACCACTTTCACGCGTGTCTCGGAACCAATCACTTCATCGCCCTGCTTGATCGAGCCGGTACGGCGGATGTCCAGGCGCACCGAGGCGTAAAACTTGAGCGCGTTGCCGCCAGTGGTGGTTTCCGGGCTGCCGAACATCACGCCTATCTTCATGCGGATCTGGTTGATGAATATGACCGTGGTGTTGGAACGCTTGATGTTGCCGGTAAGCTTGCGCAGGGCCTGGCTCATCAAACGGGCATGCAAGCCCATCTGCGCATCGCCCATCTCGCCCTCGATTTCCGCCTTGGGAGTCAAGGCTGCAACCGAGTCCACCACCACGATATCCACCGAGGCGGAACGCACCAGCATGTCGACGATCTCCAGCGCCTGCTCGCCGTTGTCCGGCTGCGAAATCAGCAACTCGGAAACATTCACGCCCAGCTTCTGTGCATATTGAGGATCCAGCGCGTGTTCCGCGTCGATAAAGGCTGCGGTGCCGCCCAGCTTCTGCATCTCGGCGATCACTTGCAGGGTCAGCGTGGTCTTGCCGGAAGATTCCGGGCCGTAGATTTCAATCACGCGGCCGCGCGGCAAGCCGCCCACGCCCAGCGCAATATCCAGCCCCAGCGAGCCGGTTGAAACCACATCGATGTCGCGTGCGATGTCATCATCGCCCAGGCGCATGATCGAGCCTTTGCCGAACTGTTTTTCAATCTGGCTCAACGCTGCAGCGAGTGCCTTGCTCTTATTCTCATCCATGTCAGATTCCCTTCAAAAAATTTGTGGAGGGATTATGGCATATCAAATTGGTTTGTCATAGTACGATCGTTCTTTTTTTATTAATTATTTTAACAGTTTGATTTTTAATGGATATGTTTCATATTTCAGTTGGGTTTCCGATATTCCTTGCCCATCCAATCAAGTTTTATTAATTTCTGTATTGACAGAAATTAATAAAATGTTAGGCTGCTCACCATGAAACTTTTACCTGTAAGCGAAAAATTTATTCTGCACTGGGGCGAGATGGGTTCACGCTGGGGAGTGAACCGTACCGTGGCTCAAATTCACGCCCTTTTGTATATCGTGGGCAAGCCCATGCCTGCGGACGAAATTACCGAGACACTGGGGGTTGCGCGCTCCAATGTGTCCAACAGCCTGAAAGAACTGCAAGGATGGGGGCTGATCAGCGTGGTGCACCTGATGGGCGACCGGCGCGACCATTTTGAAACCTCCACGGATGTATGGGCGCTGGCCCGCGCCATCTTCACCGAGCGCAAGCACCGCGAATTTGACCCGACTGTGGTTTTCCTGCGTGAGTGCCTGGACAGCAAGGATCTGAGCCAGGAAGACCTCGATGCACAAAAGCGCATCGCCGAAACCTTGCAGTTCATGGAAACTCTCAGTGCATGGGGCGATGAAATGCTGCGCCTGGAGCCTGCCACCATGGTCAAGGTGATGAAGCTGGGAGCAAAGATACAGAAGTTGCTACGCAGCAGTTGAAGTTGGTGGCCGGGCAGCATCCGGCCTTATTTTGGCTCACTTATTTCTGTTTATACAGAAATAACTATAATAAATGGGGGTTGGCATGAGCAACAATTATCCGTTAACGATTTACTACGACAGCAGCTGCCCCCTGTGCGACCAGGAAATGAGCCGGTTGAAACAACGCGACCAGTACGACAATCTGCACCTGATCGATTGCTCCGCGCCTGATTTCATCCCTCCTCACGGCGCACCCGATGTCGCCAGCATGATGCAGTTGCTGCATGCGCAAACGTCGGACGGGCAATGGGTCATCGGGGTGCCGGCATTTCAGCTGGCCTACGCCGGCGCGGGCTTCGGTTTCGTGTCCAACTGGCTGGAACGACCGCTGATCTCGCGCATGATGCACAGGCTTTACCCGCTGATTGCCCGCAATCGCTATCTGATCCCGGGCTGGGTTGCTGGCGTCTGGTTCAACTATCTGGCGATCAGCGCAAACCGGCGCAGCCGGGCATGTGCAAACGGCCAATGCAAGATTTGATTATCAACCCTGGAAAGGAATTATCATGGAACTGCAAATTCTGTTTTTGTCCATTTCAGTCGCGATCATTTTTCCACTTATCGCACTGCGTTACTTGAGCCAAGTGCTTCACTCCCTGTTGATGGATGTTTGTGGCAGCAACAACGCGGCCGATTTCTGGCTAAGGTGCATACACATCCTGGCAGTGACGGGCAGCCTGGTGCTGGTGATTGCCTGCGTACCCACTTACGATGGCGTGCATTGGCTCACGGTAATACGCAGCGTGCTGATCTGGACTTCTGCCGGAATCTTTCTGGCAGTGGCACTGGTGGCAAAATCTGTTTGGAGCAATGCAGTCAAGCCTGCCATTGAGGCTATAAACAAATCTGCACGTTCACCATTACCTATGGAAACTCAATCAGGAGGCACAAAATGAAAATCCTGCTATGCGGTGCGTCCGGTTTTGTCGGCAGGCATCTTGAGGCTGCGCTGCTTGGGGCCGGGCACGAAGTGATACGCGGAGTGCGCCACCCTCGCAGTGCCAGAGATATCGCAATCGATTACCGTAACGATATCGACGTCCAAACCTGGCTGCCGCGCCTGGCTGGCATCGAGGCCGTGGTCAACGCAATCGGCGTGCTGCGCGACAGCCCGGCACAACCCATGTCACGCCTGCACGATGCGGCGCCACGCGCCCTGTTTGCCGCTGCGGCGCAATGCGGGGTCAAGCGCATCGTGCAGATTTCCGCATTGGGCGCCGGTAGCGGTCTCAAGTTTCCCTATATGCAAACCAAGCAGGCGGCCGACGATTTCCTGCAGACGCTGAACCTGGACTGGGCAATCCTGCGCCCATCGCTGATCTATGGCGAGGATGGCGATAGCACCCGCATGTTCATGCTGCTGTCACGCATGCCGCTGCTGATGCTGCCGGAGGGTGGCAAGCAAATGGTGCAGCCTGTGCATGTGGACGATGTAGCGCAAGCCGTCGTGAATTTGCTCGCGCCAGGCTCTTCCCCGCAGCGCGGCATTATTGAATGCGTGGGCGCCGAAGCGGTTACCCTGGGCGGGCTGATATCCAGCTATCGCACTCAGCGCGGCGGCGGAGCCCCCCGGATATTGGCCGTTCCCGGCATTATGCTGAAGATGATGGCATGGCTGGGCGACCGCATCCCGGCCATGCCTGTGGGCTCTGATACTTTGGCCATGCTGGCAGCCGGCAGCAACGGCGATGCCGGCAAGTTCTCCAGGCTGCTGGGGCATGCACCACGCAGTTACCGGGAGTTTCTGCGTGAGCAATGAGCACTACATCCTGCGCGTGGCGCTGGCGTCGGTGTGGTTGTTTACCGCGTTGCTCTCGTGGCAATACCCGCAAGCGCAGAGCCTGAACCTGCTAGGGCAAGTTGGGCTAACGGGAGATGTTGCAAGGCATGCGCTGCATGCGGGAATAATTGTGGACGCAATCATGGGCGTGCTGACTCTGCTCAATCTGCGCACGCTGAAAAAGTGGCTATGGCCAATTCAAGGCATGGTAATCATCACCTACAGCGTCATCATTGCCTGCTACCTTCCTGACTATGCATGGCACCCGTTTGGAATACTCATCAAGAATACCCCCCTGCTGGCAATGCTGTGGATCTTGTGGCGCAAAGATTGCCAAAGGAGAAATGATGGCTTCGTATGAGTTGCTCAAGTGGCTGCATATCCTTTCCAGTGTGCTGATGGTGGGCACCGGCTTTGGCAGCGCGTTCTACATGTTCATGGCCAATCGCAGCGGCAACCTGCAGGCGCAAGCGGTGATCAGCCGGCTGGTGGTCAAGGCGGATTGGTGGTTCACCACGCCAGCGGTGATTATCCAGCCCGTTACAGGTGTGGCATTGGCGCACTTGGCAGGCTGGCCACTGGATGCCCTCTGGCTGCAATGGGCCTATGCCTTGTATGTGTTGGCAGCAATATGCTGGCTGCCCGTGGTGTGGCTGCAAATCAACATGAGGAATATGCTAGAAGCGGCGCTTGCAACTGCAATGCCCTTACCGAAAAAATTCTGGCGCTATGCCGGTTATTGGGAACGACTCGGATATCCGGCTTTTTTCGCAATGCTGGTGATCTATTGGCTGATGGTTGCAAAACCCATCTGATGCAGCCCACGCTCAAACCGTTTCCGTGCGTTGCCCCAACAAATCCAGCACGCCCTGCAAGGCGATGCCCGTAGCCTGCTCCCGGATTTCCGCGCGATTGCCCGGCAGCAGATGTGTGCGGGCAACAATCATTCCATCTTTGACGCCCCAGGCAAACCACACCGTGCCCACCGGTTTCTCCGGCGTGCCGCCGCCAGGCCCGGCAATGCCGCTGACGGCCAGCGCCACCTGCGCCTGACTGTGACTCAAGGCGCCTGCCACCATCTCGCGCACCACCGCTTCGCTCACCGCACCAAAGCGCATGATCGTGTCGGGCAACACGCCCAGCATGTCGCTCTTGGCCTGGTTGGAGTAGGTGACGAAGCCGCGGTCAAACCATGACGAGCTGCCCGCTATCTCCGTCACCGCACTGGCCACACCGCCGCCGGTGCAGGACTCGGCAGTGGCCAGCATCATGCCGTGCGCCTTGAGTGCTGCACCCACTTGTGCGGCCAGTTGTTCCACTACAAACCCCGGGCCAAATCAGCCTGAATGTCGCTCACCGCTTCCAGGCCGACGCCGATGCGGATCAGGCTGTCGGTGATGCCAGCCGCCGCACGTGCTTCAGGAGCAATGCGCGCATGCGTGGTGCTGGCCGGATGGGTGATGGTTGTTTTGGTGTCGCCCAGGTTGGCGGTGATGGACAGCAACTTGGTGCTGTCGATCACTTTCCACGCCGCGTCCTTGCCGCCCTTCACCTCAAACGCCACGATGCCGCCGCCGGTTTTCTGCTGCTGCATGGCCAGCTTGTGTTGCGGATGCGATGGCAGGCCGGGATACAGCACGCGCGCCACGCCGGGCTGCTGCTCCAGCCACTGGGCCAGCTCCAGTGCCTTGGCGCTGTGCGCCTCCATGCGCAGCTTGAGCGTTTCCATCCCTTTGAGGATCACCCAAGCATTGAAGGGGCTCAGGGTGGGCCCGGCGGTACGCAGGAAACCAAACACCGGTGCGATCAACTCCTTGTTGCCCAGCACCGCGCCGCCCAGCACGCGGCCCTGTCCGTCCAGGTATTTGGTGGCCGAGTGGATGACGATATCCGCGCCCAGTTCCAGCGGCTTTTGCAGTATCGGCGTGCAGAAGCAGTTGTCCACCGCCAGCAATGCGCCGCATTGTTTGGCGATCGCGGCGATCGCGGCAATATCGGAAATTTCCGTCAGCGGATTGGACGGTGTTTCCAGGAAGAACAACTTGGTGTTGGACTTCACTGCCTGCTGCCACTCGCTCGCATCGGTGGCCGATACATAGCTCACCTCTACCCCGAATTTCTTGAAGTAGTTGTTGAACATATTGATCGTCGCGCCAAACAGGCTGCGCGAGGCAACCACGTGATCGCCCGCTTTGAGCAGGCCCATGCAGGTCGCAAGGATGGCGGCCATGCCAGAGGCCGTGGCCACGCACTGCTCCGCACCCTCCAGCGCGGCGAGACGCTCCTCGAACATGGTCACGGTGGGGTTGGTGAAGCGCGAATAGATGTAGCCCGGCTCAGCCGCAACAAATTTTGCCGCCGCCTCGGCCGCATTGGCCGAAACAAAACTGGAGGTGAGGTACATCGCCTCGCTGTGTTCCCCAAATTGACTGCGGTGTGTGCCGGCGCGTATGGCCAGCGTTTCCAGTTCGTAATTGTCGTCGCTCATGATCTCACTCCAGAAATGCAAAAACCCGGAAAGCTTAGCGCCAAACCGGGTTGCCCCCGCTTTAGCTGTATTTATTATGCGCCCGCAAGCTGTTACTCAAATCGGCGCAGACGAAAATTAACACCCGTGCTGAAGGCGTGTCAAGACCACATGCATGCCAATATTTACATGGATGAAGAGCTCATCGCCAGATCCAGTTCCATCTGGTCATCATCTTCAGCTACCGGCTGCTTTGCCTTGTTGTGACCGCGTGCGGACTCCACCCTGTCCAGATACTCGGGAGTAATGTCGCCGGTAATGTAGACGCCATCGAAACAGGAGCAATCGAATTTTTCAATCGCCGGATTGGATTTGCGTACAGCGGCCTTGAGGTCTTCCAGGTCCTGATAGATCAAGCGGTCTGCGCCTATCTCTTGGCAAATCTCCGCATCAGTGCGGCCGGTGGCAATCAGGTCATGACGCGAGGGCATGTCGATGCCGTACACATTGGGGAATTTCACCGGCGGGGCGGCAGAGGCGAAATACACTTTGCGCGCGCCGGCATCGCGCGCCATCTGCACGATCTCGCGGCTGGTATTGCCGCGCACGATGGAGTCGTCCACCAGCAGCACATTCTTGTCCTTGAATTCGATGCTGATGGCGTTGAGTTTCTGGCGCACGGATTTCTTGCGCTGCGCCTGGCCGGGCATGATGAAGGTGCGGCCGATGTAGCGGTTCTTTACAAAGCCCTCGCGGAAGGGGATGCCCAGGCGGTTGGCCAGTTGCAGGGCGCTGGGGCGGCTGGAATCGGGGATGGGGATCACCACGTCGATATCGTGATTGCCCCATTCGCGCTTGAGTTTGTCGGCCAGCGACTCGCCCATGTTCAAGCGGGTTTCATACACCGAGATGCCATCTATCATGGAATCCGGGCGGGCCAAGTAAACGTACTCGAAGATGCAGGGATTAAGCACGGGCGCTTCGGCACATTGCTTGCTGTAGAGCTTGCCGTCGAAATCAATGAACACTGCCTCGCCCGGCGCCACATCGCGCATGAACTTGAAACCCAGGGTATCCAGCGCAACGCTTTCCGATGCAATCAGGTACTCGATGCCCTGCTCGGTCTGGTTGCTGCCTATCACCAGCGGGCGGATGCCGTAAGGATCGCGGAAGGCCAGCAGGCCGTAGCCTGCAATCATGGACACCACCGAGTAAGCGCCACGGCAGCGCTTGTGCACGCTGCTTACCGCGGCGAATATGGTGGGCGGATCAAGGCGGAATTGTTTGCACTCTCTTTGCAGCTCGTGCGCCAGCACATTGGTCAGCACTTCCGAATCGGAGTTGGTATTGACGTGGCGCAAGTCATCGAGGAACAGCTCTTTCTGCAGCTGCGCAGTGTTGGTGAGGTTGCCGTTATGCCCCAGCACAATGCCGAAGGGCGAGTTGACGTAGAACGGCTGGGCTTCGTTGTGGTCTACCGCCGACCCTGCAGTCGGGTAACGCACGTGCGCGATGCCGGCAGTGCCAGCGAGTGCGCGCATGTTGCGGGTGCGGAATACATCGTGCGCCAGGCCGTTGCCCTTGTGCAGGTGGAAGGTGTTGCCCTCCAGCGTGGCGATACCAGCCGCATCCTGACCGCGGTGCTGCAACACCTGCAGTCCGTCATACAGCAGCTGGTTAACCGGGTTGCGCGAAACGACGCCTAAAATGCCACACATAATGGTGAGTCCTTAAACTAGATTATTTACTGACAATCTCTGGGTAATGCACATTCTTTGCCACATCATCCGGCAAAGATTTTTTAAGTATTAACGCCGCGCCCTGCAAAGGCTTGCTTAGCACAGCTTCGCGCCAGAATTCCTGTTTCGGCAACTGGGTAAAACCAGCCACCAGCACCAACACCAGCACCAGCAAACAGCCGCGCACCAAACCGAACACTGCACCCATTACCCCATCCGTGCGCCAATCCATGCCAAACGCCTTGGCCAGTTTGTTCAGCGACCAGGCGGCGATTCCGCACAGAATCAGGGTCAGCAAGAACAGGGCGGCAAACGCAACGCCTGTCTTCATCGTTTCCGAGCCCAGCACCTCGGGCATATACGGCGCAAGCTCTGCCACAAATGCCAGCGCCACAAAATAGGCGGCTAGCCAGCTCAGCAGCGACAGAATCTCGTACACCAGGCCGCGCCACCACCCCAGCAGCATCGACAGCAAGACTATCACCAGTACGCAATAGTCAAACGCGGTCAATTCAGGTTCACCACATTGGGATGCAAGCCCTGCGCCTCCAGCTTGCGTTTTACCTTGTCTGCAGCTTCATGCGATGTGTAACTGCCCACACGTACACGGGTCTTGTTTCCGGATTTTTCGGTATAAGCATGGTAGCCCTGTTTGGAGAGCTTGCCTTGCAGCTGTTTGGCTCCCTCGGCATTGGCAAATGCACCCACCTGCACGACGAAACCGGAATGTGGCACTGCAACTTTTTCTGCAGGTTTGGCTGTGCTCTTGGCCTCAACTTTAGCTTGAGTCGCAGGCTTGGGCTTGACTGCCGCAGGCGCAGGCTTGTTATCGAGCAGGGGGGCAATGGTGGGGATGGCTGTAACTGCAGATACAGGCTGTGGCTCTGCAACGACCGCACTGGCCGCCGGCATGGCCACCTTGGGAGTGAATTCTCCCGCATGATCCTTGTCAGGAATGCGCAACTCTATATCCTGTGACGACGGCGCAGGCTCGCGGTCCAACACCATGGGCAATATCACAACCACCGCCGTGGTCAGGGCGATAGCGCCTATCAGGCGGCGACGCGCCTTGCGTTTCAGGATTGATTCTTCGTCCGTGCTTAACTGTTTTGCCATGGTGAACTAATGCGAAAAACCAATGCCGCGTGCGTGCATCACTTCCGCTATTGTATAGAATGAACCGAAGGCGATAATTCTATCATTTTCGCCCGCCACTTTGCAGGCATGATGCAAGGCTGCGGCAGCCGTGGCAAAGGGCTGCACCTGCCCGCTTACCCCCTCCTGCCGCAGCACCTGCGCCAGCTCATCAGCCGAGGCCCCGCGCGGCGCGGCTATGCCTCCCACCAGCCAGACATCAATGCGCGGATTCATTGCGCGCACCACCCCGGCCATGTCCTTGTCCTTGAGCATGGCGCACACGGCAAATGTCTGCGGACAAGGCGGCATGCCCGCCAGGGTTTTCGCAAGGGAACTCGCGGCATGCGGGTTGTGCGCCACATCCAGGATTAACATGGGGCGGCCGGGCAACACCTGAAAGCGCCCGGCCAGCTCGACTTCCAGCAGACCGCGCCGCACCGCCGCCATGCTCACCGGCAGACGTTCTTTCATGGCATCCAGCACTGCCAGCACGCTGCTGGCATTGTTGAGCTGGAAGGCTCCGCGCAAGGCAGGATATGGCAGGCTGCTGCGCGAGCCGGCTACCCCCTGGTAATCCCACTGCTGCTCACCTTGCTTAAAACTGAATTGCTGACCCAGACACCATAGCTGCGCGCCAATTTTTTGCGCCTGTTCCTTGACGGCCTGCGGCATATCAAGGTCACCAAATACAGCAACCTTGCCTGAGCGAAAAATCCCCGCCTTCTCAAAGGCGATTTTCTCGCGCGTATCACCCAGATAATCGGTGTGGTCTATGTCCACGCTGGTCACCACGGCGCAATCGCTGTCAAACGCGTTAACCGCATCCAGACGGCCTCCCAGCCCCACTTCAAGAATGGCGACATCAACCTTGTGGGCGATGAAGCACTGCATCGCGGCCAGCGTGCCAAATTCAAAATAGGTCAAGGGAATGTCACCACGTGCCTGCTCGATCGCGGCAAAGGATGAACAAAGCTCGGCATCAGTGGCCTGCTGCTTGGCAATGCGCACGCGCTCGTTGTAATTAAGCAAATGCGGCGAGGTGTATAAACCGACGCGGTAACCCGCCGCATGCAGGACGGACTCCAGCATGGCGCACACCGAGCCCTTGCCGTTGGTGCCACCGACAACGATTACCGGGAAAGCAGGATTTAATTCGAGACGATTCTTGACTTCGGCAACGCGCTCAAGACCGAGCGCGATGGTTTTGGGGTGCAGCGATTCAAGATGGGACAACCAGTCGGCTAAAGTTACGGGCATTGTGTTCATGGATAGTGCAATGCCCGTTGCTTACTTCACCCTGCGCTTGTTATCAGGCAGCCAGCGGAACCGCTGCCGGCTGCTTGCTGAGCAGGGTAATGAGCGTGGTGAGCTGGTCACGCATCTCGCGGCGGTCCACGATCATGTCGATGGCGCCGTGCTCAAGCAGGAACTCCGCACGCTGGAAGCCTTCCGGCAGGGTCTCGCGCACGGTTTGCTGTATCACGCGCGCACCGGCAAAGCCGATCAATGCGTTCGGCTCGGCCACCACCACGTCGCCCATAAAGGCGAAGCTGGCGGACACACCGCCCATGGTCGGGTCGGTCAGCACGGAGATGAACGGCAGCTTGGCTTCGCTCAGCTGGGTCAGGGCTGCGCAGGTTTTTGCCATCTGCATCAGCGACAGCAAGCCTTCCTGCATACGCGCACCGCCACTGGAAGCAAAGCACACAAACGGCATGTTTTGTTCCACGGCCAGTTGCACGCCGCGCACAAAACGCTCGCCCACCACTGAACCCATGGAACCGCCCATGAAACTGAATTCAAATGCGGCAGCTATCACCGGCACCGCATGGATGCTGCCCTGTTGCACCACCAGTGCGTCGTCTTCGCCGGTATCGCGCTTGGCTGCAGTCAGGCGCTCGCTGTATTTGCGGCTGTCCTTGAATTTAAGCGTATCGATAGGCAACACTTCAGCGCCGATTTCAAAACGGCCTTCGTTGTCCAGCAACCAATCCAGGCGCTGACGCGCAGTGATGCGATGATGATGGTTGCACTTGGGGCAAACGCTGAGATTTTTCTCCAGGTCTGCGTGGTATAGCACCGCTTGGCAAGCCGGGCACTTGTGCCACAAACCGTCAGGCACGCTCTTCTTGGCGTCTTCGCTACCCCTGCGCTTGATTTTTGGCGGTAATAATTTCTGGAACCATCCCATTTTTTTCTCCTCCGTCATTGTCCGCACGTGCCTGGGCACGATGCGTCATTTACTGCTTGGTTAATCAGGCCTGATCTATCGCTACACGCAATTCTTTTACCAGCTTGCCTACATGGGCCAGCACTTGGTCTTGTTTCGAACTCTCGATTTCCTGCACGATGCGGCTGCCCACCACCACGCCGTCACACAGTGCGGCTACTGCCTTTGCTGTTTGCGCATCGCGGATGCCGAAGCCCACGCCTATGGGCAACTTGATATGCGCGCGCAGTTGCGGAATTTTTTGTGCGATGGCGTCCAGATCGAGGTTGCCTGCGCCGGTGACGCCCTTCAGCGATACGTAGTAAACGTAGCCGCGCGCCAGCTTGGCCACCAGCTTGATGCGCGCTTCATTCGTAGTTGGAGCCAGCAGGAAGATGGGATCGATGCCGTGGGTCTGCAGATGCTCGAAGGCTTCATGGCTTTCTTCCGGCGGGAAGTCCACGGTAAGCACGCCATCCACGCCCACCTCGACACAACGTTTGGCAAATACTTCCCAGCCCATCGCCTCGATCGGATTGCCATAGCCCATCAACACGACGGGTGTGGTCGTATCCTGTTTGCGGAATTCCGCCACCATTCCCAGCACACCGCGCAGCGACATGCCATTCTTGAGCGCGCGCTCGGAAGCGCGCTGGATGGTAGGACCGTCCGCCATCGGGTCGGAGAACGGCACGCCAAGTTCGAGCACGTCCGCACCCGCAGCCACCAGCCCATGCAGCAAGGGCACGGTAAGTTGCTGCGATGGGTCGCCGGCAGTGATGAACGGGATCAGCGCGCGCCGCCCTTGTTGCCTGAGCTTGTCGAAGGTCGTCTGGATGCGGCTCATAGCGCGATTCCTCGCTGTGAATCCGGATTTTGTGAATTATGCATACATCAACCGCCCGCCTTTGGGTTGTGGCACGGCCTGACCGCGTTCACGCGCCACGTCAAGCCACAATCCCATCGCCTCCTTGACATTGCTTAACGCGGATTCGTGGCTTCCACCATGCGCCATGCAGCCTGGCAACTCCGGCACTTCAGCCACATAAGCCGCATCTTCCTGGCTCCAATAAATGATGATTTCATAATGTTCCATCATGTGTCCTTTCCCAACTTGTATTTGACGATCACCACGCGAACCTGCCTGACCTGGTAAGGCTTGGCTTGCGCTCCATCGCGCTGCAAATTGATTTGTTCGGCAACTCCGTCCATGCTGAACAAATGGTGGCTCCCGCGTACTCTCATCGTGAATCCAAGATACTTCAACAATCCGCACAACTCTTCAAATCCGACATTGGCATCTGACAAGCCACGCAATATCTGTAGCAGTAGTTTATCGTGCCTGCCCATTTTTAAAGCGTGATCCCCTTCAATTTGGCCACGGTGTTCATGTCCTTGTCGCCGCGGCCGGACAGGTTGACCAGCAGCACTTTGTCCTTGTCCAGCGTCGGTGCGATTTTGATCGCATGCGCCAGGGCATGGCTGGATTCCAGCGCGGGGATGATGCCTTCGAAGCGACACAGCGCATCGAACGCCGCCAGCGCCTCTTCATCCGTGATGGCTACATATTGCGCGCGGCCCATATCCTTCAATAGGCAATGTTCGGGGCCGACGCCGGGATAATCCAGGCCGGCGGAGATGGAATGCGTCTCGATAATCTGGCCGTTCTCGTCCTGCATCAGGTAAACCTTGTTGCCGTGCAGCACGCCCACCTTGGCATTCGCGGTGAGCGGCGCGGCATGCTGGCCACCGGCGATACCGTGGCCGCCCGCTTCCACGCCGATGATCTGCACGCTTTTTTCCTCGATGTAGGGATGAAACATGCCGATGGCGTTGGAGCCGCCGCCGACGCAGGCGATCACCGCGTCCGGCTGGCGCCCTATCATTTCAGGCATTTGCACCTTGGCTTCGTTGCCGATGACGCACTGGAAATCGCGCACCATCATCGGATACGGGTGCGGGCCGGCCGCCGTGCCGAAGATGTAAAACGTGCTTTCGACGTTGGTCACCCAGTCGCGGATGGCTTCGTTGCAGGCATCCTTGAGCGTCTTCGAGCCGCTCTCCACCGGCACCACGGTGGCACCCAGCAGCTTCATGCGGAACACGTTGGGAGCCTGACGCTGAATGTCTTCCGCGCCCATGTACACGATGCACTCCATGCCGAAGCGCGCCGCCACGGTGGCTGTCGCCACGCCATGCATGCCGGCGCCGGTTTCGGCGATCACGCGCTTCTTGCCCATGCGCTTGGCCAGCAGCGCCTGACCGATGGCGTTGTTGATCTTGTGCGCGCCGGTGTGGTTCAGGTCTTCGCGTTTCAGATAAATTTGCGCGCCACCCAAGCTGTCGGATAGCCGTTTGGCGTGATAAATCGGGCTGGGACGCCCGACGTAGTGTTTCAATTCGTAAGCGAACTCGGCCTTGAATTCAGGATCGTCGCGAAAGCGCAGGTATTGCTGGCGCAACTCTTCCACGGCGGGGATGAGTGTCTCCGCCATGTAGATGCCGCCAAACTGGCCGAAATGGCCGGTGCTGTCAGGATAGTTGTACATCAGTCTGCTTAACCTCGTTGATGAATGCAGCGATTTTCGCTGCATCCTTGATTCCTTTGCCCGCCTCCACGCCGCTGGACACGTCTACCGCCCATGGCCGCACCTGCTTGACGCCGGCTGCGACATTGCCCGCATGCAGGCCACCCGACAAAATTACCGGCAGCGCCAGATTGTGCGGTATCAGCGCCCAGTCAAAAGCTTCCCCGGTGCCGCCATGCGTGCCTTCCACATAGGCATCCAGCAGCAAACCCTGTGCATGACCGTAGTCAGCCGCGCATTGTACCAAATCCACCCCCGCCTTGACCCGAATTGCCTTCAAATATGGGCGGCCGAACTGGGCGCAGAACGCCGGTGCTTCCTCGCCGTGAAACTGCAGCACATCCAGAGGCACCGCCTGCAGCACCGCGCGCACGCTCTCGGCGCTGGCGTTGACAAACAGGCCCACCAGCGTCACAAATGGCGGCACTGCAGCCGCCAACTGTGCCGCCAGTTGCACGCTTACGTGACGCGGACTTTTTTCATAGAACACCAGACCGAGCGCATCCGCCCCGCTGCGCGCGGCAGCCAGGGCATCTTCGATGCGGGTGATGCCGCAAATTTTGATTCGGGTCATGGTGTACAGACAGCGACAAGAAACAAGAGGCGGGATTGTAATGCATTCAGGCAGTTATCCAAAACATCCCAAGGCTTTTTTATCCGCAGATTACCCAGATTACACGGATTATCAACCAGCCCCCTGCCGGCAGCGCTTTATTCAATCCAGATTAATCTGCGTAATCTGCGGACAACTGGGTTTTTCAGGATTCCTGCGATATCTGTGGCAAACCCCATTTCGCGTCGTAGCTGATGTGGCGCAAATACAGGCCGTCCGGCGCAAAGGTCGGAGCCGCCTTGCTACGTTCACGGCCTTCCAGCACCTCGCGCATCCAAGCAGGCGGATGCTTGCCCTTACCCACATACACCAGGCAACCCACGATGTTGCGCACCATATGGTGCAGAAAGGCATCTGCCCGCAGATCCAGGGTGATCAACTCGCCTTGTTGCTGGATATCCAGTCGGGCCAGATTTTTTACCGGGGATTTGGCTTGGCACTCCGCCGCACGGAAGGAGCTGAAATCATGCTCCCCCAACAGGTACTGTGCAGCTTCACGCATTTTTTCCACATCCAGCGGCGCATGAAACCAGCCTGCCTTGCCCTCATGGATGGCGCTGCGCACTGGGCGGTTGATCAGCAAATAACGGTAGCTGCGCGCCTGCGCTGAAAACCGCGCATGAAACTCATCCGGCACAGCATGCGCCCACAGCACGGCTATGCTCCTGGGCAGCAGCGCATTCACACCGCGTATCCAGGCGCTCAGTTGTCGTTCCGTGTTGGTGTCAAAATGGATGACCTGCTCCAGCGCATGCACGCCGGTGTCGGTGCGCCCGGCGGCGATCACCGCAATCGGCTCGCAGGCTATACGGCTCAGGGCCAGCTGCAGTTCGTCCTGCACTGTGCGGCCATCGGGCTGGCTCTGCCAGCCGCAATAGGGACTGCCATCATATTCAACGCCCAGTGCAATTCTCACAGAAAAACTCCAAGTACAAGGAGCCCGGTTACTACAAGCAAGAGCCAGTCTTTCCAGGCAAGTGGGAACAGCTGTAATTCAATGCGCTCAGATGATAACGACGCTAGCGAGCCCAGGTTTTCCAAGCTGCGCAAGCCATGACTGGTTCCACTGAGCATGGCGCTTTCTGCATAGCGCAAGGTCAGCGCAAGACGCACAACAATTTTCTCGCGCGAAATCCCCAGATAGCGCAACGGGTAAAACAACAAATACAGCCCTGCAATTAATTGCTCGCCGGACAGCAGTGCCAGCACGATTGCCAGGCCAGCCAGCATGATTAGCAAACGTGTCATCTGAATGAGCCCGTCAACCGTCCCCTCACGGCCGGGGCTGAACCCACCCAACTGGGCAAACCAGGGCGTACCCGGCATGGCGTATGCGTAAATCAATAATAACGACAGCAAGATCCAGCGAGTGCGTCGCAGCAACAGCAACAGCCGCGCTCCTCCCAGCGTCAGTGCGAGTGCAATCATACCCACGGCAAGCAACAGCAACGCCGTACCATGCAAGCTTTGCGACAGCAAGGCAAGGCTGATCCAGACCAGAAGAAGTGCTGCAGGATGCGGACTCCATCCAGCCTTGGCAGATTGTTGCAGCTTGTCCATTTCGATCGCTCAAATAAAAACAGCAGCCTGGTTACAGGCTGCTGCAAACAATACGCATCATGAGTTATGCGGATAACTGCTGCAATAATTTCTCAGCAGCTTCACGTTGCTGCGCATCACCATCCCGCACCACTTCATCCAGGATTTCCCGCGCTCCGGCTGCATCACCCATTTCCTGATAGGCCTTGGCAAGATCCAGCTTGGTTGCCACTTCGTGCCAATGGTCATCCTTGGCATCCCCTGCCGCAGCTGCTGCGGCAGGGGTATCAAGATTCAGACTGATATCGGCAAAATCAATATCCAGCTTGCTGGAGGTCTCCGCTTTCTTGGCTGGCGCCTCGGCAGCGTCCCCCATGGGGAAATCAATCATGAACGGCATGCCAGCATCTTCTGCTGAAGCTGGCTTGGCAGGCGGCTCAACAGGTTTTGATTCACTGCTGGGCATTTCAAACACGAGATCGCCAAAATTCAACGCCGGGGCAGCTTCAGCTGCTTTAGCCACCGCCTGGCCACCTGTCACATCAAAGTCCATCTCGGCTTTGGGCATCGCCTTCAAGATTTGTTCCGGCTGCAACGTGCCTGAAATATCAAAATCCATCTCGGCTTTCTGTGCTGCCTTCAGGACCTCACCGGGAAGAATTCCGGAAACATCAAAGTCCATGGGAGTTTCCTGAGCCGCACGCGCAACTTCTCCAGGCAGTACGCCAGAGACATCAAGCACCCCCCCTGCCGCATGAGCAGTAGCGATGCCAGGGTGAGTGCCGGTCACGTCAAAATCCATGGCAAACTCTTGCGCTGCTGGTGCGGCAGTCATGCCGGCCTTGCCAAATCCCAGATCAAAATCTACAGATTTCTCATGTTCAGCTGCAGCGGGAGTGGCTGCTGTTGCTCCGGGGCCGCCACCATAGGTTGTGTTGGTTGGGTCAACCGTGCGCCCTAAGGCGGCAGCCTGCTCCCACGCCGCAGCATCACCGGATTGCTGAATTTCCCGCGCATATTTGGAGAACGAATTGCTGTCCTTGCGGTTGGCATAGATGGACAACAGCTTGAGCTTGACAGGTATATGGGATGGATTTTTGACGAGCGCTTCTTTCAATACCTCTTCGGCCTGGCCATCGCGGCCAAAATTCAGAAAGAGCTCAGCTTCGCCAATAGGATCAACATCGTCAGCAGCAGGTGCTGCTGTTTCTGTTTTGGCAGGCGACGCAGCCTGGGTGAAATCACCGGTTTCTGGTGAGGGCGGAACAGGCGCAACCCAGCTTCCGGTTGCACTGCCTGCAGGTTCGTCTTTCGCAGCCTTCTTCAGGTCACTTTTTTTTTTGCCGCCCTTGTTACGCAGGCGGCGGACTAGCACGAATCCCAAACCTCCCAATCCAAGTAGTGCTGCTAATGCCCCGCCAACTTTTATCGGGTCTGCCAGCAAATCATCCAGCAGCGAAGGAGGCGCTACCGCAGTCTTAACCGGCATAACAACCTTAACCTGAGGTTTAGCTGCAGGAACTGAACTGGCTGTAGAAACCGGAGCAGAAGCCGCAACGACTGGCTTGACTTCAACTGACTGGCTCTTTAACTCAACCAGCTTGCTTGCGTCCTTGCTGATTTTTTTGAGCTCGGCAGCGCGCATTTCCTCTTCTTGCAGCTGTTTCTCCTTGGCAACAGCATCATCTGCCTTGGCAATGCGCTTGTCTTGCTTGCTTGCCATTCCTGTCGCCACCTGCTTGTCGCCTGGCGCCTCTCCCTTGGAGAGTTTCAGCACTTCTTTAGCCGGCTCTTTAGTTACTGGAGCCTTGTCCGACACCGCAGCAGTAATTTTTCCGGTATCAGCTTGTTTGGGTGCTTGCTCGGCTGCCTGCCCCTGCGCCGCAGCCAGTTTTTGTCTGTACGCATGCCAATCCGCTACATGAGCATGAATTTCTTTAACGGCAGCGACCTGGGTAACTTTGGCAACCTCATCAGTTGCAGGCATCTGCAATATTTTCCCTGCCCGGATGCGGTTCATGTTCTTGCCATCAAACTCTTTGCTGTTCGCGTGATACAGCGCAACCACCATGCGCTCAAGAGTCACGTCTACCGGTTTTGCCTGGGCAGCAATCTTGGCCAGCGTGTCGCCACGCTTGACGGTAACCGCCTCAGTTGCAGTCGCAACAGCTTCCTTGGCCGGTTCAGCCGGTGCCGCTTGGGCCGGCGCAGATGAAGTCGCGGCCAAATCCTTGGCTTCCATATCAGGGGTCACGTCGGATTGGGCTGTAGCAGTAGCAGCCACGCCTGATTCAACCTCAGCCGGGATCATTACGCCAGCTGCTGGCGCCATTTCCACAGGTGCAGGAGCGACATCAGCCGGCACAGTTTCCGCCGCTCCTGCTGCTACTGGAGCCACCTCTGTAGCAGACACCAAAGGCGCAGCTTCAGGTGTCACAGGCAGCGAGTCTGCCGGCACTGCACTCGCCGCAGCCATCGGGGCAACTGGCTCAACCGGCTGAACATCTGCAACTTTGGGCTGTTCCGCAACAAAACCTTCCGGATCAAGCAGGAAAGTATATTCGCGCATCAACTTGCCTGACGACCAGGACAATTCGAGCAACAAACTCACAAAGGGTTCATTTACAGCTTGAGTTGAAGTCAGCTTAACGCTGAGCTCACCGTTTGCCTTGGAATCAATTTCAAAATTTAATTTTGGCAACCCGTATGGATAATCAATCCCGGCATTTTTAAATTCCGAAGGGGAGGCAAGGCGCACCTTGATGCTGGATTCCTCACCTGCAGTCACAGCTGTCAGAGCTATCTCAGCCTTCAGGGGACGCCCCAGTGCGGAGGTAACGTTAATACCCCCCATGCCTACGGCACAGGCGAAATTCGACCAGGCCAAAATAGCCAAAAGTCCTAACGCTTGAAGTAGTGTTTTACGCACGTTGCCACCCTTTGTTTTTGGATACGTTATTTAGATTAACATCATGGAGTTAGAGATGCAAGCTCACCTTTACTCTAAATTGATGCGTTAACCAGCCATTTATAAATGGATATTCCCCGTCCCGATTACCTGCTTTCAAGCAGGATGCGCAACATACGGCGCAAAGGCTCGGCAGCGCCCCACAGCAACTGGTCGCCCACGGTAAAGGCCGAAAGGTAATCGCCGCCCATGTCCATTTTGCGTAAACGGCCTACCGGCACGGTCAGCGTGCCGGTCACGGCAGCCGGAGTCAGCTCACGCACGGTCACCTGGCGCTCGTTGGGCACCACTTTCACCCAGTCATTGGCGGCAGCCAGCATGGCATTGATTTCATCCATGGGCACATCGCGTTTCAACTTGATGGTCATCGCCTGGCTGTGGCAGCGCATCGCGCCTATGCGTATGCACAAACCGTCCACCGGGATGGGGTTGCCATCGCGGCCCAGTATCTTGTTGGTTTCCGCCTTGCCCTTCCATTCTTCCTTGCTCTGGCCGTTGCCCAGATCCTTGTCTATCCAGGGAATCAGGCTGCCCGCCAGCGGCACGCCAAAATTGGCCGTGGGGAATTTTTCATCGCGCAGGATGCCGGCCACTTCGCGATCGATATCGAGAATGGCGGAAGCCGGATCATCCAGCAGGCTCTTGGCCACGCGATTGACCTCGCCCATCTGCGTCAACAGTTCACGCATATTCTGTGCACCCGCGCCGGAAGCCGCCTGGTAGGTCATGGAGGTAATCCACTCCACCAGATCCGCTTTGAACAAGCCGCCCAGCGCCATCAGCATCAGGCTGACCGTGCAATTGCCGCCGATGAAATCTTTCTTGCCATGCGCCAGCGCATCCTTGATCACGTTCTGGTTGACCGGATCGAGAATGATCACACTATCCTTTTCCATGCGCAGGGTGGATGCCGCATCGATCCAGTAGCCTTTCCAGCCGGCGGCGCGCAGCTTGGGGAAAATTTCTGTAGTGTAGTCACCGCCCTGGCAGGAAATGATGGCATCCATGGCCTTCAGTTCATCAAGGTTGCGCGCATCTTTCAGCGGCGCAACTTCGCGGCCCACATCAGGGCCTTTGCCGCCCACCTGGGAAGTGGTAAAAAACACCGGCTCGATCAGGTCGAAATCACGCTCAGCGCGCATGCGCTGCATCAACACCGAACCCACCATGCCACGCCAACCAACAAGACCTACTCTCATTTTGACACCTCAAAAAAACGTGAAAGGTGAAACGTGAAAGGTGAAATGAAAAACCAGGCTTCGCTCCATGCCCTGCGTTTCACATTTCCCATTTCACGTTTCACGGAATTTATAATGCCGCAACCACCGCAGCACCCATCGCATCCGTACCCACTTTTTGCGTACCAGCCTCAAAAATATCCGCCGTGCGCAGGCCGCGCTGCAACGTCTTGCGTACTGCAGCTTCGATGCGCTGGGCAATGTCTTCACGCGCAAAGGTGTAACGCATCATCATCGCCACGGACAGTATGGTTGCCAACGGATTGGCAATATTCTTGCCAGCAATGTCCGGCGCCGAACCATGGCACGGCTCGTACAGGCCCTTGTTATTGGCATCCAGCGAGGCGGATGGCAACATGCCGATGGAACCTGTGAGCATGGAAGCCTCGTCCGACAGAATGTCGCCAAAGATATTGCCGGTCAGCATCACGTCGAATTGCTTGGGGGCACGCACCAGCTGCATCGCGGCATTGTCCACATACATGTGCGACAGCTCGACAGCGGAGTACTCCTTCGCCACTTCAGTGACGATCTCGCGCCACAGCATGCTGGTGTCCAGCACATTGGCCTTGTCCACCGAGCAGACTTTTTTGTTGCGTTTCATGGCGATCTGGAAGCCCACATGCGCCACGCGGCGGATTTCGGATTCGCTGTACAGCATGGTGTCAAAACCCTGACGCTCGCCGTTATCCAGCGTGCGCACGCCGCGAGGCTGGCCGAAGTAAATATCGCCGGTGAGTTCGCGCAAGATCATGATGTCCAGGCCGGCAACCAGCTCAGGCTTCAAGCTGGAAGCATTGGCCAGCTCCGGGTACACCATGGCCGGACGCAGGTTGGCAAACAGGCTCAAGCCCTTGCGGATGCGCAACAGGCCCTGCTCGGGGCGCAGCGGACGTGCCAGCGTGTCATATTGATAGCCGCCAACAGCACCCAGCAGCACCGCGTCGGACTGTTTGGCCAGATTCAAGGTCGCATCCGGTAGCGGGTCACCCGCCGCGTCATAACCCGCACCACCGATGTGAGCGTGTTCCAGCTCGATTTTCAAGCCGTCACTGCGCAATGCCTCCAGCACTTTGCTGGCTTGCGCAACAATTTCAGGACCGATGCCGTCACCCGGCAAGACTGCGATTTTCATTTATTCCCCCCTAAGATCTGTGAAAAGTGAAACGTGAAAGGTGATGCCCACCCGGCACTTCGCGCCACCCTCCCTGCCGGAAGGGTTACGTTTCATTTTTCCCATTTCACGTTTCACTTAAAAAGCCAAGGCTGTGCCGCACGATGCTTCGCTTCAAACGCCTTCACCTCGTCGCCATGCTGCATGGTCAGTCCGATGTCATCCAGGCCGTTCAACAAACAATGCTTGCGAAAAGCTTCCACCTCGAAGCGATGCGCCGTACCGTCAGGCATAGTGATGGTCTGCTGCTCAAGATCAATCTTCAGGCGAAAGCCTGCAGCCTTGGCTTCTGCATTGAACAATGCATCCACCACTGCAGCATCGAGACGGATAGGCAGCAAGCCGTTCTTGAAGCAGTTGTTGAAGAAGATGTCGGCAAAGCTGGGCGCAATAATCGCGCGGAAGCCAAAGTCTTCCAGCGCCCAGGGGGCGTGCTCGCGCGAGGAGCCGCAGCCGAAATTTTCGCGTGTCAGTAGCACCTGCGCACCCTGGTAGCGCGGCTGGTTGAGAACGAAGTCCGGGTTGATCTTGCGCTTGCTGTTATCCATGCCGGGCTCGCCGTGATCCAGATAGCGCCACTCGTCGAAGGCATTGGGGCCAAAGCCCGAGCGCTTGATCGACTTCAGAAACTGCTTGGGAATAATCGCGTCAGTGTCCACATTGGCGCGATCCAGCGGCGCCACCAATCCGTCCAGTAAAGTAAATTTCTGCATCACTTGCCCGCCTTGTCCGATTTTTTGTCGCCCGACTGACCCTTGCCACGGACGCCAGACTCCGCCTTGCCCACGGCCGGGCCGATTACCTTGCCGAGTTGGCTGAAGGCCCCGCCCACGCCATCGCTGGCATTCTTGGCGCTCTTGTTGACGTCCACCGGTGCTTCTTTTGCATAAGCGCTGGCAGCAAGCAGCACACCCATTACAGTCGAAAAGATCAGTTTTTTCATTTGGACACATCCACGAAATGGCCTGCAATAGCCGCAGCAGCAGCCATCGCCGGGCTCACTAGATGAGTGCGGCTGCCCTGCCCCTGGCGCCCTTCAAAGTTGCGGTTTGAAGTCGAGGCACAGCGCTCGCCCGGTTCCAGCTTGTCGTCGTTCATCGCCAGACACATGGAGCAGCCCGGTTCGCGCCACTCGAAACCTGCCGCAACAAAGATCTTGTCCAGCCCTTCTTTTTCGGCCTGCTGCTTGACCAGGCCGGAGCCCGGCACCACCATCGCCAGCTTCACATTCGCTGCAACCTTCTTGCCGCGCGCCACCTCGGCGGCAGCGCGCAAGTCTTCAATGCGCGAATTGGTGCAGGAGCCGATAAACACCTTGTCGATCTTGATGTCGGTCATCGCCGTGTTCGGCGCCAGCCCCATGTATTTCAGCGAATGCTCGATGCTGCTGCGCTTGACCGGGTCGTTTTCCTGCGCCGGATCAGGCACGCGCCCGTCCACCGCCACCACCATCTCGGGCGAAGTGCCCCAGGTCACCTGCGGCCGGATTTCAGCTGCATTCAGCTGCACCACCTTGTCAAACTGCGCACCGAAATCAGAGTGCAGCGTGCGCCAGTAAGCCACAGCCTTGTCCCACAACTCGCCCTGCGGCGCAAACGGACGCCCCTTGAAGTAATCGATAGTGGTGTCGTCAGCCGCGATCATGCCGGCGCGCGCGCCGGCCTCGATAGCCATGTTGCACACCGTCATGCGCCCTTCCATGGACAAGCCGCGCACCGCACTGCCGGCAAACTCGATCGAGTAACCGGTGCCGCCCGCCGTGCCGATCTTGCCGATCACCGCCAGCACCAGGTCTTTCGCCGTCACACCGCGCCCCAGCGCGCCTTCCACCAGCACCTGCATGGACTTGGTTTTCTTCATCAACAGGCACTGCGTCGCCATCACGTGCTCAACCTCGGAAGTGCCGATGCCGAAGGCCAGCGCGGCAAACGCGCCATGCGTGCTGGTATGCGAATCTCCGCACACCACAGTCATGCCCGGCAGCGTCGCGCCCTGCTCGGGGCCGATCACATGCACGATACCCTGGCGCAGGTCGGACATCTTGAACTCGTTAATTCCCAGCGCGGCGCAATTCTCGTCCAGCGTTTCCACCTGCAGACGCGAAATAGGATCGGCGATGCCTTGCGCACGGCCGCTGGTAGGCACGTTGTGGTCTGCCACCGCCAGCATGGAGGAAATGCGCCAGGGCTTGCGCCCGGCCATGCGCAGGCCTTCAAATGCCTGCGGGCTGGTCACTTCATGCACCAGATGGCGGTCGATATAAAGCAGCGCCGTGCCATCGGCCTCGGTGCGCACCACGTGGCTGTTCCAGAGTTTGTCGTAAAGAGTTTGCGGATTCATTTGTTTGCCTTAACTGAGCGCGCGATTATGCCATATCAGGGGGGATATACGCCACGGGGTTCCATGCGGGACTGGGTGGAATACGGGCTGGCGGGGCTTGTTAAAGTGCAGATTGGTAAGCACACTCAGCAAGAGGGCTAAACGAGCATAAGCTAGAATCGCTTGCCAGCCAATTTGAAGGAATGACAAAACAATGCGAACTTGGATTCTCTTATTTTTGGATTCTGAAACAGGAAGGATATATATGAAGAATGAACTAGAAAGTAAACCGATGCCTTTAGTTCGCAACTTACTGAGAAGTATTGTTGCAACCACCTTGCTGTGTTGCTCCCTGAGTTCACTAGCCGATAACACCGTGGTTAAGAAATCCGCCACACCCAAGCCGGGACGTATCAGCAGCCAGTTGCTACTTATCGGCGATGAGCTTGTTCGCGAACAATGGCCTGGCACTTTGGCGCTAGTCAATGCACCCCGAGCCCGCAAGATGGCACTCCCGGGGCAGTGCATCTCGATAGCAGTAGTGGCGACCGGGGATGAGCGCGATTCGCTGCTCAGGGAAACCACTTTCAACTTTGAGGTTGAGTTTGCCGGGCAAAAGCAGATTTATGATGGACTACACCCCACGGGAATCAAAAGACTCAAGCCGGAGGGTGGTGATTTTGTAGCTGAGATTCTTGGCGCTGCCAGTGTGGATCCCAAAAGCCTTCCTGACATGAGTATGGCCAGCTTGGCAACATTCGATCTTGGCTGGTGCGTGCCCAAGGACATTCGAGATGGCAAAGCCGCCATTCTGGGGTCTGCAATCCTGCCCAAGGGCCCAGCCTTACCTTTCCAGAAGATTAACCTGCCCATTGTGAGTTATGCCACCGCCGGCAAGGAGGGGGCATTCAAAAACAAGGAAGAGTTTGGGGCGTGGTTCATGACTTATTACCAGCAACCCAATCCCTCGCGCGTACTTGCGGCGTGCCGACTCCTGTCCAACGACAATATGGCCTTCACTTTAAATATTCGAACTTTCTTGATCGAGGTATTGAAATTATCGCCAGAGGCCGCAAGTGACTTGCAGACAAGATTGTCCGGCGAATCCCCTGAAACTCGTGGATACGCGATGCATTTACTTCAGAAGGCCGGATACGACATAACGCCGTTGATGGCAAAGTTGTCCGAAAAAGAACGGGCCTACCAGGAGGAGTTCCTCCGCCGCACCCCTCCGCTTGCCGATCCATATGATTTGCGCGTTAATCCTGAGCACTTCGACACCCCGAATCGCCTTGATGCTCTGTGGAGCATCTTCCTCGTGACAGGCAAGCAAAAACCAGTTCGCGCAATCGCAGACATGCTGATGTGGCATGAAGACTACCCTGCACTCCAGGAGGCACAGAAGACACCAAAGCAACCCAAGCCGATGACGCCTGCTTTGGGGCGTGGTGTTAGCTACATGGTAGCAGGATGGTCGCTAGGATCGTTTGTGCGCCAACAGCCATTGGTTGCCGATTTCGTTGATGCCTGGAAAGTGGACCCAAACACTCCTAAGGTGATCAAGGATGAACTAGGCAATCTATTTGTGAATGAAGCATTCAAACGAAAGTGAAAAATATCGAGACCAGGCTTCGAACCAAAGGCATCAGAATCGAATTGTTTCTGGCTGTATGAGGTTCGATACAGAGGTTAAGCCACCTCCACCCTGCGCAACTTCCACCACATCAACCCCAGCGCCAACAAGGCCGCAGCCGCACTAACGCTGTACATCACACTCGCCCCCCAGTGCAGCCACAACGGCCCGCTGGCCAGCCCACCCAGCATGCCGCCCGCACCATAGGTCACGCTGCCAAACAAGGCCTGCCCCCTGGACTGGTGGCGACCACGAAAGAAATGATGCACCAGCGCCACCGCCGCCGCATGAAAGGACCCGAAGGTGGCGGCGTGCAGCACCTGCGCCAACAGCAGCAGCCACAGGGTATCCACCTGCCAGCCTATGAGCAGGAAGCGCAGCACGCCCAGCGCCATGCTCACCATCAGGATCTGTGGCAGGGTCGCGCGCCGCAGCAGCCAGGGCATGGCAAAGAACACCGCAATCTCGCAGATCACGCCCAGCGCCCACAGCATGCCCACCGCGCTTTTCGCGTAGCCGTGCTCCACCAGATAGATGGAGAAGAAGGTGTAATACGGGCCGTGCGCCACCGCCATCAAAAAGCACGCGCCAAACAGCGCCAGTACTTGCGGCTGCAGCACGATGCGCGTGATGGAGTGGCTGTCGGTATGGTGTGCCAGCACTTCAGTGGGGGGGATCCGGCGCGAGAAAAACAGGATGCCGAAATTGATCGCCAGCCCCGCCCACAAAATCCAGCCTATGGCGATATAGTCAAAGGCATAACCCAGGCCCAGCACCGAGAGGATAAAGCCGACCGATCCCCAGGAGCGCAAGCGCCCGTAGCGCGCCGTGTTCTTGCCCAGAAAGGTCAGCGTGGTCGCCTCCACCAACGGCATGGAGGCGCTCCAGAAGAAGCCCATCAGCGCCAGCACCAGCAGCATGGGGTAAAACGCCGTGGTGAAAAACACCCCGAGGTAGCACAGGGCGCTGCTGAATGCGGCCAGCTGCACTACCAGCAGGCGGTTGCCGATGCGGTCTGCCAGCCAGCCCCACAGGGCGGGCGCCAGCATGCGCATCACCGGCTGCACCGACATCAGGATGCCGATCTCTACCGCGTCAAAATGGATGGATTTGAGGTACAAGCTCCAATAGGGAGAAAACATCCCCACGAAGGCAAAATAGAAAAAGTAGAACCCGGCGATGTGCCAGTAGTAACGGTTGTGATCAGGAGACATCAGAAATTGGGCATATACACCGCACACCAACTGGTGCGCGCGGGCGACATTCTACATCGACGGCAAACCACCCAATAAAAAATGTCTAACGTTTGACGTTTAACGTTAGTCGTTATATATTTCCGCCATGATTAAATCATTCCGCTGCAAGAACACGGAAGCGCTTTATAACGGCAAGCGCGTCGCGCGGTTTGCCAACATCGAAACCGTTGCCACGCGCAAATTGCAAATGCTGGATGACGCGGCGGTGCTGACAGACCTGAAAGCACCGCCGGCAAATCGCCTCGAGGCGTTGAAAGATGACCGCGCAGGGCAACACAGCATCCGCATCAACGACCAGTGGCGCATGTGCTTTGTGTGGACCAAAAACGGGCCGGAACAGGTTGAGATAGTTGATTACCACTAGAACGGAGATTAAACGTGAATAAAATGCGCGCCATCCACCCCGGCGAAATCCTGCGCGAGGAATTCCTCATCCCCTTGGGCATGAGTCCCCATGCGCTGGCCGTAAAGCTGCATGTGCCCGCCCCGCGCATCAACGACATCGTGCGCGAACGCCGCGGCATCACCCCCGACACCGCCTTGCGGCTGTCGCGCTTTTTCGGCACCACACCGGAATTCTGGATGAACCTGCAAGCCAGCTTCGACCTCAAGACCGCACGCCTGAACATCAGCAGCAAAATCGAGTCCGAAATCACACCCTTGGCCGCTTGAAACAGGCTTGCCTCCACTCGCTGGAGACAGCCTGCAGAATTATTTGCATTTCCCCTCTTGAAAACCCTTCCACCGTCCCCATTTATGCCGCACCGATTTATGGAGAAGGCGCATGACACACACGGAAACACCCCCTGAAAGCAAGAATCCTGAAAACAATACTCCCGAGCATCAGGCTCCCGAGGTAATGCCCAGCCTGGAAGAAATGCTCAAGAAGGCCGAGTTGAACGCACAGGAGCACCATGACGCCTGGCTACGCGCCAAGGCCGAGGGGGAGAACATCCGCCGCCGCGCCCAGGAAGATGTGAGCAAGGCGCAAAAGTTTGCCGTGGAACGCTTCTCCAACGAAATGCTGGCGGTGATGGACAGCCTGCAGGCCGGCCTGGCGGTGCAGACTGCCAGCGTGGAAAGCTTCAAGAGCGGGATGGAACTGACCCTGAAACAGCTTTCCAGCGTATTCGAGAAATTCAACATCAAGGAAATCAACCCGGTGGGCGAGAAATTTGATGCCCACAAACACCAGGCCATCGGCATGCTGGATAGCGAGCAGGAGCCGAATACCGTGGTAAGCGTGATGCAAAAGGGTTACACCCTGAGCGACCGCGTATTGCGCCCTGCTTTGGTCATGGTGGCAAAAGCAAAAGAATAGGCAACAGCTCCCTCTCCCCTCGCGGGAGAGGGGTGGGGAGAGGGGCGCATGGAATCCACCCTCTCCCCCACCCCTCCCCCGTCGAGGGGGAGGGGAGTTTAAAGCCACTTGAAATATAAGGTTGCTGCCCACAGATAGGCTGCAACAGTTTCAAACCACATTGAAAATTTACTGAAAGGAAGCATCATGGGAAAGATTATTGGCATTGACTTGGGTACCACCAACTCTTGCGTATCCGTTATGGAAAACGGCAAGCCCAAGGTGATCGAGAACGCCGAAGGCGCACGCACAACCCCCTCCATCATCGCCTACATGGAAGACGGCGAAGTGCTGGTTGGCGCGCCCGCCAAGCGTCAGGCCGTAACCAACCCCAAGAACACCCTGTACGGTGTCAAGCGCCTGATCGGCCGCCGCTTTGAAGAGCCCATGGTGCAAAAAGACATCGGCATGGTGCCCTACTCCATCGTCAAGGCCAAGAATGGCGACGCCTGGATCAAGGTGCGCGACAAGGAAATCTCCGCTCCGGAAATCTCCGCACAAGTGCTGATGAAGATGAAGAAGACTGCCGAAGACTACCTCGGCGAGCCAGTCACTGAAGCCGTGATTACTGTTCCTGCCTACTTCAACGACAGCCAGCGCCAGGCCACCAAGGATGCCGGCCGCATTGCCGGCCTGGAGGTCAAGCGCATCATCAACGAGCCAACCGCAGCGGCACTGGCTTTCGGCCTGGACAAGCAGGAAGGCGACCGCAAGATTGCGGTGTACGACCTGGGTGGCGGTACTTTCGACATCTCCATTATCGACATCGCCGAGATCGACGGCGAGCACCAGTTCGAGGTGATGTCTACCAACGGCGACACCTTCCTCGGCGGTGAAGACTTCGACATGCGCGTGATCGAATTCCTCGTGGAAGAGTTCAAGAAGGAAAGTGGCATCGACCTGAAGAAGGACATGCTGGCCCTGCAGCGCCTGAAGGACGCAGCCGAGAAAGCCAAGATCGAGCTGTCTTCCGCGCAGCAGACCGAAGTCAACCTGCCTTACATCACTGCCGATGCTACAGGCCCGAAACACTTGGCCGTGAAGATTACCCGCGCCAAGCTGGAAAGCCTGGTGGAAGACCTGGTTGCGCGCACCATCGAGCCATGCAAGATCGCGATGAAAGATGCCGGCGTTTCCAACACTGACATCGCCGACGTGATTCTGGTCGGTGGCCAGACCCGCATGCCGCTGGTGCAGGAGAAGGTCAAGGCCTTCTTCGGCAAGGAACCGCGCAAGGACGTGAACCCGGACGAAGCCGTGGCCGTGGGCGCCTCGATTCAGGGCGGCGTGCTGCAAGGCGAAGTGAAGGACGTGCTGCTGCTGGACGTGACCCCGTTGTCACTGGGTATCGAGACCATGGGCAGCGTGATGACCAAGCTGATCAAGAAAAACACCACGATTCCTACCAAGGCATCGCAGGTGTTCTCGACCGCAGAAGACAACCAGAACGCGGTTACCATCCATGTGCTGCAGGGTGAGCGCGAAGTCGCTTCCGGCAACAAGAGCCTGGGCCAGTTCAACCTGTCCGACATTCCGCCTGCACCACGCGGCATGCCGCAGATCGAAGTGACTTTCGACATCGACGCCAACGGCATCCTGCACGTGTCCGCCAAGGACAAGGCCACCGGCAAGGAAAACAAGATCAAGATCCAGGCCAGCTCCGGCTTGTCTGAAGCCGAGATCCAGCAAATGGTGCAGGATGCGGAAGCCCACGCCGATGACGACCGCAAGGCCGTGGAACTGGTCACCGCACGCAACCAGCTGGATGCGCTGATCCACTCCACCCATAAATCGCTGAAGGAACATGGTGACAAACTGAGTGAAGAGGAAAAGGCCAAGCTCGAAGCGGCACTGAAAGATGCCGAAGGCGTGGTGAAGGCCGACGACAAGGAAGCCATCGAAGCCAAGGCCGCAGCATTGTCCGAAGCCGCACACAAGCTGGCCGAGAAGATGTACGCAGCCGAGCAGGCACAGGCCGGTGCGGGTGCTGAAGGTGCAGCACACGGCGAAGCCAAGAAGGATGAAGGCGACGTGGTGGATGCGGAATTCACCGAAGTGAAGAATGACAAGAAGTGAAACGTGAAAGGTGAAAAGTGAAACGTGGGCATAAGGATTTGCGAGCATGGCAAAGCGCCATGCTGCTGGTAGAAGACATCTACCGGCTCACGTCCACCTTTCCTAGGGAAGAGCAATTCGGATTATCGTCACAAATGCGCCGGGCAGCCGTTTCTGTCCCATCAAATATCGCGGAAGGATCGGCGCGTAACGGCACAAAAGAACTGCTCTATTTCCTTGGTGTAGCAACCGGTTCGCTAGCCGAACCGGATACACAACTTGATCTGGCATTACGACTTAAATTCTGCACCGAAATCACCTCGATCCAGTCAAGACTGGACGAGGTTTCTGCGCTCACATTAGCCCTGATGAAATCACTCAAGGACAAAGCATGATGCTGCACACGTTGGGTTTCAGCACGACGAGCTACGCTACGCGGAGCGTTGTCGCATTTCACGTTTCACATTTCACATTTCACGTTTCACGGCCATGAGCAAAAAAGACTACTACGAAGTGCTGGGCATCAACAAGGACGCCAATGACGATGAGATCAAGAAGGCTTATCGCAAGCTGGCGATGAAGCATCATCCTGACCGCAACCCAGACAACCCGAAGGCGGAAGAGCAGTTCAAGGAAGCCAAGGAAGCTTATGAAACACTGTCCGATGGACAGAAGCGTGCGGCCTATGACCAGTATGGCCACGCAGCCACCGATGGCAGCATGGGCGGTGGCGGCTTCGGCGGCGGTGCAGCCGGATTTGATTTTGGCGACATCTTTGGCGACATCTTCGGCGGTGCCGGTCGTGGCGGGCGCTCAGCCAACCATCGCGGCGCTGACCTGCGCTACAACATGGAAATCACCCTGGAGGAAGCCGCACGCGGGGCCACCAAGCAGGTGCGCATCCCCACCATGGTGGAATGCGAAACCTGCCACGGCTCCGGCGCCAAACCAGGCACCAGCCCCACCACCTGCCAGACCTGTGCCGGCCACGGCCAGGTGCGCATGCAGCAGGGCTTCTTCTCCATCCAGCAGACCTGCCCGCGTTGCCACGGCAGCGGCAAGCAGATCACCTCGCCATGCGGCAGCTGCCACGGCGCAGGGCGCACCAAAGAGCACAAGACCCTGGAAATCAAGATTCCGGCCGGCATCAACAGCGGCATGCGTTTGCGCCACAGCGGCCACGGCGAAGCGGGCACCCACGGCGCACCAGCGGGAGATTTATATGTGGAGATTCACATCAAGCAGCACAGCGTGTTCCAGCGCGATGGTGACGACCTGCATTGCGAAATGCCGATCAGTTTCGCCACTGCCGCACTGGGCGGGGAAATCGAGATCCCCACACTGGATGGTTCCGCTCGCATCAAGATCCCCGCCGAAACCCAATCCGGCAAGATCTTCCGCCTGCGCGGCAAAGGCATCAAGGGCATGCGCAACAACACGCATGGCGACCTGAACTGTCACGTCGTGGTGGAAACGCCGGTGAAGTTGACCGAGCGCCAGAAGGAACTGCTGCGCGAGTTTGAAACCATCAGCGAGCAGGACAGCGCCCGCCACAGCCCCCGCGCCAAGTCGTGGATGGATAAAGTGAAGGAATTCTTCGGCTGAAGAATTCCTTCACTTAACGGTGGAGACTCATAATTTCACGCCAGTGAAATATGATGTCGGGGCCACAGAGAACACCGCTGCCCTCATCGCTCCGGTCAACTCTCGGTAGACTCTGTGGCTTGTTTCTGTCAGATGTAAGACTTCGACAGCTTGCGCTTGCCCGGCTTGGATTTCTGTATCACCACACCCTTCACCACATCAATGCCCGGCACATCCATGGCCGGATATGACGCATTGAGCGCCGTCAGGGAGTAGCGCCCGTCCTGAATGCGCAGCTGGCGGAAAATGTACTCCTCGTTATGAAACGCAATCACGAATGAGCCGTCGTGTGCCAAGCCTTCCGGCTCGACCACCACCACGTCACCATCCTCGAATTCCGGCACCATCGAATCGCCCAGCACCATCAGCGCAAAAGGTTCGGCGCCGCTGCATGATGAATCGCTTTCACTCGCTTCCGATGCGGCGACGATGGGAATAATTTTACGTTGGGTCATTTGCTTTCTTCCTGTCTGAACTATCCGCACATTATACTTTGCCGCAGCCATTTCATCCCATGCATGCCGACTGATGCCCATTGTGGCGGCAATGACTTTCCACAAGCCTTATATTTCTTGCGGAAATAGCCCATCCATAGCAAAATGAAATACAAGTTCGACCATAAGGCGGCGCAGTCCATTCATTCACCATGACATCATCGGAAGCAGAAGCAGGACGCATACTGATCGTTGACGACAGCGCAACCATCGGCAGGGTCGTTACACAGGCAGTAAGCTCGGTAGTCGACCTGCCGGTTGATTACGCACGCTCGCTGACCGAGTGCGAACAGCTTTTGTCCGAACATCACCACCAGTATCGGGTTGCCGTGGTTGATCTCAGTCTGCCCGATGCGCCCGACGGTGAAGCGGTGGACATGGTATTGAGTTTCGGCATAGCCACTATTGTGCTGACCGGCTCACTGGACAGTGAGACACATGACCGCATCTCGGCAAAACCCATCGTCGACTACGTCACCAAGCAACACCCCGGCTCCATCGCAATCGTGCAGAAAAGCGTGCTGCACACCCTCAGGAACATGACGTGCAAGGTGCTGATCGTGGATGGCAGCTCCAGCTTCCGTACTTACATCAAGACAATTCTGCTCACACAAAGGCTGCAGGTTGTCGAGGCTGACAGCAGCGAAGCGGCACTGCACGCGATTGACCAGCAACAGGACATTTCTGTCGTCATTACCGACTACGACATACCCGACATGGATGGAATCAGCCTGTGCATGAAGTTGCGTTCCAATCATGCCAGTACCAAGCTCGCTATCATAGGCGTTACTGGATCAAAAGACGGCTTTGTGGGAGTGCGCTTCTTCAAGGCGGGCGCCGATGACATCATGCGCAAGCCTTTCCTGGTTGAGGAATTCACCAGCCGTGTGAATGCACGCCTGGATTACCTGGAAAGCCTGCGCACCATTCAGGATCAGGCCCATCGCGACTACCTGACCAAGCTGTACAACCGGCGCTATTTGTTCGAGGCTGGCAATATCCTGTTCAGCAGCGCCAAGCGCGGCCACATCCAGCTGTTGATCGCCATGGTGGATATCGATTTCTTCAAGCGCATCAACGACACCTATGGCCACGATGTCGGCGACCTCGCCATCGTTGCGGTATCACGCACCCTGGCCAAAGAATTCCGCACCACCGATATCGTTGCGCGCATGGGCGGCGAGGAGTTCTGCATAGTCTCCGTCAATAATGATTCTCCGGTCGAAATCATGGAGCGCCTGCGGCGTCACATCGCGGCTCTGGAAATCCCCATAAATGACAAGGAATCACTGAGCATGACAGTGAGCATCGGTGTGACCAACACCCTTTGCGACACACTGGATGACATGATCAACCTGGCCGACCAGGCCCTGTACAAAGCCAAACATGGCGGGCGCAATCAGGTGGTGTTGATACAAGCAGATAATGCATCTGCTGCCCGTGCATAAGCCAACAGCTTAAAACTGCGCCAGCCACAGCCTCAGGCGTAAGCCCATCCCGGTGGTATAACCAATCTCGACAAAGCGTATCTTGCCATCGGTATCGATGATGAAGCTGGCTGGCACGGCATGCACGCCCCACTCCGCAGAAAGCATGCCCTCCGGATCATTGATCACGGGGAAACTCAGCTTCTGCTCAGCCATGAAACCCTGGACTGATGCTCTCTCACCACTCTGCATCGCCACCGTCATCACCTTGTAGTGATCATTCGACAGCGCCTCCAGCGAGCCCTGCTCGGTGCGGCAGATCGGGCACCATGTAGCCCAGAAATGCACCAGCACGGGTTGCTCCGGCTTGGCTGGCAGAACAAACGTGCGCTTGTCCAGCAGCACGCCCTGCAAGGCTGGAGCCGGGCCGCTTGCAATATCGCGCTGCTGCCAGGCACGTACTCCCATGATCACGATGATGATCACCAGAAGCTCGATAGCGCGTCGCAGCCATTTGCGCCAAGTGGGAGACAGATCGGACAGGCTCATTACTTCACCGCCCGGTGCATGGTGCCAGTGGCAATGTAGATTTCGCGCAGGAAACTGAGCAGACCAATGATCAGGGCAAGCATGGCGAGTATGAACAGCAGCGCAATAACGCCAGACAATTCCACTCCCGTTACCGCGCCCACAAACAGCGTGGCGATGACCACACAGATCAGCAGCGCACACACCGTGCACAGGCTGATGGCCCAGTAAATCACCTTTTCGCGATAGGCCAGAGCTGCCATCTCTTCACGATGGGCGCTCTCGTTTTCAGCATCAAGCAGGGTGCGCTCCAGCACACGAAAACGATCAACGATGCGGCCGAGGCGATTGGTCAGCACAGACAGGATTGCACCCACACCGGTGAGCAGAAATACCGGCGCAACAGCCAGCTGAATCACGTGTGCAACAGTGCTGATTTCAGCTTGCATGGGTGTTATTGCGGGACGTTGGCTGCAATGAAGGTCTTGAGCTTGACCACATCCGCATCCATTACCTCAACGCGCTGCGGCAACTTCTCGATGCCATACAACTTGGCGGGACGCTCCGGTTCGCACCCCAGCGCTTCCCGTATGGTCTCGGCAAACTTGGCCGGCAAGGCTGTTTCCAGGCACACCAGCGGCAGGCCCGGGCGCCGCTGCTCCAGGCCCACTTTGAGGCCGTCCGCCGTGTGCGTGTCTATCATCACGCCGCAATCGGCCCACACCTTGCTGATGGTCTTGAGGCGGTCCTGATGCGAACTCTTGCCTGAGGCAAAGTGGAACTTGGGCAGACTGTCCCAATACGGCGTGCCCTTGATGTCGAATGCGCCGCCCTTGTCCACTGCACCCCAGAATTCGCGCACCTTGGCAGCATCGCGGCCCACCAGGTCAGACACGAAGCGCTCGAAGTTCGACGCCTTGGAAATGTCCATCGACGGGCTGCTGGTCTCGTAGGTGTGCTTGGTATCGCGTGGACGGTAAGCGCCGGTGCGGAAAAATTCATCCAGCACGTCGTTCTCGTTCGTGGCCAGGATCAGCTGGCCGATGGGCAGGCCCATCATGCGTGCGATGTGACCTGCGCAGACGTTGCCGAAGTTGCCGGATGGCACCGAGAAGGCCACCTGCTCGTCGTTGGATTTGGTCGCGGCAAAATAGCCCTTGAAGTAATACACCACCTGCGCAGACACACGTGCCCAGTTGATCGAGTTGACCGTGCCGATCTTGTATTTGGCTTTGAACGCGTGATCGTTGGACACTGCCTTCACCATGTCCTGCGCATCGTCGAACATGCCATTGATGGCAATGTTGAAAATGTTCGGATCCTGCAGCGAATACATCTGCGCACGCTGGAACCCGCTCATCTTGCCGTTCGGCGACAACATAAACACGCGGATGCCCTTCTTGCCGCGCATAGCATATTCCGCAGCAGAGCCGGTATCACCGGAGGTTGCACCGAGGATATTCAGCTCGTCATGCTGTTTGCTCAACGCGTATTCAAACAGGTTGCCCAGCAGCTGCATGGCCATGTCCTTGAACGCCAGCGTGGGCCCGTTGGAAAGCTCCAGCACATGCACCCCCGGCTCCAGTGTGCGCAGCGGCGTGATCTGTGTCGCATCGGAATCGGCACGCCCGTTGCTGTACACCTGTGCAGTGTAGGTCTTGTCGATAATGGCTTTCAGATCCGCAGCCGGGA